>PCBK01000052.1 GCA_002731275.1 Deltaproteobacteria bacterium | reverse complement strand
GCGCGCGGCCTTTTCACGGACGAGAACGGCACCTTTGGTCTTTTTGCCGTTGATGTACATCACGAAGTTGGAGACAGTTGCGCTCGGTGGTAAGGGAAACACGAAGTGCGCTTCGAGCAAGCGATTGGTGTTGTTGACGAAGACCTGTTTGACGGTGGTGCGTGCTGCGCGGTCTTTGATCTTCACGGAGACACGGTGATATTTGAGAGCGAGAGGGGCGACCCGACGGTCAGTTGGGATCAAAAAGCCTTGGGCTTGTGCGAGCTGTGGTAGCAGCAAAAAAGCCGCGACACACAAAGCGCTCCAGACATGTTTCTTCATCATACACTCCTTTATCTTGAACGATGTTGAGCTTGTTAGTGAAAGCGATACGCTGCGGTGAGCATGTTTGTTTCAAACGCAACCAATTCAAATCCGATCTCAAATAAAGACAATTTTCTGTAAGAGACTGATAACACAATGAAAGTGTCGACACCAGAGTTGTGGAGTTGAGTGGATGTGTGTGGAGGAGACAAAACGGTGAGAAAGTGGGTCTTTTGCTGTGTGGTCTTTGCATTGTAAAGAACCCGATCCCCAAAAATCCACACGATGGAAAACGGAGAGGTGTATCATGGGGGCGTTGCTATTTTGGTTCAAAGGCTGTAACATTCAGGTGAATTTTCGTAAGTATGCTGTAATAGGCATGTCCTTACGATCGACATATAATGGATGTATCTTCGCTTCCTAAAGCGAACCCTATAGAAACCTTGCTTTACGCATCAACTGTACTGATACATGGGTAGTGTCGATAGCTTTTCGTCGCACACGCACCCTACAAGGATTGTGTTGTATTTTAAGCCCGGAGGATTCTCGATGAAATGTATTTGGAAATGGAGTGTGTGGCTTGCCCTACTCTCTATGCTGTTTTTGTCAGCGTGTTCGGATGGTGGCAGCGAGCCCACAGAAAACTCACCATGTGAGACACAAGCCGATTGCCCTGAGACTTTAGAGTGTCGCGCGAAACGATGCCTTCAACCCCTCAAGAACGATCCCCCAACAGCGAAAGTGACAGCACCTTCCAAGGCCGTTGTCGGTGAAAAAGTCAAGATCAGCGCGTCCGAATCGGACGATCCAGATGGTGACTATCTTATCTTCACATGGGAGCTTACAGCCCCGAGCGGCAGCAGCGCCACAGTCTCCGATCCAAAGGCTGAAAATACAACCTTCACTCCAGACGTTGTCGGGACATACACGCTCAAGGTCACAGTCAACGACCAGAGCAACGACGCAGTCACTTCCGATGAAGTCACCATCAGCGTCACAGCAGCCCCCAACGACAAACCGTTCGCAGACGCAGGTCCCGACCAAAAAGTCGCGCCTGGCACAAAAGTCGACTTTAACGGCAGCAACAGTCGCGATCCAGATGGCGATGACATCAAGTACAAATGGACCTTCAAGACCAAACCAAATGGTAGTAAAGCTGAGTTTGCCGATGCAACATTGGATAAACCAAGCTTCCAACCTGATGCAACCGGTCGTTACGAGATCGAGCTTGTCGTCACTGATGATAAAGGTCTCGCTTCAGATCCCGATACTGTCGTAGTGGACGTCCTGAACGGATGGGATCTCACACCAAGCCTCGATAAAATGGACCCCACAGAAGGTCTCGTCGAGTCCTCTGTGTCCATGAAAATCACAGGAAAAGACTTTGTCGATGGCGCGATGATCCTTCTCAACCGTAAACGTTATGAGACAAAGTTTGTCTCAGAGACTGAGTTGACTGCTACGATGAACCTCCAAGGTGCCACCCCTGGTACCCATGACTTTGAGATCATCAACCCCAATAACAAACGCAGCAACCAACTCAAATTCACAATCAAAGACATCCCCACTCCGAGTATCACCTCACTCGATCCGGCGAGACCTTACACCAACACCAAGATCACGCTCAAAGTGATTGGTGAAGGCTTTGTCCAAGCTTCCAAGATCTTCTTCTCCAACACAACAGAGTTGAAGACCACGTTTGTTTCTGACAAAGAGTTGCAAGCTGATCTCGATCTGAAAGATGTCATCCCAGACAAATACGATGTCATCGTCAAGAGCCCTGCGGGTCGACAGTCCAACGTCGTCCAGCTTGAAGTTCTCGCGCCAACAGCAGCACCTGTCTTAAACGTCCTCAACCCACCCTCCGCGGAGTTTGGCTCAAAAGTCACATTCAGCGTCCACGGGATTGGGTACAACCCAGGCGCGGTCATCTACTTCGATGGAAAAGCGCTCCCATCCAAGCGTCCAAACCGTACAGAGGTCCAGGCAGATCCAGAGCTTGACCTCACAGGTTACAGCAAAGAGGGCTTTGTCGACGTCTACGTCCAAAACCCCGATGGCCAAAAGTCCAACGTCGAGAAGTTCTTCATCGAGAGTACATCCCCGACACCTGTCTTGGACCGAATCTTGCCCTTTACCATCTACCTCGACAAAAAGACCACGATCGCGATCTACGGACGACGCTTCAAGCAAGGCGCGAAGCTCGAAATCGGCACAAAGACGATCAACGTCACCTTCAAAAGTAGCACCTACCTCGAAGCAGAGCTCGATACAACCAACGGATGGCAATCAGGTAGCTTCCAGGCGAAAGTCGTCAACCCTGCAGGACAAAAATCCAACGCATACAAAGTCAACATCTCCGATCTTATCCCAAGCATCGCGACGTTGACACCTTCCGGTTGGAATACGAGCTGCGATACTGAAGTACAGGTCTTTGGTAGCAACTTCTTGCCCAAGTCCACACTCGAATTCAACACCAAGAAATACACCCCCAACAACACAAATCCCAAGTACAAGCTGACTTATGTGTCCCCCACACAGCTCAAGTTCTCCCTGAGCAAAAACGACATCTCCGCGAGCAGCAGCACCTCCGCGACACTCTACAAAGTTAAAGTGTTCAATGGCAGCAGCTCTTCGACGGACTATGAATTCCCCGTTCTTGGTGGCAAACCAACAGCCCCAGGCGTTCAACGACTCAGACCTGCTTCAGGTGCAGCAGACACGATCATCAGCATACAAGCAGACTACAACTACTCTGTCGGTCGCTTCTTGCCTGGCTCGGTCTTGCTGTTCAACGGTGTCCCACAACAGACAGCTTGTTCATTTAGCTCTACGAGCAGCTACTGCTACGACCTTCAAGTGAAGCTGGACTTGAGCGGAATCAAGCCTGGAAAATACGATGTCCACGTGACCAACCCATGTGGTGCGAAGAGTACACCGGTGCCCTTCCTCGTCGTCGACCCACCAACCCCAATCATCGGTCGCACAGTGCCTGCATATGTCAAGGTCGGTGCCAAGACCAAGATCACCATCAGCGGCGTCAACATCTCCAGAAATCACAAGCTGTTGTGGAATGGAAAAGAGATCAACTCGACCTTCCTCTCATCGGATGAGATCGTCACAGACATCATCGACTTCTCCTCCGCGACACCTGGCGACGTGACCATTCAAATCGACAATAATAACGGTCAGAAGACAAGCACCATCAAGTTCCCTGTCGTCTCTACTCCAACGCTGACCATCAGCAATATCTCCGAGACCAAACTGCAGAGAGGCCAATCCGTTGGGCCAATCAATGTCACTGGCTCAGGATTTACAACCAACTCAGTCCTCTACTTTGCAGGTCAAAAAGTCGCTGCGACGTATGGTGGTCCCTTGTTGATGTACATCCCCAAACTTGATCTCACCAATACAAAGCCCGGTACATACAGCTTCTATGTAGAAGAGAACGGTAAGAAAAGTAACGAATACACCGTCGCTGTTCGTCCTAAGCCCTCAGCAGTCATCGACTATCTCTCCAACACCACTGCGGTCGCTGGAAAGGATAGCTCGAAGAGTGTCACAATTTACGGCTCTGGCTTCTGTCAAACATCCGGAACCTCAACAAGCTGTTCATCAAACCCCAAAGTTGTGATCATCAACAACGACACGAAGCAGGACGTCTCAAGCCGCTACACTATCAGCACTCCATATGTCTCTTACATCTACGGTTCATTCGACTTGACCGGATTGCCACAGGGTGACTATGTCTTCTACGTCGAGTTACCGACAGGAGAGAGAAGTAACCCCGCAGTCTTCTCCATCCAACCACCACCCGATCCAACTGCGAGCAGTGTGTCCCCGACCATTGCTTACCGTGGGAATGCCAAGCAGCAAATCAGCGTCAGAGGTGCTAACTTCGTCACAGGCGACATCATTGTCTTCAACGATCAAGTCCTCAACAGAATCCCTGGTGTTGCACAAAACAGCGGTAATGAGCTGACAGGAACGATCGACCTCTCCAGCATCAAAGTCGCCAAAAAGTACCCGATATACGCTTACCGTTGTAAAAATACGACCTGCACGAAGATCGCCAAAACCACAACGGTATACATCGACGTAAAAGATCCAAGCTGCACTGCGGCTGTCAACTGTGCGACCACAATGCTCCCAGCAGGCAGTGAAGCTTGTAACACTTCCAGTAACACCTGCATGGTCAAATGCACTACGACCGCAGACTGTACCAAACTGCCCTTTGCATCAAGCGGTATCACCTGCACAAGTAACTTCTGCACAAACCCCTGATATCCTTTTCTTCGAGAGGCTTCTCTTCACGTCTTATTTGCTTCATGCACTTGCAACATACGCCTCATACTGATCTGGCGGACGTTGCACTTGTGTCTCCGCAAACTCCCCTGACCATCCTATTTCATCCCTCACTTTCTGGCGGATATGGCAAGGCCATACCCTTGGATTCCCTTTTACTCGCGAAGTTGCAGTGGGTTTTTTGCGTCTTCACTTGCAATCATCCACCTCAACAAACTCACCACCCTGTCGCTCCGCTCCTTCCCTCCTCTCAAGCCTTTCGAGAGGAGGGACCAATCAAACGGCATACACGAAGATTTAGCTTATATCGCGATATACGGTTTGATATGTATCGCTCCCCCTTGTCGACCGAAGCAAAGCGTAGGTCATACAGGGGGAGCTGGCGGGCGAAGCCCGTCTGAGGGGGTTCTGTTCTCTCCTTTGTATCGCTCCCCTTGTCGACTGAAGCAAAGCGCAGGTCAAACAGGGGGAACTGGACGACCGTAGGTCGGACTGAGGGGGTTCCAAAGTCACGTGTGTATCGTTTGATTGGTCCCCCTTCCTCTTCCAGAGGATGGAGAGGAAGGGGGAAGAGCCGAAGGCTTAGGGGGATGGAGAGGTTTGTTGAAGGGGTCGTTGCAAAGTGGCGTCGCAAATGACAGCCGCTGCAAGTTCGCAAGCAGTTGAACGTTATGAGGATGTCGCTTGCGACATACGTGTTGCCATGAGGGACGATGACATATGCTCGGGTGCACTTTGCGAAGACACAAGTGCAACTGCCCCTGGATCAGCATTCGAGTTTCCCCTGTATACGTGGTATCAACAGCCCCCTCATGTGTATCTTTTGGATTCTTGAAAACTCTTTTTTTTAACATGTAATTGCTGTGTATATATTTCTTTTCTTGTCGTGTTTTTGTGTAAAAGTGTAATTTGTTGACAACTTTGGCATCTGACTATCCGAAACTGTATGTGAGTCAGAAAACGAATACACGTTTTGACAAGCGAGCCGATATAAACCCAACACTTCGAGGAGGAAGAAGAGCATGCCAACGATCAAACGAACCGAAACTGTAGCACCACCCCCACCGCCTCCAGCACCACCCAAGGAGACCAAAACCCACACGCCCGAGCGCACTGAGTCGACGTTTGAGCGCGGTCAGGCTGGACAGGATACACCCACTGTTGGCACTCATTTGAAGAGCAAGCTCGAAAGTGGAGGCATTCTCAAGCAGGGGAGCAGTGGTGTCGAGGTGAAGGAGATGCAGCAGCTCCTCAATAGAGCCGGCGCCAACCCTCCTCTCGAAGCTGACGGTAAATTTGGTGCTGGAACGGAGCGGGCTGTCAGAGCCTTCCAGGAGAGCAACGGGCTCAAGGCTGACGGAAAGTTTGGTCGTCAGTCCATGCAATCTTTGGATGCATCGTTGCAACCCGGTACTGCAAGACCTGCTGAAGGGGAGCAGACTACGCAAAATAACCCAGCCAATCCTTCTTCTGTCGAAGGGTATCAGCCGAGTCAATTGACTTACACCCAAAACGCCAACGCCGTGAAGCGTGCCGAAGAAACAGGGCTCGGTAAGAGAGTCCCCGAGGCGATGGAGAAGTACGGCGAGACCTACAAAAAAGCATCTGCATTGACAGGTGTTCCTGCTGAGCTGATCGCGGCTGTCCACGCCAATGAGTCTCAGTTTGGAACGTACAAAGCGTCTACAAATGGACCTGAGTCTGGTTTTGGGTTGGATGATCGCTTCGTGAAGACGAGTTGGGCGAACGAAAAACTCGCAGAACACGGACTGGGTAAGTGGGAGCGGGGAAAACCCTCAGAGAATGGGGTTTTACAATCTGCTGTTGTTGCAGCTGAACACCTCAAACGCAACGCTGCGTATGCAGGTGTGACGCTTAAACCTGAGATGAGCCAAAACGAATTGGCCGCGGCTGTGACTTCTTATGTCGCTGGTCCTGGTGCTGGTAAGAAGGCTCTCCGACGTGGTACGAGTTGGTTGTTTAAGCCGAGCGATTCCAACCCACACCCCCTCCACCCAGGTGGTACAAGCCGCGGTCCAGGTGGTCGCACAATCCGTGTCAAACCATCCCGCAAACCAGGGCTCCTTCGTTGGGATGCCCTCCTCCCCCTGATCCAAAAGAATCTCTAATCCAAACAGTCCGTGTTATTTGACGATCAGTACACCGAACGTGTTGGGGCGTTTGGGGGGGTTGGCTGTGAGCTTTTTGAGGGCGTCTCTACACGAGAACTCCAAGTAGGCACCCCAACGGAAGTAGTATGTTCCCTTGACAGTCGGTGCTGTAAAGCTGAGGGTTTTGGAGCCTCTCCTGGGATTGGGGCAGACACCGCCACCACCGATAAAGAAGCAACCAACACCGAGGGGGTTGGCACCGCCGACAAGGCCTGCTGCGATCTCTATGAAGCAAGCTGGACAGCTTGGTAGCCTGGCGACATTGTAGCTGGCTTTGACTGTGACTGTCGAGCCCGGAGCGACCGTTGCCTCTTTGCCTCCCCCATTGATAGAGACGTTGTAGACGCTGTTTGTGAGTGAACCGCAGGTGGGTTGTGTGACCTGGATCTTGGCGAGAACAGAGAGGCTCCCCCCATTATCAAGCGCATCAAAACGATTGGTCGAATCTACACAGGCAGGCAAGAGGTCTTGCTTCCATCGAATATCGTAAACGCCTGGCGATCTTGGTGCCGTAAAGGTGAAGTTACCAGAGCCTGATGTGGATGAGGGGCATTTGTTAGGGATGCCGCTGTAAGCGCAACCAAAGGACTCTCCACCATATCCCGTCGTCGCGTTTCCGATTGCAAGTTGAACGGTGCAGCTACCGCTACATGGTCGTGAAAGACTGTATGCGAGGGAGAGAGCGACTTGTGATCCTGGAGCGACTTTGATCGCGGTACCTGCATATGCTGTGTTGTTGATTTTGATTTGCGAGAAGGTCGGATCCCCACAATCACATTTTCCATTGACACATTTGGCAGCACCTGTACACGCAGCACTTGTACCACAGCGACAGTTGCCATTGGTGCAGGTGTCTGCTTTTGTTGCGTCACATGTGGTACATGCGCTACCGCTGGTTCCACACTTGGCTGCGATGGGTGTGCTGATACAAGTTGTTCCATCGCAACAACCACTTGGACATGAGGTGGAGTCACAGACACATTTGCTTCCGTTGCAGCGTTGGCCGACTTTACAAGAGGGGCCAGAACCACACTGACATTGGCCGTTAGTACAGACATTTGCGAGTTTGGCATCACAGGCCTGACAGGCTTTTCCGCTTACTCCACACGCTTGTGTCGTGGAAGAAACACATTTGCCCAAGCTGTTACAGCAACCTGTCGAGCAAGTGTTGGGACCACAACCACAGACCTGGGAGCTTGGATCACATCCCTGTCCAGACGGACAGGCTTTACATGCGATACCACCTGTTCCGCAAGCAGTGTTGCTCTTTCCTGTTTGGCATTGACCATTTGCGTCACAACATCCGTTGGGGCAGGAGGTCGCGTTACACACACACTTGCCACCGCTACAGACTCGTCCTTGGCCGCAATTTACGCAGGCTACGCCATTTGCACCACACTGGCTGTTGGTGGCAGCTGCGACACAGTTTCCACTTGCGTTACAACAACCCGTCGGACAAGAAGTCGCATCACAAACACATTTTCCTCCGAGGCAACGCTTTCCTGTTGAACACAGATTTTGTCCTGAGGCGACATTGTCGACGTTTCCGTCACAATCTTCATCGATGCCATCACAGGTCTCATTTTGTGGTGTGACGTCGGACTTGCAAACGTCCCATTTACCATCGGCTTTACAGGTCTGTGTGCCTTCTTTACAGGCACCAACATTTTTTGTGCCTTGGGGGCCGGTGTAGCAGGGGCGTGTCTTTTGTGGATCACATTCGCAAACAGCTGCGTCTGCGGTGTCAGTTTTGCCATCACAGTTGTCATCGAGTTTGTTTCCACAGATCTCTTTTGCGCCTGGTAACACTTCTCCTTGACAGGCGCCCCATGTGCTGTTGCTGTCGCAGGTTTGTGTGCCTTCTTTACAGACACCTGTTCCAGCGGTTCCTTGGGGACCACTGTAGCAAGGTTGTGTTTGGCCAGGGTTACAGGTACAGGCACCCATATCTTCGGCGTCAGTCTTGCCATCGCAGTTATCATCGAGTTTGTTCCCACAGATCTCTTTAGCTCCGGGGAGTGTTTCGCCTTCACAGTTGCCCCATGTACGGTCTGGTTGGCAGGTCTGAAGACCTTGTTTGCAGATGCCGACACCTTCGGTGTTGTTGGGGCCTGTGTAGCAAGCCTGGCTCTCACCAGGTTTACACGCACCCTCTGGCAATGGTTCAGAGGCATCTACCGTAGGTTCGGGAGCGGGCTCTGGAGTGGGTTCGGGTTTGGGTTCTGCCTTGGGCTCTGGGGTGGGTTCAGGCTTGGGTTCTGCCTTGGGTTCTGCCTTGGGTTCTGGGGCAGGTTCGGGTTTGGGTTCTGCGATCGGCTCGCTGGTTTTTTCAGTTTTGTTGACTGGCTCGGTTTTCGCCTCCTCAGTCACGGTGGGTGGGGTGACTCCACAAGCTGGCGCCCACAAGCTGAGCGCAAGAAGTGAGAGGGCAAAAAGCGCAAGTGGCAACTTTTTGTGCACGCTGAGAGTGTTCTGCATGTCGTTGACTCCGTTTTTCTGGGAAAAGTACAATGTGATTGTAACAGCTACATTATACAGCGATCTGTTTTTTGCGCCAGAGGAAAAATGTTCCGCACCCCATGACAAGGGAATATAAATCATGTCTGTGTCTATTTTTTGCTACACAATGAATGGATGGTGTATAGCTGCTCCAGTTGGCAAGAGAACACACCTCCCGTTGTACTCCATGTGTGTTTTTGGAAAGTATATGTCCTTTTTAATAAAGAATTTTTATGTGTTTTGATTGTTGGTGCGAATGTTGCTTGTGTCGCTCGGCAGAGATGGTAAGTAGGAGAAGCATAAAAATGAAACATCGAATGGTTTGGATTGGTTTTTTCGTAGCGTTGTTATTCCAAACGGGTTGTACACACACCCAATGGCAAAACACAAAAGTGATTGTTCCACAAGAGATTCACATCACTGATGAAGAACCAAAAGAGCAAAAGAAGCAACGTGTCGCGAAAATCACATCCAAACAAAAGAAACAAACAACATCCCGTCGGTGAAAGACGTTGAAAACACATCTGAATTCGATGATGTGATTCTTGTCTCTCAGACGACTTTTTCCTCATCTTCTCTTCCGTAAGATTTTTTCCCCACATTGTCCAGACAATCAATCATAACGAGTCACTCGCTTTGTAGACAGCGTGTGTGATCTGTCTTTTGTACTGATGCGACGACCTTTCGAGAAAATGATTGTCGTTGTGCTCGCATTCTTGCTAAACTTTCCGCTACAGACAAAAGTAAACAAGGATAAGGACAAACAGGAATGCAGAAAAAAATGACGTTTGGATGCTTGGGGTTTTTCGCGGTCTTGGTGGTGGTTTTTGTGCTCGGACCACGTGTGAAGATCGACACAACGTTACAAAAAGTTACGCTACCAAAGGATGTCGAAAAGTACGTCCTGACGAACGAAAGTCGATTTTCCGATCTGCGTGCTGGGACCAACAAAAAGATCGTTTGGTTTGATCCTACAAAGAAAGAGCAGACGGATTGGTCAGTGGTCTTCATACATGGTTTTTCGGCATCGCGTCAGGAGCTCGATCCTGTTTGTATCAAGGTGGCACAAGGGCTCAAGGCCAATCTCTTTTATACGCGCTTAACAGGGCACGGACGCAGCAACAAGGCGATGTCTGAGGCGAGTGTTCATGGGTGGCTCAATGACGGTGTTGAGGCGATCGAGGTCGGCCGTCGGCTTGGTAAAAAGGTGTTACTTGTGGGGTCTTCAACAGGTGGCTCTATCGCGATTTGGCTTACAGCAAATAGCGAGTATAAGCCCGATATGTTAGTCGTCTCGTCCGCCAACTTCTTTCCCAAAAACAAGCTCTCCAGGATCTTGTTGTGGCCGTGGGGCAATGTCTTGGTGCAGTTGCTGTTAGGCTCGCATCGGCAGTGGAAACCTGCGAACAAAATGCACGCGAAGATGTGGACACATCGCTACGAGAGCAAGGTCTTGTTGCCGATGATGGGACTTGTGCAGATCACAAACAGCACAGACGTCTCCAAGATCAAGACCCCGACGTTGTTGTTTTATTCGAAGAAGGACAAGGTCGTGGATTCGAGCCTGATCGAGCAGCGCTTTCCGTTGTGGGGCTCCAAGAAGAAGGAGCTCGTACACATCGAAGGCGAGGGACCTGGTCATCATGTTCTGGCGGGCGATATCCTGTCACCTGGGACCAATGACAAGATGATCAAACACATTTTACAATTTGCAGGCGTGAAAAAGACCACGATCGACGATGTGCTTGGGAAGACAAAGAAGACTTACTGAGCGTGTGTTATGGCTTAGCCGTTTCTCCACTGCTCAATTTGTGTTTGGACGAGCTCGAAGAGGCGCTCTCCATCGTTGATGGCATTGGCGCTTGGTAATGCGAATTGTTTTTTGATGAATTTGACGCCCATTTTACTGTCAGTGCAGGGACCGGAGACGATGTTGACAGGCATGTATTTTTCGCGCAACACGTGAATACCACCGAGTGCACCGACAAAGTTACCCGCGCACAAAATCATCGCTGCGCACGCTCTGCGGATGTCATCGTGGTCGAAGAGGTTGGCGACGTTGTAATCGCCAAGCAAACCATCACCAAGCTCGATCGCGACGATGTCAGGGTTGTTTTTGTTAAGATGGTGAAGGATAGTGCGTGTAAGTGGGCCGATGTCATCGATCCCAACAGTGGATGGAAATCCGCAATCAAGGAAACTCAACGTCTCAACGGCGCCGTGGTCTTCCATGTTGAGAAGGTCTCGCTGTGCGGCGACCCCTGTCAGCTTGGCACCTGATACCTTGTAGCCATTTCTCGTAAACTGCTTGATCACCTCCGTGATGACCTGTGTCTTTCCCGAGTTCATCGCGGTCCCTGCGACGATGATGAGTGGCGGAAAGTCCACATTTTCAGGGTGGGGTTCGAGCGCAGCTTGTTGAATGTTGAGTGGTTTTCCATTGCGCACAACGCTACCAAGGAACTCGACTTGAATGGGACGTCCTAAGCCGTGAAAGCGTCCTGAACATCGACCAATAAGGCCCCCAAGGTTGAGCAAGTGGAGTTTGTCACCAGTCTGCAGTTTGGCTGGGACATCGCCGACAAAACCCTTGAGCGCGCGGCGTTTTCCAAGGACGCCGAGTAGGACATCATGGACTTTGATACGTGCCATGCGGCCACTACGTAGCTCCAGGCGGTTGTAGTGGGCATTATCTGTGAGTGTGCGGACGACGACAAGATCACCGATCTGGTGATCTTTGGGATCGCCGACTTCTACTTCAAATCCGATATCAAGGCGTTTGGTCGAAGACGATAATTTATCAACTGTAATCGTTTCTCGTGTTTTGATTTTTCGTGTGTCAGTTTTGGCAGACATGAAAGTTCCTTGCTTTCTCAAAAACAAATTGAATCAAATGATAGGCAACAGAGTCCAAGGTGTGAGATACACAGATCGGGACTGAATGTACAGAGACTTTCCACACACAAGTTGTCGCTCTTTTTGTGAAAAGGAAGTGACGGACGTATGTGTGATGTGTCATGACAACGTTATTTGCCTTTTTGTGATTTCTCGGCTAGGCTTTCTCGCGATAGCCTGACAACAAGATGTCTTTTCCGTGTTGCCACAAGAAGAGACGGAACATCAGTCGTTTGTATTCTGCCCATAAAGGGTTTTTTTTGATCGGATAGTTGGGCCCGCGACTTTCGGTTCAATATGAAGGAGGTTAGATGAAACAGTTTATAATCGCTGGACTGAGTGTGTTGATGCTCGCAGGTATCGGTATCGCGATGCCTGCACAAGCGGACGCTTCACTCCAATGTGATCGTTTGCGTAATCGTGTCCAAAGTTGGCGTCGTATTCGCAACCGCTATCTCGCACGCTGGTCCCGATGCCGTCGTTATCGTGGTTCCTACTCCCGTAAATGTCGTCGCCTGCGTCGCAAGTTCCGTCGTTGGTCTGCACGCACCAACGCTGCACGCGCTGACTACAGACGTTGGCGGTGCCACTTTACCTGGAATCGTTGGGACGGTCCCGGAGGTGGAAGTGGTACCTACCGTGCGTCAAAGTGCCGCTCACTCGCGAGACAGGTCGCTTCTTGGCGACGTATCCGCAACCGCTACATCGCACGTTGGAAACGATGTAAGTGGCGTCGAGGTTCACTCTCTTCGAAGTGTCAGTACCTTCGTCGACGTGTCAACGCATGGTATCGAAACGTCAACGCTGCACGTGCCAATTATAGTCGTTGGGGATGTCGTTTTTCCTGGAACCAGTGGAATGATCCATGGGCTGGAAATGGTGGCTCAACTTACCAAGCTGCGAAGTGTCGCTCCTTGGCCAATCAGGTAACCACTTGGCGCAGCATTCGCAACCGCTATCTCGCGCGTTGGTCCCGATGCCGTCGCCATAGTGGCTCCTACTCCCGTCGTTGTCGTCGCTTGCGTCGTAAGTTTCGTTCATGGTCTGCGCGTACCAACGCAGCACGTGCAAACTACAGCCGCTGGGGATGTCGCTTTACTTGGAACCGCTGGGATAGCCCTTGGGGAGCACCTACCACACCTCCTCCAAGCTCCGAAGCACCACCCACCGGTGGTTCATACCGCGCTGCAAAATGTCGCTCCTTGGCCAGTCAGGTCCGAAGTTGGCGACGTATCCGCAACCGCTATCTCGCGCGTTGGTCCCGATGCCGTCGCTACCGTGGCTCCTACTCCCGTCGTTGTCGTCGTCTGCGTCGCAAGTTCCGTCGTTGGTCCGCTCGTACCAACGCAGCGCGCGCAAACTACAGCCGCTGGGGATGTCGCTTTACCTGGAATCGTTGGGATAACCCCTGATCTCCACTCTCTCCTCTCTTCCTCCTCATATTTCCCACAACAATCCTTTGTCTTCTTCCAGCCAACTCACGTGATGTCCTCACAACTCAAGGCTGAAGTGTCGCTTTGAAGTGCTCTAGCTCATCTGATGTGATCTCTGTATGAAGAGAGTGGGGGAGTCCTTGCTCCGAGAGGATCGCTTGTTGCATGGCGTCGGCGTCTGTCAGTCGTTTTGCGGTGGCAAAGAACTCAACGGCTTTGTGGTGTCCTTTTCCAAGCATACGCAACCACTGTTTGACACGTCTGACAGCAAAGCGATCGTCGATGTTTCTATAGATCCGAAACATGTGATCGACCCATGAAATAGTCTGTGCCCAGCTCGCTGGTGTGTATGGAGTGTTGTTGATGTGGTGTTTGATTTGTAGCGCGAGATCGGGGCGGGCGAGGGCACCTCGTCCGAGCATGACATCTTCACAGCCAGTGATCTCACGACAGCGTATGTAATCTTCGAGGCACCAGATGTCGCCATTCGCGATGACTGGCAGAGAGACGACTTCGCGAATACGTGCGATCCACTCCCAATGTGCAGGAGGTTTGTACCCTTCGACTTTGGTGCGTGCGTGGACCGTGAGATGACTGGAGCCTGCTTCATCTGTCGCTCTTGCGATGTCGAGCGCGAGGGATTTATCTTCGTATCCAAGTCTTATCTTTGCGCTCACTGGAATGTCTTCTGGGATGTGTGCACGTACACACTGAATGATATCGTATAGACGTTGTGGCTCTCGTAGGAGAACAGCGCCACCATCATGGGAATTGACTTTCTTGGCAGGGCATCCAAAATTGAGATCGATGCCAACGGCGCCAAGCTCCACTGCGCGGAGTGCATTCTCTGCGAGATGTTCTGGAATTCCACCGAGCAGTTGGTAGAGTACAGGTGTACCTGCGTGGGTATGACACTTGGTGTGTAGTTCGGGGCAGTGTTTGTAAAACAACTTGGCCGGGAGCAGTGTGTTGGTGACACGAAGAAACTCCGTCACACAGGCATCAAACCCACCAATGTCGGTGAGCAGTCGGCGCATGATTGAGTCAACAACCCCTTCCATGGGGGCGAGGTGAATGTGCATGGTGTGTCTTTCCTGTGGTGAGGTGACTTTTTGTGTCATGGCGAGCAAATAGGCTCGTCTTTGTCTCATATCTGGCGCGTCGAGATGCGTCAAGTCTCTCACTGAAAGTGGTGTTGATGAGACGTTTCACTTCCTAGAGGATTGTGATATATTGCGGCGTCCTTTTGTGAGCAAGCATGGCAACGTCAATTCTTGCGGTTGTATCCGAGTATACCGCACTTATTTTATACGAAAGGCTTGAGTTGAATGAGTCGAGCACGAGAGCGTGAAGAGCCCCAAGGACGCCCACCAGAAGAGGATGAGCAACCTTCGGTGCTTCCTGAGACGAAGATGTTGAGTCCTGAAGAGCGGGCCAATATGCTCGATCATACGATGGCAAAAGATGACGCGATGCTCTACGCTCTCAAAAAGGAGGTCGGTGCGCGTGCGCCTGTCGCGAGGAAAAAGAACGCAGGCTTGCGTCGTAGCAACCGACGCAGTGAGCCTCATTCACCTCATCGTGGTGATCACACACAGCGTGTGCGCAAAAAGCGAAAGGTCCAAAATGATCCTCTGATCGGTCACGTGATCGGTAACCTCCAGATCGTAGAGGTCTTGGGGGCAGGTGGGTATGGTTCTGTGTATCGCGCCGAACATCCCGAATTGAGAACATCCTTTGCCATCAAGATGTTGAATCTCGATCAACAAAAGCGTCCCGATATCATCGAACGTTTTCGTCGTGAAGCGCGCTCCATCGCACAGATCCGACATGAGAATGTTGTACAGCTCTCCGACTTTGGCTGGCTGGAAGGATATGGATACTACATCGTGATGGAGTATCTCGATGGGGACAGTCTACAGATGACCCTTGCGAAACAGCGGAGTCAAACGCTTCCTCTTAAGCGGATTATGCGCGTGGCGAAGCAATTATGTTCAGCGCTTCAACTGATCCATCAGCAGGGCATTGTACACCGCGATATTAAACCATCTAATATTATCCTAAGCACTGATCACCGTGGAAAAGAGGTCGCAAAACTGATCGACTTTGGTATCGCAACGGTCGAAGATGAAGTGAATTTGACACAGTCTGGTGTGTGTTTGGGCTCTCCTACTTATATGGCTCCTGAGCAAGCTGACGTGCATGTTCGCGACATTGATGGTCGAACAGATCTGTATTCATTGGCGATTATTTTGTATCAGTGTTTGACGGGCGCCCCTCCTTTTCGTGGAAAGAGTTTCGGGGTGTTAATTCGTCAGCACGCACAAGATCTTCCTCCTTTGCTACAAGATGTCGTCCCTCAACGTCCTTGGCATCCTCAGCTCGAAGAGTTTTTTGCTATCGCGCTCTCAAAAAGCCCAGAAGACCGTCCTAAGGACGCGAAAATGTTTTGGGGGCAGTTCAAGGAGGCGATGACCTTTCAATACGAATTGGAAAAGCAGTCCAAGGCGTCGAGAAAGGGAGCTGCATTTGGTATGGGAGAGGTCGATGGGGGAGGGCGCGCCAGTCAGGGACGTTCTATACTCTTTTGGTTGGCGATTGTGCTTGGCTGTGTAGGGCTTGGTGTCGGCGTGAGTTGGTGGGTCGTCCAGATGCGAAAGGGAGCCACAAAAGAAACACCTCTATTACGTCGTGTGGTGCGCGGAAAAGTCCCCGCAGTACGCCGAAAGAAACCTTCTCTATTAAACACTAAAGTGTCGGTCATGTTACATTCTAACCCCAACGGCGCGATCGTCAGTGTGGGAGATAAAGTGGTCGGTGTCACGCCCTGCATCATCCGCGGGCGTCCGGGGGAGACTGTTTCGGTCGTCATGCGCCTTCCCGAATATAAGCCGCGCACTTTTTCAGTCACTTTTACAACACAACGACTGCGACTCAAAGCCGTTGAGTTGCAACAGTAAGGAACATCCAAGAAAGAGCCATTTACGCGAGCTTTTTGGGATCTTGAGAGAGGGTGGTTTCAAAGTCGACTTTTTCGGTCTCTGGGTCGACAAATTTGACGTGGACAGTGTCTTCGATGGGGTCGAATGTGATGAGGGTCGCGGCAGCTTTTCCTGCGATATACTTAAATTGATCGGGCGGTGCAATCGCCTCTTCGTTTCCTTCCATGCTTCCGAGGACGTTGGCGAGCACCTCTGGGGGGTGATTGCCTCCTGGTCCCACGAGGATCTCCCACAAGTTGCTGCGAGGACCTTCGCGCTCAACCTTGGCCACGACACCGATGTGATAGTCTCCTCCCAAGAACCAAACATTGGAGATCTTTTGCGTCGTGATATGGTCCAATAGCTCTTCGCGTTGGTTGTGATATCCTTCCCAGCGGTCGTCCTCTGCGACAATCCAGATAGGCGTGAATTTGATGATAGGGACGGAGTTGAGCAAGATCTTAAAATGACAGGGGCTCTCTTTGAGACTTTTTTTCAGCCAGTCCATTTGCTCTTGACTGATGTAAATATTTTTGTCTGGTTGGCGTTCTCCACGACAGTCGAGGACAAAAAACTCTGCGGTGGTTCCCCAACGATAACTCGACCAAAAGCGCTTGTTCGGCAGATTTTGCGGTTGGACTGTATGTTGGAAGTAACTGTCACGGGCGAGCTCGCGAAAGGACGCTGGTTTGTCATATAGCTTGCTGTTGTCAGTGCTCTCGTGATCATCCCATGTCGCGTATAGTCCGGCGTGAGCAAGGAATTCTGGGTAGCCCGGTGCCTGGAGCGTCTTTTTCCACTTGTTATGAAATGCCTTTTTGGTCTCTGCGCCATCGTTATATGACATATCACCGAGGTGACAAGAGAGATGAATGTCTTGCCTCGCCATCCACTGTAGTGACTTGAAGACAGGGTATCGCTTAACATAGGTACATGCGGTGGCGGCGAGTGTAATGGGTTGTAAACAGTTGTCAGCGAAGGCTGTGTAAAAGGAGCCGATGCGCGAGCGCGCAGTGTCGTTGTTGTTGTCGCGTGCAAAAAAGGCAAAGTGGTAACGCTGACCTGGTTTTAAACCTTCTACAGTCTCGTGGATAAAACCCTCTTTGGGGGTCGCTTCACGGTCTATCACGAGTTGGATGCTATCGTCACCCTCTGCTTTTCGCCAAACGCGCAGTTGCTTAGGGGTATCATCTTCTACAAAGGTCCATAACAGCGCTCCTGAAGAGGTCATGACGCCTGACTGCACACCAAACGAGAAGATCGTATCGTCTTGCTTCGTGGCTTCGGGCTGGAGCGTGCTTGCCTTGGCGTTGTCCTGAGAGGTCTCTGCGCGGCAGATTTTTTCTCGTGCCTTGCGCTGCTTTTCCTCCTCTGTCTCGACTGGCTCTGTAGGGCCACAAGCCTGCAAGCCTAGAGACCACAGCAGAGATGCTTTTGCGCTGATGGCCAAAAAATCACGTCGCCTCCAATGTTGTTTACTCGGTGAGGGTGTGATTTGTGTGTCCGGTTCCTGGGAGGAGGTTTTGCGAAGCAGCATCAATCGGGACCATACCCGAAACAATCTCGCGCGCAGTTTGGATGGACGATTGGGGGGATATGTCGATGTCATAGACAACCTCACATGTTTTGTGTCGATCAATACAATACACTTGGCTTTGTATGGTCTTTTTTGCAAAAGCCTCGTCTTACGCGGCATATGAGAACGCAGTGTCGATATGTTGAGCTCGAATACACTGACACTCATCACCACATCACCAATATATGAGAATATCAACACAAATACGAGAAAAAATGAACGTGATTCCCAAAAAAGACGATTTTCCCTTGACACCGAGAGCAAATATTGCAAAACTCCGCAATTGTCTTGTGGAGAAACTCACAGGTGTTCACAAGATCAGAGGGTGACTGAAAAATGTAACAGCCACCATTCGGGACAGTTCTCACTGTTTCATTGTCCTTTCAAACACACCACCGAAAGAGTGGATTGTTGTTGTCCTGCAGTAGCTCTTGGATGTTTTCAAAAGAATGTTAAAGTTCAGTCTCCAGGTGCTTTGGTTTCTGTGCCTTTTTGGGGTGTGAGCGTCGCTTGCAATGTCTTTCCCTCTCCTACATGTAGAGAATGCCGGGGTCGAAGACACTGATTGCTCCACAAACTCCGCATCCAGAAGGATGTGTATATGTTTGATGACTGTTTTCATCATCACACTCACCAAAAAACACACTCTCACAGGATAGCTCCATACATGAGCGAGTTAAGGAGAAACATCGTGCAATTGCATTTTGCATTGAGTGACGAAGCCACCAAAAAACGTGTTGGCAATAAAATTTATGACAGAGGCGAAAAGCTTTTAGGAAACAACACAACCTTCCATGTTGTCTTACGCGAACAAACACTAGTCTCTGATGTTCAGGAGCCTAACTTCCCGGCTTACCGAGTGGAGATCTTCTTCGAAGATGATGGATCGATCCAAAAAACCCGGTGTCAGTGCAAGTCTCCTTGGCGCGAGTGTGAGCACATCGCCGCGACGCTCCTTATGTGTTCTCGTAATCCCGGCATTATCGATGTAAGACCTCCTGTGGCTGAGCTCTTGAAGCTGGCCAATCAGGAGACCCTTCACGATATTGTAAGTGCCTGGATCGAGCGCCACCCAGAATTCTCCGAGTGGCTTGATGATGAACTTGCTCAGCGACTCCCCAACCAAAAAGAGAGTGTGCCTACGCCTGCACCCGTCGCAGTCGCTGCTAAGGCAAGTGTCCCCGTCGAGACAAATGAGGTCGTCGAGACGACCACTGCCAGCGAGACAAAAGAAGCTGTCGAGCCTGTCTCTCTTCCGCAAACGATCAAGGTCGTTGAAGCAGCCCCTGAACCCAAAGCGGAACCCGCCAAGCCCGCCCCTGCAAAGACCAAAGAGAAACCCAAACGCTCACAAGAGAAACCCAAACGTTCACCACGCGTCAAGATCATCGAAAAAGCACCTGTTTCCCTCGATGAGCTCGCGATGCCCACAAATGAGGCTCCCAAAAAAGAGGCCAAGAAAACGCCGAAAAAAGAGGCCAAGCAGGAGACGCCAGAGCCTACGAAGAAGCGAAAAGTCGGGCGTCCACGAAAAGAACGTGAGGCGCCTGCACCCAAGAAGCCGCGTCCCCCCAAAAAGCGCAAAAAAATCAACCTCAAAAATGCACGCAAAATCGCACGTGACATCTTTATCCCCTTCGAAGAGGCGAAACGTGCCGAAAAAGCGGAGTGTATTGAGGAGATTTTTGAAGACTTCCGTGATATGCTCGCGCAAGTCAAAGTCATCCTCGATGCGCAAGACCCCACCCGCGCCCTCAAAATTCTTGAGTATTTCATCTCTGAGTGGGCCGAACATTGGGACACCCTCTCCAAATTTAATACAGCCGTCCCCGAGTTCTGGACGACCTTTGAGAGCACACTCGTCGAGACACTGTTGACCATCGACTTCGAAGAGGGCGAACAAGAGACGTGGAGCGAGATGCTCACGACGTGGCAAAAAGCTGCTGAGGGAGCGGACGTACGTGTTTTCCACGGTGCGATGTTTGTGATCGAAGAAGGATGGGAAGATGAGCGTTTGCAAGACGCTATGGCCGGTGATTTTGAAGACGCTGGCTTTGTGTGGGGAGGGCGACGCCCGGCATACGCTGATCTCGTGACGCGTGCTCGATTTGCGGTCCTCGGTCGCCTCGGTGAAGAAGACGCGGCTCTTAACCTCGCGCTCGCCGAACAAATGCTCCTGGACTATTTTCTCATGCTCGTTCAATTCGAGCGATTTGACATGATCATGGAAGAAGCACCTTACTGTATTGAAGACGCACAGGCCGCTCTACGAGCTGCCAAGGCGCTTCACCAGCGAGGACAACTGACTCTCGCACAGCAAGTCGCAGAGCTTGGCATCAAGCGAGGTGGTGCTGGCATCGAAGATCTTCAAAAGTGGACTGAAGGTTGTGCTGAAGTCCTTCAACCAGAACAAACCTCGGCTGAAGAGGCGCTCTTTTTGTTTGAACGCAACCCTTCACTCGCAGCCTACGAGATCATTCGGGATAAAACGTCTGCCAAGAAGTGGCCAAAGCTGAAAGAAAAACTCTTCAAACGACTCAACAGAGAGATGGATCGCGGAAAAGCCCACGCGCAAATTTATTTGTGTGAAGGGATGATCGATGAGGCGATTCGTGTCGCAAATGACAATGTCAAAACGCCAGAAGTCGTGAGAGTTGTGTTTGAAGGGACCAAAGAGACAAAAGCTCCCTGGGCGATCGCGGCGGCCAAAAGACAGGCAGAAGAGATCATCGATGAGATCCGGGCCGAAGAGTATGACGACGCGATCACGTGGCTCAAAGATGCCTACGATGTTGCCAAGCAAAACAAACAAGCGCACCACGAATTTTACACATACGTAAATTCGTTGATCGCAAAACACAGGCGCAAACACAAGTTGCTCCCGATGTTGCGCGAGGTGATTAGCTAACGGCGCTTTCCTCTACCTGTCCTCTTGTCTCGATCGTCTCACCTCCCTCCATGATACTCCACCGGCAGAAACACACAGACAGTATCACGCGAATGTGTTGGGATTGCTCTTGACTTTTTTGTCCCTCATACGCTTCATGTTGGCACGATTGTATTCGTCGCTTTGTCCTTGACGATGGTGGACACGAGTTGATATCTATGAATGCAGCGATTTGAGCGTACTGAAAAACAACAATCTTTCTCTCGAAAAGGCGATATGGGATGAAGTTACGAGAAAGTAACATCGAAAAACTCAAAGAAAGAACCTTTGACATCTTGATCATTGGTGGTGGTATTAACGGTGCGGTTTCGGCCTCGGCTTTGACGAGTCAGGGGGCATCCGTCGCGCTCATCGACAAACATGACTTCGCTGGCTTTACGAGTCAGGAATCCTCCAACCTCGTCTGGGGGGGGATCAAATACCTCGAATCGTATGAGTTTGGGCTGGTTCGCAAGCTCTGTCTCTCTCGTAACCACCTTTTGCGCCATTATCCTTCGACAGTCCAAGAGATCCGTTTTTTCGTGACGCTTGATCAAAAGTTTCGGCACAGTCGGTGGTTTTTGTACGCAGGGACATGGCTGTACTGGTTTATGGGGAACTTTTTTACCAAGATCCCCCATCTGCTCTCGCGAGCCTCCATCAATAAGTCCGAGCCGATCATCAATACAGAAGGAACACAAGGCGGATTTTGTTATTCAGACGCTTATCTGATCGACAATGACGCGCGGTTTGTGTTCAACTTTGTACGTGAGTCGATGGATCACGGTGGGATCGCGGCCAATTATATCGAAGCGCTAGGCTCGACGTGGGATGAGAAGACGCAGCTCTGGATGACCCGTGTACGCGAGGGGATGACTGGCGAAGAGTTCACGATTACGTCAAAAGCCTTGCTCAACACATGTGGTCCTTTTGCGGACAAGTACAACGCCCTCTCTGGTATCGAAACATCCCACCATCACCTCTTCTCGAAGGGGATTCACCTGTTGATCGATCGGATCACTGAGAGCGATCGTGTCCTCACCTTTTTTGCCGATGATGGGCGCCTCTTTTTTATGATCCCGATGGGACAGAAGACCTGCATTGGTACGACAGATACACGTGTCGACACGCTTCCACCACGTGTCACTGATGAAGATCGTGACTTTGTGTTGCGCAATATCAACAAACGTCTCAAGCTCGATAAGCCCCTCACAAGGGACGATATCCTCGCGGAGCGGTGTGGTGTGCGTCCGCTCGTTGTCGAACCGAACAGTGGAAAGAAGGACGATGGAGACTGGACTTCGTTGTCTCGTAAGCACATCGTCGAGAAAGATGAACAGAAAAGACACATCACGATCTTCGGTGGTAAGCTCACTGACTGTCTCAATGTGGGCAACGAGATCTGTGAGACTGTGCAGGATTTTGGGATCGAGCTGCCTCATTTTGGCTTCAAGTGGTTTGGTGAGTCTCCAGAGATGCGTCGAGAGTTCTTTCACCGTGCCCATCTGATGGGACTCGATGAGTTGACGCCAGAGATCTGTCCAGAACCCCTCAGTCAGCGACTGTGGCGTCGGTATGCGATCCGGGCGCTGTTTTTACTTGAGGAGATCCGCAGAGATCCGAAGATGGCAGAGGTGATGCTCGAAGGGACACACTATATGCGTGTTGAGATCGAGCATATCGCACGTCATGAGATGGTGACATGTTTGGATGACTTTATGCGTCGTCGCTCAAAGGTCGCGTTGGTCAACCCACCTGACCTGATCGAACACAATAAGGGATTGATGGAGGCGTGTAAGGTGTTCTTTGGAGAGCAGGCGCAGGCCAAGTACGATGAGTACTTTGAAGGCGCGCACCTTCGTCATACGGGGAGAGTGTCTTCGTAGGGGGATGTCACAACATCAGGGGGCAAAGAGGAAATCGAAGACGCGCTTGCCAATTTTTTGTTCTTCCACTTCAATGCTGTTGGCCTCTTCTCGTGCGAACTTGACCGCGTGCTGGAGCTTTTGAATCCTTTGGAGCAGCTCATTGACGCGCTTTGCAGGCAGGGCACCTGAGAATTTGATGGTCTTCCAATATCCCACGACGATATCTTCGTAGTAGACCTCGACTTGTGCAGGGTGGTGCTCTGTTGCTTCGGCTTTTACGTGGTTGCGAGGGACTTTTTTGGTTTTCGTGGTTTGCAGTGGTTCAGTGGCAAAGCAGTCAGAAGAGGGATCATACTCCCAGGATTCGCCGGCGTCGAGTGTCGGGAGTTTTTTGATGAACGTGTGCAGGTCTGTCAGTTGTTTTTCGAGAAAGAGCAGGTAGGTGACGGGGACATCTTTCACGATGGTCTGACCATCGACGACGACATCAGCGCGGGCTTTGTTGTTGGCCCAGTCTTTTGTGGCGGTGATGTCGAAGAGTTTGGTCATGATGTCGGTGGTTTCGCGGATGATCTCTTCGACGTTGACTTGGACTTTGGTGGACTCAGGAGGGAAGACCTCGCCTTCCTCATCTTTGGAGCGATATGTCCTTGAAATACCGGAGAGTAATGCTGTTTTTTGCAGCGTCTTGTGTGCGTCTGTGAGATCTCGCAGAGCCTGGCTTTTGATTCCTTTTTCGATCGCAATAATTTGGTTCAGACGTGGTGCCATGGGTCATTCATCCGTATGGTTAAGGGCGCAACTGAATAAAGGAAAACACCCCCTGTGAAAGAGGGTGTTTTCTTTTGGTTGCGGGGGGTTGTTTGGAAAATCTTTGTGTGCCGCGCGTTGTTGGGGCACTGTATGTGGAATCTATAACGAGACAACAGTAGGTGTTGTTCATTGAAAAAAGAATGAACCCCGAACTCTAGCCTCTGTCAGGGGTTCGTTTTACCGCCCAATTGCGCACACCAACGACGTTTAAACCCGGGATTCAATTTGACATCGTTGTGTTCTACTATTGAACTACCGGTCCATAAAGTAAGCGGACCAGGCAGGAGTTGCACCTGCACCCAACAATTCCGATCTCGGGCACTTGATTTGGTGATCGGCGGTGAATGCTCAGTTTGGAGTAAGAATCTGAGCTTCATGGTATCCGGATGGCGCCTCTACCTGTTGGGCTATCTGGCCGTCAAATGGCTAGAGAAGGATTCGAACCTCCAACTTCCTATCCAGGATACCGAGTGTAACTTGAGCTTAAATGTAAGTTTGTTACTCCAGAGGCCATTGTATGAATGGTGTCTTCAAAGCGCAAGGCCATTTTGTAAATTCTTGTCTTTTGCGTGGAGATGGTGCAAAACAAATGGACGAATAGCCCGATTTTTTGTCGTAAAGGAGAATGTGAATGCTACGAATCATCTTGGGGTTGGCATCTTTTGTGTTGCCTGTGTTGTTGTTTGCAGTGGCGGGCGTGATGGTCTATCCGGCGTATTTGTTTTACAACTGGCTGTATGCCTTGGGTGGACCGGCAATTGCGGTGATGGGGTTGCCGCTCGCATATTTGATTTGGGGTTTTAGCTTTTGCGCCTTCACGATTTTGTTCAAGTACATCACCTTCCACAAGACGAAGGAGGGGAGCTATTCCTATGCCAGCCTTGAAGTCGCGCGCTGGGCGATTATGACGCGGCTCGTTGAGTTCAGTAACGCGATCTTGATGATGCACCTACGTTCGACGCCGTTTATCGTGATCTGGTTTCGTCTGTTGGGCGCGAAGATCGGCAAAGATTGCTACATCAACACCTATGAGTTGACGGACTGGGATCTCTTGACCATTGAAGATGAGACCATGCTCGGCGCAGGCGTTGTGATGCAAGCGCACTCCGCAGAAGCCGGAAAGCTTCACTTTCGTCCTGTGCGTATTGGGAAGAAGTGCAGTGTTGGGCGCTCATCTGTTGTCTTGCCAGGTGTCGAGATGGGAGAGCGCGCGATCCTTGGGGCGATGTCCATCGCACCGAAAGATCTCAAGATGCACGCGCACAGTATTTGGGGTGGTGTTCCCGCCAAACACATCAAAGACTTCAAACCCAAGTCAGAGAGCTGATACAGGAGGGATTGCGCCAGCGCAGTCACCTCACAGCCTTGGGACGCGCTCGCGAATATCAAATACAAGTCTCCCTCTCCTACACTCTCTGCATTCGACTGCTTCGAATTTTTCCCTCTCTCTTCGATCTTCGGGGACTGAAAGGGGAGCATGCAAACGACATGCCTTCTAGTTCTACAAATCTGCCAAAAATGAGACATCTTGTGGGGGCTATGTTACGTTTTGGAGAACCACCCATGTACACGGTGCTAGTGGAGTCGTGATTGTTGCCGAACCGCTGGTCTTTTGGTTGCGCTGTGTGTGGATGGTAGATGTATGTTTTTTCTTTGATGGAATGTTGTTTGATGATGGTGGTTATTGCCTATGATTTGGTCTGTTGTATTAGTCATTGCGGCGGTATCGCTGCTCTTTTTGTTGTTGCAGGAGAGTGAAACACCTCTCCAGGCAGAAGACCTTCACGAAGATCTTTTGGAACTCCATCGCGCACATCGGCGCGCTGAGTGGCAGGCGCAAGTCGCCTCTGCGTCGACGACGCTCTCTCAGGAGATCGAAGAGTTAGAAAAGCTGGGGGCATCTGTTCAACAAGATCCCCTCGTCGCGAGCCAATTCGCTGAGCGCCTCCTCGCGATGGCAGAAGAACATGAGTCGTGCGGTGAGATCGAGGCAACGGAGCGTTCATATTTGCGCGCTGTCTCACTCCTCGAACAAGCACAAACACTCCCCACACAGCTCGCTCACCTGCTCCCCTCAGTGCAGACTCCTGAACTTCACTTCGATCTGATCGAGGCGTACAGAGAAATAGGGCTCTTCTACCAGAGGAGAGAGCGACATGAGGAGGCCGCCCATTATTTTCGGCGCTCCCTCCAAGTGCACGAAACTCTATTTGAAGGGGAAGCACACGACCGTGTCCCTATGTTGCTCGATCTTGCCGACTCGCTCGCACAACTCTCCGATCATGACGAAGCAGAGGCGAGTTTTCTTAAAGCTGTTGAGCTCGCGAAGTATTTTTACGAACACATCGATGACGAGAGCGACAACGCAGGTGCACGCTTGAAGCACATGCACCAAGATCTTCATGGTGACATTCACGATATGTGGACAGATGAAGAGGAGCGGGAAGAGGCGCTGTTTTTGTGGATGGCGTGCCTTCACAATCTCGGGCATTTTTACACGACACAAAAACGCTACGACGAAGCGCTGGAGCTTTTGCAACGTGTTGTCTCTTTGAGTGAGCGACAGTGCAGTTCCGACGAGGCTTTTGTCGCGGTCGCGATGCACAGTCTCGCCGATCTCTACACTGAGAAAGCAGAGTATGAAGAAGCTGAACTTCTTTACCTTCGGGCCTTTGAGCTTCGTGAGCGGGCGATGATGCACCCTGACCACCATTTACGTGTCAGTACACTCTACGCGCTCGCGAAGATGTATATTCGTGGCGGTCAGCTTGATGACGCAAAGCTGACCCTCCTACAAGCCGAAGACCTCGCCAAAACAGAACACAGCGAAAAAGACCTCCTGCTCGATATCCAAGAACAACTTACATTGTTGAGTGTTTGAGGTCTCGTCGTCGTATGGGAGAAAGCAAAAGAGCCGGTACACAATTTGTGTACCGGCTCTTTTACAAAGTGGAGGCGACGGGACATGAACTCCTTGACTTTCGCCAAGGCACGGACTATTCCTTCATCTCAAACAACCAAAACCGATTGAGTGAGAGGAGGGCGTGTTATGAGTGAAGCAACTCAAAAAGCCTACGTTGCTGGCATCATTGATGGAGAAGGGACCATCACATTGACGCGTTTGTACAAAAACGCGAGATGGAAAACACCGATTGTGTCTGTCAGTTCGACGACTCAGGAGAGGAACCTGAGAAGCTTTACAGAGCCGCTCTTCTGGTTCAAGAGTATGTCAAAGTAACACCACGAAATGGTCATTACTCCCAAAAAATGTGCGCAGCAAAAGAAGATTTCGAGTATCGCTTCTTTCATCCTGGGACTCCTTAGCCCTGTCAGACCTTAGGAGTCCATAAGTCTCTAGACGGCTGACTGCTTTCGCATTCACCGTACGGCGTTGCCACCGGCATTACCCGCTGAGGTTTCACCGTATGAGCCCTCTGTTTCCGCCAGGGATCGCTCCCTGGGGCGACTCTACTGAATCGAACCCGCGTCCGGAAAAGTTCCACATATGGGTCTACGTGCGTAGTTTCATCTTTTATTCTCGTCCCAAAAAGCGCCGATGAGCAGGCTTTTTTTGGCACATCCTCCCTAAAATTTCACTTCATCTCGAAGGAGGAGCGAGACAAAGCTAAGTCCGCGGGTTTAGCCGCCTCAACCAACATGCAGACAGGGCTGGTCAAGGCGCCGGCTTATGCAGCCAGTGCTAGCTCAACGTTATCGTTGGCAACTAAAAGTTTTCCGGGTTAGTTACGGGGCCACCCGGTCCCCGACACGCACCATAAGCTTCCACATTCCCGTCGAAACCATTGCGCCCCCAGTTTTTCAATGAGCAATGTGGCCATCACCCTGCTCGGGTTGGCAACACATCTCTCTCCTCTTCTGCTGTAGTCTTCCCACAACGTCATGGAGAGGAGATATGATTATAGGGACGTTTCATGAAAAAGCAAACTTGATGTGATTGTTTTTTTCGCACATATCGAATCACAAACACATCGCGTCTCGTCGCCAGAGGCTTGCCTTTCCTCATGATCCCTTGCACAATGCAGACGAACAGAATGACTGAGAAGTTCATAGAAATACGGAGAGAATGCATATGCGAGGTTGGCTGATAGGATGTTTGTGTTTGTTTGGGGTGTTCGCCTTACACACTGGCTGTAGCACCAATAATGGGAATAATGAACAGGTGAAAGATGGCGGAGTAAAGGACTCCCCAACCACTCCACAGTGCCTTACGGCGCGCGACTGTAAGGAAGGCGAAGATTGCGTCAAAGGCGCTTGTAAAGTTGCACAAGAGTGCTCGGAATTCTCCGAATGTGAAAAAGATGAACGCTGTAGCGGGGGATATTGCCTCAAACGCTGCGATGTCGACACCGATTGTCCCGAACAACACGTTTGTACGGATGGTCAATGTCATAAGCCTGACTGGAAGACTGCGAAAGCACCCAACGAAGGCAGCACCGCGACCAAACCCCTCCAGATCGGCCTCGGTGTCGAAGATCTCGATCACCCCCTCAGTGTCTCGATGGCAGGGTATGGTTTCCGCCCCGGTCCCAAAGGGCCGTACGCAAAAGCACTCGGAAGCTCCGAAGGGATGTATGACCGCTTTAAGGTCAAAGCTCTCGTCCTCGACAATGGTGTTGAGCGGATCGCTGTCATCCGTAGCCCGCTCGTCTTTTCAACTGACTACTTCATCACACAGATCAGCCAATACATCATCGAGAAAACACAGGTCAACATGATCGATAAGATCTTGTTTGTCTCCACACACAGCCACTCCGCGCCTGCACGTTTCTGGAACTTGCTGCCCGATCTTGGCTTCGGAACGTTCGGTGGTGGTGACTTCCACCCCGAAGTCTTTCGACGTATGGTCGCCTCCTTCGGGAACGCGATCATCAAGGCCAATAAAGATCTCCAACCTGGTAAGTTTGCCTACCACATCGATCCTAACTTCGACCCTGAGAAAGTGATCTTCTCGAACCGTCGCTCTGAGAACAGCGATTATCGTCACCCCTACCTGCTCGTCGCGAGAGCTGAACGCCTCGATGGGACACCAATCGCCGCGCTCGTGAGCTTTCCAATGCACGGGACAATTAACAGCACGACGTTTATGACAAATGACGCCGCTGGGGGTCTTGAGTTTGGTGTACAGGAGATCCTTGAGAAGAAGTACAAGAGCAAGATCGAAGTGTTCTTTTTGCAAGGTTGTGCAGGCGATATCTCACCACGTGGGGATCGTCTTGGTCACAAAAAACTCCTCCAGATGCAAATGCTCGGACGCTTGGCTGGACCCAAGATCCTCGAATACTTCGATGGTCTCAAGGACAAAGGCAAGACCGACATCTCACTCGAAGTCGTCAACCGACGTATCCCACTCTCACGTAAAGCCCTTGGTTACAAAGATGACGAATTCTTCCAACTCAAAGATGGTGAAAAACTCCCTTACCGATTTGGTGCCTTCCAATGTGTGAAGGATGGATTCAATTTTAATACGGACCCGGACGGGAGACATACAGACGGGAAGCTCGGTTGTATCTTCTCATTTGAGGTCCTACACGGTGGACCGGCTGTCCAGTTTTCCAAAACGCGCTTGTCTGCAGCACGTATTGGCGATCTGATCATCTCGACCTTTCCAGGCGAGGCGACTTCACCTGTCGCGAAAGCCTTGCGGGATGGATTCATCGCAAAAACAGGCGGCAAGTTAAAGGACGTCGTGGTGCTTGGCTACGCACAAGATCACCAGCTCTACATCACACGGGAAAATGATTGGTGGCGTGGAGGATATGAGGCGACGATGAGCACCTGGGGCTTCAAAGTGGGTGAGTATCTGATCAATAACGCGATCGATTTGACCGTCCAACTTACGACGACAGAAAAAGAGAAGAACGACACAGGGATTCTTCCTGTTGACCACTACAAGCTCGATCTGACTCCAACGATCGAGCGCGTCGTTACCCCAGAAGCCGGTACGATCGCGACACAGCCCCCCAAAGAGTACAAACGCATGGCGCTTGAACCGATGACGTTCATCATCTCTGGTGGTTGGGTCGGTGTGGATCACCCCAAGGTTGTGCTTCAAAAGAAAGAGGGTGGGGCGTTCAAGGATGTCATGCGTGATGGTGGCCAACGTGTCTACGATGACGCTGATTACCGTATGGTGCTTGAATTCCGCAAGGTCGCAGCTGACAAGGTCCATTACGAGTATCGTTTCCAGGAACTGGAGACGTTCCCTGCGGGGACGTATCGCTTCCACGTCGAAGGGCAGAAGTGGGATGGCTCCAAGCGTGTGCCCTACACAGTCGATACGGACGCGTTTGAGATCGTCCCTGGCGACAACATGCGCGTCAACACCGTCTCTCTCGAAAAGGACCAGATCGCGGCATATGTCTCTTACCCGGCAGGGTCCAATGATGACGGTAAGTCGGACTTTGGTGCGCTGTCTGCGACAGGACACAGATTGCGTTCGTCGCTCGTTCGTTGGGAGGTGGGACCACCACTCCCCGAGAACGCCGACGTCGATATCAAGATCACGATCAAAGATAGCGCGGACAAAGAGGAGATCGTCGAGGTCAAGAAGTTGAACGTGTACAAGAAGGACAAGATCAACATCGTGACCAAGCGCAAGGAAGGCAAAGAGACGACGAGTGAGATGGAGACACAAGTCTCTGGTTTTACAGCGAAGCTGCCCAACACACTCGTTGCGGGCAAGTACACAGTGACCATCGAAGTCAAGGATGCTCACGGTAATACAGGGGTGTGGGGGCCCAAGGAGCTAGAGATCAAATAAGATTGTTCGGGGAGGGGTGCTTTTCTGTCATGGGGATGTCTGGTTTTTCTTCCAGGTACTTTTTCAATCCAGCGATGTTGTCCATCCGCATTCTTTTTGGGTGCTGGTGGTCTTATTTCTTTTTGTTGCGAGGTGTGCGGACGAGCATTGTGGACTCGCGTTTTTTGCCAGCGTTGTATTCTGGCGGTGGGGTATAGGAGGGATTGGAGAGCAGCCGCTGTTGGCTTTTGAGTCGCTCCAGTAAAAGTCCAAGGCCGTAGCGCTCGGCGTCTTTGATGCCGCGCTCCAGGATGTGCTTGGCGGGGCGTTCAAGTCCATGGGCTGTGAGCGCGCGGCTGAGGCCGAGAACTGAGAGGATGTAGCGGCCTTTTTCGTGGTGTTTTTCAAAGAAGTCGAGCGCACGGATAAAGAAGAACGAGGTCAACCCACCCTCAGGGAGCTTCGGTGGGAGATGTTTGACCATCGTCTCGGCGCGTTTGCTTGGGAGTCCTGCGGCAGCCTCACCTAAGAAGTAGAAAGCCTGTGCCTGCTCTGTTGTGGTGAGCTTTTTGGGCAGCTTTTGATCGGCGATATGGGAAAATTGCAGGGCTTCTTGGGTTTTTTGGTTGAGGACATAGGCCGCAGAGAGGGCCGATGCGATCTGTGTGATGAGCTGCTCTTCGCCTGTATTTTGTACGAGTTTCCAAGCCTCTCGTAGGGCTTTGACTGCGGCCTGTCCCTCTCGTCGCAACAGCGCTGTGTGTCCAAAGTGTAGGAGTGTTGGGATCAGTTGACGGTAGGCTTGGTGTTTGCGCTGGATATCTGCGGCCTCCCATAAGAGCGTGCGGGCTGTCTCTTCATCGCCTACAGTGAGATGTAGCTCGCCTCGTTGGGATAACAGGTGTGATTTGAGCAGGTCTTGTTTTTGGGGATGACAGAGCTTTGTCGCTTGATCGAGGATGTTTGTCGCGTCGGCCCACCGTCCCTGAAGTCTCGCGAGCCATGCCTCTGTGCTGGCTGCGTGTACTTTCTGTTCGGCAGTTTTGGGGGAGTGCTCTGTTCGCTTCAGTTCATCGAGAAGGCGTTTGGCCTTTTCTGGTTGGGATTGCATCAACGCGAGCCTGATGGGGCCGTAAATCGCCCGAAAGAGTCCCTCTTGATCTTTGGCTTTTGTGCTCAAAGCCTGTCCACCGAGATAGGCGTCTTCTGCTTTCACGACCTGTTTGCGGTGTAGCTGGCAATCCGCGAGCAGCGTATAGAGCCGTCCGCCCCACCACGCTCCTGACAATTGCCAACTGAGCTGTAGTCCCCGTTCACACAAGTGGATGGTCGCTGCGATATCGCCAACGTGATAGTAACACTCGGCGAGTTTCGTGAGCAGCTCAAGCCTTTGTGAACTCGACTCTTCGGAGAGCAACTCAAGTGCATCTCCATATTGTTGGAGGGCTTGGATGGTGTCTGATTTTTTCAGCGAACGTTGCGCAAGCTCGACGAGGAATACCGCTGCCTTTTCTGTCTCTCCAGAGAGACGGAGTTGTTCGACGAGGGTTGGGACAATCTCTTTGTGCTCTTTACGCAAAAGAAGCCACTCCGCAACGCGCCTGTGTGTTTTGCGCCGGAACGCCATGGGGAGTTGTTGAAGCAGGACCTCTCGAAGGGCCTTTTGTTGGAAAGTATAGGCCTCTTCACCAAGCTCTGTTGGGGGGCAGCGTTCGATGAGTTGTTTTTGTTCGAGTGTTTTGAGGCTGTCGCTGCGGTCTTCGACGTTGGAGACCGCGATCCCCTCTCGCAATCCCCAGTCTCCGCTGGGAATCTCCATTCGTTCGAGACTCTCGATGGTCCCACGCCAGAAGGTCTCTCCAATGATCGCCGCCTTGCGCAATGTGTCTTGTTCGAGATTGCTCAGTCCACGGATTCTTCGGATAAGTTGTTCTTCTAGGGCGGACGTAATGGGGGCGTCTTTGATCCACGTCTCGTTGTTGGACGCGGTTTGTTTGACAGAGCCTTTGAGCATGTCGAGGAGGAGCTTGGGGTTTCCCTCCGACTCTTCGACGAATTTGTCGACCTGTCCGTCTCTCCACTCCAACCCCTGAGGCCATTGTTGTCGAAGGAATGCGCGACTTTCCGATGGAGTGAGGGGAGGGAGTTCGAGATGCTTTGCTTTTGAGGAGATGGAGTAGAAGAGTTCTTCATACTCACCTCTTGCCGTGATGAGGATCAAGAAGAGATGAGGAGGTGGGTTATGTAGGAGGCGTTCGGCGATGCGTTTTCCACTGCGCTCCATCAAGTGAAGGTCATCAAACACGACGAGCGTTGCGGAGTGGGATGCTGCGAGTCGGATATACCATTCGATCGCTTCTTCACACTCTCGCTCATTGACGGTGTTTTGATGGTAGAGAGAGAGTAGTGTGGCGGCGTATTCTTGCCAATCTGCGGGGTGTTGTTGCTTGGCGAGTTGTGTCAGGTGTTGGTAGAGGTCTTCTTGTGCGGCAAACTGATGCTTTTGTAAGTGGCTGTGAAACAGCGAGCTTGCGTAGGGGGCGTGGGTTTTTTGGGAGGTGTGCCAATCCGCGCCTGCCCAAAACTGGTGTGCACGTCCGATCTCTTCGGCCCAATGCTCAACAAGTCGCGTTCGCCCTGATCCGGACTCTCCAAGTATCAGCGCGAAGCGAGGCGTCTGACTACGTGTCTCACGCCAACTCTGTTGGAGTTGCGCGAGCTCTCTCTGTCTTCCGATAAATGTTGTAGGTTTGATCTCGAATTCACCGGAGTTGTGAGGTGCACCGAGAGAGACCGCATAGACTGGTTGTTCGAGTCCGGCGAAACGCAACTCTTGCGTCTGAAGCTCTTGTTGGAGCTGTGAGTGGCTTGCTGGATCGAGCCAGAGTCCATGTTCTGTGAGCTTGAGCAACATCAACTCTGCGCGTTCGAAGCCTCTTGACGCGGACTGCTGTGGAAGTGACGAGGTGATGACAGCCTGTATCTGTGAGCGCAAGTGGTTGGAAGTGTTTTGCTGCGTCAGTTGTTTTCCGATTTGGACGACGTCGAGGAGATTACGCAGGCCCTGTACGCCCTCAGTGGAGTGAACGATCAAACGATCTTCATGTTCTTGGAGGAGTGAGAGGGTGTACTCTTTGATGTGTTTTTTGATACCCGCTTTGACTTGTCCAAGGGCGATAAGCCGTTGTCCCCGGCGGTGCTGTTGATCGCCCTGAAAGGCTTGAATGTCGAGTCGCAACAGCAACAAGCTCTCTGTATATTTTGTGTACTGTGGGCTTGGTGGTGGTGTTGTGGGGGTTTTGTCGACAGATATATGGTGCGAACTGAGCGCTTGAGGGACCTTCTCGGCGAGTGTTTGTCCTTGCGATGTACCGGGCAAAGTGTGGGCGACCTGATCCCACCAATTGTTCGAGGGTTCACTCTTTGCAGCGGGGGAGGGGAGGGCTGCTGTCTTGGGGAGGGAGGACTGTGTTGGGGGGACGGGGGTTTGCGCTTGTGTGGGTTGGGGGTTCCAGAGGTTGTTTTGGATGCTTTGCACGTTGACCATCGCTGTGGCCTCATCTACCTGATCGGGGATGAAGTTAAGCGTGTCCTGGCTCGGACTGTGTTGGTGTCGTACCAGATCTTGTGCTTGTGGGGCCTCTGGGTTGGTTTGGATGTCTTTGATCAACTGCTTCCACTTTTTGGGATCGAGCGAGGAGATCTCTGTTTGCTCTCGTTGTTGTCGTGACTGTGTATGTTCTGTGGAGACGGGAGAGAGAGAGCCTACACTGGTGGGTTCGTAGTCATCGTCATCGTGATCTGGTAAGGCGTTGAGGTCTATTTTGCCACTACCTTCACGGGAGAAGTGCGTTGGGGGGTAGGTGTTTTCGTGCAACAGGCCGTTGAGGGCGGAGTCCATATCTCCAAGGACATCATTTTCCTGATTTTGTTTGGTGGGTGCGGAACGGTAGGAGTCGTTGGATTTGAGTTGCATACCACAATGTTGGCAGCGGGCGACACCTTTGGGGTTCGAAGAAGAGCAATAGGGGCAGAACTGCATTGCACCTTGCCTTGGAGTTGTGGATTTAAGGTTTTTGGGAGATCAAGTTCTTGGTTTTCCCGGAGCGTATGGTGACCTTTTCGGACCACTTTACCTTCCCGCCGAGTGCGGTGAATTGGATGGTGTGTTTGCCTGCAGAGAGAGGGTGGCGCAGGAGGATGTAGCGACCTGTATCTTTCCCATCAATGGCGATACGGGCGATGGGATTACCTTTTGCTGTGAGGTATCCCTTTCTGGGCTTTGCTCTACGTCGAGGTTTGTTCCGTGGGCTTTTTTTGTTGAGCACACCGTTGATGCTGTATCCGGGTTCATCTTCTTGGATGCGGAATGTCAGGGTGTACGGGGCATAGCCTTTTTTGCGGAAGATGAGCTTGTAGTGTTGATCACGTGGAAGAAGGTGGATCGATTTGGGTGTGTTCCCGTACGCTTTTCCATCGATTGTGATACTTGCGTCTTCAGGGATCGAGAAGAACTGCATCTTCGTCCCTTTTGGTTTGACGACTTTGGGTTTGCGGACAATTTTGAGTCGGCGCAGTGGTCTTCGCCTACGTCGTCCGACGCGCATCCTTGGGGCCTTGGGGGTCTTCTTGAAACGTCTCTGTGGTGGAGACTCGACTTGGGCGCGTGGTTCAGGTGGTGTACCTGTATCGGGTGTGGGGGGGTTGTGTGTTGTGGGTGGGAGCGGGAGTTGTTTGCCACCTGCATCTTGCTCTTGTGTTTGTGCGGGAATGGGCGCGGGAGGTGGCACGATCACGAGATAGTAGAGCATGACCAAGAACAACGCAGTAAAGATCAGCCCCATAACGACGAGGAGTCGATTTCGTCGCCTCTGTTGTCGTCGGCGTTTGATGCGGTTCTTTGCGTTTGAGGTGTTGTTGAGAGGCGCCGCAACGAGTTGTTCGTGGGAGGGAGGTTGTACAGGAGCGGGGATCGCAGGTGGTGGCTCCAGACCTGGGTAAGAAGGCGTCATCTCGTCTGTCATCGGGACCGGCGCGTGTTGTGCGGCCAGATAATCATTCGAAGAGTGACGTGGTTCTCGGCGCGCAGGTGGTACGGCGGAGAGGATGGTCGGATCGTCGTGAGCGTCTTCGTCGAAGTCCATGAGATATGGATCGGCGTTGTTGTATGGGTCAGCGTTGTTGTAGTGATACGCGGATGGGACGTGCTCTTGTGTGTAACCGCCAACGTGTTGTGGGATGTGCTGCAAGGACGGTTCGGGTTGAGCGTATGCTTCGTGGAGTGTCCCCGCGTGCTGTGGGACTTGTGTGTTGTGCCCTGCGTATTGCTGCTGTAGATCGCTGTGGTATTGGGGCTTTGGAGTTTGCGGATACTCTTGCTGATGGATCTCTTCTTGGTACTCTTCTTCGACGTTCTTTTTGCTGAGTTGGACCGTCGTATCTTCTTGTTCTTCGAGGATGTCGTCAGGGCTGAGTTCTTCCTCAACTTCGAAGCGTACGAGTTGTTCGAGTTTTTTACGGTCTTTTTGGATGTCATCGTGGAAGAGATCTTCGATGAAGGTCCGCAAGCGCTTGGCTGTAAAGAGCTCGCCATCATGGTTGATTTGGAACTTTTGCAGTGCTTCTTGAAGATCGGAGGCGTATTGGTATCGATCGTCGGGGTGGGGGGCGAGCGTTTTGAGGATGATCTCTTCGAGCCCTTCGGGGAGGTTGGGCTTAAACATTGTGGGAGGAGTGACGTCGACGTTGCGAATCTTTTGAAGGGTGGAGAGCTCGTTACTGCCTGCAAAGAGTCGCTCATTTGTGAGCATTTCGTAGAGCAGGATCCCCACACAGAAGATGTCTGCGCGGCGGTCGATCTCTTCCCCCATCACCTGCTCGGGGGCCATATACCCAAATTTTCCTTTGAGGATACCAGCCTCTGTGTGTGTGCGTTTGGAGGCCGCTTTGGCGATCCCAAAGTCGATGATTTTGACTTCGCCTTCGTAAGAGATGATGATATTTTGAGGGGAGATGTCGCGGTGGACGATGTTCATCTCTTGCATCGCGATATCGCGTTTTCTGTGGGCGTAGTCGAGGCCTTCACAGAGTTTTCCCATCACGTATGCGACGATAGAGACGGGGATATCTTGACCGAGCCGTCTCATGCGGTTGATCAGATTGCGAAGATCTTTCCCTGCGACGTACTCCATCGCGATATAAAGGGACTCATCAACACGTCCTAACTCGTAGACCTGTGCGATGTTGGCGTGGTGGAGGTTGACGGCGATTCGTGCTTCATCGACAAACATGTCGGAAAACTCACCGTCACTCGCGAGGTGTGGCAGGATTCTTTTGATCGCGACAAGACGTTGCACCCCTTCAAGGCTGGAGGTCTTGGCTCGAAACACCTCCGCCATTCCACCGACGTTGATTCGATCGAGAAGCACGTAATTTCCATAACGTACAGGTCGGTGTATTTTTTGTTTTCCCATCTTCTTTTTCAAGGGCGCACCATCCTCATCCTGGTTCGCATCACGCATTCGACTTCATTATGTATATCGCACCGTCACACACGATATCCTTACTAGGGTTGGAAGTCAAGGGGGAACACGAGACCACCCGCTTGGTAGGCGTTTTTAAGGCCACGGTTCGATGAGAGAAGTGTTCGCGCTCAGCCCTCAGTGGCCGGCCAGGGGGAGGGGACGCGGATCTGTCTGACGGAGGGGGGGAGCGATGGGGCCGGACTATGCTCTGGTAACACGACGACCATGTGGGGGGACTTTCTGTTTGGCGATGTCGGTTGATGAGGGGACAATACTGCGAGCTGCCGTAGGAGTTGATCCAGTTCTTGCTCTGTGTGGAGGACTGGAAAGGTTTGTTCTGCTGTTGCGAAGTGTACAGGGTGTCCATGAGATATGTAGGAATATGCAAATGACGCCGCAAGATCGATGCTTTTGTCGATGTATCGCGTCGCCTCTTCTGTGTTCAGGGTGTCAGGGGCGACGTTCCACAGCAACAGATGGGCTTGTGGCCGGTGTTCTCGCTCGAACTCTTTGACCTGCCACTTCCCCGTACGTGCGGAGCTCGGCCAATGGATCCAGCGCAGCTCATCACCGGGTTGCATCTCTCGGAGCATGAAGAAGTTGTTTCCCTGTCCTCGCTCCGCGTGGGGTTGTTGTCCTTGTTGGAACAGATGACGTCCCATTGGGGGGCGTAAGATCGGCATGAGCTTTGGATAGACCAGGCATGTTTGTTCGAGCTGGATGACGCGGGATTTGACAAACAAGGAGAAGGGGAATTTTGTCGAGATGGTCACCTCTTGAAAAGTATACTCTCCTCTTCTCGGGAGCTCCAAGCGATAGGCCGTTTTTTGTTCTTGTTGTGGACCAATTTTGAGGAAGTAGCATTTTTTGCTCTTTTGGTGACCTTCGATGCGATCTTCGATCTCGATGGAGAAGGAGGGAAAGTAACGTTTTTTGTTGGAGATCGTGAGCGTGATCAGGCAGGGGGTCTCCGCAAACATGCGCTGTGGTAGGTGACGTTGAATGTGCAGGGATTTGAGGGAGACGTTGGAGAGGATCCCGCTGACGATGATCAGGCTCAGCAACATCCCGAGGAGCAAGTAGAGCAGGTTGTTTCCTGTGTTGACGGCGCCGAGGCCGATGCCCACGGTCAACCAGAAGAAGTATTTTCCCTCCCGCGTGAAGCGAAGTCTACGGGGAAGTCGCAGTCGTTTGTTTCTCATGGAAGGTGCTCCAGCGCATGGATGTTGTTGCTGTCGATGTTAGAGCGGGACAGGGAGGTGACTGAGGATCTCGATGATCACTTGCTCCGTGCTGGTCTCACCTTCGGGATTCCAATCTCCTGTTCCTCGATGTTTGGGAGTGATCCTGTGAGCGAGACAATCGATGGCCAGGGTTTTGATGTCATCTGGAAGCACATAATCTCTTTCTTGTACAAGGGCGTAAGCTCTCACTGCGCGGTGGAAAAGCAACGCGCCTCGTGTACTGACCCCAACCGAAAGCAGCGCGGAGGTCCGTGTCTCTTTGACCAGCGCGTACAGGTACTCTTGTAAGGAGTCATCAAATTGGACGTTGTCCACTGCCGCCTGTAATCGTGAAAGCTGTTCGTGGCTGAGCACCTCTTCGAGATCGTTAACGGGGTGTCGACGTTGACGGGTCTTAAGAATCTCCAACTCCGTTTTTTCATCGGGGTACCCGATGCGGATTCTCATCAAAAAGCGATCGAGTTGGGAGTCCGGTAGTGGATACGTCCCGTAACTCTCAAGGGGGTTTTGGGTGGCCATCACAAAAAATGGCTGTTTGAGCGGGTGGGTTTCTCTGTTGACCGTGATCTGGCGCTCGTTCATTGCTTCTAGCAAGGCGCTCTGTGTACGCGGAGATGTGCGGTTGATCTCATCGGCGAGTACGACCTGTGTAAAGAGCGGCCCTGGTTTAAATTCAAACTCGTGGGTGTTTTGGTTGAAAATGGAGACTCCGATCAGATCGGAGGGGAGCATGTCAGCCGTAAACTGAATCCGTTGGAACGCACAGCCCAAGGAGTTGGCGAGAGCTTGCGCCAGGGTTGTTTTACCGACACCTGGGACATCTTCGATCAGCAGGTGTCCGCCAGCTAAAAGGACTGTGAGGACGCGATGGATTGCCTCTTCTTTGCCTTTGACGACCTTTGCAATGTTGGACTTTAGCTGATGCAGATTGTGCATCTCTTCTTTGGACAGGGGGGCTGCTTTTTGTGCTGACAACTTCGAACTCCACGTGTCTTCAAGTCAATGATCCTTTTCTCACATCGACGTCGTTTCGGCGTTGCGCTTGCGGGCTTGTTTGTACGGTATTCTCGTTCGCGCTGCTCTTATTCGATCGGACTACACAAAGAGGATAGTCTTCTGGTATCGAAAAGACAAGGCACAACTTTTACTTGATGGGGGAAAAAAGAGGAAAAAAACGAGCTCGGTTCTTCTCAACAGAAGTGGAGGGGGTACACTTTCATATCTACCGAGCTCGTTGTGAAAAAACGAACCTCCTAAAGGAGGTTTTTGGCAAGGTAGAGGGGGAACCTCGCCAATCATCACTACTCAAACCATATACTCTTCATATATGTGAATCTGTCTCTATCAACACATTGTGTACAATGGAGACAGTGTGAAGGAAAGCTTATCGCTTATCTGGGAGTCATCCTATCCCCACCGATCTTGAAATGCAACCCCTTTGTGGAACATGTTTCACAATCACGTCCTGGGGAAATCTTCTTTCTTTTAGGGCTATGGGAGCATTCGGGAGGAGCTTCTTGGGAAAAAAATTTGCGCGTGGTTGGTCACGCTCATTCACCTGCGCAAGAAAGAGGGAACGTACCGAGCGATGTTGTGTCTGGTTTGCAGCCAACATTGCGTGGTGTGGGCGCGCCATACGTCGGGGATATTCCCAGGCTCCCATGAGCCTTTGGGGTAATGGATCCTGGCGACCTGTCCGAGGAGCTGTGTGATGGGGATGGGGTTATCATCTGTAAGGCACCCATCTCCTCGTGTTGTGACAAAACTTCCTTCGTTGTTGGTGGTGATGGTTTTGAGTCTGTGGCAAACCCAACGTTCCTGTCCTGCCCAAATCAGCAATTGTCCAGGGCGCAGCGTTGAGAGCCGAAGAGGAACGAGATCAAGCCGACCTCCAGGAGGATACCAGGGGCCCATGGAGTGGCCAGTGTTGTGCATCGGAAAGCTCTCAGCCTCCCAGCCCCATAAACTCTCTGGTGTAAAGTGAGGGGAGGAGAAGAGCCCGACCCATCGCGTCGCACGTAGGAAGTACGTTGGTTGTGAGGAAGAGGCAAGAGGAGATAGAAAACAACCGTCTTGCGTTGGATGAGTGACCCGAAAAGGATACCACTTCATCTGATGTGCGTAGAGGATGATCTGTCCCGCTTCGAGGTCCATGACCTGTCTGGGGAGTAAGGTAAACACAGGAGAGGAGGGGGGAGAGATCAGGAGCGAAATCCAGTACCTGTAAACTCACAGGCAGAGTTGGGCGCGAAGCTGCATCCTTGGACAGCGCCAACTTCGAAAAGAGGCTCGGAGGTGATGGATGGTTTGGTATAGGGTTTTTTGCACACCGCTTGTTGCGCGTCGGGGGTCTGTGTTGTTTGCTCTGCCTGATCTTTTTTGCTCTGTTGTTGGCTCATTATGGGCTCCTTTGGCATACAATCTTGTTTGCTTTATGTGGACACGTTTGCAACGCAAGTGGTCTCGTCATTTATTGTAAATCATGGTTCTCTCTATACATAAGAGATCGCCACGCATCTTACAAGATGCAAGCGAACTTTTCAATCTTTGGCCCACAAGACGCGCGAGGGCTTGGCTTATGTGGAAGATTGTACAAAGAGGATCGCTCTCTGATCTATATTCTGTTTGGACAGAGGAATTGTACAGTCCCAAAGGTAGATTTTTTGCGAACGATAAAAAAGTAGATAGAACGGTAGGTTGAGGGGGGCGTTTCTTGAAGGGAGTGTTAGTGTTTGATGTAGAGGCTGCCAGCTTTTTGTGTTTGGCTGGAGGGCGCGAGGGTTGGGCTCTCTGCAAACAAGATGTCGGGGTAACCATCACCATTCATGTCAAATCCTCCGAGCAAGCTGTAAAAGCCGAGCAAGGCATCGGAGGTTTGACCAAACCACTTGAAGTCCGCGTTGAGCTTCGCGTCTCCACTTGTGAAGTTCGCAAATGGCTTACCAAAGTAAAGATAGACACCTCCACACCGTGATTTTGTTCCATCACTGGCGCGTCCTTCAGAGATCAGGAAGTCAGCGTATCCATCTTTGTTGATGTCACCAGCTGCAGTGCTGATGTTGAGCAGGTTGTCTTTTCCTGACCCAAAAAAGGTGACAGCGGCGTCTGTTGTCGCGAGTGTCGCGCCTTTGACGAGTTTTGTCCCTGAGTACAGAAAGACCCGACCAGCTCGTGTGCGTCCCACGTTTGGCGCGGATTGACTGGCCGAGATCATCAGGTCGAGTTTTCCGTCTTTATCGACATCTCCGAGGACAGACGCGGAGGAGCCAAACTGGGCGCTTGTTTCGCCTGCCGGACCGGTAAAGGTGACATTGGCGAGGCTGGCTTTGACAACACCATTGGTCGGCTTGATCGGACCATAAAACAGGTACGCTTTGTTGGCGAGTGATGAGGTGATCAAGATGTCGACGTTTTTGTCTTGGTCCAGATCTGCCGCGATCAGCGTCGTCCCAAAGAGCGGCAGCTGGCCATCGACATCGTTGTCAAACTGCATGTCCGCGAAGTTGGCTGTCCCCATCGTCAGGACGAGAGGAGTCGTCGTGGAGGTGGGGTAACTCGTGCGGCTGTAAAATACAAACACGGAGCCTTTGTGTGTGGTCCCGACATCATTCCCAAAGCTCGACACGAGAAGGTCGGCCTTTCCATCTCCGTTGATGTCTGGTGTCCCGTTGACGCCTGCTGATTCGAGGTACCAGGCGAAGAATTTTCCGCTTTGACCTGTGATGATGACACGTGAGTTGGAGGTCGCGGTGCCATCTTTGATCGTCCCTCTCGTGCCACCGAAGATAATGTAGACTTTGCCTTTTCCGCTGTCTGCCTTCGTCGAGCTGACTGCAAAGTCGGCGTATCCGTCACCGTTGAGGTCGCCCATCGAGACCGCTGTGTGGCAGAAGCTGTCTCCTGCGGCGTCTCCTGTGATGGTGACGTCTGGGGCGCCTGATGAAGGCAAGTAGGTACCCGATTGGGGGTTGCGTCCGTAATAAATGTAACCGGCGCCGATGCTGGATTTGCCGCTGATGGTCGCGTCGACCTTACAGACGATGATATCTGGAAAACCATCTTTATCCAAATCACCGAGATGCTGGATTTTGAAGCCATATTGGCCACCTTGTGGGTTGGTTTCTGTGACCTGCTCTCCTTGAAAGTCGAGGGTCTTTGTGACGAGATTGGAGATCGCAGAGAGATTTCCACTTTTATCCCGAGCACGTACAGCGAAGACGTAGGTCTTTGTGATATCCAAGCCTGTGATCAACACCTCTTCTGTCTCACCGACTTTTTTGAGCGCGAGGGAGGTTTGTTTGCCTTCGGGTTTACTCCACTCCTGCTCGGTGATGGTGGTCAGCAGGCTGCTCCATCTGATCTCGTACTCTTTGGGTGCGACGTTGTTTCCGTCGTCTGGTGTTTGCCAGAACAGCTTGACAGAGACCTGTCGGTGTTTTGTCACGGTGAGTTGAAGCCCTTGGATGGCTTTTGGGGGTTGCGTATCAAGGTTGATCTTATAGGTTTTTTTGAGGAGCTTTCCGGCTTTGTTGGTGACGGAGAGCTCCAGCGTATTTTCGCCCTCTTTGAGAGTGAGGTCGCTATATGTTGCGTTGCGGAGCTGGTTTCCGCCATCTACGAGCGTCTGTGCTGGCGTAACAGCCGTGCCGTTGAAGTTCAATGATAGGGTCTGTCCAGCCTCTGCATCGGATTCACATCGGACGCCGTTTTGTACACCAGCGCTCTGTGTATTTGTGTCGTCGTTCCCGTTGATGGAGGCCTCACCGTTGTTGTCAAAGGTGGTTCCTTTGAGCAGGGCACAAGACAGGGAGGGGAAACCTGGAACGTCAGTCGTAATTTTGAGCGTCGGCGTGTTGGTGACGTTTTTACAGACGGGTTCCGATACAGTTGCCTTGATCGTGTTTTCACCTTCGGCGAGCTCAACGTCGAAAGAGACCGTCGCGTTTTGGGCTTTTGAGGTGAACTTGGTACCGTTAAGATCTAACGTGACCTCAGTTTCATCAGGTGCGGATGTTTGGAGTTGGATCGTAAACTGGAATCCAGGCGTGTTGGGATCAGTGTCGCGGCTGAGGGGTAAGTTTTGTCCATCGATCAAGCCTTTGAAGGAGAGCGCATAGCCCTTTGAGCGGACTTGGATTTTGACATCGGGGCTGGTGCCTACGTTGCCTGAGGTGTCAGTGACTTTGGCGCTGAGTGTGGCTTCAAATGCATCAGGTGCACCGAGCAGATCGACGCTACTGAAGATCGCACGTCCTCCTGCGACGAGTACAGGTTGTGAAACGATCTGGCCATCTACGAGGATTTGGGCGCTGCTGCCATCTTCGGCGTTGGTCAGGACGACGATCTCAGCCTGAAAACCATCTTTGTTTGGATCTTTGTCTTCACCTGGACAGAGTTTGCCTGAGGGGCGCTCAATTTTGGCTGTTGGGGCTGTTGTTTTGACGTTGACATCGATCTGATCTTCACAGGTGTTACCTGCAGAGTCCTGAATACGTGCGGTCAAGGAGACCTTTCCGTTGGGGAGCGTGATCGCCTTAAACTCCGCGTTGGTGCTGCTAGGAGTGATTTTGACACTCTCAGTGCTGTCACCTGCTTTGATGATCAACTCGACTTGTTCTCCAATCGCTGGCGAAGGATAGATGCTGATCGTGACGTCTTTTTGGAGGCCATCTTTGTTGCTGTCCACGTCATCTTTCATGCCGTAGAGTCCACCGGCTTTCGGATCGATAAACTGGATCTTGTAACAGCTCGCGTCGATGAAGAATTTATGTGGATCGGAGGTGAACGCATCTCCCTTTCCTTCCGGAGGGGTGACTGTGAGTGTCAGGACGTTCGCACCTTCGGGCACGGTGAGTTTCTCGAAGGTCAACGTTGTTGCTTCGGCGATCTCTTTTGTCGCGAGCTCCTTGGCGTTGTTCAACAACACAACAGTACTGCCTTGTGGGGCACCTTCGACTTTGACTTTGACGGTGAGTTGGAAGCCGTCTTTTCCTGGATCTTCGTCATCAGAGCTGCGAAAGACCGCGCCACTTGTTGGCGTTTCAAATGTGGCTGAAATGTTCAAGGGGGGGGTGCCACAGGTACACCCTGTGAACGTCGTCCCTAACAGAAATGATACAAAAATACTCCAACGCAGATAACCCGAAAAACCGCGTTGTGCGGTCTTCTTGGGCTTTGGAATCTTATCAAACATCACTACCATCCTTTTTTCTTCTTTGACAAAGGCGCCGTGAGGAACACTCTCCGTCAGGCATTCGATTCGCTCTTGTATAGACCATTATGTCGTCGCAGAGGAGCCCACTGTGACGAGGTTTTTTGCTTTCAGTTGTGTCGTAAATTGCTCGAGATCTTCGCGCGCTTGTTCGACAGAAACATCGTACTCTTGTGCGAGGGTGTTGGCGATTTCGTTCGCTGTATGTTGACCATCACATAGCTCCCAAATGCGCGCGCCGACTTCGTTCAATTGGTGAAGCAGCGCGTTGTTAGGATCGAGGAGGATCAAGTGCTCGTCGAAGTTGCGAAAATGAACAGAAGAATTTTGTTTCAATGAACTCATATGTGAACCTCAAATATTGCGGTATCGTGTCACTTTCAACATAAGCCTTAGTGGCATAAACTCAAGTCAGAGAGGGGGTATCTGGGCGCTGTGTTTGTACGTATTCATGTTCTTTTTCTGGGTGTAATAGCGCCCAGAAGCTCGGATCGGGTCGAAGATGAAGTGCTTTGATGTAGGGGACAAGCCGATCGACGAGCTGGAGGAGCTGTTGTGTCTCTTGGTGATGTCGATGCCGAATACAGATGATCTGTAGCATCTGTTTGTAGAGCATGTGTGGTGCCATCGTCGCGATGTGATTGTCGGGACTCTGTACGAGGAAAAAGAGGTTGTGTAGTGGTGCATCGATCGCTTCTCCTAGACGCCCACAAGTGCTGTAAAAAGGGGTCCCATACGCCTGGAATGTTCCTCGCTTATTGGGGCGAAGAATTACCAACTCATCGCTGAGGAGTTGGGCGTGAGGGGAGTTCTTGGCGGCTGTGCTTTTCCCTGCCCCTGAGGCGCCCGCGAAGATGAACGCCTTGTTGTCGGAGACGACGCCTGAAGCGTGAAGTAGGAGCCCATCATGTCGGAGAAGTTGATGGATGAGCATCGCCGTGAAAAATGTCTCAAAGTGAAGGACTGGGGCCGATGCCATCTGCAGGTGTACACCTTCTCTCTCGATCCAGCCCGGTTGGAGCGCCGCGTCGATGTCTGTTGGCGATGCGAGCGCCAGGGTCCCTTGACCTTCTTCTGTCCAGTGACCCCGCATGTAAGAGGAGAACATGACGCGGTGGCCTGCTGGTGAAAAGCCTGCTGTGACGCCAAAGTGCTTGGCGGTGTGTGTCTCTTGGAGGGGGGGACTTTGCTGCCAGAAAGAGGCTGCTGGATCGATGAAGTCGATCTGGATGCGAGCATCCACAGGTTGTGTGTGGGTCCGCTCGACAAAGGGGTGAAATCTCGCAAAGATCGCCTGGCGCAAAGCTTTGTGCTCGATCTCCAACGCGAAACAAAGCCCACCAACACACAGACGCAGTTGTGCAGGCGCTGTCTCTTCAATGTCGAGCGGTCCTTTCGCAGGTGGCGTTGTGTTGTGTGTGGGATAGGACATATCTTCTCCCTTTGTTCACGAAGCAGGTGACATCTATACCTCTTTGTCTATACAAAGAAGATACCAAAAGTGTACATTTTGAAACGAGAAAGCATATGATGTAGGTCATATGTCGGGAAATACATGAAAGCACACGAATTTTCAAATATCTGGAAACACATCGTCCCGATCTCTGCTGTCCCAACTCGGCGTATCAAAAGGGATGGACCCGATGCGCGCATGGATTGTTTTCGCGACTTGGAAGGCGTCGCAGCCGGACGCGAGTTGTGGCTCGACAGCGCGTTCACGCTATCCAGACCCATACGATGTTGTGAGGCGAAAGAGGTCTCAGAGCTTCATCCCCAGACGTTCGAGTGTGTCGTGCTGTTTGATGATCGTTCATTTTGGGCGATCACAGAAGAAGAATACGAGTGGTTCATTTTTGAGGGAGCACTTGCGCGACTCCCCGGCGCCTCATGAGCGCTTTATCCTTGACACAAAAGTGCTTTGCGCTATAGTTCGTCACTTCAAAAAGCGAAGATCTTTTCGCAGATTCCATGATTGAGAAGGATATAAGATGGAGATATCGTTTTCCAAAACGCAGATCAAAAAAGTTGAAGCAGATGTGCTCGTCGTGCTTGTCAAAGACACAAAGCGCCGTGGAGTGTTTGGAACACTCGATAAGGCAATGGACGGACAGCTCGCAACACTCGCAGCAGAAGAGCAGTTTGAAGCCAAGCAGGGACAGCAGCTCGCCCTCTCGACGCTTGGCGCGCTAGGCGCACGTCGTCTCGTATTGCTCGGTCTTGGTGAAGACCTCCCGACAGAACTGGGTGAGTGGATCAGGGTCTTCGCAAAAGCCTACCGTGCAGCGAAAGGGTTCTCTACAACCTCTCTCGCGCTGACCCTCTCTTCGAGCAGTGGCGCGCTGTTGACCGAGTGCGAAGGCGCGATGCTCGGTGCTATGCTCGCTCATTATCGTTTTGATCAATACAAAACCAAAGACGACCCCACAACTTCAATCGAATCACTTGAGCTGGTCTTGCCCTCAAAGACCTCAACAAGTCTCGTTGAATCTCTCGAATCCCTCAAAGAGAGAACGTCCTTCCTCGTCGAAGGCATCAACACTGCACGTGATCTCGTCAACGAGCCGCCCAATGTCTTGTACCCTGTCGAGATGGCAGCGCGTGCTAAGAAGATGGCGAAAGAGGTCGGGCTCAAGTGCGAGATCCTCGATGAGGACAAGATGCGCGAGCTGGGCATGAACATGTTCCTTGCTGTCGGACGAGGTAGCGCACAACCCTCACGGCTGATTCATTTGACATACAAGCCCAAAGGTCGCCGCAAAAAGAAGAAGCCAGTCCTCGCGCTCGTCGGAAAAGGTGTGACCTTCGACTCCGGTGGACTGTCCTTGAAACCTGCGAACTTTATGCTCAACATGCACGCAGATATGGGTGGTGCGGCGGCTGTCTTCGGCGCAATGCGCACGATCGCGCAGCTCAAACCCTCCATCGAAGTGCACGGATATCTCGCCGCCGCTGAGAACATGACAGGTGACGCGGCATATAGAGTCAACGACATCCTGCACGCATACAACGGCAAAACAGTCGAGATTCACAACACGGACGCTGAGGGACGACTCGTCCTCGGTGATACCCTCACATACGCCTGTGAAAATGGGGCGGATGAAGTGATCGATCTCGCGACGTTGACCGGCGCATGTCTGGTCGCGCTCGGCAAAGAAACTGCCGCGGTGATGAGCAATGATGACGAGATGAGAGAGGCTGTCGAGGGCGCTGCCAAACAATCCGGTGAATCGATCTGGCCCTTGCCGCTCCTCGAAGAATTGCGACCCACCCTCAAGAGCCCTGTCGCCGATATCAAAAACATCGGTGGACGGTACGGTGGTTCGATCACGGCTGCGTTGTTCTTGCGCGAGTTTATCTCCGATGATGTCAAATGGACCCACCTCGACATCGCTGGTCCTTCCTTCTCCGACAAAGACAACGATCATATCCCCAAGGGTGGAACGGGCTTCGGCGTCGCGACACTTGTTCGGTACGTTCTGGATCGAGCATAATCTTCGGAACTTTTATCACAGCTGAATGTCCAACCTGAAAACGCCTGCCTTCTGGGCGGGTGTTGTCGTGTGTTGTTTTCTGCGTCCTGTTGCTTGGATACATTGAGGTGAGACCTGTGGAAGCGTCTTCGATAAGTGACGAACTACTCGTACAACGTGTTCTTGATGGACAAGAAGAGGCCTTTGGCGTCCTCGTCAGTCGGTATCAAAACCGCGTCTTCTCACTTGTCCATAGGATCGTCAATATCCCCGAAGAAGTCGAAGATGTTGCGCAGGAAGTGTTTGTCACGTTGTACCGTTCACTCTCCGGTTTTCGCGGAGATTGCGCGTTCTCGACATGGCTCTATCGTGTCACTGTCAATCACTGCAAAAACCGACTCAAGTACCTGCAACGGCGTAATTTTCACCGCGCGCAAGAGATCGATGACACCCCTGAAAAAGACTTTCAGGCCCGTGTGTCCGTTGCGCTCGCTGATCCTGAACAGCAATTTCTCGGTCGAGAGCTCGAAAAATGTATCCACTTTGAGCTCTCTCAGCTCGATGAAGAGTACCGGATCATCCTCGTGCTGCGAGACATTGAACATCTCGCGTATGACGAAATATCTGGTATTACAGGGCTCCCTCTCGGCACCGTGAAGTCTCGTCTTCACCGCGCACGAGGGGCTCTAAAAGAACGGATGGAGCGATACTTCCAATGATGTCCAATAAATTTGATTCCATCAACGATGAGCTGCTCAGTCGATATATCGATGAAGAGCTCGATGATGACGAACTTCATGAGGTTGAGCAGCTCCTCGAAGAGAACGAAGATCTGCGCAAAGAGCTCGATATGCTGCGTCAAACGGTCGACTGGATGGGCAAGCTCTCCAAGGTCGAGGCGCCAGATGATTTTGCACTACAAGTCCGTCAGCGTGTGCGAAAAGTCCGCGTCAAACGCCGCATCGAGGAGCAACAACCTGGTCTCCTCCACAGCCACTGGCTGATGCTCGTGGGGATCTTCATCTCCATCCTGATTATCGTCTTCATGATGGCCTACTACATCCAATTGCAAAGTAGCGAACAAGCCAGCAAGAAGAAAGACAAGACACAACGTTCACGTGTTGTGCCAGCCCGCAAGGTCGATAAAAAAGGTGCAGTGAAGAAGACAAGCTCGCCTGCTTCGACGGACAAAAACCCTCAAAAAAACCCCACGCAAACAGCCCCTCCCAAACGCTAATTCCCCATTTTTTGTTGTGCTTCCCTCTCATGAGGGCGACACCTCTTTGCGATCACATCACATCTTTTCTGCTTTGTTGGCCATCTCCACCACAAAATGGGCCCGGACCTGGATCAGACTCTTGAATTGCTTTCCTCTCCGCAACAGGATCGAAGAACCTGCCGGGCGATAAAGTCTACCGTTTACACGTCCTGTCTGGAAGTCAACGACTGTAAAGTCTTTCCACTTACGCACATCCTTCCCTTTGATCGTCTTGATCTTTGTCTTCGTCTTGGTTGTGACTTTGGTCTTTCCGACCTGCGCGAGCGCGGGAGTCACGCTCATACACATCAATGTAAAGATAACGAACAGCTTGATCTTTCTCATGATATTCTCCTTAGTAAGAGCGATCAGGACCATCCTGATCTGTGTATCAGCTCTTTCAAACGAGAACCCATCAGAAAAGTTTTAAAATAGATCAGAAGAGATGTTTTTTTTGAGCGGGGGAGGAGGCTGTTTGGATTTATCGTGCGCACCGGAAGCCGACAGCATTGGAGTGTTTACTTGGCCAGTAATCGGCGCGATAGGTCACGTGGATTTCGTCTTTAGGGGCACGCCAGCTCCCACCTCTGATGACTTTATACCCATTGCCTCTGGCGCGATTCACAGGTTGGGAGAGCTTGGACTTTTTGTAGAAGTCGTCGCTGTAATAGTCCTGTACCCACTCCCACACATTCCCGGACATGTCATAGGCTCCATAGGGGCTGCGACCGCTTAATTGTTTGGTCGGGCGTGTCCCACTGCTACATCCACGAAACGCAGCACGACGACAGGAGGGGGCTGCGTGGCCCCAGGGATAGAGTTGAGGTGATTGGCCTCGTGCGGCCTTCTCCCACTCTGCTTCTGTGGGGAGTCGTTTTTTCGCCCAGCGGCAATACGTTCTGGCCTGATACCAAGTCACACAGTTGATGGGGTGTTGTGTATGTCCTGTGATGTATTGGTTGCAGCCGCTTCCTCGCTTTGAGGCGCTACACGTACCGGATTTGACACAGGCCATATAGGCTGCGACGGTCACCTCTGTGCGATCTATGCGGAAACCTCGCAAGGTGATCTTCCTCATTGGCTTTTCTTTTGCGGTCCCGGCGTTGTTGCCCATGTAGAACGGACCACCTTTTACGTACACCATATCGCTTTGCTTTTTTGGGGCCTTGAGGGAGGCTTTTGGATCGAGCTGCAGACGTAGTGTTTTGTTGGCACCGAGAGGGAGCTTCATACTTCGGAGGATCGTTGGGAGTCCTTTGCGTTTCACGACAATGGTGAAGGGTTTATTGGCTGGGACGCGGAGCGTCGTAGGTGTTTTCTTGGCCTGGATCTCGCCATCAAGAACGAGGGTCGCGCCTGCAGGCTGGGTTTGGACGGTGAGGGCAGCGGAGGCGATCTCCAGACGTAGTTTGACACGTTCTTGGCGGCGTCTTACGCGCAAGCGTTTTTTGGCTGTGCGGTAGCCCTCTTTTTGCAGCGCGAGCTGGTAGCGACCTCGTCGAAGGCGAAGTGTCGCGGGGGTGTGTTTTCCTGTGTCTTTATCGTTGAGCAGGATAAGTGCGCCTGAAGGTGTCGATGTGATCGTTAATCTAGCTGCTCGACTGCTTCTCGTTTGCTTGAACTTCTTGCGAGGCGTTTTGACTTTTTGGATCGGGGAGAGCATCAAGACCATATCGTAGATCTGATCGTTGTGAAGATCGATCTTGCGTTCGAGTGGGAGATGTCCTGGGTGTTGGAGTTTCAGGGTGTATTGACCTGCAGTGAGCTTCATCGCGATGGGGGTGCGTTGGGAGAGAATGTTGCCATTGATGGAGAGGGTCGCGTTGGCTGGGATCGAGTTGATTTTGAGTCGCGCAGGCTGTGGTGTACGTGGTCTGGTTGTGGTCTTTGGCTTGAGGATGATCGGCTTGGGGCGTAGCCACCCTGGCGTGACAAAGCCGAGGAAGAGAAACACGCCAAAGAGAACAACTGCGACGCCTGCGATGGCGACGAGAGGAGTGGAGGTGTTTTTGTCAGAGGCGGGGAAGGTCTCCCAAGCGATGCCTTGGTTGGGGCTGTCACGCATGAGTCCCCAGAGTTCTTCGAGTCGATCCTGGTAGCCTCTCTCTGTTGGGTAGGATTTGAGCAGCGCGATGTAGATCTCGATCGCCTTACCGTAATTCCCTTGATCTGCAAGGTTCTCGGCATTTGCGACCGCCTCAGTCGCGTTCTCGATCTCTGGATCGTGCTCCAGATCGGTGTTGAGCCCCATGGATTGAAAGAGCTCTGCGAGGTCATCTTGCGACATGTTCATGGTGGCTTTGGCGCCACCTCGTTCTTTGCGCTCTGGGGAGAACGGGGACGCTTGAGGGGGCGGGTCTTGTGGTGGAGGGGTCGCTCCAGGAGGAGGTTGTTGGGAAGCGTCTGCGTACTTTGCGACCTCTGAGGAGCTGATGATCGCGTCAAACATCGAATCTCGTGGCGAGTTGCTTGGGATGTCTGATTCTGCATGTGGTTGTGAGCGGATGGTTTTTTGGACGTCCTGAGATGAAATCAGCGCGTCAAACATCGAATCTCTAGGCGAAGCAGGTGCTTTCTCGGGAGCGTCTGGTGTTGATGTCGTGTTGTCTACAGTGTTTGTGGGCAGCTCCGGCAGGTCATCCAGACCAAACATCAACGTGGCTTTAGGGTTTTGGGGACTTTTTTGTTTTGGTTTCTCTTGTTGCTCTTGCTTTTCTTTTTCCGCTTCTGCGGCCTGTTGGATCTTGGACATCATGAAGGGACTGAAGGCTGCAGTTTCTTTTCCTGAGGTGTCCGTTTGCATGGCTGGTAGATCTGTAGAGGTCGGGGGTTCTCGTTCTGCTGTGGCTGGGGTCGATTGTGGGAGTGTGCTGTTGGGATCGAGCGCAGCAAAGTCATCAGTTGTGCTGCCTTTGCGGGGGGGTTGTGTCTCAGCAGTCTCGCGTTTGGGAGGCGGGGCTTGGGTTTCAGAGGTCTCTCGTCCTGGAGTCTCGGATTGTTTTTCGGCGACTGCCTGTGCGATCGCGGCTTGCATATCAGGGCCGATCAGCGCGGTACTTCGACTATCCGTCGGCGACTCTGTGTTCGGTGCGCTTGGGTCGAAAGAGGGGGCGGGTGTGGTTGCGGTGACCCGACCAGGTGATATGGGTGGCTCTGTGCCCATCAGGGAGGTGCTTCGGTCTACCTGAGAGGGGGGGGATGGCGTTGAGTGTTGGCTTACCGTGTTTTTCCCACAGCTAGGGCAAAACTTTGAGTTATCCGGTAGCGAAAATCCACAATGCAAACAGATCATCAGTGGCAGCCTTCCTTCAGAGCTGTGAAGTATTGGTCTTCAAAAGATTGTTTGGGGGGAGTATAGCAAAGTGTGGAAGAGTCGAACAGGTGTTGTGTGCTTATTTTGTGGGAGAGGATGCGCAGCGAAAACCAACATCGAGAAAAGAGCCGTACGCCCAGGCTGCGATTCTCGCTGCTGTGCGGATGTCTGCGGGAGGGGATGAGAGCGAGCCTCCTCGTAGTACACGAGACTGTCGGGGATTACATCGTTTGTTTTGTGGGTTTGTCCGCGGACTTTTTTTGTAGTAGTTGGGGCTGTAACAGTCTGCGACCCACTCGGATACGTTCCCGGCCATGTGCTGGAGTCCAAAAGGACCTCCTTTGTAACGCCCTGCTTTGAGTGGGATCCCTGGGTGTCCTTTTCGACAGGGATAAGAGGGGAGTGCGCCATAATTGGCCTTGTCACATCGTAGCTTTCCCCTGACGGGGTAGCGAAGGTTGGCGCGCTTGCCTTTGGCGGCGCGTTCCCACTCTGCTTCTGTGGGCAGGCGCTTGTTGGCCCAGCGGCAAAATGTCAACGCGTCGTGCCATGTGACGGCGACCATTGGGCGTTGGGGAGAGTATTGTTTGGGCAAGGCCGCGGGCATTTTACAACGCCCCGCGCGGACACACTTTCGATAGTCTTTCATGCTAACCTCTGTCCGATCAAGGCAGTAGCCTGAGAGTTTGATCTTACGAGGGGGACGTTCATCGAGACGTCCTCTTGTGCTTCCTCGCACAAAGCTCCCACCTGGGATCCAAACCATCCCACGCTGGCATCTCTTCGAGCGACTCCATCCTTTGCGTGATTGTGGCCAGCCCATGACGCAAAGGACCGCGCCTAGAACGATACAAAGCCGACGTGTATTCATCATAAAGACCTTTTTGTTTTGTTGGGTGTGGAGGCGTTCTCTGTCCCCACGAGAAAAAGAACTTGTCTCCCGAATATGGCACGTTGGGGGTGTTGGCGCAAGAAAATGGAAGGTTTGAAGATCTGGGCGTGGTGGCTTTTTCTGTGGTGTCAGGACCAAACATCCTGAAAGATTTGGAGCGCACGGTCATCAAACAGTACGAACCGAATTTCATCAAACGCCTCGGGGTGTGTGTCGATGTACTGTTGACTTTCGTCGCGCATGAGCGTCGCAGCTTCTCTCATTGGGTATCCATATACACCTGTGGAGATCGCAGGGAACGCGATCGTTCGAAGATTGGATGTATGGGCCAGTGTGAGGCTGGAGGAGACACAAGCGCGTAACAGCGAAGGCGCACGTTCTCGGTCTTGTTTGTAAATCGGACCCACCGTGTGAATGACTGCTTGTGCAGGGAGCGCACCGGCTGTTGTCAGGACAGCTTTGCCTGTTGGCAGACCACCTCGCCACTGTGTTCGTCTGATCTCTTTGCAGGCATCGAGTATCGCAGCACCGCCTTTTCGGTGGATCGCACCATCTACTCCACCACCACCCATGAGCGATGAATTTGCTGCATTGACGATGGCATCGACGGATTGATTTGTGATGTCACCTTTGATAAGGGTCAGTTGGGTGGTCATGGCGCTGTGCTCCTGTCGGGAGGGGGGATCAGGTGGGTTGAGGCGAGACCTCCGCATTTGGAGGAGGTGTCTCTGTGTTCATGTCTTCTTCTGTGACGGTGTCGGTCTTCTCGGGGTTCTCTTCAGCGTGAGAATCGTCTTGTGTCTGTGCCTCTTCTTGTTCCTCGGTTGTCTCCTCTTCGTCGTAGTGACGGAGCTGAGAAAGCTCGCCGAGGTGAGCTTTGCGCAAGAAGCGGAGGAACATCGTCGCGCCGATCAACATCACGAGATAGCAACTGAGCACACGCCACAAGACGACGTAGCTGCTGACGAGTTGGGGAGAGCCGATGGTTTGGAAGAAAAAGTATCCTCCACCTTCTGCGAGGCCACTTGCACCGGGGGTTGGTGCGAACGCGATCAAGAAGAAGTAGATGTAAGAGTACAACCACATCTTGGCCCAGGATGCCTGAAAACCAAGTGCTTGGAGTAACACAACGGAGAGGAAGACGAACAACCCAAGATTGAGCACTGTTGTGAGGATGCCTTCAAAGACGCCGAGCCAACCTGCCTTGCCAAACAGCGCAAAGGATTGAATCGTCGCGTGCAGACCGCTCTGTGACTTGTCGATGCGAGGTGTGTCTTCTTTTTTGGTATACGCGCGAACCCATCCTCGTAAGCTATCAAAGCAGCGGTCGATGACGCGCTGGGCGAACGTGGGAAAGAAGATGATGCTCGCGACACCTGCAGTCAGGACCGCAACGACACCGACACTTAAGCCCATAATCTGACGTGTCGCTGGCGAGAAAGAGAAGTCACTGAACATGAAGATCACACAACCACTCGCGAGCATCACAAAGAACGTCAAAAAGGCCTTGATCAACGCGAGCGCGATTGCACGTGAGAGGCGGATTCCCTTTTTGTGCATCATGTAAATGATGATGGGAGCGCCAAATGTCCCGCCTGGGGTGAGATAGGAAAAGAACAGGTGGGCGAAGACGATCTGAATCCCAAAGCGAAAAGGAAATTCGACCTTCAGGTGTCTTGCGAGGACACGGTAGCGAAGGTAGTCGCTCAGCCACTCTGCGCAAAGAACACAGACAATCAGCGCGATATATCCTGGGGATTGGGCGAGCTTCTCAAGGGCTGTGAATACAAACCCTGTACCACCTGCTTTATAAATGATGAGGCCGAGACCCGAACCGGTCAGCAAAAGGAAAAAGATCGCGAGGCGTTTGACCGGCAGCTTTTTGACAGCTGGGGTGGTCAGTTGCTCTGCTTCTGTCTCTGTGATGTGGTTTGCCATACAAAATGATCCATTCTCGATGTGCCTGGACAAAATTTTACGGGTTAAGAGAGGACCACAATCGCACCAGACTGTCAAGTGAATCCACCTTTTTCCCTGTGTCGTCGTCTTTTTGTGCGCATTTTCTTCCCATTGGTGGAGTGAACGTCCTCTTTTCCGGCAAAAAAATGTTGCAAAATAAGCCTGGTATAGACGACCTCGTCGTTTTGCAGGCGCCGGGTATTGAGCAATGTCCCGCTTTGTGCTTTGGTGGGGAAAGTATTGTGCATCGTTCAGATTGAGGAGAAAACAACATGCGCGTAGGCATTTTTGATATCGGTACCCGAGCGACTCGTTTGTTGATCGGAGACACTGAGAATCTCGCATTCCGTAAAAACTTTGGTCGTTTGACCCGGATGGGGGAGTATTTTGATGAAGACGATAACATTCGTGTGGAAGGTTTCCAGAAAACCCTCAGTGTGATCAGAGACTTCATCGAAGAGGGCGAAAAACACAACGTCTCTTTTTACGTCGCGGTCGGCACAGCAGCTCTGCGACGAGCCAAAAATGGTGAGCAGCTGCTTCAACTCGTACGTGACATCGTCGGCGTGGACATCACGATTCTTGAAAAAGAAGAGGAAGCCTATCTCTCCTTGCTCTCTGCGTTTATCCACTTCCAAAACCAGATTGAGCGCGACAAACCCATCTTGTTGATCGACCAAGGGGGAGGTTCGACGGAGATCTCTTGTGGTGAGCTGCGTGGAGATATCTTCCACTTTTGGGGACTTGAGAGCCTTGAGCTTGGGAGCGTTTTGCTTAAGAACCTGTTCTTGCAAGATAAAAAGAGCGAGATCCAGTTCGCATACCGCAACACAATGGATTACATCCGGGATGAGTTGGAGCGCCATAAGCTGTTTCCAGAGCTGGCCAATCGTCCTCCTGTCCAGGCTTTTGGTATGGGATCTGCCATCACAAACATCACCGGTGTACGTGGAAACCGCCGCCAGCACGGACGGGTGATCACGACAGAGCGGATGCAGTATCTGATCGATACGCGGATCGACCTCTACCAGACCAACCCGATGAAGGTTGAGGCATTGCTCCATCAGTATGAGAGCGATCACGAGCGGATGGAGAATCTTGAGCGCGATCTGCTCATGCTCTACGGACTCCCTGTCTACCAACGTCTGCTTGAGACGTACAACCTGGATCGTCTGACTGTTTGTGGATATGGCTTGCGATATGGTGTCTTCTTGTACATCGCGCTCGAAGTCATCTCACAGCGCAAGATCGATCTCAAACGGACCTCCGCTGAGGACGTTTACAGCCGCGACTAGTCCTATCTCTGAGGGGGATCATTCGGATGGCAGGGCGTCGAGTTCTTTTTGAAGGGGTTCAGCGACGAAGCTCTGTTGTGTTAACGAGAGACCTTGTTGGAGGATCGTGCGGGCTTGTGCGAAGTCACGTCTCTTGGCGTAGGCGCGGCCCAAAGACAAACACAACTCCGCGAAGAATGGATACTGGTGCTCGTCGCGCTGACTGTACGTGACTTGGGCGAGGAAGTAAGTGATCTTGTTGAAGAAGCCCGAGGGTTTGTACGTAACGGCGGAGAGGAAGAGGGCGTCAAGGCTCGGTTGCAGTGCTTCGATGGCTTTTTTGGGAGTCTGTTTGACGAGATACCATTCACCTCGCACAGCCTTGATCAGATCGCTATGGGGAGGTTGTTTGGTGAGCGACTCAGCTTCATCGAGCAAGAAGCCTACCTGTTTGAGGTTGGCTTTGGTGGGGATGTTGTGGATGTACAGGCGCGCGAGTTGTGTGAGGAGGCCTGTGCGCAAAAGTCCTGGAGGCGTCGCATCAATCGCGCGCTGAAGGTGCTGCTCTGCGATCTTGTAATTGCCTTGTCTGCGTTCGATATCCGCTCTGAATCCGCCTGAAAAAGCGGTCTCCATACCTTTGGCTTCAGCATCTTCGATGGCTTTTCGTGCGGCGTTGAAGTCGCTGGACTCAATGAGGATTTGGATACGCAGTTGTCGATAGGCTTCGCCGGGTAAGAGCATCCACCAGAACTTCAGCTGTCGTAGTGCGGCATGATACCGCCCTGAAGTTCGCAGTTTTCCGACGTAGCGGTAGTGGGCAAACAACGCCACGATCGCGAGCATCAGCAGCCCGAGGGCGAGTAAGAGCCCATCGATCGGAAGCTTGATGTTGTAAAGGAGATACATAACAAGGGCGAAGATAAACGTTAAAAACACCAATACACGAATGATCATATTCTCAAAGCTCTGTGTTGGGTGGAGAGTGGAAGAACAAGGGAGGGCTGTCCTGTTTCGAATCGCGCCAGGGTGAGGGCGTTTCGAGGAAAAAGTAGGAAGAAAAAGTCGTTGTGGTCTATTTGACGACCTGGATCATACCGGCCATTCCCGTTCCGGACACTTTTCCGTGTCTGGTGCAGTAATAACCATAGATACCCTCTTTTGTAAATTTGACGACCTTGCTTGTGCCACTCTTGGTTTCGGGGATGACGTTGGCAGGGCCGCATACTTGCTTGAGGGGGTGGGAGCTCAGGTTGTGTTTGAAGTTGACGCTTTGTCCGACCTTGATCTTGATGCACTTGGGGCTGTATGTGTTGCCGGAGGTGATGATCTCTCTCTTGGCGGAGGTTGCAGTCCGATCGGTGAAGGTCGTGCACTTTGTGTTGGTTGTAAACTCTTGCGCACAGGCATTCGTGGGTTCGGCGTTGACTTTGAAGCTGACTTCGCCTGTGACCGCTGGCGTTCTCGGTGTACCGTCATTGTTAACGAGTTGGACGATGAATTTGTGTGTGCCTCCGGTGGTCTCTTTGGGGACGGTGAGGAGCTGGTAGCGGATTGCGCTGGCGATAAGAGGGCGGTTGTCGGCGATCTTGTCGAGGTAGACTTTGTAGTGTCCCTGGCCGCTTTTGTTGGCGCCGCCGATATTGGCTTGGCTGAGTTCAAAGTTGTTGGCGTCGACGGTGAGTGTCAGGGTCTCTCCGGCTTCGACTTCATCGATGTCGAGTGCGAGTGAGAGGGTGGGGACAGGAGCGAGGACTTCGAAGCTCAACTCTTTTGTGATGGGAGGGGTAACGGGGCTTCCATCGTTTTGTACGAGTTGGACGATCAGCTTGTGTCCACCTGGTGTCGTCTCAGCTGGCAATGTAGCTGTCGCGCTGGGAAGATTTCCGCTGTGTAGGAGGTTGGTGTCCGTGGTCGTGTCCAAGAAGATCTTGTAATACCCTTCATTGCTGCGGTTGAGAGGGTTGGTGGAAGGTTTTTTCAAGGTGAAGTTTTTGACATCGATATTGAGCGCGAGCGTGTCTCCTGCCGAAACCTTCGTCTTTGCGAGTGTTGCATTGATGACGGGGGTTTTTGGGGGGACGATGATGACCTTCTTGGTGACCTCGATGGGGAGCGTTTTTTCGACATTGGGATCGAATGGATGTCCATCATTTTGAAAGAGGACAATACGCAGGGAGTGTTTACCAGTCGCGAGGTCCGTAGGGAGCAGGATGGTGTAGAAGTCGTCAGGAGCGTGTGGTAGGTACTTGTTTCCGGTCTCGCCGTCGAGGTAGGCGCGGAAGTGTCCTTCTCCTGCGATGGGAACCGTACCGATGTTGGCGGATTGGAGTACCATGTCGGTAAATGTCAGCGTCAACTTGAGAGGTTCCCCTGGGTGGATCTCTGTTTGTTGGATGTTGGCTTCGAATGAGGGTGTGGGGAGGGCGGGAGGTGCTGCGCAGTGACAAAAGAGCAGCAGTGAAAACAAACCAAGACGAAACATACTTGCCCCGGACATCGATGATTCCTTTCCTATTCGGTGTATTCTCTACGCGAGTTTGCCTCGCTTATCCATCATTGAATAAGAACACGAAGTGAGCAGGGGTGTCAATCCTTCGTGGGGTTGCGCGATGGAAGAGAAGGAAATGTGTTAGGAGGGGTCGGATGATTTGTTGGCTTCGCTGGTTGGGTCGAGCAGCTTGTATTTTTCGATACGGTCCGTGAGGAAGACACGTTGTTCATCTCGCAGGTGGCAGTGCGCGTGGACTTTTGTGGTGGAGAGTCGATCGGGTGTGATGCGCCGTATGGAGACCTCTTGCTTTCGGTTTCTGTAAGCGATCTCAATGTCAAAACCGTGTGTGATGGCTTTCCAGATGGTTTGTTCCAGCGGGCTGAGATCGCTGTAGGGTCTCGGAGTGCCAGGGAATGGGTAGATCGCTTCGAGCTGTGCGAGGGTGTGGATACCTTGCTCTTCGGCCTTTGTGAAGAGCAATTCGAGCAAGTGTCCAGTGGTGATCGCGTCTTCGAGTGCTCTGTGAAAGCGGGTCTCTGGGAGCGTGAATGTCTTCGCAAGGTTGGAGAGCGCGTAGCTTTCGAGTTTTGGGATAAGCTTTCGTGAGAGATACGCGGTGTCGAGGATGGAGGAGCGGTAGAGATCGAGTCCCCAATTGAGCGCGGCGGGCGCGAGGAAGCTGATGTCAAACCCGGCATTATGTCCAGCGATCACGCTGGAGTCGATAAAGGAGAGAAAGTCTGGGAGGACTTCGTCGAGGAGCGGTGCATGATCGAGCATCTCGTTGGTGAGCTTGTGGATCTTGACAACCTCTTCATCGATGGTGCGTTGGGGATTGACGAGAGTGGTAAATTGTTCTTCGAGGAGTCCCCCTCGAAAGCGCACTGCGCCGATCTCACAGATTGCGTCGATTTGGGGTCGCAGACCCGTTGTTTCGAGATCGACAATCACGATCGGGAGCTCTTTGAGGGGGAGACTGTAGAGGGGGCCAAGTTGGTTCATTTTTTGTCGTTGTGGCTCGGTATGGACGTTGGTGATGATGGACGTGACGTCGCAGGTGCGTTTGTCTGTTTAGATGTCGAGAAGGATGAATGGGTCTCTCCAGTGTCCGTTTTTGTCGGACGTGAAGAGGGCGCAATGACACGCGGGAAGGGCTGGAATGAGCCACGTGGGATAGGAGCCAACCTTCGGCGAACAGGGGGCTGTGTTGGTTGCAAGTAGGTACGTGGTGGAGCGAGTCGTGTCGCAAAGTCTGGAGGCATGGTGCCGGTTTTGCGGTAACGTTTGAACGGGGGTCTATCCAGGTCTTGTTTGTGGTCAGGCGACACTCTTTTGTTGGGTTGTGGCTGTGCCTTTTTATGTGCTGGGAGCGGCTTGGTGGTGCGTCGTTTGACCGGAGGGGTTGTCCGTTTGACTGTACGCTTTGGTGGTGTGACTCGGCGCGCCGGGTTTTTGGGGAGCCAATTGAGGAAGGTCGGATCCCACTTCCAGATAAAGATGGCGGCTGCGATCGCGACGAGGATTGCGGAGAAGAACCCTGTTGTCCAGAGGACGCGCCTGTTGGTTTGGATGCTTCGCTCTGTGACGGATCTGGTTTTTTGTAGGGCCTTTTCGGCGGTCTTTGATTTTTCGAGGCTCTCTTCGCTTTCGCGTTTGATCTGCTCGGCTTTTTCTTGTTCTTTTTTGGCGAGGGCGATTGTTTTTTCGCTCTTTTCGAGCGCTTCATTTGCTTCTTTGCTGAGCGCGTCAGCTTCGGCTTTGCTTTTCTCTGCGTCGGCGCGAAGCGCTTCGGCCTCTTCTTTCTCTTTTTGCGCGCTCTCTCGAAGCGTTTTCGTTTCTTTTTGTGCCTTTTTGAGATCCTCTTGTGCTTGCTTGACCTCTTGCGCAAGCTGCTTTGATGAGGACTCCAACTCAGCCAGTCGCTTCTCTGAAGTCTCGACAAGCTCGCGCGTTTTTTTCTGGACCTTTTCGGCTTCTGCGCGTTCATTTTCAGCGTTCGCGATCGCTGTTCCTGCGCGTCGGAGGGTGTTTTGCGCTTGTTCTTTCTCAGCCCGCGCTTCTTCTTTTGCGGCTTTCGCGTCGGCTTTGGCTTGATCGGCCATCTTGCGCATCGTCGCCGACTTCTCTTGCTCTTGTTTGAGCGCTTCCTGCTCTTTTTCGACTTCTTCACGCAGCTGTTGAAGGTCTTTTTGTTCTTCTTGGACGAGCTTTAATTGCTTCTCTTGCTCGATACGCTCTTTCTCTGCAGCCTCGTAGTTCTCGATGGCATCCGCTTTTTCACGTTGTGTTTGTTCGAGGATCTCTTGGACCTCTTGGTGTTGCGTATCGAGCGCTGCTTGTTTTTCGGCGATCTCGGCGAGGAGGCGTTCGGACTCTTGGATCGATTGCTCTGCTTCTATTTTGGCGAGCTTGGACTCTTTCGCGGCTTGCTTGGCATCTTGTTCTGCCTGCTCTGCCGCCTCGCGTGCTTGCTCTGCGGCGGTGAATCGCTGCTCGGAGAGGCGGATCGCTTCATCAGCTTCTTGCTTGGCCTGTTCTGCTTGTGTTTGTCGCTCTTCGGCTTCTGCGAGGAGAGTGGTTGCGCGCTCGTGTGTCTCTTTGGCCTCGTCTTGCAGTGCTTGTGTTTCGGTGCGAACTTGTTCGAGTTCTTCTTGGAGTTGTTTGAGTTGTTGTTGCGCACCTTCGACATCTTCATGGATTGCGTCGAGTTGTTGTTGCGCTTCTTGTTGTTGTGTGTCGATCGTGGCCTGCGTCTCTGCGAGCAGTGTGTCAGCTTTTTGTTTGGCTTCCTCGACGATCTGGGCAGCTTCTGCTTCAGAGGCTTCTTTTAATGTAGCGGCAGCAGCCTCGGAGGTCTCTTTGAGCTCAGCAGCGGCGGCTTCGGAGGATTCTTTGAGTTCGGCAGCAGCAGCCTCGGAGGATTCTTTGAGTTCGGCGGCAGCAGCCTCGGAGGATTCTTTGAGCTTGGCTGCGTTCTCTTCGGAGGTCTCCTTCAGGGCGCGTGCGGCTTCACGTGCTTGTGTCGCTTCATCGAGTGCACGTGTTGTCTCTTCTTGTTGTTGCTCGATCTCTGCTTGTTGTTTGAGCAACGTAGCGTGTTGGGTCTCAAACGCTTCGATCTTTTGGTCGAGCTCTGCGCGTTCTTCTTGTTGCTGCGCGAGTAGAGTCTCGGAGGTTTCCTTGATTTCACGCAAGGAGGTGAGTTGCTCGTGGATTTCGTCGTGTTCTTTTTTGAATGTGACGAGCTCTGCCTGGACGCTTGTGAGCTGTTGTTCGGATTGTTCGAGTTCTTCTTGCAGTGTTTGTCGACGTGTCGTGAGCGTGTCGACTTCGCTCTGCAATGTGTCTCGTTGTGTTTTTTGCTCTTGGGCTTCCTTGCGGACTTGTTGTGTTTCAGCGACGAGTGAATCGAGGAGCTTTTGTGTGGCTTCTTTTTCTTGCTTGAGCGCGTCGTGTTGCTCTTGCAGTTTTTCGCTGTTTTTGTTGAGCTCTTCGGTCTTTTCCTTGATTTCGGTTTCGAACGTCTCAAATTCTTTTTCAAGCTCTGCGCGACGTTCGCGGATATCTCTTTCAAGGTAGGTTTGTTTGTCTTCGAGGACTTTTTGCTCTCGCTTGGCGCGCGTCTCGGCGAAGACCGCTTTGTCTTTCTCTCGTCGCGCGATTTTGGCGGCCTCCTCGGCCTCTTTTTTCTCTTTCTCGACTTGCTTGCGTAGCGCTTCGAGTTCTTTTTTCTCGTCTTTTTCGACGTTGGAGAGCGCGACGGCCTGTTTGGACTCACCTTCTTTTTGGAGCGCTTCAAGCGCTTCTTTCGTCTCTTTGAGCTCTTGCGTGACAGCGTTTAGGTCTTGTTGGAGAGTGTCGACTTCTTTTTGCTGGGCGTCTTTGTCTTCGATGGCTTTTTCGAGCTGTGCCTGTAAGTTGTCGAGTTCTTCTTCTAGCGCTGAGACGGCAGTGTTTTCGATTTCAGGGTTCTCGGAGACTGGAAATCCTAGATCGTTTGTTCTGGGTTGTCCGATGTCTTCGTGTTGAGATGCACTGGGAGAGGCTTCCTCTGCTTCTTGAGGGGGAGCGCTCTCGGGGGGGGCGGAGTTCACGTATTCTGGATGATACAGTGTGTTTCCGCAATGGCAGCTAAAGTAGTACGAAGGTGGATAGCCTGTCAGATCGTAGGTCATGCCACAATACGAGCAATTGATAATGGTCGTCATCGATCTCTATACCCCAATCGGGAAGACTGCATTTGCAGTCTAAAATATATGTGTAAGCAGAGCCTCTGTTGGTTCGGTAGGGGGAGGGGTTTGGAAATATCCGTGAACCACCCATCCGCTCTGTCAATCTTTTATGTATCAGGATGGAGAGCGCCTTTGAGAGTGGTCCTGCGGGTGAATATGCAGATCCTCGCGCTCTATCCAAACCTAATGGGTGTAGGATATTTTGCCGAGAAGGTCAACGTTCTGATCGAAGGATCATCTCGAAGAGAGAGAAAACCTTCCAGTTTGAAGGGGGTTACAAAGGTGGGGGCGTTGTGGAAAAAAGATGGGATATGGGTGGTGTGTCTCAGGTAGGGTGAGGAGGGGTCCAACCATCTGGGATGGGGCCAAAGTCCTCGATCACCTCTCTGTGGGTGGACCACACGAGCTGAATGGCTTCGGGGGTTCCGATGCCTGCGCCACGTGGGTCTCCTGCTGGACCAAACCAGTGGTTTTGTGGCGCGCCTGTTGTACGTGCTCGTAGACCTGCGTATGTCGTGCCGTTGACTGTATGACCGATGACCTTTTGAATGAAGTGGATATCCGTCGAGACGATGGCTGCCGTGAGGTGGTGATCCATGCGCTCACAGGCTTCGAGGACGAGGTCGAGTTGACCTTCTTTCCACTCTGTGAGGACCTGGAATGGACCAAAAATTTCCGTCGTAGCTGCTTCGAAGTGCTCGGGCTTGAGGATTTCTTCGAGAGGGATAAAGACTGCTGTTGGTTGGAACGAACCACAGCATGGTGGGATTTGATGGTTTTCGAGTTGTTTGCCGCCAAACTGAATCCGCGCACCAGGGATGCTAAGAAGACGATCGATATGTTTTTGAATGGTCTCGTTGTCAACTGTGAGGACTGGACCGATTGTCAGGTCATCGAGAGATCTGAGGGCTGCGCGGGCTTCGACTTTTTCAAACAGTCCGGCCTTAACCCAGTTCTCATGAGCAAACAAGATAGACTGGGCTGAGCACTTTTGTCCACTTGCGGCGTAGGCGTCTTGATCGCATTGGTAGGCGACGTATTCGAGCTCTTCTTGCTTCATGTCGGGACCAAGGATTTTCCAATCAAATCCAGCGTCTTCGATGAAGACCTTCCCTTTGTGTTTCTCGGAGAGCATGTTGGCGACAAAGGAGCTCCCTGTAAACTGGATGGAACGAACGGGCGCACGGTCGAGCAATTCGCCCATAACAGGACCACCGCAGTGGATCAGGTCGACATCTGTTTTGGGCATCCCACACGCATGCAAAAGGCGGATGTACTGTTCGATGACCATACACGTGCTTGTGGAGTTTTTGATGACGACTTTGTTGCCCATAAAGAGCGCACCCATCAACTGCAGCACGGGGATCTCAAGAGGGAAGTTGAAGGGGGAGACGATCGCTACAGGTCCGTAAGGCCAGCGATATCCATTGCTCTGTTGTCCGTGGTGGTCGCCGGGGTTGCTAAATCCTCTCGCGAGGAAGCGGACGCGGTCTCCACAAAAGTTCTCGATAAACTGTCGTGTAATGATCACCTCTCCACGAGCTTGTCCTTCGCTTTTGGGCATGACACGTTGGATGCACTTGGTGAAAAAGTCTTCGACCTCTTTTGTGTGCAATGCCATGACGAGTTTTGTACAGATTTTACCGTACATGAGGTAGCGTTCGACATTTTTGAAGGGGTTGTGAAGGCCCGTTTTTGGGCAAGACGCGAGACTCTCGATGAAAGGATCGAGCTCATCGGGTTGTGTGTGGGGGACGGTGAGCATGGGCCCACCGTTGAGTGGATCGCGGACCTCTCGGCACTGTTTGGGTAGGACCCATTGTCCGTTGACGAGGTTGTACATTTGTGCTGGAGGCTCGCCATTTAATGTGAAAGGATCGAGCGTCGCAAAGGCAAGCGGATCGTTGGACATGATAAGACCTCCTACAGGGGTATCGTGGTATGGATTGGGCGATCAGGCGAACACGCTGTGGGTGTGTAAACGTGTCGTGCTTTTTTCGGACAGTATGGGGATATCCATCGCTGCTGTCAAAGTGGTATGTGCCGAGCGCTGCATTTTGCGCGATGAAGTCCCAAAGTGTCAATGTGGTGGAAAAGAGAATTCTTGCTATTCTTTTTCGCGCGTGGTAAGAAAGGATATTGATAGGCGTGGAGAGGTCGTTGATCTCGCCACACATTTCCCCTGAATGCTCCACTGAAAAACAAAAGAAGCCTTTGTCCGGGCGCGTAGACTCATTGATCAAGGTGATCAAGAGGGTGTGGACACCAGGGGCTTGTGGATTGTTTTGGTTTGTGCGATGGGTTTGCCTGTCAAAACATCCGACCGGGTAATCATTTTTTCGAAGTTTTCAATGTGCAAAGAGGGGATGCATCTCCTGCCCCAAATCCGTGGAGTGAGAGCATCCGTTTGTTTTGTGGGATGTCCACGTTGACGATGTGTTTCGTGCAGCACCCACCATCCCGCAGCACCCCGCATAAAATCAAGTGTACCGCGTTTGCTTTGTCGCGCTCTTTGTCCCTCCTTGGGCACCACGCGCCGCGCAAGTCCGGTCGACACAGCACTTGAATGAGTAGAGGAGTTTGGGTGTGTCACAACTAGCTTATGAACGTTTATTGGAAGCGAATACCTTACTCGAAAAAGGCGATCGTGATGGGGCTATCACCGCATACCGTGATGTCTTGCGCTTGAGCCCCTCCCCTCCACAGCGGCAAGTGGCAGAGGCACAACTCCGCGATCTTGGAGAACTCCCTTACACTTTTGCCAACTCCGGGAAGGTGATCCGCAGGCGTTCCGAGGGCAGAGATCGACCCCCTCAGAGAAGGCAGCAAAGAGAGCGACGTGATGATACTCCACGTCAAGACCGTCCCCCCCAACGCCACGACAGAGATGAAAGACCTCCCCGTCAGCAGCGAGAGCGTGGCTGGCAACCACGTGGACAACAAGACAGACGCCCACCACAAGGGCGCTCTTTCGACCGTGGACAAGAACGCGGACAACGACCTCGTCATGGGGGTGATCGTCGTGGCAGTGACCGTCGTGCGAGTGAACGCAGCAGCGGCGGAGGACGCGCGGGGGGTCGTTACCCTCAAACCAACTCCGAGAGAGCCCTCTCCAAGCTGCACGACCTGTTCAACACACCACAGAGTGAACGGCCCGCACGAGAGAAACGTGGCAAACAACGGGCAACTGTGCGTGGAAAACAAAAGCGCACAGAGAGCGCTCCACTGCCTACCAAACGCTCACGTCCGATCCCCATCGGACCCAAACCGTATCCACCTGTTAAACGCGAAGACGAGAGTGACAAGAGCTTCGTCGCCCGCGTCAAGCGATACAATATCTGGAAGGGATTCCAAAAAGAATTCCCCGGCATGGACATCAACATCGCCAACAGGTTGAAACAGGACAACATCACCTACAACCAACTCCGAAAGAAACAGTACCTGCGGTACAAACGCTTTGTTCGTCGCAAAAAAGCGCGCCTCGCAGAGCTTCGTGAGGAAAACGCTGCTTTCCAAGGTACAAACTACCTCCAGCAGCTGTCCGAAAACCGAACGGAGATTTGTGCGTGGACACTCAACCAAAACGAGTGGCGTGGTCGCCTTCACGAAAACAAAGTCTACGACGTGATCTTTCGGCCTTACCTCGGTAAGCGAAAGCGACTCTCCAAGCTCGACTTGTTCATGCTCTATGAGCGAGAAGCCGCACCCATCATTCGTCAGGTCGTACGTGTCGAAGAAGCACAGTTGGAAAAACAAGAGCTTCCTTCGCGTGATCGCAGCGAACGCTTCGAGATGGCTGATGCTGATCTGGAAAAAAGCATGCAGAAAGAGCAATTCTTGTATTTCCGTGGTTACAATGGGGCATGGATCCGAGCGATTGTGCAATGGTTTGACCCCTATCAAATTGGCTTCTTGTGCAAAGATAAGGGAGCGGACGGCGAAGAGTACGAAGTGGAAGGGCTGTTGTTTCGACACGCAGTCAATAAGCTCAACAAACGTCGGCCTGCAGGCTGGAATGATCTACCGACACCTTCACTCAAGCGATGTGACGGTGCGCGTCCCAAAAAGAAAAAGAAGAAAAAGAAGTCCTGACCACCTCACTCCCCTCCAATATACCTACTTACCAGCCCTCATCTCTTGAAGCCATACACAACGGTTCAATGTACTTTTGGATCAGCTCCTGACAGTCCTCTTGTGTCACACCCTGGTAGAAATGCTTTTGTGGATAGACGGCTACTGTCACACCGTCTTTGTGGCATAACCCCAAACATTGCGACGAGGTCAGCCAGACTCTGCTGCGCAAACCGTACCGTGTTGCGCTCTCTCGAAGTCGATCGATGATCGCCTGCCCTTCGGAAGCTCCACATGATGGCAGCCCACCTGGTGGTCTCTGGTTGTGGCAAACAAAGATATGAACAAGGCAGCTTGTCGCGGGGTTTTGTCTCATGAGGGACGTTTCCAGCCTCCGGTGTGGAGGAGCAGATGAGTGAACGCTGCAACGACCAGCGAATGATCGATGGTCTGCTCTTTGATGTAGGTGGGGATGAGGGAGAGAGGCTGTGTGGTGACTTCGATGACTTCGCCACCGTCCGGTGTTGGGTCCTGTGTGCGTTGTGCATCTAGCGCGAGATACGTCCAACACAAGTTGGTCTGAAAAGCCGGATTGGGTTTGACAACACCGAGCTGCAACCATTCTTTGGCTTCGTAGCCTGTCTCTTCTGCGAGCTCTCGTTGCCCTGCGTGAAGGGGGTCCTCTCCTGGATCGACCATCCCACCAGGGATTTCCAGTTCGACGTTGTCGGAACCATGCCGGTATTGAGAGACGAGGACGACTTCATCGGAGGGGGTGAGGGCGATGACGTTGACCCACGAGGGGCAATCGACGATGACGAATGGACGCTCTTCACCTGTCTCTGGGTGGATGGCGTGTTGATCGTGGATGGTGAAGATTGGATATGTCGCAGCGAGCTCGCGGCGTGTGACCTGCCAGCGCAGTGAGGGTGGTTTGGATGACAAGGGGAGTTCCTGTTGATAGGTTAGAAGTTGAAGCCGATGAGAGGGACAAAGGAGCCTTCAGGTGGGGGGCCATCTGGAGGGGGGCCGCCGGGAGGTGGTCCACCAGGAGGTGGACCATCCGGAGGCAGAGGACGTTTGCGTATACGAGGTGGCGGAGGATCGACTGGACGTTTACCACTCATGAGCATCTTACGACGCTCTTGAAGGAGACGAATTTTACGGTCGTATGGACGTCGTCTTCTGATGTTATGTGTCCACTTGGCCAGGTTGCTGAGGAACAACCATAAACCCCCAAGGAGGATACTCCCACCGACGATCATCAAGGTGAGCGCTGTTTCCGAATCGCCTGCGCCGAGAGTTCCGAGCGAGGTGAGCAGAATAATGCTCCCTGTGAGCATCGCGAGACCACCGAGGATTGTGTAGACGATGGGGCCTGCCAAACCATAACGACGATTGCGTTTTCTCTTGAGGTAGAAGATCTCGTCTTCGATCTTTTCCAACTCATTTGTGCTTTGCATTGATTCAGAAGGCCGAAGAGACACACGGTAGAGTTGTGTATCGATCAGTGTACCTGCCGGCATACTGATATCTGCGACGCGTCCTGGATCCTGAATCCACTCTTGCTTTGGTTTGTGCGTGCTCTGTGGACGTGGGATTCCTGCAAGCGCCACTTGCGGTATCAGGAATCCAAAAAACAACACGACGCACCACGGAGGAATACGTAACATCCTATGTCTCAACATCCTTTTCCTCTTGAAATGTCCTGGCACGGGCTTAACATGCTTTCTCTTTATCTGCTTGTATTCGTAACATAAAAAGGGATCCCATGACAAGATTGTCAACCCCTTTTGGATCTTACGTGACCACCTCACTGTGAAAACGAGCACAATAAGGTCGGCGTTTGACCCTATATATAGGGCCCTCACATGTCATAGGGGATCACATATCGTGAAAAAGAGAGGGCTGGTGTGGTGATTCAAATGAATGGAGCTTGCAAGCACGTCCAGGGTGGTTTGTATCTTGTACTTTTTGAAGTGGACTCAGTGCGTGTGACCAAAGCTGTCGAACTTCATGGTGAAGATCCCACGGCCTTGTGTCATTGAGCGCAGCTCAGTGGTGTATCCAAACATTTGACGCAGTGCAACGACCGCTTTGATCACGGTCTTATTGTTGCGGTGGTCCATCGTCTTGATCTCCGCGTGTCGCGCGTTGAGATCACCAACAACACCCCCAGCAGCGTCTGATTGGACGACGACTTCGACCATCATCAGCGGTTCGAGCATCACAGGCTTGGCTTGTTGGAAGGCTTCTTGTACGGCCTGTGCTGTCGCTGCGCGCCATGCAGGTGGAAGGGATTGTCCTTCAAAGACCTGGACATCGAGCAAGGAGACTTTGACATCGACCATGGGATATCCCGCGACAACACCCGTGTCCCAAACTTGTTCGGCGGCCTCTTCTATTGCCTCCAACCACGCCGAGGGGAACTCCATGTCTTCGGGCAATTTATTCTCGAAGACACTGCCAGTCCCTTCTTCGAGGGGTTCGACTTCGATAGTCACACCTGCAGCGAGGTTGCCCGAGTCAAGTTCACGCTCGAAGGTCACGCTCGACTTTCCTGTCGCGGTGATGGTCTCACGGTGAACGACTTGTGGATTACCTGTGCGGACTTTGAGCTTAAATTCTCGCTGCAATCGCGATGTGAGAATATCCAGGTGCAGCTCTCCCATCCCTGAGAGGATGAGCTGGCCGGTGTTCTTATCTTCGGCAGCGCGGAATGTTGGGTCTTCTTCTGCGAGCTTCTTGAGCGCCGCATCCAGATCATCTTTGTCTTTACTCGACTCCAACTCCAACGCGACCATGATAACAGGGTCCATGTTGTTGATCTGTTCGAGCAGAATGGGGTGCTCTTTGTCACAGATCGTGTCACCTGTCATACAGAATTTGAGCCCTCTTGCGGCACCAAGGAAGCCCGCGGGGATCTCATCTGTGCGTTGTTTCTTTCCGCCGTGCATGACAAACAACCGCGCGACGCGGTCGTCTTTCTCGCGTGTCGCGTTGTAGACCTGCTCGTTGAGCTTGAGGACACCGGAGTAGACCCGAAAATAGGTGAGTCGACGTCCTTCATCCATCATGACTTTGAACACGAGCGCGCTGAGGGGTTCTTTTCGCTCAGAGGCACGCGAGGCTGCTTCGCCGGTTGTCGGGTCGATCCCTTTGACAGGAGGCAGATCGGCAGGGGAAGGCAGGTAATGTCCAACTGCATCGAGGAGAGGCTGGACGCCTTTGTTGCGCAAAGCTGTCCCACAGAGCACTGGTGTGATGTCACCTGCGATCGTGTGTTTGCGGATACTCTCGCGCAGTTCTTCTGCGGTGATCTCTTCTTCCATCAAGAACTTGTCGGCGAGCGCATCGTCGAAATCTGCGAGGGATTCGATCATTTTTTCGCGCGCAGCTTTGACTTCGTCTTCGTACTCGCTGGGGATCTCGCGTTCTTCAAAGGACGCGCCGAGCTCCTCGCCTGTCCAGAAGATACCTTTCATCTCGATCAGGTCGAAGACGCCGTTGAAGTTGTTCTCTGCTCCCCAGGGCCACTGGATGGGAACGGGGTTACCTTCGAGTATATCGACGACTGTTTGTGTTGCGTGCGCGAAGTCCGCGCCCATACGGTCCATCTTGTTGACAAAGACCATGCGAGGGACGTTGTATCGGTTGGCCTGTCGCCAGACGGTCTCAGTTTGGGGCTCGACCCCATCGACCGCGTTGAGGACGACAATCGCACCATCCAAGACACGCAGGGAGCGTTCAACTTCAATGGTAAAGTCGACGTGTCCGGGGGTGTCGATCAGGTGGATGTCATAATCATTCCACGGACAGTCTGCGACCGCTGCAGTGATCGTGATGCCACGCTCCTGCTCAAGCTCCATCCAGTCGGTGACTGTGTTGCCTTCGTCGACGTCACCAATGCGGTGTGTTTTGCCCGTGTAATACAAGAAGCGCTCGGTGAGTGTCGTCTTCCCGGCATCAATGTGAGCAATGATACCGATATTTCGAACCCGTTGTTGTTTCAGTTTCTTTTTCGCCATAACTTTTATCCTCAAAAACACATTGTTCAGTGGGGTTCGTGAGATCTTCTGGTTGCATTGATACTTTGGAACCATTCCACTGGCAAGAGTCTTTTTCTATGTGTGTACGATGAAAATCGTAAATTCCTATGTAATTTCGGTACTCTCAACGAAACATCTTTGTTCCTCTGTTGTCAGCGTGCAGAGGAGGACCGCGAATACTTGGATGCATGAACCTTTTGGGAGGTCTCACATCCAGTGTGGGTGTGTGTGTGGTGGTGCCTTATAGGAGAGGGGGGGATTCAGTCGACCATCTGGCGTTCGACGAGGCGGCGGTAGAGGCCATCTTCTTGGAAGAGTTCGTCGTGTGAGCCAGATTCGGCAACAGCGCCTTGGTCGAGGACGATGACGCGGGTTGCGTCTTTTACGGTGGAGAGACGGTGTGCGATGACGAGCGTGGTGCGACCTTCCATGAGGCGATCGAGCGCTTCTTTGACGAGGAACTCACTCTCTGCGTCGAGCGCGCTCGTGGCTTCATCGAGCAGCAAGACGCGTGGATCTTTGAGGACCGCGCGTGCGATCGCGACGCGCTGTTTTTGTCCTCCTGAGAGCTGGACGCCACGCTCGCCAACAGTCGTCTGATACCCATCAGGGAAGGTCATGATGAAGTCGTGTGCGTTGGCGGCTTTTGCCGCCGCGATCAACTCTTCCTCACTCGCATCTTCGCGGCCGTATCGGATGTTATCAGCGATCGTCGTGGAGAACAAGATCGGCTCCTGTGGGACGACACCGATCTGTCTACGTAGCCATGTTGGATCGAGCTCTTTGACATTGTGTTCATCGAAGATGACGTCGCCTTTGTCGGGATCGTAGAGGCGGCTGATCAGAGCAGCGATGGTCGACTTCCCACCACCAGAAGGACCGACAAGTGCGACCACTTCACCCGGCTTGATCGACAGCGAGATCCCTTTCAGGACGGGGATGTCTGGGCGGGATGGGTAACGAAAATCGATGTCTTTGAGTGTGACTTCGCCTTTGAGGTTGGGGAGCTGTTGACCTTGTTCGTTGGGGATTGTGGGGATCCTGTCGATCAACGCGAAGACACGCTCCGCAGCACCTGACGCGCGCATAAAGTCGGCGTACAATCCGCCGAGTGTACCAAAGGAGACCGCGACGATCAGGGTATAGAGGACAAAAGAGGTCAGATCACCGACTGACATGCCACCCTTGACGACGAGATGGCCGCCGTACCAAAAGACCAGCGCGATCGCGCCGTATCCTGCCGAGGTGATCACTGCGGAGAACACCGCGGTGATACGTGCGCGTTTCTTCGACAACTCAAAGGAGTGATCGATGGCTTCACCGTATCGCTTGCTCTCGTTACTCTCCTGTGAAAAAGCCCGGACTGTGCGGACGCCAGAGATCGTCTCTTCGGCGATCTCACTTGCAGAGGCGAGGGCATCCTGGACATCTCGTGAGTATTTTCTGATCTTGCGACCGTAGAAGACTGCACCCAACGCGACGGGAGGAATGACGAACAAGATCACTGTCGTGAGAGATGCGGATGTGTAAAGCAGAAACCCGATCCCACCGACGACCGATGCGAAGTTTCTCAGCGCCATCGAGATGTTGACGCTGACGGTGTTTTGCAGGACGGTCGTGTCCGATGCGAGTCTGTTGGTCAACTCACCTGTGCGACGTTCATCGAAAAATGCGACCTCTTGGAGGATGATCTTTTGGTATAGACTCTGTCGCAAGCGCGCGACGATACGCTCTCCGGCGACGGTGAACAGGTAGTAACGCATGGCACCTGTGAAGCCTTGCACCAGGAAGATCGCGAGCATCGCGAGGGCCGCCTGGTTGATGCGCGTTACGTCCTTTGTCGTCTTGAGTGTGCTGTCGATGATCACGCGGATCGCTTGGGGGTAAAGGAGGCTTACACCACTGGCGATGATCAAAAAGAAGAACCCAACCAAAAGTGTCTTCCACTCAGGTTTGGCGAGCGCGAGCAGGCGTTGTACGCTGACATTGCTCTCCTCTGACGACTGGTGGCTGGATGCGTTCTCTTGTGTCTTTGGATGAGACGGTTCTTCTTGTGCTTTTGATGGTTCAGCAGACTCGCTTGTCATGGTTTTGCGTCTTTCTTCGTGTTTGATTCCGTTTGTCGTGGCCCTGTATGCAGTTTGATGGGGCGAGGGGTTCCCAAGAATGTAGGTGCTTTGTTCAATATGTAAAGGTCTAAAACCGCTTTCACCCGTGCGAAGTAGTCGCGCACTTTTGATGAGGCGTCAAGCCGCCAAGGGACCTCCCTCGCGTTGAACGCGATCGCGTCGATTTGGTATGCCCGCGCCAAAAACACAGCGCGGACGTTGTGAAAAGGTTGAGAGACGATCGTGTAGCTCGACAATCCAAAGATTTTCTTACTACGGATGACTGAATCCAATGTTCGAAAACCTGCTCCATCAAGGGTCATCGCGTGTTCCGGAATACCTCGCTTCATCAAGTCTTTTTTCATCTCAAGAGGCTCATTCTCTCCACCCTCGCGGTTGGCACCGCTCAACAGCAGATGTTTGACCTTGCCAGCTTTGTAAAGTGCGGCAGCAGCTTCGATTCGATAGGTGAAGTAAAGGTTGGTATGTCCAGGGCCGAGGGACTTGGAGGTCCCAAGCACAAGCGCGACGTCGCGCTGTGGGAGGTCTTTCAGACGCGAATGAAGTCGCGAGCGGCTGCTCAATATGATCCATACATTGCAGCCGAGCAACACGAGCCCTGGCAAGACGAACAAGACGCTAAAGAACAAGTACCATCTGTAGCGCCTGTTTGATGTGGTTTTGGATGCCAAAGGGGACTCTGGTGTCTGTGTGGAAGAAGGGTCTACTTCCTGGTTGTTGGAGGTCATCTGTTCCTATTTCTGTATGTGTGTTGGGATGTGCGTGGTCTTCTCAGTGGACGAGGAGGAATGAGCACCCGAGCGCGGTCTTTGTTGTGGCCTTTGCGCCTGTACTCGTTGGGGTGAGTTGGTATTGATAGAGCTGGAACGCAGTGGATGAGTCGAGACCACTGTAAGTCGCAAATCCATTGGTGGAGAGGCTTGCGAAGCCAATGGATTGTCCAAAGACGTAGTTCGCCTGTGATGAGATGATACTTCGTCCGCTGGTCGAAGAGACCGAACACTTTGACTCTGGGCCTTGCTGGGCAAGCGCACCATTCTGAAGGGTCGCCCAGATCGCGGTTTTTGGATCGGGTATCCAAAAACCAAAGGTCAGGTCGGCAAGATTGCCTTTCTCATCGCGCAACTGCACTTCAAAGGTGTTGGTGCCGACAGTGCCGTACGTCGCATATCCATAGGAGGATTCACCAAAGACACTCAGCAGGACGGGGGTTTGGGTCGCGGAGATATATTGGCTGGTGGTGATACGGACACGCCCTGTTGTGACGTATTGCACTTTGAACGCGTTTGCGTTGGGGTAGGGATGGACGACCAAGCCACCGGCCGCGATCCGGGAGTAGATCCCACCTTGTGCGGCGACCGCAGCGAAGTTGGTGTCGACGAGCTGTCCGTTGAGATCGCGGGTGCGGAACGCGAGCATCTCGTAGTTCAGTGAGGGCAAGCCACCCCGACTCCAGGTGATGATCCGTGCCTGGTTGCTCAGTGGGATCGCGATGGGGAGGCCGTATTGGTATGCGTGTACGCCCTTCAAGAAGAAACGGTACACACCTGTCCCAGTCCTTGGGTTGACGGAGACGCCCTGTGGTGTTTTGGGAGGTGTTAACCCACGCTGAAAGCGAATGAGGCCATCGGAGCGGAGGACACCAAAGTGATAAGCCGGACCACATGATTCATCGACAGTTCCGTCACAATCATTGTCAAGTGTGTCGCCGCATCGGTCAAACGCTGCGGGGCGATTGGGTTGACAACGTATTGTGCCATTGACGCATTGTGTGGTGCCTTGTTTGCAAACCCCCACGCCGCTGGTGAGTGTGCAGGCGTTTCCTTGCAAAGGAAATGACTCATCAATGCTCCCATCACAGTCATCATCCTGTCCGTTGCAATCTTCTTGGCCTGGGAGCCGTTGACCCTGGCATGGACCCCAAGACTGCCCGTCGACACAAGTCTCTACACCTGTCTTGCAAATGCCTTGTGTTTGTGTCCCTGTGGGTCCTGTGTAACAAATCCTCGTCGCGCCGATCTGGCAAACACTACAAACACCGCCTTCATCAGTTGTGCGATCGCAGTCATTGTCGAGTTTGTCACAGATCTCCGTTTGAGGAAGGACCTGTCCCTGGCAGGACTTTGACCACGTGCGATCGCTCAGGCAAGTTTGAATACCTGCCTTGCAGATCCCGTGTCCTCTTGTGCCTACAGGGCCATCGTAGCAATTTCGAATGGTGCCAGGGTTACATCCTGTACAGGTCTCGTCGGTTGTGCGATCACAGTCATTGTCTTTGCCGTCGCAGATCTCCTGGCCAGGAAGGACCTGTCCTGTGCACGTCCCCCATTGCCCTGTTGAGAGACAGGTCTGGACGCCTGCCTTACAGATCCCATGTCCTCTTGTGCCTACAGGGCCATCGTAGCAATTTCGGATCGCTTTGGGGGTACAGACAGCGCAGACATTACCTTCGTCGATTTGGCCGTCACAGTCGTTGTCTTGTTTGTCACAGACCTCTTTCGAAGGGGTGACATCCCCAGTGCAGGCGCCCCATTGTCTGTTGCTCGCGCAGGTTTGTACACCTCCTTGGCATAAGCCCACGCCAGATGTGCCGGCAGCGCCTGTGTAGCAGGCTTTGGTTTGGCCTGGAGTGCAGCCCGTTGTGCAGGGGGGACTCTCATCGATTTGGCCATCACAGTCATCGTCTTTTCCATTCTGACAAACTTCTGTTTTCGGTGCGACCGCGCCCTGGCATGTCTGCCATACGCCGTTCTTGCATTGCTGTGTTCCTGCGCGACACTCGCCCGTGCAGACAAAAGAAGCACCTTTGGCGCTGCAGCCAGCTGTTGCGATGTAGCAAGGGCGACTCTGACCGTTGGGACAACCGGTTTGGCAGTCTTCGTCGATTTGACCGTCACAGTCGTTATCTTTTTGGTCTTTGCAGATCTCTTTTGTGGGACTGCTTCCCTCGCAGCGTGCGCGTCCTTGTACACAGGCTTGTTTTCCTTTTGCACACTCTCCTTGTGCGTTGGGGACAGCGCAAGCCTGTCCTAGATTGGGGATGTTATCATCGATGTTCCCGTTACAATCATCATCTTTTCCGTTACAGCTCTCTGCGCTCGGGAGGACCTCTCCTTTGCAGGCGCCTGCTTTTCCGTTGCTGTCACAAGTCTGTGTCCCCGTTTTACAAGGACTGTTGCAATTGTAAGCGCCTGCCTTGTTGGTGCAGCCGGTGGCGCCTGTGTAGCAAGTCCGTGAACTTCCTGCAGGACACGAGCAAGGTGGTCCATCAACGATCCCATCGCAGTCATCATCAAAGCCGTTGTTGCAGATCTCAGCCTTCGCCGTATAGACAGGTTCACAATAGAGAAGTCCCTGTTTACAGGTCGGTTTCCCTTGTCTACATGGTCCGAGCGCGCGACCTTTGGTGCATACCTTCTCGGGCCATTCTTCGTCGATGGCCCCGTTGCAATTGTCGTCTTTTCCGTTGCAGACCTCTGCAGGCGGAAGGACCTGTCCTTGACAGGTTGATTCCCATGTCTGGTTGATACAGCGCTGTGTTCCGGCTTTACAAGGAGCGCGTGTCTGCGTCCCTTCTGGACCTGTGTAACAATTGCGCACCTGTCCATTGAGACAGATTGGGGGCGCTGCGTCTTGGGGCGGATCTTCCGTGACTGGAGGAGGTTCGGGAGGGCGCTCTGTGAGGTGCTCTGAAGCGACTTCCGAGAGGCCTTCGGGAGGGAGGTTGTCGACTTGAGATGTATCTTGTGTTGTCGGTGTGTCTGGGTTCTCTGTCTCTTTTTGATTCGCCTCTTTCGTGGCGCTGCCGTCTTTTGAAGTGTGACCATCCTGACGTGATTTGACGCACTTTCCGCTCTCGCAGAACCAACTTCCGCAATCTTTGTCCTCTTTGCATGTAACGGAGGTGTCCTGTCCACAGTGGAAGAACAACACGCTTACAAACGCGCAGCATCCGAAGATGAATGAGCTTGTGTATGTCGACAGTCGCGTGTGGTTTGTTGTGCCAAGATCTGAACGCCATGAGAGATGATGTTGTTGGGGCATCTGGCCGATCCTTTTGCGTCTTGGACATCCGTCTGGGTGGTTGCTCGCACCCTGTGGATGTTGTGGGGAGGGAAAGTGTCGGATATGTCTTTTTGAGTATACACTTTTTCCACTCATTAGGGCAACACACATACACACTATGTTCGTTGGTCATTCGTGAGTAAGTTTGCTATGATACGGTCTGTCATTTTATCATGAGGTACGAAGGTCAGGTCTCTGAGTGACTTGCATGGAAAGGATATGTGTAATGGTGCTTGATCATCCGTTAATATCGAGGCGATACTTTTTTCCACGTGAAGGTGCCCCTGCTGAACCATTTTGGGTCGACTGTGGTGAAGCGCAACTCGCCTGTTCATATATCGTCCGTGATCCACAGGCGAAGACACTTGTACACTTCCATGGTAACGGTGAGATCGTCTCCGATTATCTCTCTGACTTCCAGGAGGCGCTGTTACAGCTCGGTGTGAATGTCTTTTTGGCTGAGTACAGAGGATATGGGGGCTCGACGGGTGCACCTTCGTTGGTCAAGATGCTCGATGACACCTCTGCGATCTTCGACGCGATTGGACTGCCACAGGAACAGTTGGTGATCTTTGGTCGCTCTGTCGGGTCGATCTATGCGCTTGAGTTTGCCGATCGATATCCGGATATCGCAGGGTTGGTGATAGAGAGCGGGATCGCCGATCCCCTCTCGCGCATCATTTTTCGCGTCGATCCTGATGAACTGGGTGTCTCTGAGGCGCAAATGGCCGAAGAGGCTGCGGAGTATCTCGACCACCAGAAGAAGCTCGAACGTCTCCGCGCGCCGTTGTTGATCTTGCACACAGAGCACGACCACATCGTCGATAAAGACCACGCAGAGCGCAACATCGCGTGGGCTGGCTGTGCTGATAAGACACTTCACCTCTTCCCGAGAGGGGACCACAATACGATCATGTTCCTCAATGGTCCCGAGTATATGGAGCAACTTCGAGGGTTTCTTGGTCGGTTGTAAAGATATGGAAAAAGAATGGATGTGCGGTTGTGTGATGGGAGAAAGGGTATGAGTTTGAGACGACTGTTTGGGTGTATGTTGCTGGTTGGGTGCTTTGTTGCCCTTGGATGTGCCCCAAAGCCCTCGGCTGATGGGGTCGACTTTTGTCAAACCAACGCTGACTGTCAGAGCCAGCTCACGTGCTGGATTGGGGTCTGTGTGGATCGCTCCATTCTCGAAGGTCGCGGACAGTCTACTCTTGACGGAGGGGAGGCCATTCGCGAGCGCGAACCCAGCGAGACATTACCTGAGTCCAAGCTGCCAGATTGCACGCCGTCCGCCGAAATTTGTAATGGGAAAGATGACGACTGTGACGGCCAAATTGACGAGGACTACCCCAACAAAGGCACGGAGTGTGTCGTCTCTGGAGAAAAAGGACCTTGTGCCCAAGGGACGCTCCTTTGTCAGCAGGGGGTCTCAAAATGTGTCTCCGCTCACCAAAAAGTCGCCGAGATCTGCGGGAATGGGATCGACGAGGATTGTGATGGGCTCGCCGATGGACCTCCCTGTAAGTGCACACCGGGCGATAAGCAAGACTGCTACACTGGCCCTGTTGGGACCGACCGAAAAGGACTCTGCAAAAAAGGAGAGCAGCTCTGCAAAGCCGACAGCTCTTGGGGAGATTGTACTGGTGAGATTGTCCCTACAACGGAGCTGTGCAACGGAAAAGACGACAACTGCGACGGCCAAATTGATGAAGCGTATCCCGAAAATGGACAATCTTGTACAGCCAATGGCCAACAAGGAGAGTGCGCAAAGGGGACATACACATGTGCCTCGGGGACGCTCACTTGCCAGGCCGCCTCGTCGAGTAAAGAGATCTGTGATGGAAAAGACAATGACTGTGATGGAAAAGTCGATAATAACGTCGAATCCATCGGGAAGTCTTGTTCCATACAGGGCCAGCAAGGGCGCTGCGCAGAGGGCACGTACACAAACTGTCAGGCCGCCCAACTCGAATGCACAACCTCATACCAACCCCAGAGCGAGACGTGTAACGGTCAGGATGATGATTGTGATGGTCAGACCGACGAGACCTTCGCAAAGATGGGGATGACATGTGTCGTCAGTGGAACATCCGGTCCCTGTGCCGCCGGAACATATACCTGTACGCAAGGGAAAGAGGAGTGTACGTCTTCGTATACAGCGAGCGCTGAGCTTTGTGGTGATGGGGTCGATAACGATTGTGACGGAACTGTCGATGAAGCACAATGTACATGCAAACCAGGAAACACGAGAAACTGTTATGCCGGTCCAGCTGGGACACTCGGGGTTGGAGCGTGTCAGGCTGGGACACAGACATGCGACAGCGCTGGCAAGTGGGGCTCCTGTGTTGGAGAAGTGCTTCCCACAAAAGAACAATGTAACAGCAAGGATGATGACTGTGATGGTCAGGTCGATGAAGGCTACATTGAAGTCAACGGTTCGACGACGTGTACACCTGTTCTGGCTGGAACACCCCGGTGTACAAAAGGGTACAACGTCTGTGAGAGTGGTACATTGACCTGCGCGCAGCCCAAGACCTCTGTGTTGATCCCTGGAGCCTACCAGGGCTTCTCCGAGGGGTTTGTCGGGAGCTGTAAGCCTGCACTGTTCGAGCAACCCTTTGGGTTGGCTTTCAATGCGAAGGGAGAATTGTTTGTCTCTGACTTTCAAGAGCATGTGATTCGTAAGATCGATCTCGCTGGAAATGTCACGACCTTTGTGGGGAAAGCCGGCTCTTCAGGAAGAGGGAACGGACAGGGGAAAGCCGCAAGATTCAACGCTCCTGCAGGACTCGCGATCGACGACAAAGACAATCTTTATGTCGCAGATCAGAGCAATCATCGTATCCGCAAGATCGATCCACAGGGAAACGTCACAACATTCGCTGGTAGCTCAAGTGGGTACAAGGATGGGAAAGGGACTGCAGCACGATTCAACGCACCTACAGGCCTCGTATACGATAAGGTCAAGCACGTTCTTTACGTGGCAGATCGGGGGAACCATCGTATCCGTGCGATCGATGTACAGGGGAATGTCAGCACCTTTGCGGGCACCAAATCCGGAAAGAAAGACGGCCAAGCCGCGCTTGCGGAATTCAACTCTCCGCAGGATGTGGTGATCAACAGTAAAGGGGAGTTGTTTGTCTCCGACCGAGACAATCATCAGATCCGCAAGATCGACGCGCAGGGGAACGTCACGACCTTCGCAGGAACAACCTCTGGCTACAAGGATGGTCCCGGCAACGCCGCACAGTTTGACCGACCTATGTACATGGCTGTGGGGGCTGGTGATGAGTTATATGTGTCCGAAGAGAATACGCATGTGGTGAGAAAGCTCACGTCCACAGGTGTTGTTTCAACGCATACAGGAGCGCGCTACTCCAGAGGAGCTACCAACTCGACGTTGTTTTTTGGTCGTGTCATTGATCCCCGAGGGATGGCGTTTGCACCGGACGGAGCGTTGATGCTTGCGGATGCTGGGAATCATCTTATTCGTAGGCTCACGAGCACAGAGATCCGCACTTACGCAGGTCGCACAACAGCCGGGGATGATGATGGAAAGCGTATGTGTGCGCGAATGTATTCACCGCGACGTGTCCGTCTCGATCCGACCGGTACATTGTATGTTCTTGATGTGAGAGAGCATGTCATCGCAAAGGTCGATCAAAATGGCTACATGAGCGTTGTTGCTGGTTCTGGTGAGAGTGGCGGACGTGATGGCGATGCACTCTCGGCGCAATTTGACGAACCCGTCGATGTGGTCTGGGACAGCAAGGGGAATATGTTTATCGCCGATCTCTCAAATGAATTGGTTCGTAAGCTCGACACAAACGGAAAGGTCAGTACGTTTGCGGGGAGCTATCGCTCGCTTGGGAAAAGAGATGGCGTTGGAACATCAGCCCAATTTGATTCGCCGTATGGACTCGCGATCGACAAAAAAGACGCGCTCTTTGTCGCAGATACCGACAACAATCGTATTCGGAAGATCGATCCCTCAGCGAATGTCACGACGTACACAGGCGCAAACCGGGCATATAAAGATGGGACGCTCGCGCAAGCTCGGTTTGTGCGTCCTATCAGCCTGACATTTGATACGATAGGGAACTTGTTTGTCGTCGAGTTCAACGGCAATCGTATCCGCAAGATCGATACTTCTGGGAATGTGACGACCTTGATTGGAAGCACCTCAGGAACTTCGGGAAAGGTCGATGGGATTGGGACGGCAGCTCGTCTGTACTATGTGTGGGATCTGGCGTTTGGACCGATGGGACGTTTGTTCTTTCTTGGGGAGGGCAATGACGCTTTACGTGTTGTGGATACCACGGCCAATACGACGACGCTCGTTGGGGAGATGGGAAGCTCAGACTCCACAGATGGGACGTACTCTCAAGCGCGTTTTGACAACCCGAAAGGTATCGCTGTTGATGCAAATGGCAACATGTACGTCGCAGACGAAGGGAATCGCAGCGTCCGCTTTGTCCCGGTCTGTCCTCCCTGAGTGTGACGGGGTTCTCTGTGTCATCTTCTGAGCTTTCCTCTGGTACACCTTCTCTTCTTTTTGCTCCCCTTTCTTTCCCATTTTTTCCTTTGTGTTGATTTTTTTGTCCTTTTATTTCATGTCGTTGTGACTTTTTCAAAAAAAGATTGAAACAAGTGAAATAGGGGGGGCACTTACTTGGCAAACGTATCCGGAAGCATTCATTGTTTGAATGTGTGTTGTTTGTCCTTTTACATTTGGAGATATCGGACATGAAATCAAAACAACTTGCTTTTGTCATCTCTATCCTGAGCGCACTCTTTCTTATGACAGGTTGTGCTGTTGACTACTCACAGCTCGAAGACGCAATGGGGACGAACGCTGCAACCGCAACTGAAGACTCTGACGACGCAAAAACAAAGTCCGAAGATGATGGCTGTACCTGTGGAGACGAAGAAAAGTCCGACGAAAAGGACGAAAAGAAAGCGCCTGCAAAAGGCGATGATGACGACGCAAAACGTCCGATGAAGGCCGAGAAAGCCTCCGATGATGACGAAGGGAAAGCGCCTAAAAAAGGCGATGATGATGACAAGAAAGCGCCTAAAAAAGGCGATGACAAGAAAGCGTCCAAAAAAGATTGCAAAAAAGGCGAGAAAAAAGAGCCAAAGAAATCCAAAAAAGCTTGTCGTTGTAAACTCGCAAAGAAAGCACCCAAGAAAAAGAAAGATTGCAAAAAGGGTGAGAAAAAAGGCGATGACAAGAAAGCGCCTAAGAAAGGCGATGATCGTGACAAGAAGGCGCCCAAGAAAGGCGATGATCGTGACAAGAAAGCGCCCAAGAAAGATTGTAAAAAGGGCGACGGTAGTGACAAGAAAGCGCCTGCAAAAGGTGACAAAGATGACGAAGGTGAAGAACTTCCACCTGTCGATGAAATCTAAAGATCTTTGAGTCACTCTCTCCATCCTTCCGAGGAAAAGTGACTTTAAGTGCCTCCTATTCCGACTGATTTGTCTCTTCGGAACATCACGACGATAGGTCTTTTTTGTTTTCCATGAGGTGACCCCCCCTGAACGCAGACCAGGGGGGGTTTTTTTGTGTCAATAGACACAAAGAGCTTGTAGTGTTGGTTAGTGTTTGGAGCGCGTAACCATTGGTTGTCTTGTTGTGGTCGTTGTCTTGGGGACTGATTTGGGATGTGACCACAATCTAGCGATACAGGGACAAGACATTGTGTGCATTGCGGAAGACCCAAGCTGTTGTCTATGTCAACAGTCGATGATGTCCATCACATATACAAAGGGGACATTTGTTATCGGCTTGGTGTTTTAATGGGATGTTTTCGGAAGCTGAATGGTGGAGAATGGATATTTGGGGAGGGAAGAGAGGGCTTATTGGACGGTGAAGGAGCGGATTTCGGAGACTGAGTTTCCGAGGTCTTCTGCAGGATTGGAGGGTTTTGAGGTGAAGGAGTAAACGTACCAGTAATACGTGGAGCCAGTATCGAGTGCTTTGCCATTGTATGTGGTGCTGGTGCCTGTGACGTAGCTGGAGCGCCAGATCTCACCACCGAAGTCACGGCTGGCTTTCAGCGCGACGATGTAGCCTGCAGCATTGGTCAACTCCTTCCACTGGAATTTGGGTGTTGCAGTGGTTGTCGACTCGTTAGCGGGTGTTTCAAGCTCGATACGTTCGAGGAGCAGATCACACTTGCGGATAGAGGGAACGAGTTGGCTCTTGAGCCCACCGCGGTCGACAGCCTGAATGTTGTAGCAGTATTCTTTTCCGGGGGAGACATCTTTATCAACCCAGCGTGGCGCTTCGCCTGCTCCGGTCTCGACGAGTTGGGACACGCGGTTTTTCTCGTCTGCGACGGAGATGGGTTGGTTCACATCGGAACGCCAAACGTAGTAGCCTTTGAGGTCAGGCTCGATGCCGGCTTTCCATTTGATCTCGATCTGTGGTGTGTCGATGTTGCTGGCTTTGACAGTGACACCTGTTGTGGAGTTGGGGGGAGAGGTGTTGATACTGTTGGCTTGGACCGCAGCGCTCATCTCGCTCTCATTGCGCTCTTTGAATTCACCGTCTCCGTATCCTTTTTTGTAGGACGTGACTTTGTAGTAGTATTTGGTCTCGTAGTTTTCGCCGACGATGACGTTTTTGTCGATGTATTTGGTTTCGACTGTTTTGCCTTCTTCGACGGGGCCTGTGTCGTATACGTTTTCGAAGCCACTGTCGGGGGAGGTGCTTCTGTACAAGCGGTATCCGATGACTTCTTTGTCTTCCACTGTGTTCCAGGTCATCACGATGATGCCGTTGACATTTTGGTTTTGATCAGTGGCCAATCCACCGGGGGTTTCAGGTCTTGGTGGTGGTCCACAAGCGACAAATACAAGCACAAGCATCGTCAACGCGATCCAACCACGCCACATTATATACATTCGATTCATCCTACAAACTCCTTATCATCCATCATTGGGGATTGGGCGGTGCGGGCCTTATCACAGTCTTTCAAGTATACAAAAAGTCGAGACTCTTCCACCGGATAGGGTAGGGGCTGCCCTTGGTCTTGTCAAGGACAAACGCCTTCGCACATGTGTGATGGTTCCACACTTTTTCTTTTCGCATGGATCATCAGAAGTTTGCAAAAATCTGTACTTGTTTTCAATTTGGGTTTGGGGTATGGGATGTTACGCCGAAGCTATATACTCGCCTTTTTGAGGCATTGTGTCGACAGGTGATAACATATGTGTCAAGGTTGCGTTGTCCCATAATCGTTTGTGGAAAGGTAGGATTGAGATGCAAGAATGGACCTCAGGTGTCATGACATTATCTGCTCCCGTGCTTCCCTGTTGGGAGGAGGAGGAGTCGAAGCGTCTGGACGAGATCGCAGAAGACCTGGCTGCGAATGATCCTCTATTTGATGAGGAGCGTGAGACGTATGCGGCCCTGTTTCCAACAGCGCTGCCGAAAGAGCCTCCGTTTTCTTTGCTCATCGATGACTTCTCCATCATCGCGCACCTCCATCTCGTCAGGGGACTTGCCTACTATGCGAGTCGGGCATTTACACGTGCACAGCAAGGCGATCTGGTCGCAGGTACGTTTGCACCGATCCCAGGCATCGAAGACTATCTCGATACGCGCCTTGGTCTTGGGCGTTGTGAGTATCTCCAGATCGAACCAGCGGAGGGCAAGCCGACATACGCTTGCTTTGCTGGACTGCGTGAGGATGAGGAAGCGCTGCGTGTTTTGCTCCAACGTATGGCGGACAACGACAACAGCGTGTGGTTTCACCCGTATATGGGCTTGCGGGATGCTTGGGAGTGTGGGTTGATGCTCAAGGAGCGCAGTGGGGGGGATGTACAGATCCTCGCGCCGCTTCCCTACATCACCGAACAAACCAATGACAAGGTGTGGTTGACAGAGGTGACAAAGCTGGCGCTCGGTGAGTCCTATGCCATGCGAGCAGTCGGTGCGCGTTCGGTCTCCGAAGCCGTGGCGAAGCTAAGAGCCATAGCAGAGGGTGTGGAGAAGGTCTCACTGAAGCTCGCCAACAGCGCGACGGGGATGGGGACTGGGATCTTCGAGGCTGCAAAGATCCGAGAGATGGACTCCGAGACATTACTTGCGTTCGTTGAGGATTGGTGCAAGGAGAAGGAGTGGGATGCCGACCACGATCCACCACTCTCTGTCGAAGTGTGGGAGACAGATGTGCTGGCGTCGCCAAGTACACAGCTGTGGATTCCTCCAGTGTCCGAAGGTCCACCTGTCCTCGAAGGTGTCTTCGATCAACTTTTCCAGCCTGACGAAGACCATGTCTTTTTAGGTAGCATCAAGAGTCAGCTCCCACAGCCTCTCCAGGATGAGCTCGCACAGACCTCTTTGAAGCTCGGACGGATCTTTCAGCGACTGGGTTACCTCGGTCGTTGTTCTTTTGATACGATCTATTGCGGGACATCCCTTGATGATGCGACGCTCAAGTATGTGGAGTGCAATGGACGCTGGGGAGGGACGAGCACACCGATGACATTGATGACCCGGTTGTTTGGTGATTTTCGGGCTCGTCCTTATCTCGCTGGGAGTATGCACAGTGAATGTTTGGTTGGCGTGTCATTTGACGATTTTGTGCGTACGCTGGATGACATTTTGTACGACGCTGAGACAGGGGAGGGGTGGGCCGTTGTTTACAACATTGGTTGCCTTGCGCCCTCTGGGAAGATCGACGTGATCACGCTTGGTGAAGATCTCGCACAGGCATCCAAACGGCAAACGACATTTGTCGAGTTGGTGACGGAGCGTTTTGGGGGGTGAGTTTCATTTGCGAAGTGAGGGGGGATGTTGGAAGACTAGAGAGCGAAGCTTAGGGGGTTTTGAGCGCGTTGAGGTCTTCTTCGGGCTCTTCCATGGGGATCGCAGCGACGAGTTTGTCGATGAGAGAGGGGGTGCGTTTGTGGAGGGCGTAGAGTTGATCGTGGGTGAGCTGTTCGCTGTTGGAGATAAGATTCGCGTAGGTATTTGGATCAGATAGGGCTTTGAGCTGGTTGACTGCGTCACGAATGCCAAGATCTTGTTGGCAACGAGCATCCCAGTCTTGTGTGGCGAGTTGGTAGGCTTTGACAAAGCCTTGTCCCCACTGTTGGAGGGTATACACACTTTGACCATTCCAGTTTCTCAGAACATGATGAAGTTGTCCGTTTTGAAATTGGTCGGTGAGCTCATCGATCGCTGATTCGACGGCGCGTTTTGCAGCGTCGGGGATATCAGTATCGGGAGGCAGACCGAGTGCGTCCGCAAGCCATGGTTTGCTCAGGACTGAAGCCGGTCCGAGCGCGATGCCAGTCAAAAAACCGTGCAGCATCGATACCCCCATGGCGTTGGGGAGCTGTTGGAGATGGACCACCACTTCTTGGTATTGCGTGGCGGGAGCGGTTTTTTTGTGGGGTGGAATCTTAATCATCCTACTACTCTTGCTGCGACGATGTTGTCGTAGTTGATTGTGTGAACTCCATCAAAAACAACGACTGTGGTGTATTTGGCGTCGAGGAGTCATCTATGCGCCATATTTGTCTTGGGAACAAGAGAAGATATGTTGCCGTGGAGTGAGCTGGAAAAAGTAGATAGGATCGTGGATGGAGGAGTGGGAACGAACCTTACACATATAGTGATCAGGCTTTGTTGATCTGCATTCTCCCATCCATCAATTCGTCATGCTGCACATCCTTTAAGTCTTGTAACCATTTGGATATGTAGTATATTTTTCTCTTGCTGGGTTGCTCAGCAAGGCTCCCGGACGACAAATCCTTCAAAACTATGAACTCGACGCAATCGATAGTGTAGTTTGTTTTTCAACACCTTGCAAGAAAAAACTAGAGCGCAAAAGATCGGTATTCGGCGTAATCCGCCAGATACAGGTCTCATGAGTCGCAAAAATATTTTCCAAAAACGCAGTTTTAGGATGATTTTGTGGATGGTGACGACGTAGTCATCTTTTTGTCAATTTCTTTTACGTTCGCATTCACACAGTGCGGATCGTCTGGCCAGTCAGGATCGAAACCCTCAAAGTAGGATGAGGCGTAGTGTGTACAATGCAGCGGTGATCCGATCTCCGAGAGCAGAGAGACAAGCCCAAAGCCAATTCTGTTGAGAAATACGGCATCTGCAGGCATATTGAGCTTAAACAGGTTGGCGTTTTCCACAAACATCTCTCGAAAAGTATCTCTAGGAGGATGCGCGCGGAAGTCAAAGGGTTCGTCTTTGAGATAGGGTTTGTAAAGATACTGGATCAGGCCCTCAAAAGCCTCACGATCGTAGGATTGTCCTTCTTGGAAAAAGCCTATCGGGACAGCGAGCTTGTGAAAGGTTTCGCGGTCATCTCTCATTGCGGCTTTGCACAGCTCGATCCACAGTTGCCGTCGGGATTCTTCAAAGTGGCGCGTGCAGCCGTAGTCGAAGAAGACAATACGACCATCTTCCAAAAAAGTATAATTTCCTGGGTGAGGATCGCAATGAAAGAGCCCATCGAGGTAAAAAGAGCCGAGGTAGAAGCGGTAAAAAGACTTGGTGACACGCTCTCTTGCGTCCTGGGAGGGATCTGTCGCGAGCCATTCGTAAAAACCAAGTCCATCGTGAAAGGTCGTCGTCAAAATGTGTTCACCGCAGAGGTCGTGGTGGACTTGTGGCACGACGATCGAAGGATGTTCTTGAAAGCGATCGTAGAAAATCTGTTGATATTCGGCTTCTTTCAGGTAGTTGCACTCATCGATCAGACGCTCTTGGATCTCATTCATGATCGCTTTGGTGTCTGTGCGAAAGAACATCACCTGTTGGAAGAGACCTAGAAATTTGGCGTTCTTGAGGTCAGCCTCCATCGCCTCTTTGATCCCTGGATATTGGACCTTTACAGCGACAGGTGTGCCATCGTGCAGGATCGCTTTGTGGACCTGTCCGATCGACGCGGCGGCGATGGGTGTCGGTTCAAAGTGTTGGTAAAGATCTTCTGGAGGCTTGCCAAAGTCGCGTTGAAATTGTGCGGTAACTTTTTCGTAGGGCATGGGGGCCGCGTCACGTTGTAACAGGGCGAGTATTTTTTGTCCCTCTGGTGGGAGCATATCGTCGAGATAGCTGAGCATCTGGCCGATCTTCATCGCCGCGCCACGCATCTCCGAGAAGGTCTTAAGCATCTGCGTCGCGATCTCGACACCACGTTGCTCACTTCGCGCTTGCTTCTCCTCCTCATTGGAGAACGAATCACGTGCTTTGTCGACGAGCCAACGACTCCCTCCACGTAGTGCAACTTTTGAGAGGCCAAATGCGCGCCCCATTCTCCCTGTCTTGATCTTCTTTCCCGTGCTCTCAAGGGTCTCTTTGATCACATGACGACTCTTCTCTGAGCCGACATCTCCGAGTAATTCGCGGAGGTGAGGTGGCAACCATGTGCTGTCTTTTTCGTCCTGACTCATATCTGTCCTGTCAATCTTTTTCGAGCATGCCAAACACTTCGGAGAAGAAACTCTTGAACTTCTCATCGCGTTCTTCTTCGGTCACAGCGGGTTTCTTTCCACCGATACCCATCGGGTGAAGGAGCTTGGGGGGGATGTCTGCGAGGAAACGTGAAGGCTCTCGGTCTTCCATTCTTCCGAATCTTCGACGTTGTAGTGCGCGACTCAGGATGAGCTTTTGTTTGGCGCGGGTGATCCCGACGTAGCACAACCTGCGCTCTTCTTCGATATCCGTGTCACTCTCGTAAATCCGGAAGTAGGGTAGAAAACCTTCTTCCATCCCGACGAGGTAGACGATGGGGTACTCCAAACCTTTGGCGCCGTGCAACGTGATCAGCATGACCGCGTCTTCGTCTTCCTCTTCGGAGTTATCGCCGCTTGGTTCGAGGCTGACGCGGTCGAGGTAGTCGCTCAGGCTGGGCTTATCGGCTTTGCCCTCGTACTGAATCATCGAGTTGACGAGCGCGTCGACGTTGTCCACACGCTTTTTGGCCTCTTTGACCTCCGAGTACTCCTTGAAGAGGGCGTGCTGAAACTTGACCGCGCTGATCAGCATCTCTGCGATCAACGCGAGGCTTCGACCTTCTTCTACCTTGCCCTTCAGGTTCTCGATCATCTCCGTAAAGTCGTTGATCGCGTTGCGCTGTGCTTTGCCCACAGTGCTGCAGTCATCGATGTGTAGACAGGCATCGTAGAGCGTGCTTCGTCGCTGCTTGGCGAATGCGCTGAGCTTATCGATCGTCGCCGTTCCAATTCCACGAGGTGGGTAGTTGATGATCCTGCGTAGGGAGATTTCGTCTTTGGGTTGGTTGACGACCTTGAGGTAGGCGATGAGATCGCGGATCTCTTTACGGTCAAAGAACTTGGTCCCACCGATCATTTTGTAGGGGATGCGCTCGTTGCGCAACAACTCCTCAAGCGCTCGCGATTGTGCGTTGGTCCTGTACATGATGGAAAACTCGGACCATTTGCGCTTCTCTTCAAAGTGCGTGGTTTGCAGGTGGTCCACGACAAAGCGAGCCTCACCCTCTTCATCTGCGAGGACAGCCATCCCGACGAGGGCGCCATTGTCTTGTTCTGTCCACAGGCGTTTGTGATAGCGACCGACACCCTGCTCGATGACTTTGTTGGCGGCGTCAAGAATATTTCCGCTGCACCGGTAGTTTTGTGTGAGCTTGACGACCCTTGTGCCAGGAAAGTGTTTGTCGAATTGGCGAATGTTTTCGACATCACTCCCACGCCATCCGTAGATCGATTGATCGTCGTCACCCACGACACAGAGGTTGCCGTGAATGGAGGCGAGCTCTCGGACCATCTGGAGCTGAACGCCGTTGGTGTCCTGGTATTCATCGATCATGATCTGTCGAAAGCGACCGGACCATCGTTGTCTCACTGAGTCATGATTTTTGAGCAGCAGGCAGGGGAGGCGGATCAAGTCGTCGAAGTCAACAGCACCACACGTGCGTAACGCGTCGTCGTAAGCGAGAAAGATCTCTCGTAACATGATGTCGCGGATATCTTTGGGCTCTTGCCCTTCGTTTTTGGCTTTGGCGATCTCTGCCTGAAAATACTTGGGGTCGAAGCGTTTTTCATCGATGCGTTTTTCGCGCATGACGCGCTTGATCAGCGCGAGCTGGTCGCTTGGGTCGTAGATCGTAAATTGACGAGGGTAGTTGAGCAGATCGATATCCGTCCGGAGGATGCGTACACCGAGAGAGTGGAATGTGCTGAGTGTCAGCTTTTTCGCGACCTTACGGTTGTTGACCATGTCCGCGACGCGCTCTTCCATCTCGCGAACTGCGCGGTTGGTAAAACTGACCGCGAGGATGTGTTCTGGGTTCACACCTTGCTCGATAAGATATGCGATGCGGTTGACGATAACCCTGGTTTTTCCACTCCCTGCGCCGGCAAGGATCAACATTGGACCGTCCCTGTGTTTGACAGCTTCGCGCTGTTCGGGGTTCAAGTCCATCAATCTGACCATGATGTACCCTCTGTTGTTCGTGTTCGCGTGTGTGATGGCTTCTCAAAAAGCCCTCTAGGTTCGAGGCATGATGGCGTGTCACTGTTCCTTCGTCAAGGGGTTTTGCTCCCTTTTTGCGGTTTGTTTGTCGCCACCGGAGGATGACACTTATTCGCTTCTTATCGAAATGGAACTTTGTGCTGTCTTGTTTTTCCAATCAGAGAGATACAAAATGATATCTACACCAATCGTGCCGGTGCTCATCGATTCATGCAAAAGGTCTCTTCGCTGTCTGCGGTATCGGAGACTATGCGCTACATAGATAAGGGGAGGTACTTTGAACACAAAGGACCCACGTTCGAGATATGTCTTCAGATGCTTTTGGTGTGTCCTTCTTTGGGCATGTTGTGTTGTTGGAGGCACACCAGAGGTCCATGCCGAGAACTGGAGCGTTCGTAACAGAGCAAGGCGCCATAAGATCGTCTTGCGCCGCTTCCAAAAACTCGTCGAGCGTAACCCCAATAGGGGCTTCGCGTTTAAACGGATGGTGAAGCTCGCACGACGTCACCCCGGCCTCGACAGGTTAATCGTGTCCTACCGCAAGAAGAGCAAGCGCGCACCTCGTAAGATCAACTACCGCTTGATCCTCGCTCACCTCCTACAACTCACCCGTCAAAAGGGGGCGGCACTCCTCGCGTATCAACAGGTTATCAAGAGAAAACCCAACCATCGTCTCGCTCATTTTTATCTGGCCTCACTCTTTCGCAGCCTTGCACGTTACGATGAGGCCCTTAAACACTATGAGAAGGCGCTCTCACTCGCCAAAAAGACGGCCTTTCGTCGTCGCTGCCTGAAAGCCCTCGGTACACTCAGTCTGCTCAACAAGAAGCCCAAAAAAGCGCTCCGTTATTGGCGGACATTCCTCGCGTTGAGCCCGCGCAATACAAGCGCACGTGGTGAAATCGCGCGCAGCCTCGCGCGCCACAAACTCTACGACGAGTCGATACGACAGTGGAGCATCGTCCTCAAGCGCACCCGTCGACGTGGGGCACGCTCCAATGTCCTTCGGCAACTTGGGAGCGTCTATGAATTGAAAGGCTCATGGCGAAAGGCTGTCGCGGCTTATCGAAAAGCTATCAGCTACACCCAAAGAGGGCATTGGCTGCGCCGTGAGCTCGATGGACGTATCCTGCAAATTCACCGCGAAAACGGAAAGCTCAGTGAACTTGCTGCGCACCTCAAGAAGCGCAAGCGTAAACATCACACAGAGCTGGCAATGCTCGCCCGACTCCTCGATGAGATGGGGAAGGACAAAGAAGCCAAGGTGTACTACAAACGTGCACTGAAGGCCAATCGACGAGATGTCCGAACATGGCGCAAGTACATCACCCTCCTGGAGGTCAACAATCACGTCAAAGACGCGATCATCGCCTACAAATCGCTCATCCGTATTGAACCGACAGAGCCCAGACACCGCCTCGCCTTCGCCGAGATGCTCTCTCGCGTCGGGAAACCCAAAGAGGCGCTCGCCGAAATGGCACGTATCGCGCGCTCATTCTCCCGACACTCTGAGATCCTCACACGCCTCGCACAGTTTTATCGACGTCGCCGGATGAATAAGGAAGCGATCAAGCTCTATAAGCGTTTGATCCGACTCGAACCTCGCGTGGTCTCTCACCGCCAAGTGCTCGGCCAATACTATTACCAACAGGGGAACACAAAGAGGGCGCTCAAGATCTGGCAGGGACTCCTGCGCAGTGGTTTGCCTGCACATCAAGCCTACGCTGCACTCGGCCAAATCTACCGCGAGCACGATATGCTCTGGAAGGCACACAAGGCCTTTCACAACGCCGTCAAGCGACAACCGAAACAGCTCGGCTACTTACTGCAACTCGGTGAGATCTATCAACTCCTTCAAAACGAATCCGATCTGACCCCCAAGCTGCGCAAACAAGCCATCGATATCTGGTGGAAAATCTACAGAACAGCACGTCTACGCTCTCGAAAAAAGCGCTCTATCCACCAACTCTTCGATCTGTACCAGGCACAGGGGACATTGTACCGGTTGCCTGCACGTTACAAACGCAAGATCTACGACAACCCACGCACCAATAAACAACGCGAACAGACCATCGAAGCTCTTCGCTTTCTTGGAGAGTATGAGTTGTGGCGTTCACAACGCCGTGGCCGACGTCGTTACCTGCAAGCCAAAAACCTGTTTCAGAAGATCCTCGTGCACGATCCCCAGGATGTCGACGCATTACTCACACTTGAGCAGCTCGCTTCCCGTGGGCGTCGCTGGACGGAAGCTCGTCGCTTGCTGCTGCGGCTCGTGAAAGCCCACAAAGTCGGACGGCGTAATTACTACCGCAGAATCTATAACTACAGCATCAAGCTCGGCGATTACAAAGAAGCGATTCGCTACGGACGGAAAGTCGTCGAGCTTAACCCCGATGACGCCTCTGCCCACGCAGAGCTTGCGCGCATTTATCGTAAGTCTGGACGCCTCAAGCTCGCGGTTTCATCTTACGAAGAGGCCGTGCGTCTACGCCCCCACGCGTTTGGTTATCGCCTCTCGCTCGCGAGCATCTTGCAGCGGCTGCGCAAGCTCCGAAAGGCGCTCGCGATCTACCAGTTTGTCCTCAAGCGCACCAAAGACGGGCGAACGATCTACGACTCCGTGATGCAGATCATGGATGTTCTCGGTGAATTTGAGACCAAAGAGCGCGAACGTGGGATGAAGCTGCTCGAAAGTCGGCTGCAAAGTCTCGCGGATACGTACCCTCGTGAGCTCGCGTATTTTCGGGCGTTGGCGCAGTTGTACAAAAGACAAGGACGGATGAAGGAGTACCGCGTCGCCTACCTGAAAGCCGCAACGACCGTCGATCAAAAGTCTCAGGTGTACAGAACGCTCGCCGAGACGGCGCTGGAACAGGGGAACACAAAGCGCGCGATTATCTACTTTCGCAAAATGATCGAAGAGTCGATGAATCCGTCCGCGCAAGACCAGGTCCGGCTCGCTCGGCTGTATCTTGAGGTCAACGACAAGAGCAACGCACGAAAGATCTTGCTCGGCCTGCTCAACGAAAACCCCAACTCTTTGCGTATCCTGAGAAAAGTTGCGACGCTCTTCTACAAAAACCGCCTCAAGAAGGAGGCGATCCGCGCATACGAGTTGTTCTTGGAGTTGGAGCCCGACACACCTACCATTCGTTTTCGGCTCGCCGGACTCTATCGCGACATCGGGCAAAGCGACGCTGCGATCGGGATCTATGAGTCGATTTTGTGGAGGGAGACACATGTCCCCATCCGCAAAAAAAAGAAGCGCGTGAAGCGCAAAGTCAAACGAAAAAAACGCAAACTTCCGTATTATCTACGTCGTAGACGCCGTTATTACGCGAGTAAGTTGCTCGCGCGCCGTCGTCTCGCTTTTCTGGAGTTGATGAAGCTCTATCAAAAGCAAGGTCTACGTGCCCAGTGGGAGCGACGTCTTGCCATGCGCCTCGAAGACCCAAACGCACAAGACCAGCGCTCTCTGATGAAACTCGTCGCGGAACACTACGAGAAGAAAAAATGGTTTAAACCACTACAGGCGCTGCTCGAACGGGCGCACCAACTCGAACCACGTAACGCGTACTGGATTCAACTTTTGGCGCGGACATATCGCGAGCAGGGGCAACACAGCAAAGCCTTGCGTCTGTACGCAAAGCTCGAACGAGGTCGGCCCGGACAGAAAGGGCGTTATCTCGCCTCAAAGATCAAGGTCTTGTTGGCGATGGGGGATCGTTCACGCTTGCGCTACATGCTCAAGGAGTTTTTACACAACCACTCCCGTATCTCTGGTAGCTATCACTACATTTTGACTTTGCTGGAGAAGAGAAAAGAGTACGCGCTCGCGCTGGAGATGTTGCAGTGGGCCCATCGCTACTGGACCGGCGGTGACAGACTCTTTTTGATCAGGAAAATGGTGAATTTATACCGCGTCATGAACATGAGAGAGAAGGCGCGCGCTGTTTTGTGGAAGGAGTGGACCCGTCCTAAAGCGAGGATGCGGTACACCAACCCCATCTCCTCTATCAAAAAACGTCGCGAGAAGATCTTGTCGATGTTGTGGCCACTTCTCAGTGAGGCGCAGCGTGTCAAGCTCCTACAACACAGCGAAGAGGTCCTGTTAAACGCTTCGCTCAACGAAGTGCCTTCCAAGACAAGGCGCGCGCTGATCGATGCATACGTCGTCCTTCACGAGTCAAAAGGAGCTGAAGCATCACTTCAGTATCTCCCTGCCCTGTGGGGACTTTCGACAAAGCACCACTACCGTGATCGCTATTTTCTACAGAGAAAAACACGTGAGCTCTTCTTGATTGGACGCTACGACATCGCGAAGCTGTTGATTCGACAACAACTCAAACGTCGAAAAGACCGCGCCCGCAAAATGATGTACCTGGGCAGAGTCCTCAACTTCTTCTCGAACCGGGGCACGACTGTACCGCCACGCTCATTTAGTCGCTTTTTGGAACAACAACTCATGAGCTTGAAGGATCTTCAGAGTGGGTACTGGAAGATCCTCGTCCGACGTTTGGGCGCTCGTTATCTCGCTTGGGGCAACCACAGGCGCGCGATCTGGTGGCTGGAACGTTGTCGATGGGTTGGAGGCAGCGCGCTTCGGAAGGACAAATTCTTCGTCCTCTTACTCGCCCGCGCCTACAAGCGTTACGGTAACGACAGGATGGCGCAAAAGTATTACGGGCGGTTGCTCGACAAGGGATGGCGTGTCTTGCAAGAGAAGATGCGTAGACACGCTTTCCTCAAACGCAAAGCAAGCTCGACTCGGTTCCGTCGACGGTACAGCAGACGTCTTTCTCGTTTCTCTCGTTTTTCTCGTCGATGGCGTCGACGAGGGCTGCGACGTCGTTTTCAACTCAACGGACGGCTCGCACGTGTGCGCGACCAGCTTCGTGCGCTCTTCTCACTTTATCGCGAAGCGGGACATTCGCCGCGTTTGTTGTATCTCTTGCTTCAAAAGCAAAGCAGCGCAGTGCGTTCCTCCGTGAAGGAGTTGTGCACGTATTATGTCCTCGCAGGCTATTCGCTCGACTGGGCGACGAACAAGAAGATGTCTTCTTTGACCGCGTTGCTCGGGATGTTGCGCGATCTCACCAAGAAGAAACCATACTCAAATAGACGAGAATTACTGCAATATCTCGCCTCGTTGGAAGATGCAAAGGGGAATGTCAGGCAGGCGCTCGCGTTGTATCGTCGTTTGCTCTCCGGTAAAAAACAGCAGCGCAAGGTGATCTTGTGGAGGATGGTCTATCTACTTGAGCGAGCTGGTGATGTCAGACGTCGTCACGCTGTGTTGTTGCGACTGTCCCGCCAACATAAAGATGGTGTCGCCGATCAATTGCTCGCCAAGTCTTACCGCGATCGTCTGCAGATCAGACAGGCGATTGTCCACTATCGCCTCTACATCAAGCGCAAGAAGTCCCAATACCCAATGCGTTACTACCAGAGATACGGGTTAGGGCGTGCGTACAAGGCGCTTGAGATGGCGAAATTCTTGATGCCAAGTCAGGACAGCGCCAGGATCGAATTTTTCTTGCGGCAGGCACTCTCTGGTGTTCGTCTCGTGAACCAAAGTGGCCGCTCCAGCTATCGTTACCGAGCGATGGTCAAAGAGATGATGAGGCTGTTGTCACAAAGTGGTCGCTTGTCGAGGTTTATTGCCTCCTGGCAAAAACGCTTAAAGGCCACTCCAGACCAACTCCACCTGCTCTCGTTACTGCGCTTTGCATACGAGGTGAAGGGGGATCACGACAAGTACCAGGCGATCCTCGTACATATCCTGCAACGTAGACCTGATGAGCACTCCTTACTCAGCGCGCTGTTGTTCTCATATGAGACGTACGGGAAGTACAAAGAGGCGATCGCGTTGCTCAACAAGCTTTACAAACACAGTACAAATAAACCCAAGGACATGGCGTTGCGGTTGGGGGATTTTTACGTCCATCTCGGTCGCAAAAAGATGGCGCTCGCTTATTGGAAAAAACACTTTGCAGGTTGTTTGAAGCTCTTTTCTCAGTACCCCAAGTTTCGCTGTGGATTTACTGTCGGCGATCGTGTCGTGCTCGCGGGGATGACACAGCAAGCGCTGCACATGTACACATCGACTCTCAAGGCTTCGTCCTATCGCTCTGACTATCAAATCCGTCGAGCACTCCGTTTCCTCATTGCAAAGAAGGATTTTGCGGCGGCGTTGAAGGTCTTCGAGAGAGGGACGAGTCGTCACTCCCTACATTACCTGTTGACTCACAAAGTCCAGTATATCGGGATTCTTGCCAAGATTTATAAGGGGATGGGGAGAGCGAAAAAGCGCCGCACCTTGCTCGCTGAACTCGTGTGGAACAACTATGCGAGTCATTGGGGCGCACAGCGGGCTGCGCGCATCCTGCGAGAGGCTGGGTATACGATCGGCGCGGAGTATTGTTACTGGCAGGCGCTTTGGCGCTCTGGGAACACTGCACGCATTGGGAGCTACCGAAACCTATGCCATTTTTGGCACATGCAAGGGCTCGGACGTTTGTGCGATGGAGAGGCTCTTCGACCTGGTGGGTTGACGGACTGGAAGAGCCGCTTCTCGTTGGCCAAAGAGCTGATGAAAAAAGGACATCCACAGCTCGCGTTGTTCATGCTTCGCAAGGCGTGGCCAAAGAACCCAAAAGAACCCAAACTCCTGTACACCCTCGCGAAGCTCTCCTTGCGTGTAGGCCGCGAAGATGACGCGCGTCAATTCACCGAATTGCTCGCTGGTTTACCTACACTTCATCAACACGTCTCGCGCAAACGTATGACGCAATTACGCCGACGTTTACGCTCCAAACAGCGTAAGGCGGTCGTGAAGGTCTCTTCTCGACGTGGAACGCGCCTCGGACGACTTCGCTGGTCTGCGTATATTCCGTCTTTTTGCACGCCTAGTAAGCGCAAAGGTGGTGAGCGGTGCAAACAAGATGACAAGGTGATACGTTGCGAGCGTCACGTCGTATCATTTGGTAAGCGACTCTATACGAACGATTGTCGTGGTCGTCTGTTTGCGTTGGGACAACAAAGTGGAAAGGTCCGATGGTCATACGCGTTGCCTGTCCTACCTTACCGCAAAGAACTCCCAGTCTCTTCGTCGTTCCAAAACCGCTTTAAGACCGCTCCTTTTTACAGACAGTTTTACTGGATCGCCGATATGAAGATCCACAAACAGGCGTTGTATGTTGCGGCGTTTTCCTCCCGCTTTGAGCGTGTCAGGGATTGGGGAGCTGGCTTCCACGAGATGTTGCACATCTTGAAGTTCTCAGCGAAGACCGGAAAGTTGTTGTGGCATTACAAAAGCAAGGGTGACTTTGCGCTTGGGAGGCTGCAATTTGGACATGGACTGCTCACTTACAGGGGGAGGACGTACAAGGCGTTGTCGTTGGCGACTGGAAAAACCCAGTGGGAGTATCCTCTCGCTGGAGGTTTTGGCGGTTGGCTTTTTGACGAGAAGCCACTCGCTCCTCAGCTCGCAGTGGACGGTGGGTTTGTCGTCTCAGTGTTAGGACGTTGGTTGTTGAAGGTCGATCCAAAGGGCAAGAAGGTGTGGTCGCGAAGAATGCCTTCAACGATCTACTCATTGGCGAAAAAGGGCGCGCGTCTTTACGTGGTCAACGACAACGACATGATGCATGTGTTGCAGGTCGATCGTGGGAAAATGCTCTGGAAGAAACGCCTGCCTGGAGGGGTTGGACGGTATCATCGGCAGTGGGAGATCGGCTACTCTTCGAGATATCAATATCGTTCGACACCTGTCATTTGGGGAACGCATCTGCTCTTTTGGGGAGAGGATGGGTATCTGTCGAGTTACCATCCGAAGGACGGAAAGTTGCAGTGGAGGGCTCATCTCGCGGACTTTGGTCCGGTGCGTCCTGTTGTCTCTCCGTCGGGGCGCTCTGTTGCGGTGATGGGATCGTTTGGTAGTCTTTCGGTGTTGTCACTGCGCACTGGACGTTTGCGTTGGTCGATGCAATTCCCTGCGCAGATTTACAACTACAAGGGTGTCCACTTTATCGTCAAAGCCAACACCGAGCCTGTTTGGGGACGCGATCGTTTGTGGCTCGGCTGGTTTGGTGGCGTTGAGAAGTTCTTTGTGTCGAGTTTGGCGCTCCGTGTGGACAACGACAAGGCGATGGGGACGCTCGTGCAGTTGGGCAAAAAGTACAAGAAACATCGGATGTTTTATGCGAGCTTGCCCGGCTTATTTGTGGACATTCGCGATGCCTCTTTTCGCAAATACTTTTTGTCTTTGTGTCGCAACAAAGCCCTGTCAAAGGCGCAGCGGTTGCGTTGGGCGTATGCTTACCTCTCATCTGGGAGTGACCTGCTCAAGGATCTGAAGACGTTGGACGCGATCCTGCCACAGAACATCAGAGCGTATTCGGTCTATGCGACATCTCGTACTCGTCGTGCGTCTGGGTATACCTTCCTGCACAAGGAGGCGTTTCAGGTGCGTTGGATGATGAGCTTGTGGAGACATCGTAAGAGAGTTTTCTCTCCGACTGTATCGAGCTGGAAGAAGCTGTTGATGTTATCCAATGGTTACTACATTCGGAGATACGACGCGAAGCTGACGAGGCGATTTTTGGCCAAGCTGTTGCCTTTCCCCGGAGTGGGTGTGCTCGCAGCCTACACGCTGGCGATGTGGGGAGATGGTCAGGGGAGAAAGCGGCTCTTTGACATCTTGATCAAACCCAAACGCGGCTCTTTTGCGAGAGAACCAAAGTTCCGGCGCGCGGTGATGCGGCGTTTGGTGCGTTGGGACACCTATCGCTATGGTGAGTGGCGTGGCTTGCTCACAAGGAACGATGTCGGAGCGCTACAGACATTGCGAAAGGATCGCGATCGGATCGTGCGCTGGTATGCGATCGCGGGATTATCCCATTTGTTGTTACAAGACGATGTAAAGGGGATCAAGAAGGAGAGTTTGCGCAAGTCGTTGCAGCTCGCGTCCCGTATGTTGCCAACAAAAGAGGCTGTCGCGATGGCGATTCAGTTGGCGCTGCTCGGGGATCGTCGTGGGGTGTATCGTTTGCGGGTGTTGGCGCATCGGTTGCAGTTTACCTACCGTCGTCAATTGCTTCGTTTTATGAAGGGCAAGCTCTGGGATCACTACGCCGAACGTACACGAATGCGTTCGTACAAAGGCAAATTCCAATTTAAGCTGGGTTTGTCGTCCTTTCGTGTGTTTTATGCGAACATGTTGTACGAACATCATCAGTATCACGAAGCGTTGCGACAGTTTCGCCTTGCGGCAGCAGATCGCAAGCAGATGGTGACCTTCATGCACAAAAAGATCAGCCACTTGGGGATCGCTGAGTGTTTGTTTAAACTTGGTAAGAGCAAGGAAGCGCTGAAGATCTTGCGTATGCTTCAGCGTACAATCCCTGGCGATGTGGAGGTGATGGGGATGGTGGGGATTGTGTTGATGAAGCTCGGCAAGCCAAGGGATGCGAAGATCTGGTTGCGTCGTGCGCTGAAGAAGGAGCCTTATACCAATGAAGGCCGTTTTTTCACGACCCTTGCGCGGGTGTATGTGAGATTGGGAGCTGCTGACAAGGCGTGGGGTGTGTTTTCGTCGAGATTGCGTATGCAGCCTGAGTGGTATTTTGCGTATGCTTTGTATGCGCAAGCGCTCATGAAGGAAGGGAAGCTGCTCGACAAGGCACTACGTGCGATCAACAAGGCAGCCAAGGAGCGACCTCGTTGGCCTCGATTTTTGGTGATCCGCGCACAGATCTACCACAAAATGAAGAAGAAGACGCAGGCCAAACAAGATCTGCTTCAGGCGATCAAAGAAGAGTCGGGAACATCATCGATGAGGCGTCGTCACATGGCGTTGTACAGGAAGTTATTCGGTGAGGAGCCTACATTGATCGAGAAGAGGAAGAGGAGCGAGTGACGAAAGGGGGATAGGGGAGGGGAAAGGAGCCTAGTTTTGGAATTCGTGATTGACGCGCTCGCGCAACTCTTTCCCGACGGTGAAGAAGGGAATGCGTTTCGCGGGGATGTGGACAGGTGAACCTGTTTTGGGGTTACGTCCTGTGCGAGCATCACGGTGCTTGACGGTGAAGCTACCAAATCCGCGAATTTCGATTCTTTCGTTACGAATAAGGGCATCTTTCATGCTGTTGAAGATGGTATTCACCACCTGCTCAATATCTTTTTTGGACAAATCAGTACGTTTTTCGCTAATAGCGGCAACTAATTCACTTTTTGTCACTGGAGAGCTCCTTTTATATGAAGGCCTACAGTTTATATATATTCTGCAGTGAGTTATGGGGTATGGCAACGAGCAGCTAGGATGTACTCAGGGTATCCGGTTGCATATTCTGCGCAAGCGTATCTTGCTGATGAGAAGCGGGAAGGATACCGATGCCGGCGCGCGGTACGAACGATGTTCGCGCCGCGATCACACATTGGTTTCGTTCCTTAGATGCGATTGGGAACGGGAAGATTCATCATTGATGAGGAAAAAATGATGAATCGTCCTGAGGGAAGGGGAAGCGGTTTATGCTTCGCCTTCGGAGTCTGCATCGGAGGAAGCGGCTTCAGTACTTTCTTCTCCTTCAGTCAGGCCTTGGAGACCGGAGATGAGGGAGCCGAGGTTTGTAGAAGCTTCTTCGTGATCGAGGTAGCCACTGGAGTCTTCATCAGCGGAGCGGATGGAGAGACCGATTTGGCGTTTTTCGGGATCAATGCTGATCACTTTTACATTCACGGTTTGTCCAGTGTTGAGGACTTCGCGTGGATCTTTCACGTGGTCATCAGAGATCTCGGAGATGTGGACGAGGCCTTCGATACCTTTTTCGAGCTCAACAAACGCGCCGAAGTCGGTGAGTTTTTTGATGGTACCGGGCCAGACGGAGCCGGGTCGGTAACGCTCGGGGATACGCTCCATCCATGGATCAGCGCTCAACTCTTTGATGCTGAGGGAGAAGCGTTGGTTTTGCTCGTCGATGTTTGTGACGACAGCTTCGACTTCCTGTCCGATCTCAAAGAGCTCGGAGGGGTGTTTGACACGGTGTGTCCAGGAGATGTCGGAGATGTGGACGAGTCCATCGATGCCTTCTTCGATACCGATGAAGATACCGAAGTCGGTGATGTTGCGTACTTTACCGACGAGTTTGCTATCGACAGGGTATTTGTCTTGCAGCAAGCTCCAGGGGTTGGGCTCAACTTGTTTCATACCGAGGCTGATGCGACGGTTTGAGACTTCGAGGTCGAGGACAACCGCTTCGACTTCATCGCCAACGTTGACGACTTTGGAGGGGTGCTTGATGCGTTTGGTCCAGCTCATCTCGGAGATGTGAACGAGACCTTCGATACCTTCTTCGATTTCGACGAATGCACCGTAATCAGTCAAGCTGACAACGCGACCTTTGACACGTGTCCCTGGGGGATAACGGTCATCAGCGTTGGTCCATGGATCTTCTGTGATCTGCTTGAGTCCGAGAGAGACGCGCTCCGAAGAGGGCTCAAACTTGAGGACTTTGACCTTGATTTGGTCACCAACGTTGAATTTCTCGGTTGGGTGGTTGATACGTCCCCAGCACATGTCAGTGATGTGGAGGAGTCCGTCAATTCCGCCGAGGTCAACAAACGCACCGTAATCGGTGATGTTTTTGATCACACCTTCGAGGATCTGACCTTCTTGGAGTTTGGCCAGCGTCTCTTTTTTCATCGCTTCGCGTTCTTCTTCGAGGAGCGCGCGGCGGCTGAGTACGATGTTGCTGCGTTTTTTGTTGAACTTGATGACTTTGAATTTGTATCGTTGTCCGATCAGTTTATCGAGGTTACGCACGGGGCGCAGATCGACTTGTGAGCCGGGGAGGAAGGCTTTTACGCCGATGTCTACGGAGAGCCCACCTTTGACTCGTGCGACGATCTCACCTTCAACGACCTGATCTTCTTCGCAGGCTTTGCTGATTTCTTCCCAGATCTTCAGCTTGTCGGCTTTTTCTTTGCTCAGGCGACAAAGGCCTTCGCTGTCTTCGAGCATTTCGACAAGTACATCCACTTCGTCGCCAGCCGCGAGGGTGGTTGTACCATCTGGACCATTAAATTCACGAAGCGAGATCTCACCTTCAGACTTGAAGCCGATGTCCACGACAACTTTGTCTTTTTCGATCTTTACGACGGTACCAGTTACAATGGCACCCTCTTTGATTTTCGCCTCTGATTCTTCTCTTTCTTGCAAAAGAGCTGCGAAGTCTTCTTCCAATGGAAGGTCGTTGGAGTTTTCGTTTTGCGTATCCACGTCAATCATACTGTTTTCATTCCCTTGTTGTTTCCAAATAAACGGCGTCGAGGCCGGCGATCTGTCCAACTGCACTTGGGCAGTTAACGACTTGCGGCAGGGTTACCGAAGTCGAAGACACTTACCACATAACAATTGGACAAATTGTTTGGGGTTCATCCACTGGAATCATAGGATGGGGTGCCGCCTCAAAATTTACAGGAAAAGGAATATAGAGAGATTTTCCTGATTCGTCAAGGGTTTTTTTCGTTTTTTGTGTGTCAGCCGACAGGCTGAAGTTTCCCCTGAATGTGCCCCAAAATCTCTTGAATCACTTCATCAAAACGCAGCTCTGAGGTGTCAATCACCACTGCATCTTCTGGACAACACAGTGGAGCGATCTTGCGACTTTTATCTGCCTCATCTCGCGTTTCTATCTCGCGTTGCAGATCGTCGATCGACAGTTCCTCTGGTTCTCCGAGCTGTTTGTATCGTCTTTCCGCACGTGTACGTGATGATGCGTCGATGTACAGCTTGAGATCGGCTTTGGGGAAGACGACTGTCCCCGTATCGCGACCTTCGAAGATCGCGCCACCTCGCTCGCCGAGTGAGCGTTGAAATCCCAACAAGTGCTCTCTCACAACACCGTGAGCGGAGACTTTCGATGCACCTGAGCTGATATGAGGGGTGCGGATCGAGGACGCTACATCTTTGCCGTTGAGGAAGATGTGATTGTCACCCTCCACCTGGCGAAACTCGATCGTGAGGGTCTTGAGTAAGGGCGCCAGCGCCTCTGGCGCGTCCCAACTGACTCCAGCACGATCGGCCGCAAGCGCGATCGCTCTGTACATCGCACCTGTGTCGACGTACGTATACCCTAAATGCTTTGCGAGGTGGCGGCTTACGCTGCTCTTTCCTGCTCCTGCTGGACCATCCAATGTGATGATCAATCCGTCTTTCATCAACGAAACCTTTCTACTTTGCTTGCTTTGTGGGGGTTGGGTGCTTCACTGTTGGCGCGACCTTGAGTGTGGGAGTGACTTTCAGCTGTGGTTTGGGCACAATTTGTGTCTTGGGAAGCGCGACAAAGGTCTGAATCTTCTTGACAAATGTGCGCAGCTTTTGTGGCTGCACCAACGTCTTCATGTTGTGTGAGTCGTTGAGTTGGAACTTCCCTTTCTTGTTCCAGCTCGCGACGGAGAGGTTCTTCAGATCGCGGACGAGGTAACGCTCTTGGCTCTTTTTGTCGAGCACAACGTGATACTTACCGTAAGACATCCCCATCACTTGGTGGATCGTTTGTTTGGTCGCGAAGCGATCTTTTTCCAAAAAGACAAACACTTCCTCTCCCAACGCAAATTTGGCTGTCCCTGAGACCTTCATCCCAAGCTCCCCACGTGCACCACCGAGCTGACGAATGGTCACCTCTTGTGTCGATTGTTTTCCCTTCACGTTTGTCAGGACCGCAACAATCACGTATGTGTAAATGCGTCGACGCTTGGCGTCCCACTTCGTGTATTTTCGCACGACTTTGCCATGCACGATACGATCTGCTTTTTGGGACATTTGCTGTTCGGTGAGTTTCACGACGATCGAAGCCTCTGCAAAACTCGCTGCGCTGATCACATACATCAAGCAAAAGAAGCACATAAGATATCGCATGATATTTCCTCTTTGCGGGTGGTTTTGATTCTTTCTTGGTGGATCAAAATGCGCTGTGCATCCTGTTCACTTCATTATATTGTGTGTTTTCTCATACCCCGGCAAGCTCTTTGTTCTCATCTGGTTGGGGGAGCTGAAAGGGGGGAGGCGGTAGCTCAGTGTCCACGCCTGTGTTTACGCCGTACGAGACCAAGCGCGAGCAGAACCAACATACACATCAACGCGGTCTCAGGTTGAGGGTGAACGCTGTTACAGCTACAGCCTGTTCCTTTGGGGGGGAGCTTGGGTTTACACGTCCCGTTTGTGCAGACGGTCCGATCTGCTGGCCAACAGGCCAGCCCTACATTGGGGAAGGTCGTACAAAAATAGCTACTTGGTGTACTTGGACACGACTTGGGATCTGTTGGACTGCATTGTTGTGAGCACATCTTAAGTTCGCCATCTGCAACGCAGAATCCACTCGCGCAGCTCTCGTTTCCTGTACAGGAGTAACCGATCTTTGCGAGACATCGACCGTTCACACAGACTTGTCCCGAGGTGCAGGGGTTTCCGCCACAAGCAAAGTCTTGCTTTTTACACTGGTTGTCATGGCAGATCAGACCTTGTCCACACTGTGCGTCCGTACTGCACGAGCTTGGCGCACATTGTCCATTGATGCACACTTCTCCACCAACACAGGCGTTGTTGCAGGCATCGACACATTGACCTGCTTTGCAGATCTGTCCAGTCACACAATCGGTGCTTTGTACACAGGACTTTCCGACAGGTGGGCCACATGTCCCGCCATTACAAGCGCGACCAGAGGGACAATCTTTGTCGTATACACAGGTCGTACTTGGGGTGCAGAGATTGTTGATACAGGTGTGTCTGGATTGACAAACCCCACCTGAGCCACATGGAGCGAGGCACAATCCTCCACTGCATTTGTATTGCGGGGGACATTCAACGCTGTCAGTACACGAAGCGCAATTACCACCCTTGCACAACTGCCCAGAAGCGCAGTCGGCTTGTGTCGTACAAGATTGACCTGAGCTTACACGTTCACACAACCCGATGGGGGGAGATGTATTTTGTGTGACACAGCGATAATCCGTCGGGCAGGTGTTGGTCGTACCGGGCTTACAGAGTAGATAGCAGATCTTCTCTGTGGGATGGCATTGAAGTTGGTGTTCACAAGGTTTACTCGCGCTACAAGCAGTCCCTTCGAGACCTCCGTTGTTTGGAGGAATACAGGCGCCAGACGTGGTGCCTGAGACGACTCCACAGCGCAGCGTGCCTGGACATTGTGGGGCGAGTGGATCACATTGGGTCCGGCACTTGGCGCCTGTCCCGTCATTTGCGCAGATCAGGCCGCTGCAACATGTACCACTTGGTGAGCAGGGTTGGTCTGCCTTGATGCACTGTGTCCCGTCGCGGACACATGAACCTTTGACGCACTTGTAGGGACTCAAGCAGTCGTCATCTGTGATGCAACAAAAAGCGCTCGTCGTGGGGCATTGCTTGGTGTCTGGTAGGCAGTTGTGCCCGATGATTTTTTGATCTGCACCCTGGACAGGGTGACATGTCCATCCGCTCGGACATGTCTGGGTGCCCGAGCAATCATACCCACAAAAGAAACCACCACCAAAACCCAGACAGAAGTTCTTTTCGCCAGGGCAATCCGTGCTGTTGTTGCTCTCACTACACGGAGAACACACAATACGATTGGCCGAGCAGACCGATGTGATACGCCCATTGTAGCAGAAGGAACCAGAACCTTGGTCTTTTCCTTCTTCGCAGGGAACCTTGGGGTAAATGTTACAAATCCCTGAGATGTCGTCCTGGTGGAGCGTTCGTTTATTGGTCTCGCCTGGGTTGGCGCTCGCGAACATCGCAGCGCTGGCGTTGGTGGAGTGTCCTAATCCGAGGACGTGGCCAAGCTCGTGTGTGATGGTGTTTTGAATGTCGTAGGCTGTGGAGACACCTTTGCCCCACTTGACGTTCTGTGTGTTCCAACCGTTGAGGGAGAGGTCAGCTTCTACGATCTCGCCTGTTTGCAGGTTGTACCAGTGCTCGGTGATGGCGATGGCGGTTGTCGCATAGCCTGCCCATCCGTTGGGATCGGTGATAAAGAGAATCAGGTTGGTGCCATTTTGTCCCTTCTTGGTCTCAGTGGAGCTGGAGTTCGCGAGCTCCAAGAGCGGCTGGAGCGAGCAGGTGACAGCGTTCCACGTTTGGATCGAGCTCTTGACCTCTGAGAGCAGATCGGGCGCGGTGACATCTGTGGGCATTTGTGTGCTGAGGTGGAACTTGACTGGAAGCTTGCTGCGTTGCCAGTGGTAGATCCGTCCAGTTGGGGCGTATTTGTGAACAAATGCGTTGGCTTGTAAGGGACCAACAACACAAAACAAAACAATCATCAAGCTGTGAATCATCCAGCGCATCAAAACAATCCTTCTTCTTTGCGGAAGCCATTTTTGGGCTGAGAGGGTCCAAAGCCATCCCAAATGGCGCATGTATACCTAATGTAGTTATACACTTTTCGGCAAAAAAGCAAAAGTCGTTGCGTTTGGTTTTGTGGGGGCAGAGAGGAGAGGGGGAGGGGGCTTATTTGGATTGGTAGCAGACGAGCGCGGCTTCGATGGCCTTGGCAAAGAAGATGTGTTGGCTAGAGGCGAAGGCTTTGGCCTCTTTGCGGTGCGTGAGGTATCCCGCGACAACGCGAACTGCAGGTGTTTTTCCTGAGAGGACTGGATCTTCGTCAGTTGCAGGGCGGATCCCCAAAGAGGAAGAGGTCATGCTCTCACCTTTACGTGCTTTGCGTACGACGTAGCCTGCACGTTTGAGTGATTTTCCGAGACATGTTGCCCACTTCTTGGTTTGTTTACTCTTCTTGTTGTCTTTGGACCAAACGATCTGGAATCCTGCGACACCGTCGTTGAACCAGCGTTTTTTTCCGTCTTGGGTGACGTAGGCCTTGTTCTTTTTCCACTCTTGCAGACCGTTACCCATGTCGATTTGGAGCAAGAGTTTGCTGCGACGCAACGTCGAGACGCGTTTTTTGGACGCGACATCTGTGTCATCTTTGCGACTCATCGCGACTTTGTATCCGCGTTTCCCTTGTGCTTTGAGGTGGGACGCGACTTTGTTCGCGAGCTGCAAATTGACTTTGCTCGAAGAGACATACGTCCAACCGACAACACCCTTGTCTTCGCCACCTCTCATTGCGTCGATACCCAGGCTGACACCGCGCCATTTTTTGGGGTAGGTGACGCTGATGTTTTTGGGCTTGGAGGGAGGGATTTTCTTGAAGTTACCGCCGGGGGGGACGGTGCTCAAGACAAGCAGCTTGTACTCGTGTTTGTGGATATCTTCGAATGTTTTACGGAAGACTTCGTGATCCTTGAGGCCGATGTAGTCCGAGTTGTACTTGAGCTTGCTACCGAGCTCGACGTGATTTCCTTTGTGCATGGCCTTCAGGGAGTAGTTGACGTGCTTGTTGCTCGTCTTAAACGACTTGGGTCCGTCGACAAAGTACCACCCCTTGAAGTCGATCTCTTTGACGTGGCTGTCTTTTTGATTCCAAACGATGGGGTTTTGTTTTCTCTTCTTGAGGTACTTGGAAGAGGGACTGGATTGGAGAAATTTACCCGCGTTGAAGAAGATCGTTTTACCTTTGCGCAGTGTTCCTTGCAGCGACGCTGCCTTAAATTTGATCATCGTGCTCAGGTATTTTTCATTTTGCCCAGAAAAGTCGACAGATGTGACTTTAAACCCTTTGAGCAGCGCTTTGAGCTTGAGTCGACCGAGTGTTCTGGCGGCCCACATGTTACGTGCCTTTGGTTTTTTCAGGCGCCCCTGCTCCAGGAGGCCATCCACTCGTACTCGAAAGTTGCCACCAAGTCGAAGTTTAATGGTTCCTGTGACGTTCTCTTTTCCGCGCACAACGGTAATTTTTGTGTGCTTGAGGTTGTGATCGGGAGTGAACGCAGGGATCGTTGTGAAGCGTGACTTCTTGGGGCTGACGATCAGCGCTGACGCGCCTTGGTCATCGTGTCGAAGGACTTCCAGGCGGTTGTCACTTGTCGTTGCATCGACGAAGGTTCCCTTGTTGAGAGAGGGGATGTAGTTGATGACGTGGTTAAAGCTATCGACGGGGAAGGTTCTGTCGAGTTTCCCTGCGTGTCGAGTGCGGACGAGCACCTGGTGTGAACGGATGCCGACAGCGCGCAACATCGCCTGAAGCAGGGTGGCCTTTGCTTTACAGTCGCCGTATCGTTGTTTCAGTGTAAACTCTGCAGCTTGTGGCTGCCATCCACCGAGTCCAAAGCCAACAAAGACGTAACGGATCTCTTTTCTGACGAAGTCGTAGATTTTGCGGATCTTGTCATCGTTGGAGGAGGCACCTTTGATCAGCTTCTTAGTGAACGTCGTGATGAAAGGTGTGGGTTGGTTGCGTTTTCCGACGAGGATTTTGTAGAAGTTCGCGATACTGTTCCAGTCACGACCGCTGCCTTTGTATTCGCCCATTGCGAGGCGTTGGCTGATCACGGAGAGGCGCGCGACGCTGTTGATCCATGCGGGCATACCGGGCTCGATCTCGACAGCGGGGACGTTCTCAGCGGTCCATGTGTGGATGGTGCGACCTGATGAGGCGTTCTTGCTGTGTTTGACTTTGCTCGCGGCAAAGCTCGGACCACTGTACACTTTGTGGCGGAAGCCAACGCCGTCTGGGACGGAGATGGAGTAGACCGTTTTGATCACAGGCATAGTGCGTTGGATGTAGTGAGAGGGGATAAACCAACTCTTTCCTGTGCGAGTGTAACGATATTCCAGGACGGAGCCAGGGACAACAGCGCTGAAGCCTGTTCCTCTCCAGCGACTTGCGCTGAAGTATTGGCGGCCGTAAAGGTTGGGAACATCTGTAAACATCTGTCCACGGGAGATCCACCCGTTGGGGCGGACGAGTCGTGCCTGGATGTCCTTGAGCTGTCGGTTGTTGCTGTATCGCACACCGATGCGGCGGAGTCGTTTGGCGCCACGTGCGGTGAGTGCTTTGTATTGGATGTGTGTGTCTTCCTTGAAGCTGTAACCATCATTGGAGATGACGACGTTGACTTTCCGAAGGAGTGTCACGAGATCGGCTTTGGGAAAGTCCTTGCTGCTTGGACTTGTGGGCGATTTTTTGATGACAAATTCTTTGGGAGTGCTTGCGCAGCCAGCGACCAAAAGCGCCGAAAACAAGCCTGCCATCAACGAAGTGTGTATGCGTTTCATAAAATTCGTCTCCTTATCGGCTTGTGGCGTTGAAGTTGGAAGCCACTTTCGTCCCAGAGGGGGGCAATGACGCGGTCGCGTTGGACTTCATGAGGAACGTCTTTTGGGACGTCAACTTGCCTAGCTTTGCGTAGAAATCTTTGACTTTGGAGTACATATTGGCTGGGAGCATACGCTTTTCAATGGTGAAGCTGACTTTGATACGCAAACCATTTGCGGTCGGTGTGCTTTTGAACGCACCTTGCAAGGATGGGCCTGTCAACGTGCCGCTTTTGAGGCTTGTTTTGAGCTTGTATCCTTTGGGGAAGGTGTAGTGTACTTCGTATACATGGTGTCGAGGTGTACCAAAGTCGATCGCCGCGAGGCGGTGCTTTTTGCGCAAAGATGGCAGTGAGAACAACCATGTGGGAACAGGTCTGAGCAGGATGTAACGTTTGCTCGTGGGGACACAAGAAGGTGTCTTGAATGTATACGCGTACGCAAATGGGTTGCGGAGTTTGACCAGGTCGAGGTTGGGTTGCTTGCTCAGTGATAGTTCACTGTGCACACCACATGCTCGCTTGATCGTCGCGCCGTATCCTCTCTTCAGCCACGTGTGACGTGCCATGGATTGGAGGCGGCTACGACGTGAGAAGGCTTTTTGTCCTGTAAAGGAGAAGTTCGCTGTACCTGAGAGCTTACCATCAGCGGCGACATTGATGTCGAGCTTGACCATCTGTGTGTTTTGTTTCGCTGTGAGTTCTTTGGTCTCAAAGAAGCGACCACCCATGGAGTCGAGAACGAAAGCCCAGGTTTTGCTGTATTTGGGAGGCAAGACGCCGAAGGGGAGTGTTTTTTGTGAGGGGTCGACGACAACGCCAACTTTGACGATACGTCCACCTTCGTAATTTTTCCCTTTTTCTTGGAGGAATTTTTTGGCGTTTTGTCGCTCTTGTTTGAGGCCTGCCCAGTTCCCTTCTTTTTTGGGGGCGATGTAGGTCGCGACCCAGTTCCAGGTGTATGCGGGGGCTTCATTTTGGTAGGTGCGGTTGTACTTGGAGAGCATGGCTGGATAGGCTCGGATTCCGAGGCTACGGAGCATCAGGATATAGAGCATGTTGATTTCGTAGCTCGTCCCGATCGCGAGGTCGTACACTCTGCGCAATTTATTGCGTGAGCCAATTCTTGCGCTACGTGTGTTGGAGAGGGTCATACGTTGGCGCAGGTGATTGTAAAGTGCCCACAGTTTGCCGTTACGGCCAGCGGACTTCGCTGTGATTTTTTTGGCGATCTCCGCGAGGCTGTCTTTTTCTTTCAGCTCTTCGTTTTCGTCTTGTTTGTAGCTTCGGCCAGTGAGCGCTCGATCGACGTTGCTCCACGCGAGGTACATATCGACGCTGAAGATGCTATCGATACGTATCACATCGACGACAGCCATCGCGGGGAGATAAAACTTGCGAGGCAAAAGTCGAGAGACGACTTGCTTTTTGAATCCACGTGGCGAAAAGGCTGGTGGGATGTCCGTAAGCTCAAGGGAGATCATACGGTTCTCTTGGTCGTGGCGAAGGCGAACACGTCGCTCTTGCTCTTTGACGTTGAGTTTTTTGGGGATGGAGTCTGCGCCTTTGATGCGTTTGGCGAGACGAATCCAGACACTCTCCATGTTGGCGAGACGTGCGCGGTAGACTGCGCCGCTGCCGTACTCAAAGGTGTACTTGGCTTTTTTGACCGGGTAGCGCTGGAGGATGCGCCACTTTGGATTGCGCTGACCTGAGAGCTCCATTTCCCAGAAGAAGTCGACGATACAGCCGACACTTACACCGGGCGCTGTAAATTTGTAGGATTTGCGGGTGAAGGACCAAACGCTACTCGATGTCGTCGACTTTGTAACTTGCTGGACATCGTCGAGGTCCATGCGTGAGACACGCCCGTCAGGGCAAGCTGTGCGGACTTCGAGTTTGTTGAGTGTGCCGCCGCCGAGGGTTTGTGTCGCAGCGGTCAGGCCTTTTCGGTTATTGACGCGGATGCGTTTGTACACACGCCAGAATGTTGTCCCGCCACGGGACTCGCCAACTTGGGCATATCGATGCTTGCGGTAGTCTTGCAGAAACAGGATCTCGGCCTTGTTTCTGGAGCGCTTTTTGGGCATCAATTCTTTTTTAGTGATGGGGCGTAATCCCTGGAATGTTGGGACACAACCACTTAACATCAACACAGAGAACGCACCAAAGAGGGCGCGCTGACAATACGTTCGGAATGTCTGAGGCATCCAGCGTTGCATAATTCACTCCCTTGCAACCGACAAATATACGCTCTATCTGCAGAGCGCTTCTAACAAAAAACGCACAACGGCACTCAAAAAAGTGGGCTGTGTTGTCTTCGTGCTTCGAAAAGTAAGTGTAAACCTGTTGTGATTTTTATCGCAATCACAACGACTTTCATGATCAAAAGCGCATGTTGTGCTTTGTTTGAAAAGGAAAGCTCGTCTGTAAACTTAAGAGCTTGTATCACAACTGACCGATCTTTTCAACTCTCTGCTCTACAGGAGATCTTTCTTGTGGAAGGTGTTTTGTGTGGGATCGTAGTGGAAGCGTGAGGCGCGCTTGAGCTCTTTGCCTTCGATCTCGTAGATTTGGTACCCACCTTGCGCGTTGGGATACTGTGTGTGGCGGGTCGCAGGCCCTGGATTCATTACGCGGACGGGGTGATTGTTACCGGGTATCATATACTGATAGCAGGCATGCTCATGTCCATGTAGGATCAGCTCTGCACCGTAACTTTGGATGATCCGCAAGAAGTCATGCCTGTTACGCAAACCTCGTCTTGGTAAGCCGGGTGTTCCGTGCTTATCCTGCAAAAAGTGATGGATCATCACGACGCGAAACCGGTCCGAATACTTCAACAACAACTCCGGCAGTCGATTGATCTGCTCGGGATCCAGAACTCCCCATGAACCAGAGAGCCCTGTTGGGACACATGAATTGAGGCCGATGATCGCGATGTCATCGCCTAACAAGCGTGTAAATGGATACATCTCATCTGGAAGCGTCTCGCCATGACAGTCGGAGAAGTGGGACTCGTAGCGCTTCTCTTTCATCGCGCCTGCTGTGTACACGTCGTGATTTCCGGGGATGATCACGAGCTGCTCTCGGTCTATGAAGCCCTGCAAAAATCCTCTCGCGAGCGCAAACTCTTCGTGAAGCGCTGTTGTGCTGATGTCACCTGAGAGCAACACGAGATCGGGCTGTTGTGACTCGATATGCTTGGTGATCAAAGGCACATATTGTGTCCGCAACTCGTTGCGCCTGCGAAAGATCATGTTGGCACCACCCAACATGCGTTTGCCTCTCCACATACGTGAAAGGGTCGGCCAGACTGCTGAAACATGTACGTCACTTAGATGGGCTAGCTTAAACATCCTTTTTCCTTGTGTCTGTTCTTGTCGCTCTTTCGATTGTTGTAGCATATCTCCCATACCCTGTGTCCAAAAAATTCGTCCGCTCTCACCAATGGACCATACATCGTTGACAGGATGAACAAATATCCGTATTTTCCCAAAATATCCTAAATGGTTTCTATTTTTTACAACAATACAATCATATGAGGTTTTCATGATGGGGACGAAGAAGGGATTCCTGTTGGTATGTCTGCTCTCTTGCCTGTTTGTCGCGTGTATCACTGTGGGAGATTCACATCCGTGTGGTCCTGACGTGACCTGCTCCGAACAAATGATCTGTCTCAACAATTGGTGTGTACCCAAAGGCTTTGTCGAGTGGAGCGATAGCGAAAAGAACACCGACGCAGGGCAGGGAACAGAGCGCTCCTACACGGAGTTTGCGGACGGAAAGGTCGTCGATGGCCAGGGGAACGTCGACAACAAGAGCACAGAACCCACCCAACCAGACACACAGACAACGGACAAAAAGACTTGCAAGCCGGAGTGTACGCCTGGAGAGAAGCGCTCTTGTTATCCTTCCAACACGACAGGATGTGATGATAAAGGGGAAAATTGTACGGGCACTTGTCAGGGAGGGACACAGTTTTGTTACGTGGAAGTGGGCTGCGCGATCTGGTCTCGGTGTTTGCAGCCGACCACACCACAAACAGAGGAATGCAACGATCAAGACGATGACTGCGATGGTAAAGTCGATGAAGAGGTCAGCCGCTCTTGTTACACAGGCCCTGCTGGAACGGAGAATGTGGGTCTTTGTCTATCGGGTACACAAACGTGTGCATCCGGGAAGTGGTCGGCATGTGCGTCTGAGGCCAAGCCAAAGACGGAGATCTGTGACAACCTGGACAACAACTGTGACGGGAGCATCGATGAATCCCTCACCAAGACCTGTTACACAGGTGCATCAGGGACTGCCGACAAAGGAAACTGCAAGAGTGGTTCCCAGACGTGTACTGCGGGGCAGTGGTCGGCGTGTGCCGGAGAAGTCCTTCCGGCGGTGGAGACGTGTAACAATAAAGATGATGATTGTGACGGACAGGTCGATGAATCCCTCACCAAATCCTGCTTTGGTGGTACCAAACAACAAGAGAATGTCGGGATCTGTCGCGTTGGGACACAGACTTGTGCATCCGGTGCTTGGGGGACTTGTGTTGGTGAGGTGGTACCTGCGACAGAGACCTGTGACAAGCTAGACAACGACTGTGATGGTCAGACGGACGAAGGTTGTGCTTGTTCACCTGGGACGAAACAGAGCTGTGGTAAGACGGACACAGGTGTTTGTCAAAAGGGAACACAGACATGTAGCGGAGCAGGGCAGTGGGGGGCGTGTTCTGGTGAGATTGGACCAGGGACAGAGACATGCAACAATAAAGATGATGATTGTGACGGTAGCGTCGATGAGTCATTGACACGACCTTGTTACAGTGGACCTTCTGGGACATCGAACAAAGGAATTTGTAGAGGTGGAGTGGAGACGTGTCGTGCTGGCGCGTGGGGGACGTGTTTTGGTCAGGTGCTTCCTGCGACGGAGACCTGTGATGGCCGCGACAATGATTGTGATGGGAGTGTGGATGAATCTTTGACGCGATCTTGTTACAGTGGGCCTTCTGGGACATCAGGGAAAGGGATTTGTAAGGGCGGAACAGAGACGTGTAACGCAGGGAACTGGATCAATTGTACGGGACAGGTGCTCCCTGCGACGGAGACGTGTAACAACAAGGATGATGATTGTGACGGGAGTGTCGATGAGTTGTTGACAAAGGCTTGTTACACGGGTGCCGCAGGGACCCTTGGGAAGGGGACCTGTGCAGGGGGTCAACAAGCCTGTGTGAGCGGTTCATTCTCAGGTGCGTGTGTGGGTGAGGTGACCCCCAAGGCCGAAGCTTGTGACGCGAAGGACAACGACTGTGATGGTCGTGTGGATGAAGGCTGTGTGATGGTCTTTGCAGGGACAGGTGTTGCTGGAGGGCAAAACGGAGCGAGATTACAGGCTCAGTTTGATAATCCCGTTGGGATCGCAGCTGACTCTAAAGGAAACATCTACGTGTCGGAGTATGGTGGCCATCGGATCCGCAAGATCGACACTGCTGGCAATGTCACGACATATGCAGGGACTGGTGTTTCCGGTTTCAAAGATGGAAGCGCAGCACAAGCACAGTTTTCATATCCGTATGGACTGGCATTTGATCGAAGTGACAATTTGTATGTTGTTGATAGAGGGAATCGTCGCATCCGTAAGATCACGCCTGCGGGTGTTGTTTCGACATTGGCCGGAGATGGTCAAGAAGGAAACCAAGACGGAGCTGGCAATCAGGCGAGCTTCAGCATGGAGCTTTCTTATGTTGCTGTGGATAAGAACACTGGAGATGTGTATGTCGCTGACTCCGCAAACCATTCCATTCGAAAGATTACCTCTTCAGGTGTCGTATCTACTCATGTAAACATGACGGGACAAACGGCTCCTGTAGGACTCGCTTGGGAATCTTCTACTTCAAAATTATTCTTTTCTGGAGGACATGGACTTTTTCGGATTTCAAAAAGTGGTGGAAGTGCAGGGCTTATCTCTGGTGATTCAAATCCTGATTACAGAGATATGACCCCTCTTCCCTCTGCACGGTATCATACTGTCGGAAGTTGTTTTATGACTTCGACCTTTAAAGGAAAAACAGGTCTTTTTATCTTTGTTGTCGATCGTGGAAACAAACGGATTCGTTTGGTGGATATCACACAAGGTTTCGTGAACTCCTTAGTCGGGAGTGGTGTGGATGGATACAAAGATGGTCTTGCTCTCCAAAGTCGTATGGATGGTGAAGTCGGAGGGGTTCTTGTTGTGGGTGACACACTTTACTTCGTTGACTATTCCAATCATCGCATTCGGAGGGTCGAATTTGACTGAGTATGCCAGTTCTTCTGTTGCTTTTAAGTGAACCTTGCACGAAATTTTTCGCGCAACAAACGTACGACATTATGCTCAGAGATAAGACCTGAGCCTGCTAAAAAATGCCACATCGTGATGACGTACGCCTACTTTGCGAGAGTAAGACCGGGGACTTGCTTTATTGTCTTCCACCAATACACAACACTCCAGAACACCAAGCCCCAAACGTCACACAGGGAGTTTTTATCTGAAAAAGTGCCCTGTACCTTGAGAGGGAATGGTATCCTACGACAAACCCGTGACAAAACAGCGTTCGCTGAATTGTGGGTGTTGCTGGAAGATTGTTTGGGAAAAGTTGAGAGGGGGGAAGAGCGAAGGATAGGGAGGCTTTACTGAACTTCGAGTTTCAGTTTGGGGGAGACAAAGCCGGAGTTGGGCTCTGTCAAGAAGACATCATACATACCTTTTGTCACACCTGTCAGGTCGACCTCGGAGATGAGGTAGTTTCCAGATTTTTTGGTGGGGTACGTTTTGCCGTTGACGCTGAGCATCAAACCATCGTGCAGATTCGAACCGTAAACAAAGAAGCGGACCTTGTTGCCTGCGGCCTGGATGGCTGCGGTTCCACGAAGCAGCGTTGGGTAGAAGGAGTAGAACTTGGGGATATCCGCGTTGTACTTTTCACCAACAACCTTCACGAGGATTGTATTAGAGGCTCCTTTGTCTTTGTCCCACAGCCACAAGGGGTATACTCCTGGACTCATGCCACGTGTATCCAATGTCACATCAAGAGATTCTTTCTCGATGGTGCCGACTGTTGTGGGGCGACCTGCAAAGTAAACCTCTGTGTTTTTGGTTGTGTTTGTAGTGCTCAGAGTCAAACCTACTTGGCTGTTTGCGCGAACGATGTTGTTTTTGTTTGTTGGATCACCATACCCGCTCAACATCATGCCATTTCCTGTCGGGAGTACAGAGAAGTAGAGTTCTTCGCTGGTTTTTCCATCAGGGTTTTTGAGTTGGAGCACATGGTGCCCGACTTCATTGTAGACTTTGTCTTTAAGCGTTAGGTAAGCCAGATAACTTGAGGTGGGGTTGGTGTTGGTGAAATCAGTCAACTTCTGACCATTCCACCACACTTCACCTTTTTTACCGTTTCCGTCATCTACGACAAAGCCTGTGTGTGCCAACTCGAGCTCTTTTTTGTCGCCTACACGAACTGCCAACTCGCTGACTCCGAGGAAGTTCAGCGCGAGTGAGCCCCATGCACCCTTTTCGATGATGCGGTAGGTCAATTCGTTGGTCTTGGTTTGGCTGGTTTTGTGGTAGCCGTACATTTTGTACTCACCGGCTTTCAAACTCTTGACCAAAGCGTCGGAGCTTGAGAGGTATTTGTACAAGTAGTAGGTTGTAGAGGTGCCCAAATCGAGCTCGTTGCCATCAAAGAAGATGGAGAAGTCCTTACGTGGAGCAAGGTAGAAGCCATACATGTAGAGATACATGTAATCGCCGACTTCGCTGATCAGGTCGTTCCAAGAGGTGCCTGTAGTCAGGTAGACTGGTTTGGCGTCGAAGCTGATGAACAGTGTGTTGGTTTTTCCTGCCTTGTTGGACAACTCGACGGAGTGTACGCCTGCAGCTCTTCGGGAGATGATGTAACGAACGTAGGATGTGCTTCGATAGTCCACTTTGAAGTTGGTGTCTGTCGTCGCGTCGACTTTTTTGCCATCGATCAACAAATCGAGTTGTTCAGAAGTTGCACCAAGGTTGGAGCCGTATACTTCCATCTTGACGGTCTTGGTCTGTGCTGTATTGCTGGGATCGATCGCCTCAAAACCAGGACCTCTTTCATAGCGGAAGTAGTAAAGACGTGGGAGATCGACTGTGTTGGTCGTTCCTCCTCCACTTCCTGAACAGAGGGGACCACCATCTTGTACCCATCCTTTCCAGACGTTGGAAACGTATTTGGTTCCGTTGAGTTCTTTTACAATTTGGAGGTCGTATTTGGCTGTTCTTGAAAGAGACTTTCCAGAATCACAGTTTGTTGAACTGTAAACATAGCCATCGATCGCAGCACCATACGAAACCGAGTTGCTCATGGTTGTCAATCCACCTGCTTTACAGGCTTCTTGTCCTTGATCATCTTTCATCACCAAGAAGAGTTTACCACCTTTTCCTGGATCTTCGTCTGTGCGGAGTTTTTCACCTCTGAAGTAAATATAGCTACTGCTTGCAGAAGATTTACAAGGTTGTGTAATTTTGAGATCGTAGTCGGCGACTTCGATTTCAAGCTCATCCGACTTTTTCCCGTTTGCGTTTTCGACTTGAACCTTGTAGGTCCCTTTGCTTGGGAAGTTGGATTTCGGGATGACAAAGAGGCCAGCACTCTGTCTTACTGCATTCGCGACAGCTGTACCGTTTACGTTAACTTTTGCCTTGGTTCCAAAACCTGCCCCAACGACTTGGAGATCAACAAGAGCGCTAGATTTCAAAGTCGAAGGAGTGAGATTGTAGATTTCCGGAGTTCCTTCTTCAGCAATCTCTATCTCCAGTGGATCCGACTTGCGTTTGCAAGAAGCGGTCAACGCGATCTGCAGTTTGCCAGCTTGTGTGATCTGTGTCGCATCTACTGGAACTTCAAAAGTTGTGTCGTTGATCTGACGTGCTTGTGCAGTCTTTCCGCCGATCTCAACTTGCGTGGATTTGTCGAGCGCGAGACCCATAATGTAGATCTTGCCGGTATCGCCAACAAGGACTTTTTTGGGGAAAGCGCTGATGATCTTGGGCTTTCCTGGTGCTTTGGTGACATGGAAGGGGATACCAGGACTCTCTTGGGTTCCTTTGTTGAGAACGAAGACTTCGTACTCATCAACAGGAAGTTTGGTGAAGTCGAACTCTACTTCAACCGCTGTCAATGATTTGACAGTTGTTTTTGTTGGCTTGTAGACCTTACCATCGGATTTTGCGCGGAACTCGACAGTCGCGTCGTTCATGAAGTTGGCACCAGTGATGGTGATCATTTCACTTGCGCAATCAACACCGATTTTTTCAAGTGAGAGGCTTCTTGCGATCGCCTGGACACCTGTGACGGTGATGTCGATGGAGTTGGAGTCTTTGCCATCGGAGTTTTTGACTTTGATGGCGTATTTGCCGGTTGTTGGAGCCGTCGCGAGCGTTGCGCGGATTTCTGTGTCGTTGACAAAGCGCGTGGGCAACTCTTTACCGTCAAAGCTCGCGATCGCGCCAGTGAGGAAGTTCTCACCAGTGATGACAAACTCAACAGATTGACCTGTAATCAAGAGGTCTGGAGTGACAGACTTGATGTTCGGTGCAGCGGCGTCTTGTACTTTGAATTTCGCGGCTTCAGACTCTTTTTCGTCGGGGTTTTTCACAACGAGGTCGTACTCTTTGATGGAGAGTGCGCTGAGGTCGAAGGTCGCGACGAGGGATGTGTCGGATTGGTAGAGCAGGGATTTGGCGTCTTGATCGCCAAGTTTTGCGGTCACACCATAGAGGAAGTTCTTTCCTTCGATGGTGATCTCGAAGCTCGAAGCTTTTGCAGGTCCCCATCCGGGAGTCAACTTGGTGATTTCAGGTTTGGGGTTGTTGACAACAACGGTGACGTAGATCGTCGCGCTATCAGATTCACGACCATCATTGACAGTCAGTTGGAATCCGTAGGTTCCGAGTTTATCGGGAGTGATGTCTGTTTTGGCTTCTGCGTTGTTGCTCAAGGACGCGGAGCTGTCTTTGGGCTTGGTGATGATCTCCCATTTGAAGTCAAGCTTGTCACCATCTTCATCGGAGCTTGCAGAACCGTCGAGGTCGACTTTGGTTCCAAGCTCGATGCGGCGGCTCTGGCCTGCGTCTGCTTTGGGCGCTTTGTTGGCACGAATCACGTTGATGACAGCTTTGTCTTCTTCGCTGTCTTTGCCGTCATTGACGACTAACGTGACGTTGTACGTACCTTCTACATCAGGTGTGAAGGTCGCCTCTTTGGCATCCGCACCATCAAGTGTGGCTTTGCTGCCATCTGGACCTTTGAGTGTCCAACTATACTTGAGGTCTTTACCTTCGACGCTGACACTTTTTTCACCGTTGAGGGTGACTTTGGTGCCTGTGACGCCACTTTGGTCTGGACCAGCGTTTGCGACAGGGGCTTTGGCATCTGGGGGAACAATCGTATCGGCACATTTGCCATCTGAACAGAGCAGACCTGGGAGACAATCTTTTGTTGCCTCACATGCCTCACCGGCAGCTGCGGTTCCTTTGTCAGAACAAGCTGTGAGGCTGAGTGCCCCACCGCTGAACAGCGCGAGAGACAACAACAATATAAATCGTTTTGTCCAATATTTATTCACAATATATCTCCTACCAAACTGGTGGGGGAAGAGAGAGTCCATAAGGACTCTCTCTTCCGGTTCCTTCGATGATTACTTACTTAGTCAAGCTCGAATTGGTATTCGAGTGATTTGGTTTTTCCGTCGGCAGATTCGACGTGAAGCTTATGCTTGCCTTTGGCGAGGTTGGTGGTGTCGATGTCTGCGTACGCACCATTCAAACCTGGAGCAAGGGTGAGATTGAATTTCTGCCCACCGACGACGAGTTTGTCTGTGGAGCTAAATCCGTACCCTTGGAGAGCCATCCGAACCTTGTTGCCCGCTTTGGTTGCGGCTGCCTTGGTGGTGATCGCGGGAGTCATCACGAAGAGACGCGCACTACCACCGACGCTTTGTTCTTTGTGCACATTGACGAGAACAGTGTTGGTGATTTCAGAGCCTTTGCGTGCCCAGATGGGGTATTTGCCATCTGGAAGCTGGGGCACATTGATTTCGACATCAACGTACTCGTAGCTATAACCAGAGGTAGAGCTTGTGTAGGTGTAAGTGTAGTAGTTGGTTACCTCTGCTTCTTGTCCAGCAAAGTAGAATTTGGCGCCTTTGATATCCTCGCCATAAATGCGAAGGGTTTGTGTTGTCCCCGGACGCAGGATGTTGGAGTATTTGTACGCATCGTAGATACGCTTCAAACGCATGGAGCCTTTTGGCATGATTGTTACAAAGCTCGGTGCGCTCTTTTTACCATCTGGATTTTCGAGCTGAAGGGAGACGACACGAGAGTTGCCAGGGATGGGTTGTTTTTTCAGGACAACATACCCGTAGCCATTCACAAAGTGTGTCTTGCTGTCGGCTTCAGTGAATTCTGTCAAGGCTTGGCCATCTACCAGAACCTTACCTTTTCCGCTCAGCCCACCACCAACAGCAACAAAGCCTGTGAAGGCGATGCGGAGGTTTGTACCCTCAGCTTCGTAAGGCGCAACACCACCGAGGTTGTAATTGTCTCTGGAGACATCGGCGTTGTTGTCGATTCCTTTGATCGCGAGCTGCTCTGTTCCCCACGCGCCAGTGACAGTTGTGCGAAGTGGCACAGCGTTACTTGCTTGTCCTGCAGGAGTTTCGAGCCGCAATGGCAAGACACCTGGTTGGACTTTCGTCGGGGGGCTCTGGGTTCTATCAAGTTCACCATCCCAAGTATATGTTGCATATAGGTACGAGGGGGCGTCGCTGCTCGAAGAAGACCAGAAGGTTTTGTTTGTAGATGTGGTATCACGTTCAATTTTTGTGGTGCCTGTATAGACAATTGAATCTGTTGTCAGGCCATGACCATAGACATCGAAGTACATGGTTCCGCTGTTCAAGTGTGTCAGTTGTTCAAACCACACAACACGGATGCGTTGAGCATCTGCGACGTGTACAGGGTATGAGTTTGATTTGTTTACACTTGTTTCGACTTGGACGACAGTGTCATCATTGAGTGAGAAGTCCGCATAGGGAATACCTTCTACTGTGATGCTCTTTTCACTGTAAGTGACTTTGACGCCTGTGACTTGGGTGATATCTTTTCCGCCAACCCAGATCTTGGCTTTATCTTCAAAGTTGAGTCCTTTGATTACGATATCCATCGTTGTGGGGAGCTTTGTCTTGTCAACAACAAACGTCGTGGCGTTTGCTGGTGCAATGTAGGAGACAAAGGGTGGGATTTTGGGGGTCGCGACAGGAGTCGTACCACCGCCACCTGCAGGGTAATCTTTGTTGTATTCAAAGGGAACTGTCGGGGTACAAGTCTCTACGCTGTTGATGTCACGGCAAAGTTTCATCGTGTAGCCAGAGCCTGTGTAGGACGTAAAGTCACTGGAGCCCAGGTAAAGTGCGATGTAGATACCGCTGTTGATCATGGTCTTGCGGTAGACTTGTTTTCCTGTGCTGTCGTAGATTACGATGTCAGTGTTTTCGTCGTAGTCGGCACCCACGCGGGTGTTGATGCCATAAATGTAGAGGTTACCACTCCAGTCGACTTTTGTGATGACCATCTCATCTTTTCCATACGCGCTGACCTCAAATTCTTTTGACTTCAGGTTGTTGGCTGGATTTTCGACGATGATTTTGTATTTACCTTTGGTGGTAAATTCTTTGAGTGGGATAGTGATTTCAGTTTCGCTTTTAAACGCAGCACCTTGTGATTTGGTGCCGTTGATTGTGACAGTCACACCTTGGACAAAGTTGTAACCTTTGAGTGTCAAGTCACCTGTTGTGGTTCCTGCGATCAACTCTGTAGGTTCGTATGATTCGATGGTAGGTGTGTGGTTGATGTCAAGCTCAACTTCGGGGGACTTGAGTCCACCTGGGTTTTCGATGACGATTTTGACTTTACCGTGCTTGGTTGTGGCTGTTGCTGGGATCGTGATCAGGGCGTTGTTGATGTAAGTTGTGCCCTGGATCTCCATTCCGTCTGCGAGGACTTTGGCTTGTGGGTGGAACCCTTCGCCGCGTACGGAAACTGCATCTTTGTTGCCAAGCTTGACGATCGTTGGATCGAGGTTTGTGATTTTGGGGGTTGGGACCGCGATAACATCGATCTCTTGGTCGTCGGCTTTCTTTCCGCAAAGTCCAGAGACTTCGACCTTGGTTTTTCCTGCGGTCGCGCCTGCGAGATCGAGTGGGTAGCTGAATGTCGAGCGGTTGATCATGGTGAGCGATACAGCTTTTCCGTTCACAGTTACAGTTGCGCCATTGAGGTGAGCACCTGCAATGTAACCTGTGAGCTTTCCGCCGATCATGGCACGCATGGGCGTGAAGCTTGCGATCGCGGGAGCGGGGATCGGATCGACAACCGCGAAGTCTTTTTGATCTTTTGCGTCAGAGCCTGCGTTGGTGACGACAACTTCGTAATCACCTTTGGGGGGCTTGGTGAAGTCAAACTCAGCCTTCACGTGTGTCATGGAGACGTAGGTCAGTTTGGCCGCTTTGAATGTCTTGGCTGTTTGGCCTTGCGCAGGGTTTTTCTCGACGAGCTCGACGGAGACGCCGGGGAGCAAGTTGCGGCCCCAGATGTCGAGAGTTTCACTTGCGCAGTCGTTGCCGATCGCAGCGAAGCCGATGCGGTCGATGATAGGTACAACAGCGGAGACTTTAAATTTGTAAGCCTTGGACTCTTGTTTGTCTGGGTTGGTGACTGTTACGTCGTACTCACCGTCTGTGGGGACGAGGAGCTGGCCGTAGAGGGCTTTGTCGGATTCGAAGGTTGTGGGGAGTTCTTTCCCATCAAACTTGACGACAGCGCCCTCGACGAAGTTGGTTCCTTCGACGCGGAGACGGACGTTTTGTCCTGTCACGACGAGCGCGGGGCCGACATATGTAATTGTAGGTTCACCTGGCTTGATGACTTCAAATTCGATCTCATTGGATTCTTTGGAGTCGGGGTTGGTGACCTTGATTTTGTACTTGCCTTCAGCCCAACCATCGAGATCAACCCATGCGGTCAACTTTTTGTCGTTGACGTATTGGACTTTGGTGAAGTCTTTTCCATCGATGGTGGCTTTGAGTCCGTAGACCATGTTCTCACCAACGATCGTCATCTCGACTTTGGCACCGATGGAGCCTGAGTTTGGCGTGACGGAAGTGAGTGCTGGTGCGGGGGGATCGACAGTGGCGGTGATGTATGCCTGTGCTGTCGCTTTGCCACCGTTGCCGTCGTCGACGAGCAATTGGATGACGTAGAGGCCACCTTCATCTGTGGTGAACTCGAGCTTCTCACTGGAGCCAGAAGCTGTCGCGCTGGACTTGTCAGGCTTGGAGACGAGACTCCATGTGTAAGTCAGCTTGTCACCATCTGCGTCGGTGCTTGTTGAGCCGTCGAGGGAGACTTTGTCGCCAGCTTTGACTGACGCCTCTGCAGGATCGACTTTCGCTTCGGGTGGGACGTTGTCTTTGAACGCCTCAACCTCAACAGTCGCGACCTCGCTCTCCTGTTCTTGGTCATCCCACTTGCTCTTTACCTTGAGAGTCACAGTGTATTTACCGGCTTCATCAGCGGTAAATTCTGCGATCGAGGCGTTGGCATCCGCGAGGGTTGCTTTGCTACCACTCGGAGGGGTCAATTCCCACGTGTAGGTATCAATGCTTCCTTGGTATCCAACACTGCGAGTTCCATCAAGGCGGACTTTTGTCCCAACCTTGACCTTTGTGGGGCCGATGATCTCTGCGGTGGGCTTTTTGAGTTCGGGTTTTTTGATAACAGCCGTACAACTGCCGCTCAAGCACACCAAACCTTCTTCACACTCTGCGTTTTCTTTACACGCAGAGCCTGCAGGCTGAGGCGCCTTTGAACAAGCTGATAGAAGTCCCACACAGAGGACAGCTATCATCCACACATTCCTGACATTATGCCATTTCACGCGCATACTCCTTTTGTTGCTTTTGTCAATGAGGTAAGACAATTTGCATTGCGATCAATAGGGGGTTAACAGTTAAATAATGAAGGCAATACCTCCTGAATAAAAATGCTTCAAGAATCCAGAATAATCGTTCTACAATCCAAAAGTCAAGCTAGGAGACTTTGGATGTTTTTGAATGGATACAGCGTAAGTGTAGAAAAAAACCCATCACTTGTGAAGCAGAAAGTTGAAAACCTGTCGAAACTTTTTTTTGCAAAAAGTGTTCAACGGCTGTTTTGTGTAAGTCTGCAACTCTCTCCATTCATGATACTGCTCCTCAGTGGAGGACTCTCCTCGACGTGATTTGGTCACACGTTTTGTGGTGTTTTTTGTCGGTAGAGGGAAAAGTGGCAGGTGTGACATGTCATGACTCACGATCCTGTATCATTGTATAAAAGTAGGTTCGATGATGAACGTGCTTGCAAATGAGTGACCAGACAGGGTACAACATGTCCCTTGCAGGATACCTCTGTGAGGCTGCTGTGAGGAAATTTTTTGAAGACACATAGGCCACCACACAGAAGTTGCCAGAGGGCTCTTTCTGTTTAATACGGCTCATTTTGTAGAGAATGAAATGAACAAAGAGGAGTAAGGATGGAAGCCAGGAGCACGACGGGTATCACCCGAATTAATATCGAAGATGAGATGCGGACGTCGTATTTGGACTACGCGATGAGTGTCATCATCGGACGTGCACTTCCAGACGTCCGCGATGGCCTCAAGCCAGTCCACAGACGCGTTTTGTACGCGATGTTTCGCGAAGGTCTTTTGCACAACAAAAAGTATTCCAAGTGTGCAGGTGTCGTCGGGGAAGTCCTCAAAAAATACCACCCCCACGGTGACAGTGCTGTCTACGACACACTCGTACGGATGGCGCAGCCCTGGAACATGCGCTATCAGCTTGTCGACGGACAGGGGAACTTTGGCTCCATCGATGGTGACTCTGCTGCTGCCTACCGTTACACCGAAAGTCGAATGACTCGACTCGCTGAGATGATGCTTCGGGATATCGATCGGGATACGGTGGACTTTGTCGAAAACTACGATGGCTCGACGACTGAACCCGTCGTTCTCCCCACGCGCTTTCCGACGTTGTTGGTCAACGGTTCGGATGGTATCGCGGTCGGGATGGCGACGAAGATCCCACCCCATAACCTCAGAGAGATCATCAACGCCTGTATCCACCTCATCGATCATCCTGACGCGACAGTCCGCGACATGGTCCTCGGACGTCCCGCCAATCCAGATGTCGAAGGTGATGAGGGGATGAAGCCTATCGTCCCAGGACCGGACTTCCCCACAGGTGGTTTGATCCTCGCAGGCGCAGATCTCCTCAAGGCATACGAGACAGGGCGCGGCATCATCAAAGTCCGTGGTCGCTCTTTTGTTGAAGAGGATGAGAACAACGGACGCCAACGATTGGTCATCTCCGAACTTCCTTATCAGGTCAACAAAGCTCGACTGGTCGAAAAGATCGCCGAGCTTGTGCGTGATAAAAAGATCGAAGGGATCCGCGATCTTCGCGACGAATCCAACCGCGAAGGGATCCGGGTTGTGATCGAGCTGAAGAAAGAAGCGCACCCCGAGATCATCCTCAACCTTTTATACAAACACTCTCCACTTCAGATCTCTTTCGGGATCATCTTGCTCTCGATCGTTCGTGGACAACCACAAACACTCGATCTCAAAAGTCTCCTCAACCACTTCATCGATCACCGCCGCGAAGTCACGATCCGACGATGTCGCTTTGAGCTTCGAAAGGCTGAGCACCAAGCTCACATCCTCGAAGGTCTGAAAAAAGCGATCGATGTCATCGATGAGATTATCGCAACCATTCGAGCTTCTCGTACGACGGCTGAAGCCCGAGAGGCGTTGATCTCGAAGTTCGAGTTCTCGCAGATCCAAGCCCAGGCGATCCTTGAGCTGCGTCTGCAAAAACTCACAGGTCTCGAACGAGACAAGATCCTCGAAGAGTTGACGGCGCTGTACCAAGAGATCGAACGTCTGCGCAGCATCCTCTCCAATGAGCACCTGTTGTTGCAATTGATCAAAGATGAGCTCACTGAAGTCCGAGATGACTTTGGTGATGAACGCCGTTCTCTCTTGACCAAAGACGTGACCAGCATCTCCGAAGAAGATCTGATCGCTGTGGAAGACATGGTTGTGACCCTCACACACACGGGTTACATCAAACGAAATGCGCTGAGCGAGTATCGTGCACAGCGTCGTGGTGGTCGTGGCGTGCAGGGGATGAACACCAAAGAAGAGGACTTCGTCGTCAACTTGTTTGTCGCCTCAACACACGATCACGTCCTGATCTTTACGAACCAGGGACGTCTTCACCACCTCAAGGTGTACCAGGTCCCCAAAGCCTCCCGTACCGCGCTTGGTCGCCCACTCGTCAACTTGATCAAGCTCGAACCAGACGAAAAGCCCACCGCAGTCTTGCCTATCAGCGAGATTACGGAGGAGACAGAGGTCTTCTTTGCGACGAAGTTTGGGACCGTCAAAAAGACCAAGCTCATGTCGTACGCCAACGCATTTGTTCGCAGCTCTGGGTTGATCGCGATCAAGCTAGATGATGGTGACGAGTTGATTGGAGTCGACCTGACAGACGGTAACTCTGAAATCCTGATGGGGACAAGAAGAGGTCAGGCGATCCGATTCCAGGAGTCTCTTGTACGCTCTATGGGACGTGCCACACGTGGTGTGCGCGGGATCAAGCTCGCGAAGGACGATGAGGTTGTGTCGCTTGTCGTGACAGACGACACCAAAGAGATCCTCACTGTCACACGCAATGGTTACGGCAAACGCACACCTGTCTCTGATTACCGGATGACCAACCGTGGCGGAAAAGGTGTCATCACGATCAAATGTTCGGATCGCAATGGTGATGTCGCTGAGCTGCTTGAAGTGTCCAGTGAGCACCAGCTGATGTTTACGACGAACGAAGGCCGCGTGATCCGGATTTATGCCGATGAGATCCGTACACAGGGACGTAACACACAAGGGGTCCGTTTGTTCCGGATCGATAAAGGCGAGCACATCACATCTGTCGCGTGCTTGATGGAGAGCGACGATGATGATGAGTTCGAGGAAGGCGAAGAAGGTACAGAAGGGGAGGGCAAATCTGCTGCTGATGTAGAGGGCGAATCAGCGTCGGCAGAAGAGGCGACTGCTGCAAGCGAGACCTCTTCTGAGTTGTCTGCAGAAGCGTCCGAAACCTCTGCGGACAGCGACGCCGAAGCTGCGCCGGTAGAGGCTACACAAGCCTCTGATGATACTGAGGATGAAGACGTTCCATTCTAAGCGATAGGCGTCAAAACTCCACAGTGTGGGGAAAAGAGGGGGTGTGTTTTTGTGTGTGCGAAAAATTCGTTGACCTTCCAAACACTCTATGATAGAACCCCGGTCGCATCTGGGTTTCTTCGAGAAAACGGGCACATTCTTTTGGGCAAAGTGCGCATAGATTGGATCGTTTTCATGATCGCGTCTGGTGATAGAGGAGTGTGTTGCGTATGAAAAACAAAAGCACTCCCCCACCAACACGAGAAGAACCCGGAAATGTCCCCCCTGAGAAACACAACTCAGGGATGGGCGCGCTGGCAAAAGCGATGACCTACTGGTCCATGATTATGCAGATGACAATGAGCATCGTAATCCCGCTTTTGTTCGGCCTTTTTGTGGACCGTTGGTTACACACTGCACCCTTCTTCTTGTTGGTTTTTCTTCTTTTGGGTTGTGTTGTCGCGATTTTTGTGTTAATTCGCATCGCACAACGCCTCGGACGCGAAGATGAGGTTGAATGAGAATCGATCTCAAACGACTCGCATCCTAGAGGTAGCTTTCGTGAAATATACGAACAGACACAGCCCTCTGAGACCAAACACCGACAGAAAGTATAGAGTCAAAAAAGACCGTGGATGAGCTCAAGCAAATAGAAAAGATCGCCCTCTGGGTGGGTGGTGTTGTGACGCTAGGCTCTCTCGTGATGGGAGAGCTTGGGATCACACTCTCAGCCTTACTTGGTGCGGTCTTTGGCTCGCTCAATTTGCGTCTGTTGATTTGGAGCTGGGGTGCTGTTTTTCATACGCAAGCCGCGACAGAAGGGCAGAGCACACAAGCCAATCCTTCACTGTTGACGATCTTCTCGCGGTTTACCCTCAAGCTTACTTTTTTTCTTGCAGGGTTGCTGTCACTGTTATTGGCGACACCTGTTCATATCCTTGGTTTTGCAGCGGGTGTGAGCAATGTGTTTGTAGCAGTCCTATTCTTTGGCATGTTACCCAATAAAGCGGAGTGAAACGCACATGTTTCTTCCTTTCTCAATGTTTGCCGCAGGTGGTGCTGATCACTGGTCTTTCTTTAGCTTGCTAGGGTTGGATCATCATTACAGCCACGTCGTAATGGCTGCGATCGCAACCATCGCAATCGCCTATCTCTCCCTGAGAGTTCACAGAGCATATGATGGCGCAAGCGAAGACGAAGTCCTCGTCCCCGAACGTGGGCTGAGCTTGCGTAACGTCATCGAACTCGTTGTACAAGGACTGTATGGCTTGTTCTATGGGATCCTTGGTGAGAAAACAGATCGTTACTTCTATCTGTTGGCTTCAGTGTTTCTGTTCATTTTTGTGAACAACTTGATGGGGATTGTCCCTGGGTTTTTACCAGCTACAGACAACATCAACACAAACATTCCCATCGCAGTAATTGTCTTTGTGTTCTACAACCTTGAAGGAATCCGCGAGCATGGTTGGAAAAACTATGCGAAGCATTTTATGGGTCCTGTCGCGTGGTTGGCTCCGTTGATGGTTATCATCGAAGTCATCGGACATATTGTCCGCCCGGTCTCCTTGAGTCTTCGTTTGTTCGGAAACATGACTGGTGACCACATCGTATTGGGTCTCTTTTCTCAATTTGCTCCCGTATTTGTTCCCATCATTTTTATGGGACTAGGGTTGTTCGTGTCCTTTGTTCAAGCCTTTGTTTTCACATTACTTTCGAGTATCTATATCAGTCTTGCAGTCTCTCATGACCACTAAGATATGAGAACACTGTCGAAGGAGTTAAAAAATCATGAAAAAACAATGGGTCGTTTCCGCTTTCGCATTTCTCGCTGTCTTCGTTTTCGCTTCCGTCGCAATGGCTGCTGACAAAGCAGCAGCAGCTTCCGGTGGATGGCAGTGGGCAGCAATGCTCGCAGCTGGTCTCGGTATCGGCATCGCTGCTTTCGGTGGCGCGCTCGGTCAGGGCCGTATCGGTGCTGCAGCGCTCGAAGGTATCGCTCGTAACCCCAGCGCACAACAAAAAATCTTCAACCCCATGATCATCGCACTCGCGCTCATCGAATCCCTCGTTATCTTCACCTTCCTCATCTGTATCTTCCTCGTCTTCAAGGCTTAATCACAAGCCTTACCTACCCCCCTCATTTCTTCCTCTTTTATTCCCCAAGATCTTCCGACACATCTCTTGACATTTTCTTCATGCAAAGAGTACCCTCTCTGATGTAGCGGATGTTTCTCATCCTGAGAAGCGTTGTGGAATGCTCTCGTCTGCACCCAACGTGTCCTTTTGTCGATGTTTTGAGGATGTTATAATGATGCGTGTTCTTCACCCTGTTCGTCTGAAACGTGGTTTATTCTCCAGCCTCGCGATCTGCTTGGCCGTTATCCTCTGCGCACCTGCTCCATCGTACGCACAACAGAAGACATTAGGGATCGCAGCGTTCCAAGTGTTGGGTATCAAAAGCAAGGTGGCCAAGATCTTGACGTTGACCAACGCAGCATACCAGAAGCATACAGGCACCGCACCACTCGCGCTCTCCGAAGTCACCAAGAGACTCGGCAAGTACGGGCTCGTCAAACTCAAAGCATGCGATCCTCCAACTGTAAAGTGTCTATCTGCAAAAGGGAAAACGTTTCTGAAGACAGATCTCGCGTTGTTTCTGGGGATCGGTGGCTTTGGAGAGAAGATCCTGATTGACTTTTTACTCGTCGATCTGTCAACAGGCAAACAAGTCAAGCGTACCAACAAAACCTTTGACGGATTTAAAGGGATGGAGAGCCAATTACCTGCCGTCATGACTGCACTCTTTCCTCCCACAGACGCCAAACTGGTGCTTGAGGGGACACCTAAAGGAGCAGCGGTGACGCTCGATGGTAAAGCCAGCGGTGAGCTGCCTACAACATTGTCTCTGAAGCCTGGTAAGGAATATGCGCTCAAGATATCGCACCCAAAACACAAGCCCTACGAGCGCTCCATCACGATGAAGCCTGGGAAAAAAATGACGATCTCCATCGCGTTGCCTTCGCTCGCGCCAGTCGCAAGACGACCTGACACAAGACCACCTGAGAGGCGTCCAGCCCCTGCCGGTGAGCCTGTGTTTCGCAAGGTGTGGTTTTGGGCTGTGGTTGGGGGCGTGGTTGTCGTTGGAGCTGGCGTCGCGATTGGCGTCGCTGCTGCTTCATCGGGACCCCAGTGGCCTGAGCTACAGGCTCCATTCTAGTCCCCTATACACCATCGTGGCGGTACCTGTTTCGTCCCTCCTGTTCGCCTCTTCTTCCTGTACAGCACCTCCACAAATCTTCTCACGTCAACTTCGATACATTGGAGACTTCAAACGTTTTCGGTTTGCTTCTTGAGTGCGTCGGTGAACTATGGTAGAGTACGTTGTGAATAAGCAAACATCGTGCTTTTTTAAGCTCTTCGACGATGATATAGACGAAGTACCACCCTTTGTGGAAAACATGTAAAGGTCGACTCCGTGAAGACTTGCCCCAAATGTGCTCATTCCAACGACGATGAACTCGAGATCTGCGAGAATTGTGGTGTTCCTCTTGACGCAGAGTTGAATGAAGACGGCAAAGATCCATTCATTGATACTCTCCTGGTTGGAAAATTTCGAATCGCTGAGTTAATTGGTCAGGGGGCGATGGGTCGTGTGTACAAAGCGATCCAGGAGCCGATCAACCGAAAAGTGGCGATCAAGATCCTGCATCAACATTTGATGGAAGACCAACGCGTCGCCAAACGTTTTCGTCGTGAAGCTGAAGCCGCGAGTCGTTTCTCTCACCCCAACAGCATCGGGATTTTTGACTTTGGTCAGACAGAGGAAGGTTCTCTGTACATCGCGATGGAGTACATCGTTGGAGAAGACCTCGCCGAAGTGATCGCACGCGAAGCTCCTCTCACTCCCGAACGTGCCGTGAAGATCGCGACCCAGGCGCTTGGTGCGATCCATCTCGCCCACGACGCCAACATCATCCACCGCGATCTGAAGCCTGAAAACATCATGCTCGCCGATCTTCCTGGTAATAAGGACTTCGCGAAGGTCTGCGACTTTGGGATCGCCAAAATTCAACAACCCGCAACGGACGGCGAATCTGCACTGACGATGTTTGGAATGATCTGTGGTACGCCGTACTACATGTCACCTGAGCAAGCAAAGGGAGAAGAACTCGACGGACGCACTGACCTCTACAGTATGGGAGTCATCCTGTACGAGATGTTGACAGGGGATGTTCCGTTTCGAGGGTCGACTCCTGTCGAAGTGATCGCGCGACACCTCACAGATCAACCCGAACCCATCTCCAAAGTCGCTCCCGAAGCACGTGTGCCTCGTTTGCTTGAAAAAGCCATCATGCGCTCACTCAGCAAAAAACGTGAAGATCGCTTTGCCAACGCGCAAGAGTTTAGTGAGGAGCTACAAAAAGCGTTGAAAGAGGCTGAACTCCAAGCTGATTTGGAGCGCGTCTTGTTGGAAGCCGAGGAGCCCGCGCCTGTCGATGCGAGCAAGTCGATCCCCGTCGCGAAACCCAAATCCTCCGGCACACCTGTCGCGTCAACACGTCCACCCTCTGGAATGATCGCGACCACGAAGCCCGCTTCCTCTTCAGAACCTGTCATCCCCTCTGTCCCCGGTCCACTTCCCCCCATTGGTGCACCACACGCTGGACCAGGGCTTCCCAACGCTGCCAAACCTCCTGTCACAGGTAATAACCCAGGCTATACGCCGATCCTGGGGCCCAATATCACACCTGGCGGAGGGCTCCCGAAAGTCCCACCCAACCAAGCTCCCTTGCGTACACCGGCTTCCTCTTTTAAGCCTGCTCCAATGGCGCCTATGAACCAGGGCCGCCCTGCCATATCAAGTACGCCGCGTACGTCTTCTGGGAGTCCTTCTCCTATCGAGTTGGACTCTTTACCTGAACCTGATTTCGGCAAAAAATCGAGCAGTCGTTGGATCTTTTTGTTGCTGTTACTTGTTGGGGCTGTGATTGGTGGGTATGCGCTTTGGGCCAACCAACAGGGAAAGAGTATGATCAAGCCTGAGGAGCGACGAACAAAGACTCGACGTCGCGTTCGTGTCAAACGTCCTCGGCGTATGGTCAAGCGACGACCTTCTGCCCGACGAGGAGTCTCTGCACTTCAGAGAAAGCAACAAGAGACTTTTCGGACAACTTACAAAAAAGTGCAAGGCTGGCTCAACAAGTACAAACTCTCACCACGTTACGATCTCGGACGCAAAAACCGAAAGCTCTATTTTCGTGCGGCTAAGCTCGCAAAAAAGGGTGAGCTTGGAAAAGCGAACAAGCAGCTCAAACAACTTGTAAGACGGCTCAATCGTATGCGGAAACTCCCACGCTACATCGCAAACATCAAATACCAACGTTTGCAACAGTTGCACAAACGCGCTGTGCGCCGAAAATCGATCAACAAAAACATCAAAAAACTGATCGAAGATGATATCTTCCCCAAAATTTACAAAGCGTACGTGGGTGGGAAAACTGAATCTATGAACGTCTATATGAATAAAGCTTTTCGCCTTCTTCGTTGACGAGCATACTTGTCAATTGCTCGCATCCGTTCTATTCTTCTGCTCGATCTCTTCCCCCATCAATTCTAACTGATCAAACAAAGGAGTCCTTGTGATGCGCGATCGCTACAAGTTCTTGGTCGGTGTGATGTGCTTCGGCATGTTGTTGTCTGTCTCATCACCCACAATGGCACAAACAACCGCACCTAAACGTCCCACTTCTTCAGCACTCGCGGCTCTCACAGGAGTCGCCGGACGACTCGACTCTGACAGGGTCCTTGGTCTCGTACGCTTTCATCATCTCTACGAGTTACTCCCTCTGATCTTTGGCAACAAAGATATGCCGAATACCAAAGATCCCAAAGAGTTGATGCAGTTGTTGCCCATGAAATTTCGCTTCATCTTGCAAATGACAGGGGTCGACTTCGACAAAGGAGCGCTGTTTGCAGTCCAAACATCGCGTTTTCGTTCGGCCCCTGTTCCTGTGCACATGTCTCTATGGGTATGGATGCAAGATCCCCAAGTCCTCGCTGGATTAGCGCAAATGGTGAAGAAAAGTGGACGCGCTTCGTTGGTTCACATCCCCAACCCCAAAGCCAACCAAGATTATTATCTGGTCCAAGCAAACGGGGAGAGGAACGTCCCTCTGTTTTTGCTGGCACGGGATCGCAACTTGTTGATGTCGACGAGTTTGGGGCGCCCCCAAAAGTACGCGAGGTTTTTTGAGACGTTTGCGCCTGATTGGTTGGAGAATGCCCACAAAACATTCCTCGACGCGTTGAGCAAGCACCCCAACGCTGTGGCCAAGGCGAAAGATTACAAAGACCATGTCAAACGTTTTGGCCCTGCGCAATTTACGCTCTTTGTACGGGCTGAAAAAGTCGTCAAGTTGATCCGCAAGCGCTTGCCCAAGAAGGCGCGAAGTCTCATTGACAACAGTGTCTCTTCCTTTTTGGAGGCCCTTGGTACGTTTGATTGGGGATTACAGATCGCTGGTAAACGCGTCTCCATGCGTGAAAAATTAAGCTTCGTCAAAAAAGGAAACCCCTTCTTCTCCTTGTTTGAGCCCCTGAAAAAGCCCATCGATATGGGGAACTTCTTGCCCAAAGGGACATTCTTTTTCAACACGACGACTGTTCGGACAGAGCGTTTGAAGCGTTTTGTGATGAAGCAACTTAAAAAGCGCATGAGCGCGAAGAAAACCCACAAGATGTTGCGTGGTTATGCAAACGTGCGCCAGCGCATTTTGACACATTTTGGTGTTGATATTGAGCACGATATTCTTGGAACATTGACCGGTCAAGTCGGCGCTATGATGATGCTCCATACAATGGAGGCGTTGCCATTGATGTCAACGCACAAGGGAGTGGGAGTGTTCTTTGGAGTACGCGATAGCGCGAAAGCCTCTGCGCTCCTCGCACGTGTCGTGAAACGTATGACCGCTCACCGTCTGTTGCAGATCCGCGAGCATCAGGTCGGGGGGACGACGGCATACGAATTTTTTCTCCCATCAGGAGCGTCCTTTTTCGCTGTTGTTGGCAAGCAAGCGCTCAAGCTCTCTTTGGATCTCGACACGCTCAAGAAGTGGATGAACATCAAGGGACCCAAGCAGACAGTCGCGCAAGGGGTGGGCCATGCTCCACACCTGCAAAAGTCCCTACGTGTTGGACACAACGCCAGCTTCTTGGATTTTCGTCCTCTGCGTCCCTGGTTTATGGCATGGCAACCCAAACTGCCTCGAATGAGAGGTCGAATCGGACGAAGTGTCCGACGTTTATTGATGTTCCGCAATCAAATGTTGCGCGCGTCCTCTGCGTTTATCGTGAGTCATCATGAGAAGGACGCGATGTTAGGGGGCATTCGTGGTTGGCTCTCGGACTTGAAAACGGAGACGATTGCGTCCATCAAACCACACAGCACCGTCCCATATGCTGTACATGCCAAAGAATACCGACCGTTGTTTATTGGGGTTGGGGTGCTCTCTGGCTTGACACTTCTCAGCTCTCCATCTATCGGTGGTGTTGGGATGTTTGGTGCAGGTGTCGCGTTCTTCTTGTCGAATGTCTCGCGCTTTCGCTCCCGAAGTATGCGTAATTTACGTGCGAGGACCAAACCCTAAACCTCTCCCTGAGCTGTTTGTCTGTCCACAACACCTGCCCACGTTGTCCTTCTCCACAGTTTCCCTCATGTCAAAGTCGGCGCTCCCATCGCGGGATCGCTGTGCCTGTCTCGAAGAGGACGATTGCGCTATCGCGCGGCCTACACGCATATTACGATTCTGTGGGAAACTCCGCCGCTTGACCTCTGTCCAAAATCTGGTATCCTAGCGTTCGTATTTGTCCTACGGACAAAATCACTCTCCTCTGATTTGAGATCTATTCGTCTACGCGTGCAGGTTGGCTGCACTTTATCCCGTTAACATTTGTGTTTTCTGCGTTGAAGAGAAGGCACACTTACCGGTGAGAGGCATTCGGACAGATGTTTTTCCATATCAAGGTATGGTTAGGCGTTATCCTTTTTGGGATCGTCACAGCGCTTATTTGGGTCATGCAACCCACCCTCATTAACCAGGTCGCAGAAGAACAGGACCGATTGCGACCCATCTTGCATGGGCAGCGGTTTGAAAGAAAGCTTCTCGATTTTTACGAGATGATCGGGAAAAAGAGCAAAACTTTCGCAAAGGATACGAGCTTGCGAAAGGGGATGAGCGGCATCAATTACGACGCCGATGATCACCTCTCCAAGGTCATGAGTTACCAAGAAGTGCATAAGGACATCTTTCGTAACTTCAAGGCACACACTCGTCTCAACAAAGGGACGGAGAAACTGTTCGTTGTGTCTCGTGACGGGCGTGTTGTGTTCCGCTCCAATCGACCGGAAAAGTTTGACTTTGAAAAAGACAAGCTGCCAAACGTTCCCCACGCCAATGATGCATTGCAAGGTCGTTCGCGTACGGGGATTTGGAATATCGATGGGGAGAGCCTCTTTGTCGCCTCGGCGCCTGTTTACAGCACCAAAAAGAAGAACGATATCGTCGGCGCAGTCCTCTATGCGCGCACCTTTAACAACAGCGTCTTCTCTAGTGTAAAAGGGTTGTTGCCAAAAGGCGGACGTGTCGTGCTCTTTACTGCGACCAAGAACAAAGCCGGGGAGCCCAATCTCGCGCCTATCGCGTACAACGTCGCTGGAAAGGCGCAGGGATTTGTCCGTGGCTGGTTTAAGACCAAAGCCTATGACTTCATCCTCGAAAAATACTACAACGGGATGAACCGCGACCTGCTCAAGAGCCGCATCCAAGAAGTCGATTACACCTACATGGTCGGTGTATTTCCTGCGGATCTTAGCCCCGGAAACATCGGCTATACGTTGCTCTCTCCCATCCCCAATCGCTTCCTCAATGTCAACAAAGACAACTTCTTCGAGAGTGGTGGTCCTCGTATCATCGCGCTTGTCGGATTTATCCTCGTCTTTTTGCTGGGGACATGGTTGTCTGGTGCGGAGATCTTCTACTTCCGGATCGTCTTGCCTCGTCTCCAAACTGCTCCACAAGACGAGTTTCCTGACATTCCTGAGAAAGGCTTGAGTGGGGATTGGCGCAAGCTCGCGAAGTCCATCAACAAGATCTTCTCTATGATCCGCGAACGTGGCCTCGGCGATAGCGATATGAAGCCGACAAACACCATCCTCACTGACGATGATGTAGACGATCCAGGTCGTATGGCTCTCAGCTACCTCTCCGATGAGTCCGACTCATCCGGGATGTCTGATCAGGAAGCCAAAGAGTTCGGTGCTTCTTTCCTTGGCCTTGCCGATGAAGGAAAAGAGGAGTCTGCACCAGCATCTTCGATGTTTGCAAATGATCCGGCACCTGCCCAGCAAGCACCTGCCGAACAACAGCAAGCACCTGCCGAACAGCAAGCGCCTGTCCAACAACAACAAGCACCTGCACAGCAACAGCAAGCACCTGCACAGCAACAGCAAGCACCTGCACAGCAACAGCAGGTAGGACTTTCACCTGAACAACAACAACAGTACATGCAGCAGATGTACGCACAGATGTCACCTGAGCAGCAACAGCACTTTTCGCAGATGGCACCGGACCAACAACAACAATACCTGCAACAATACATCCAAATGCAACAGCAACAAGCACAGCTACAACAACAATACATGCAGCAGATGTACGCGCAGATGTCACCAGAGCAGCAACAGCACTTTTCGCAGATGGCACCGGACCAACAACAGCAGTACCTACAACAGTACATTCAGATGCAACAACAGTACGCACAGCAGCAAGGCTAGGTCGACAAAGACAATGTGTTTATGGTCGGACACAAGGCCCGACCCTACGAACACTCGTGACCAAACTGAACACAAAGTTTGAGTCGACACTGTAAGCGTAGCAAAAGGCATGAAGGCTGAGCCGACACTGCAAACGTAGCAACAGACATGAAGGCTGCGTCGATAAAATGAACGTAGCAACAGACACGAAGGCCGCGCCCACAAGGCGAACGCTGTCACAGACATGAAGGCTGCGTCGATAAGGCGAATGCAGCAACAGGCATAAGGCCCGATCCTACGAACACTCGTGACCAAGCTGGACACAAGAACCGAGCCTGCCAAGTGAATGTTACAGCAGACACAAGGCCCGAACCTTCGGAAAACATAACCAATCGTTGGGTACAAAACCCTATTCGTTTTTGGGACTGTGTGTTGTTTCACCCTTTGATTCGATTTCCTGCCGCAATGGACAAACTGTTTCCCCATTCTCTTTGATTCGAGTATACGTCCCTTTGCCCCAAGACTTCGAAGTAAACACCTGGTCCATCCATTCTAAATTCTACCCTTTGTCTCCGCACCTTTTGTGCGAGAGCTTGCCAATGAGCAGGAGTCACAATGGAACATAACATCCGTATCGAACTGGTAGATGAAGCGAATCGTAAGCCCATTCCCCGTGACAGTGCTTCTTTGGGGTTTGGTCGACACTTCACCGATCACATGTTCCTCATGAACTACAGTACCGAGAAAGGCTGGCACGATCCACGTATCCAACCTCACCAGCCGCTGTGTCTCGATCCTGCCGCGACCGTTTTGCACTATGGCCAGCAGGTCTTCGAAGGTTTGAAAGCCTACCGGGCTGAAGGAGGAGGTATCAACCTCTTCCGCTATCAAAAGAACTTTGAACGTATGAACCGCTCTTGTAAGCGATTGCAGATCCCCGCGCTTGATGTCGAAAAGGCGATCGCAGGGCTCAAAGAACTCATTCGTATCGATCAAGATTGGATCCCCACAGACGAAGGCTGCGCGCTGTATGTCCGTCCCACTGTTATCGGGATCGATCCTTTCTTGGGCGTACGTCCTTCGAGCACGTATCTCTTCTACATTTTGCTCGGTCCTGTTGGAGCTTACTACCCAGAAGGGTTTAACCCTATCTCCATCTATGTCAGCGACAATTATGTCCGCGCTGTCGCAGGTGGGACAGGAGAAGCGAAGACTGGCGGAAATTACGCGGCCAGCCTTGTCGCACAAAAAGAAGCCCAAGATGCAGGGTGTTCACAAGTGTTGTGGTTGGATGCGCGTGAACGCAAGTACGTCGAAGAAGTCGGTACGATGAATATCATGTTCCGTATCAACGATGAGCTGATCACAAGCCCACTGACTGGGAGTATTTTGCCGGGTGTTACAAGGGATTCTGTGTTGCAGCTTGCCAAAGAGTGGGGGGTTCATGTCTCCGAGCGGTTGTTGAGCATCGATGAAGTCGTTGAGGCCGCGAAGGACGGATCGTTGAAGGAGATCTTTGGTTGTGGTACTGCTGCGATCATCGCACCCGTCAAGCAGTTTGTCTACCAAGGGGAGACTTACCAAGTCGCCGATGGTGGGACTGGCGAACTCTCTGCGCGGTTGTACAAAACGATCTTGGATATTCAGTACGGCCGAACTGCCGGACCTGAAGGCTGGGTCGAACGGATCGATATGTAAGTCACGACAAGAACAGTTGGGGTTGTTTGTTGTTCTGAGCGATTGTGGAAAGTCCCTCTATGAGGTGTCTCTTGAAGGTGGGGGATGCTTACTTTTCCTGTTGGTATGATGTTTCCAGGTCTTTGCTGGATCGTGTTTTGTGATGGCTTAATGAGCGGATGGAACAGGGGGATCAGCGGAGATGTCTCAGGACACTGGAGACTTTGACTTGCCTACGGATTTTCCTCGCAAATGAATAGGCTTCACGTCGGGTGGAGAAGCGCCCAAGGGTCATGCGGAAACGTTTGCCGTAGATAGTGGACACCTTGAGTAGGAGAGGTTGGTGTCCGAGCTGTTGAAGGCGTTTGTAAAGGCGCATGACTTTTCGTCTGTTTTTGGGCAAGCGCAAAGAGATGGTGTACTTCTTTTTGCCTTTACGGGGTTTTGGGGGACGCACGCGCTGTGTTTTTCGTTTATGTTTGCCGAGCAAGAGGTTGGACAGGTTTTGTGATGTTTTGCTGTCGCGATTGTCGCTCGGTTGGAGAGCGCGTTGAAGAGCTATCCTGTGCGCGTTGCGTTTGGGTTTCGTGCGTCTCTTGGGCTTCTTTCGGCGGGTTGGTCTCTTTTTGACGATCTTGTGACGACGGACTGGTTCGATCACGTCGTTGTTTCTGCGCTGAGAGTGTCTATCGCGTCGTCTTTTTTGTTTGTGAGCGGGAGGGGAGTGGGGTGTTGGAGTGTTGTGTGCGAGCTGTGTGCGTCGGGGAGCTGTTGGAGGTTTGGAGAACGTGATACGGCTCGATTGCAATGACTGCGCTTCTTTGTCTAGCCATCCAAGAGCGGCGAGTCCTCGCTCTACGGGACGTTGCTTGCCACTGCCAGAGGCGATCATCCCAAAGAAAAATGCGATAAGTGTCCACACAACACCACCTATCACGAAGAACAAAATGTGGCGTCGATCGACACGTACTTCGATCTGATCCGCAAAACGATACATAACGACAATCCATCCTTTTCCAAACTTGATACTTTTGGACCATGTAAAGGTCCTCCAGACAGGAGCAGGGGCTCCATATCAATATGTGATTGTAGACGGAGGGTGTTGGGATATCAAAATTTCGACAGGAAGATCAGGAGGGGAGGGAGGAGGAGACCATCTCGCAGAGCTCGTGGAGGGTTTGGATTTGACGCATCGTCTCTTCGGCGATCTTGATCGAGAACGCCTTCTCAAGGGAGACGACGAGATCGACCGCGTCGAGGCTGTCGAGCTCGATGTCTTCGTAGAGGTGGGCATCTTGGCGAAGCAGTTCAGGTTCGATTTCAAACTCTTCGGTGAGGATCGCGTGGATCTTGGAGATAACGTCTTGTTGGCTCATCACCTTTCCTTTATAGCGCGTGTATCGATGGATTTGCGATTGTCAGAGCAAGCTTTTGACGATGAGGGCGGCGTTGGTTCCGCCAAAGCCAAATGAGTTGCTCAAGAAGGTTTGTATCTTGGCCTCTCTTGTTTGCGTGACGATGTCAAGGTGCTGTGTGTGTTCGTCAGGTTCAATGAAGTTGATATTGGGGGCGAGGAAGTGGTCTCTTGCCATGAGACATGAGTAGATGATCTCGCTGGCACCAGCCATCCAGCACTCATGTCCGGTCATTGACTTCGTCGATGAGAGAGGTGGGCAGGTGGAGAAGACTTTACCGATCGCGCTCGCTTCGTTGGCGTCACCGTGTTGTGTCGATGTGGCGTGAGCGTTGATATAATGGATGTCTTCGGGGAGACATTGTGCCGTGTGTAGTGCTTGTTGGATCGCTCGTTGTCCACCAAGAGGTTGGGATTTGGAGAGGTGATGTCCATCAGAGGAGAAGCCGTATCCGGCGATCTCACCATATATACGGGCGCCTCTGGATCTTGCAAAGGCCATATCTTCGAGGATGAGGCAGGCTGCACCACCGCTGGGGACGAGTCCATCGCGGTATCGGTCAAAAGGACGAGATGCTTGGGTCGGGTGCGCGTGGTTGGTGGAGAATGCGTTGATCGCGTCAAAGGCTGCCATCCCTTGCCATGTGATCTCTTGGGCACCTCCACATAACATCACCTTCTGAAGTCCCGAGCGGATCAACATAAAACCTTGTCCAATGGCGTGCGCACCGCTCGCACACGCTGCGCTGAGGGACCAGTTTGCACCTGTGAGCCCAAAAAGGGTCGATAAATTCATGGTGACTGTTGAGTTCATAGCCTGAAAGATCGCACCTGAGCCGATATGCTTGGTATCACCTCTCTCCTCCATGCGACGGATACCTTCGACAGAGGCACGTACACAAGAGTCGTTGCCGAAGACGATCCCTGCGTGGTGAGAGGCGAGCTCATCATGTGACCAACCTGCATCTTCGAGCGCGTGGTGCGCTGCGACGTATGCAAAGCGTGCTGGATCATCCATCGACTTGAGCTGTTTGCGACCGAGTCCATATGCTCGGTAGTCTAGCGTTGGACGTTTCCCTGTCAACGCTGAACGGAACCCCCGCTCTTTGCGTTCGTCGTCAACGACGATGCCACTTTGTCCTTGTTGGAGGGCTTGGGATACTTCGTCGAGCGTTGTACCCAAACATGAAATGATCCCCATCCCTGTGATGGCCACACGCCCATCATCACTCATCCTTGCCATATCATCTATCCTTGCGGTTCTCTTGCCTGTTGGTCGCGGGCTGACGACAGAACTTGCATCATAGAAATCTCACTCGTTTCTGTCAATGTTGGCGAGGATATGGATATCTTGACCGTGGTGCTTCTTTTTCGTATCTCATAGATACAACAGCTTGTGTTTTGTTGGCATGCCGTAAAAAGAGCAGCTCGATACAGTATTCTCTGCCTCACCTACGCTCCACGAAGGGAGCGAGTGTATCTTTCTTGGAGATTACGAGACAACAAGTTGCCTGATCAGGTCAATATCATGACAATAAGAGGTTGTGGTGTGTCGTCTGCGTGACACACGGAGTTGAATGATCATCGTGGGATGAGTATGCTGCGTGATGTCTATGTGTTCTTACGATAGTGGATCGTGAAAGAGCGCTCATTTGAGGAAGGTTGAGATCCTTATGTGGAAATGTACAGAGTGTGGGCATGAAAATCCCGACAATGTTGGTGTGTGTGAAGAGTGTGATCATTCGAGGGATCCTTCGACGTTGGTTGGCATGCAGATCAACCACTGGGTCCTCGAAAGACAACTCGGCGAAGGGGGGATGGCGGTCGTCTTCTTAGCCCGCCACAAGATGCTGAATAGCCCCGTCGCGGTCAAACTTTTACGCGCTGACTTGACCCACAAACGTGAGGTGATCGAACGCTTTCGAACCGAAGCGCTGGCGGCAAGTCAACTCAACCATGAGAACGTCATCCAAGTCCTCGACTTTGGACACCAAAAAGGGATCGGCTTCTACATGGTCCTCGAATTTCTCAAGGGGCGTGACCTCGAAGAGTACATCGAAGATCATATCGGGATGCAGATCCCTATTTCTCGGACGATTGGTATCGTTAAGCAGATGTGTGCCGGCTTACAGGCCGCACACGACGCCAACATCATTCACCGCGATCTCAAACCCTCCAACGTCTTTCTCGTCCCACGTGAAGACAATGATATCCCACTCGCCAAAGTGCTCGACTTCGGGATCGCGAAGATCCAAGAGTCCGAACTCGAAGAAGGTCAACAAAAACTCACACGTACTGGGACCGTTCTCGGAACACCTTTTTATCTCGCTCCTGAACAGCTCACCCGCAAATCCTCTTCGGATCTTACGGCTGCAGTCGACATCTATGCCTTCGGTGTGATTCTGTTCCAGATGTTGACAGGTGAGCTACCCATCGAAGAGCCGACCGTCGCTGAGCAGATGGTCGCAATCCTGACAAAGAACCCTCCTAAACTGGGCGATATCCGCGAAGAATTTTCAGGCACAGCGCTGGAGATCTTTATCATGCGGATGCTCGCGAAGAAGCCTGAAGCTCGTCCCGCGACGATCTCTGACGCCTGGGAGGAATTCGAAGCTGCCGCCTCTATCCTGGTCGAAGAGGACACAGGTGCGGATGAGGCGCTTCGGAAACATTGGGAGACAGCATACCAGCCGTTTCTGGAAGATGACGCTGAACAGAGCTTTTTGCAAAAGTGGCGTTGGGCGCTTCTTGCCGCGATGGTTCCGCTTCTTGGTGGTATCGGATGGCTTATCTATCGAGCGGTTCAGCCTCCCCAAACGAAGGTCGTTGTTGTAAGGGAAAAGCCCCAGAAGATGCCCGAGTTGCCTCAGCTTCAGGCTGAAGGAATCAAGGCGTTTAACAACCAGGATTATTCCAAGGCGATCGCGCTTTGGCGGAAGATGACGCGCTCGAAGCAATGGAAATCCTCCTCCAAGTACTACAATCCCAAAATTTACAAGTCGTTGGGTGTCGCGCTCATTCGCAAAAAGCTGATCTATAGCGCTGTCAAAGAGTACAAAAAATACCTCAAGAGCGCCAAGCTCGAACCTGTCAAAAAGAAGCAATTTGAGGCCTTCCTCAACAAACTCGAAGCCAACCTCGCGCAGCGCAAGAAAGCCGCTCTACAGCTCTCCGGTGATTTGAGTCTCTTGCTCAAACGAAATGCCCATGACAAAGCACGAAAAAGTTACCGGACGTTTTTTAAGGCGGGCAAAAAAGGCCCTGTCTTTAAGCCAGACCCATCGCTGCCCGGTGCGTACGTGAAGGCTGGGAAGTCTCTTGAGCCCTACTACCCCGAAGAGGCGGTTAAGCTGTACAAAAAAGCCTTGAAGCTCGACACGTCAAAGACCCAAAAGAGCCAATTGCGCCAGAAAATTCGCCGTATCGAACAGGATCGCGAGGCGAAGAGTCGAAAATTGCTCGAACAGCTCTCTGCGTCCATCAAGGCCAAAAAGAGCCGCGACGCCAAAAAAGCTCTGACTTCGTTGGTTCGCGATTATTCGGCGATCCCTGGTGTGCATGACGAGATCCAAAAAATCCTCAAAAAGAACATCCTGGAAGAAACACGCACGACAAAGCGCGTGATCAAGACCTACGCCAAAGAGGCCAAGCGACTGCGTGCGTCGAAGTCATGGACGTGGCTTAAGTCCGGGGGAGGGAAGACGCTCCCCGATGAGAAGAAGTTGGACTCTTTTGTGAAGGATTCAGCAACCTACAAACGCACACACAAACAATTTGAGCGCGCCAAAGAGCAGCTCGCGAAAGGGAAATTGTCCAACGCGTTGAGACGATTCACCAAGCTCAATGAGCGCTGGCAGAAGCTCAACACATCCTCTTCTTGGAAGGAGGAGATTGGCGTTGAGAGCAAACAGACTCGTCAGTGGGTCCAACGCCTGAAGAAGGCCGTTGAGGGATGGGAGAAAGCACGCAAGCTACACAGGGAAGAGCGCCTACATGCTCTCAATGAAGAAACCGCAGGGTTGCTCAAATTACTCGAGGGGAGCGCAGCGCAGGAGCACTTCCGTAAAAAGTTGAAGAAGTGGGAGGAGCGACACCTGAAGGCTCGTAAGTACCTGGAAGACGCCGAAAAACACTACAACAGGCGACGGTGGAAGCGTGCTGAGACGCGCTACATTTGGTACATGAAAATGTTCCCTCGCTCTGTGCGCAAAAAAGAAGTCACCAAGCAGATCGACGAATGCCAGTGTCGTCGGAATGTTCCTTGGAAAATCTGTCCTAAAAAATACAAGTAGTGCCCACGCTGTTTGCCTTCAGAGGGAAAAGACTACACGTCTGATCTTCAAAGACATTGCGCTCATGCTTGCGTCGCAATGATTTGCTTTTCCGCGCTGTATATGCCAAGATCACCTCGAAGCCAACTTGTTGAGTCACAATCAACCAGATTCACCTGTTTATGCTCTGTTTCGTCGATTTGATGGGCTGAGTTGTTTTTGTTGGATTGTATATAATGTGTAGATGTCGTTTGTGGGCGGTATGTTTGTTTGTCGCGTTGCTGTGTGGGGCAGTGGACGATGGATTCGCTCAAAGCTATGAAGACCCCGCTGAGAAAGAATATTTTCGTGCTCGGAAATTCTATCGTCGCGCCAAAAAAAGGTCGCTGAAGAAAGACGCGCGCAAACAATTGCGTCGTCAGGCATACGCATCTTTTGAAAAGACACTCTCGCTGCTTAAGAAGCGAAGAACACCGACAAAACGTGCGAAACATCTCCTTGTTCTTGGGGAGTGTGACATCTATTACCATCTCGCCAAGCTCGCCCTCGCGGACAAACAACCACGCGCAGCCTGTCGGGTGCTGAAGACGCTTCAGGATAAACTCGCGACGGTCCCCAAGAGATGGAAACGCTGGCGGGTCAACAGACTGCTCCCCGGACGCTTTCGTGAGGCGAAGACGCTCTCCGAGATCTGTCCGAACACACCCTCCATATTGACCCTGAAAGGTCTGCCAAAAAAGGCGACTGTGTCCATTCAACGCAAGGACGAGCAAGGGAAGCTGGGCTGGCAAAAGGTCAAGTTGCCGCTTAAGACGACCAAAACAAACTTGACATTGTTGATGCAAGCGCCTGGCTACTTGAAGAAAGAGCAACGTTTTTCGATCGAGCGCTGGCGCAAAAAGACCTTCGAAGTCTCTCTCAAAAAGAAACCCAAACCACGCATCGTCAAGCGAAGAGTGATTGTACGCAGACGCGTCATCAAACCACGAGAGCGGGTGCCTGTGAAGCCAAAGCCGGGGATCAAGCCCTGGGTATGGGCGGCTGTTGGAGGAGGCGCAGTCCTGATCGCTGGTGGCGTCACTGCAGCGGTGATCCTCGCCAATACACCTCCAAGCGGATTCCGTCCCAAGATCGTGCAGATCGATGTTGTCGGAGAGGGAAAATGAAGACCATCATCCAACGTGTTTGTCTGCCCCTCTTCTATTGTTTCGCTCTCTTGGCGATCGTCAATTGCGGGCCACCTGAGCTGAAGTTGGCGATCCAGAGCCCCATCGCGATCCAACCTGCACATGTTGTGCGTATGAGAATTGTTCCGCTGTCTGTACTTCAAGGGGGAGACAGTCAGGCGCTCGCAGGACTCCAGAAGGTCGTTGGAAAAGCCGAAGCTGGCGTTTCTTTGGATGCGCTCTCCTTTGACTGTGACAGCCTGCTCAAGTCGATCAAGAACCAGCCCACCAACCTCTATCCAGACACAGCTGCTTTCTTGCTCGTCGAGCTTTTCGAAGATACCCAAAAGGAAGCGGATGGCGTCAGCGCGCCCATCGCCTCAGGACATGCGCCGCTCAATGTCGCCTGCCAGACGCTCGCTGCGAGAGTCGTACTCTCTGCGCCTGGTTCGTTGACATCGTGGAGAGTCGGGGGCAAAGAGTTGGCGTTACCTCGTGTTGGACACAGCGTAACCTCTCTTCCCGATGGAAGCCTGCTTATCTCCGGAGGCGCACAACAGATCGCGTTTGACTTGGCAAATGGTCTGTTTGGTATCACCACTTCAGGTACGGCGGCCAAAACACTCCTGTACTCTCCATCTACAGACACATATACGGAGCTGGAAGCGCTTGATACAGTCTTCCATTCAGCGACGCTCCTTGGGTCGCAAGTGTTACTCCTTGGGGGCCAAACACTCGACGGAAAGATCGCCTCTTCAAATATTGTGAATTACAACAACAATGAGCAGACGTGGCAGCTCTCTACACCGCAAGAGACGACAGAGACTTTCTTTCAAAAGGTCGATCAGAGAGTCTTGGCGTTGCGTCCAGCCGCTGACGCAAATCGCTTGTTGTTCCCTGTCGGGGGAGTCTGTGTCGGTCGAGCGATCTCGGAGTGCGCCAAAGAGGAAGCACAAATTCGTTTGTTTACAGCTTCTGCGTTGGAAGGGGCGGATAAGGTGAGTCAAGGAGTGGTGTTGGCTGGGGGGTTGGCGTACAGTACTGCTGAAACAGCCTTTGTCACGAACAAACACCTCTGGTACTTTTCGATGGCGGACATCAGTGGCGGAAATATCCAAATCAGCGCCAGTGGAAGCAACGCTTTCGCCCTCCAAAAACCCCGCGCTGGCCACTCTGTCAGCGTCTTGGACAAAGATAACGTGTTGGTCGTTGGAGGCGCTTATGCCCAAAAAGGTACGAGCAACCTGGAGTTTCGCGAACTCCACAACACCGCAGAGTTGTGCTCTCGTGCGGGGGGGAAGTGGGACTGCCGCTTGCTAACAGACGCCGATTTTTATTCGGATGTGACCTTCCGCTCCTCCGGTGCACGTGTGCAACACACCGCGACCAAGTTGCTTGATAACCGCATCGTTTTTGTCGGTGGATACTCCAAATTGACAGGTGGACCGCCCGCATTCAACGATGATGTGTTGTTATTGCAATACACAAAGCAGGACAACACGTTTACGTTTTGTCTACAACGTTTGGAAAGTGGAAATCCCCTCGCGAAGAGGGCATGGCACACCTCGACTCTCTTGACGACAGGGCAACTGCTCTTTGTCGGTGGGATTGAAAATGGTGACACAAGTGGTAGCTTTAAAGCAGTTGAACCTGTCGGCTTGTTCCATCCTCCTCCTGCGATCTCCTCGCTCTCTGCCGAGACCTGCAAAGCAAAATAAGCCCTCCACAAACAAAAAGACTCCCAAAGTGAAAGGTCCTGATCGATGAAGCGTTTTCTTCGCATCCTCAAGTGGGGTGGGATTGTACTGATCTTGTTGATGTTGGGAATGGCTGGTACGTCCGAAGTGATCATACGTTGGTGTGTCGCGCCGGAGCCCACCATGAAGGGGACACCGCCGATCCTCAAAGAGAAAGTACGGACTGTCGGCAAGCGAAAAATCCTGGGGCGTTCTTGGTTGGAGAAACGTGAGGGGATCTGGATGCTCTACCTGGAAGGTGATCCATTCACCATGGGATACAGCAATGGTCGCTTGACGTACGATCTGTTGGGTATCCAGGAGGATGAGTTTTTAGGGACTGTCGTTGAAAAGATCCCAAATGCTCTTATCCTTCGGATGGTTCGTACATTTGTGGCCTACTACAACTGCTCCTTGCACGAACACCTGACGCAAGAACACAAGATGATGCTGTATGGGCTCTCGTTGGGAGCGCCACGTAATCACGGTTATCTCGGTCCTGTGTACAATAAATACATGAACTACCACGCCGCACATGACATCTCTCACTTGATCATGGATACGCCATTTGTGAGCGCCTCTGGTTGCACTGGATTTGCGGCTTGGGGGGATCGGACAGCACAAGGGCACATGATCTCTGGGCGGAACTTTGACTTTGAGACGGCGCGCTCGTTTGACGTCCACAAGGTCGTCGCTTACATGAAGCCGGACAAAGGTATTCCTTTTGTCACGGTCGGTTGGTCTGGCTTCTTGGGCGCAGTGTCCGGGATGAATAAGGCGGGATTGTCGATCTCAATGTATGCAGGCCATGCTTCGGGACGTGGTGGGAGTGGGATGCCGATCTCGTTGGTTGCGCGGCAGGTCCTGCAATACGCCAAAGATCTCAAACAGGCGACTGATATCATCTGCAAGGCGAAGGTCTTTGTTTCAGATTCATTTTTGATCGGGAGCCAAAAAGAGCGAACGTTCATCGTTGTCGAAAAGTCCCCTGCAAAGTGTGCTGTACGCAAAGCCAAAGACAAACGCATCCTCGTCGCAAATCACTTTTTGAGTCCTGTATTTGCGAACGATCCAGAGGTCAAAAAGTACAAGGCGAGTGGGACCTCTCTTGCACGATACCAGCGGATCGATACGCTGACCAAGCGTAAACATGGGTTGATTGATGCAGCCAAGAGCGCGAAGATTCTACGTGATCGACGTGGACAGGGAGGGAAGGATGTTGGATTGGGCAACCGCTCATCACTCAACGCGTTGATCGCGACACACAGTGTGATCTTCGACATGGATCTGATGAGGATGTGGGTCTCTGCCTCACCCCATCAGCTCGGAAAGTTTGTCGCCTTTGATATGCACGCTTTTGACAAGCCGCTCCCTAAAACAACGCTTCCGGCAGATCCACTGTTTGGCAAGCCATACAAACAATACAAATCGTTTCGCAAAGATCTCAAGCGGGTGTCTGCTTTGCTTGGAAAGAAGAAGTGGAAAGAGGCGCTGGCGCTTGGGAAGAAGCTCGAACCCATCAACCCAAAGTACTACGAGTTGTTGGATTATATCGGGCAGGGATATGCCGGAAGCGGCGACGTGAAGAAGGCTGTCGCGTATTATCGCAAAGCGCTCGCCGCGCAACCTGCGTATCCCTCAGAGAGGAAGCAGATTGAGCGGCGTTTGCGGGCGCTTAAGGGGACAAAGTAGGACGTTTGTTGGGGATTATGCTTCGGGGGTGCTGGGGAAGACGATCTGGCCAGCGCGGGCGTCGATGTCGACGGTGCTGTCAGGTGCGTACTCGCCGGCGAGGATCTTCTTCGCGAGGGGCGCCTCGATCAGCCGTTGAATCGCACGTTTGAGCGGTCGGGCACCAAAGCTGGGGTCGTACCCGGCGTCGATGATGACTTCTTTGGCGGCTTCTGAGACGTCGACGTTGAGCTGACGACGTTGGAGACGCTTCTCAAAACGCTTGAGTTGAATGTCGATGATCCTCTTCAAGTGCTCCTTGCCGAGTGAGTGGAAGATGATCGTCTCGTCGAGTCGGTTGAGAAACTCCGGACGGAAGTGTTGGTACAACGCTGTGTTGACGATATGCTCCATCTTCTCGGGGTCTGTCTCATTTTGAATCGCCTCCGAGCCGATATTCGAGGTCAGGATGACGATGGTGTTGCGAAAGTCGACGACACGACCCTGTGAGTCTGTCAGGCGTCCTTCGTCAAGCAGCTGCAGCAATACGTTGAAGAACTCTCTGTGCGCCTTTTCCACCTCGTCAAACAACAAGACAGAGTAAGGACGTCGGCGGATCGGTTCTGTGAGTTGACCGCCTTCTTCGTAGCCGACATACCCCGGAGGGGCACCGAGGAGGCGGGACACAGAGTGTCGCTCCATGTATTCCGAACAGTCGATGCGTACGATGTTGTCCTCGTCATCAAATAAGAACTCCGCGAGGCTCCTCGCCAGCTCGGTCTTTCCAACACCTGTGGGGCCGAGGAAGAGGAACGAGCCGAGTGGGCGACGCTCATCGGTGAGGTCGGCACGAGCGCGCCGGATGCAGTCACCGACTTTGACCAGCGCGTCTTTTTGTCCGACAACGCGTTCGCCAAGGCGCTCTTCCATTTTGAGCAGCTTCATCTGTTCGCTTTCGAGCATTTTGGAGATGGGGATACCTGTCCAGCGAGAGACGACCTGTGCGATGTCTTCTTCGGAGACCTCTTCGCGAAGGTAAGAGCCATCTCGTTGCAGGTCAGAGATGTTGGCTTCTGCGAGTTGGAGTCGTTTTTCAAGCTCTGGCAACACACCGAACTTCAGCTCTGCGGCGCGATCCAGCTCATTTCGACGTTGGGCGAGGTCGAGCTGTGTGCGGGTCTTGTCGATCTCTTCTTTGAGTCGTCGGACGTCGAGGATGGCGTTGCGTTCGCTCTCCCACTTTTTCTTCTCGATCTCGAATGCACCCTGGATCTTGCGCATCTCTGTTTCGACAAGTGACAGTCGCTTTTTGCTGGCCTGGTCTTTCTCTTTGTTGAGCGCTTGTCGCTCGATCTCGAGGTTGATGAGTTTGCGCTGCATGGCATCGAGCTCGGAAGGCAGGCTATCACTTTCGAGGCGGATACGAGAGGCGGCTTCGTCCATCAGGTCGATCGCTTTGTCAGGCAAGAAGCGGTCGCTGATATAGCGGTTGCTGAGCTGGACAGAGGCGACGAGGGCTGCATCCCTGATGCGGATCCCGTGGTGGACTTCGTATTTCTCTTTCAGACCGCGCAGGATCTGGATGGAGTCTTCGACACTTGGTTCGCCGACAAATACGGGTTGAAAGCGTCGTGCGAGTGCGGCGTCTTTTTCGATGTGTTTTCTGTATTCATCGAGTGTCGTGGCGCCAACACAGTGGAGTTCACCTCGTGCGAGTGCTGGTTTGAGCATGTTGGAGGCGTCCATCGAGCCCTCTGCGGCGCCTGCTCCCACGAGTGTGTGCAATTCATCGATAAACAGGACGATGGTCTGTTCACTCTCTTCGATCTCTTCGAGGACGGTCTTCAGGCGCTCTTCAAACTCACCGCGGAATTTGGCGCCGGCGATCAGCGCGCCGAGGTCGAGTGAGAGGATGCGCAACTCTTCGAGACCACTGGGGACGTCACCTTCGGCGATGCGTCGAGCGATCCCTTCTACGATGGCGGTCTTACCGACACCCGGCTCGCCGATCAGGACGGGGTTGTTTTTGGTCCTGCGGGCGAGGACTTCGAGGACGCGGCGGACTTCTTCGTCTCGTCCAATCACGGGGTCTAACTTACCGCGTTTGGCGAGGTCTGTAAGATCCCGGCAGAACTTCTCAAGCGCCTGGTATTTTCCTTCTGCGTCGGGGTCTTGGGCACGACGTGAGCCTCTGATTTGTTTGAACTCGTCGCGGACCTTCTCGAAGTTGAGACCAAACTTATCGAGCAGTGCTGCGATGTCGCCAGGTTTTTTGACGATCCCCAAGAACAGCAGATCTTGTCCGATGTAATCATCTTTAAAGGTATCGGCCTGACGAAAAGCCTCTTCGAGGACTTGTTGAATGGCACGTGAGAAGGAGCGCTCTGTGCTTCCTGAGACCTTTGGCATACGTTGCAGTTTGGTGTCGACCTCAGCTTGGATGTCGGACAGTGGGATGCCAAGGCGTTGGAGTAATGATTGAACGGGGCTTTGGTTGTCGGCAAGCAGCGCTGACAATAAGTGGATGGGCGTGACCTCTGCGTGCTCATATCGAACACTTGCCATCTGTGCTTCACCGAGGGATTGGCGGCTCTTTGTGGTCAACTTATCGAAGTTCATCAATCTATCTCCTCATACGGTGCGAGCGGTCGCACGTATCCTACTCGTGTGGATGCCACGACGATGTCCTGTGAGGGACATCTTAGGCAGGCGATTCGACTGCCTTGTACAATGTAGGTTGAATCTATAGTCTATTATATGTGGCTATCTCTATGGATAGACACGTATTATTGTCTCTCTGATGGGACACTTTCTGTGCCCTTCATCCACACAAAACGTAACCACTGCGCAAAACATGTCAAACAACTTTTGTGTAGGAGACGGTCTTATTGCTTGTAGAATTTGATCGCGCGGCAGGAGAGATGCTGCCCGAGTGCGCAGGCTTTGCGGTGTGCTTGTGTGGACTGTGAGATGATTTGTTTGGCGAGGGCTTTGTGACATTCTCCGAGCTTTCGCCAGATAACTGGTTGTTTGGCGTCGAGTTGGAGGGAACGTTGGAGAGCAGGGCAGGCTTGTTTCCATTTTTTGCGTGTTGAGAGAAAGACACCGAGTGCGCGCCAGTTGATCGCCTCTTTGGGCGCAATCTGCGTGGCGCGACGATACCACCACTCCGCTTGCTCAACGCGTTTATAAGAAGCCAGTCGTTTGGCGCGTGCGCGATGTTGGATGGCGAGCTGACTGCAAGAGGAGGCGAGGCCGAGATAGCAGCTCTGTGAGAGCGTTGTCTTGGAGATGCCCATCGCGCTAATTCGTGCGACTGTTGTGCTCCACCATACGAGTCCACGAAATCCACTCGGTCGCAGTGAGAGGACTGTACTACAGGACGCCCCGTGTCCGAGTGTACAGGCTTTGTAATACGCGCGAAGTGCCTTCATCTTATCGGAGGTGCGCAAGGAGGCGCCCAAACAATTCCAGGTGATGGGATCTTTGGGCATGGACTTGGTCGCTTGTAGACAGGCTGTCTGTGCTTGCTTGAACTCTTTCTGTGTCAGATGCGCTTGTCCAAGTGCGAGCTGGATGTCACCGTGGGTTGGGTAATTTTTGTGAAGCGCCTGAAAGATCACGAGCGCCTTCTTGGCCCGGTTGAGAGCGACGAGTGAACGGGCGTAACAGAGGTAGTCTTCGAGCTGTGCCTGCTTCATCTGTGTCAGACGTTCGCAGATCGGCATGATACGCTCCCACTGTTTGCGTCTCACCCAGATATTGCGGAGCAGCCGCCAGGGTTTGATCTCTTTTGGGCGTTTCTGTGCCCATGAGATACAGGCTGTTGCCGAGCCTGCGTGGCATGAACGTTGCCACAGCTCCAGCTGATATTGTTGAAGGATACGTTTCTCGATGATGTGGTCGCGATCCTGCCATTGTTGTTTCGAGAGCCGTTTCTTCTCCTTCTTTAGGCGGTCTTTGCGCTCATCATCGCCTTCTTTTAGGAGCTTCCTCATCGCTTTGTAGACTTCGACAGTCTGCTGCCACTTTTTCGTCGTCTTTTTCCACGATTTTTTCACCCCTTTTGGGACGATCTTGCCCATGCTCTTGACCATCTTGGACCACACGGATGGTTTCTTCTCCTTGCTCTCTTTGCTCGGAATCGTTGGAAGCAGTGGCTTTTTCTTCTTGTCATCAGAGGTTGATTTATTCTCTTCTTTTTTGTTGTCTTCGGCCCATGAGTAGGGACTGTGTATGATGAACAGTGACAGGCATACCCATCCGGTGAGTAAGACTCGTCTGCACCTGTTTGATCGTTTTGTGAGTTGATTCACTGTCTCCTCCTGCTTGATGAGTAGAACTGACATGTACGTTGGGATCAATGTAATCAACGCAGGGGGTCTTGGAAAGTGTTCTGTTTTTTTGTCGAGGGGTTCAGTCGAGTTGGAGGGAGACAATGCCCCATTGATGGCTGTAGTAGGTTTGTTCGAGCAGATAACGTTGGTGAGGAAAGGCGCGCAACAGCCTGCTGAGGAACGTTCGCTGTGCGTTGTATAGACGGACGTTTTTGGGTTGTTTGAGGCGGCGGTAGTGAGCTTCGAGGATGTTGCTCTTGCGCAGGAGTGTGGAGAGACTCCAGCGAGAACCTGATTTGTCCGAGACGAGCCAGGATTGAAAGATCTGCCATGCCTCGTGTTGTTTGCCTCGTATTTGGGGATAGAGACACCAGACACGCGCTTGTAAAAGCAAATGGGGATCTTGCTTGGTCAACATCCCCCTATAGCTCATCATCCATCGCCAAAAACTGACCCGTTTGAGGGCAGAGGCTTTGAACGTTTTGTTGGCCTGTAAACGCATCAGATAACCGATTGTTTTGTACCACTTGGGAGAGCTTTTGAGCGTTTTAAGCCAGCGCTGTGCCTGTTTCTTTTGCCCCAGACACAGAGAAGTATAAGCCATATATGCGTTGTATGCGGCTTTTGGTTGCAAGGAGAGCGCGTGTCGAAAGTGCGTCTGCGCTTGTTGGCAGCTCCCCTGTTGGAGGGCAAGGAGCCCTAAGTAGGCATGAGGAGCCGGTGCTTTTGGTGCTTTTTGTATAATCGTCTGCAAGACCCCACGAGCTTCTTTGTATGCAAAGCGCTTCATCAAACCCAGCGCGTGGAGCAGACGAAGAGAGCGCCGATGTTCTTGTGCGGTGTTGCCTGAAGAGTCCGGTTTGGACGTTTGTGTGCTCGTGGGGGATGTCGTCGGTCTGCTCGTACTTTTTGTGATGGTTTTTGGAATGGGGAGCGCTTGTAGTCGCTTGTAGAGAGTGTCTGGAGCGGGAAAAAACCGACTTTTGCGCGTATCTTTACTTTGAAGCGCGCGAAGCTGGTGTGGCCAGGGTTTTCGTCGTAGGAGCGCGAAGAAGGTCTTCGTGTCCTTGGTGTTGGGTGTATGTACGAGTTGTTGGGCACGTGCGAGCAAGTGACTCTCTGTGTAAGAGTAACGTTGAGGAAAGCGCGATTGGATGACGCGTTGTCGCCAGAGCGCGGCGCGTTGTGGTGAGCTTGTCTCAAAGTGTCGCGCGAGGGCGAGCTGTGCGAGCGTTGGATCAGGTCGGAACGTCAACGCGATCTGTAACCACTTGTGTGCGAGTGGGCGTAGCGCAGCGCGCTGCGCTGCCTCTGCACCCCACAAGAGGGACAGATAGAGGAGTTTGTCTTTGTGTGCGTTGCGCTGCGTTTTTGTGCGTTCATCGATGAGCGCGCGGAAGTGAGCGACAGCGCGCTTGGGTTGTTTTTGAAGCAGCGCGATCAATCCGCTGTGGTAGTGCATGGAGAACCACTCCGTGGGGAGTCGCCAGTTCTTCTTGGTGTACTTACGCCAGCCGGGATGTTTGGAGAAGAGCACGTCGGCCCATTGGTAGTGGCGTTGGGCTCGTGATAGCGCTCCACGCCAAAAGGCCGCGTGTCCGAGCCAGATGTGTGTGAGCAGCTCCTGGCGTTTTTGGGGAGCCAACTCTTTGCGTTCCTCGCTCCAACGGCGCAGGTTTTCTTGATCATCCTGAAACATCGCGAGGAAGACACGCAGGTAACGTAACGGCATCTCTGGGAGTTTCGACTCTAGTGCAGCCAGTCCCTCTTGCCATTCTTTGGATGCTCGCTTCCAGTCCGAGAGGCTACCTTCACGCAGCAGTTTCCGAAACGAACCGCTGATGGTCACGGGGTTGATGTTGTTTTGTAGATCGAGGAGCATGGCCCTACGTGCGCGAATGTACATCAGAGGGGAGCGTGCAGCTCGTTGGTAGCGTGTGAGTCGTGACAAAAAGGCTTTGAGCGCAAACGCCCCTTTGTGTTTGGCTTTGGCTTGTATCGCCTCTTTGCGTTGTGCATCCACGGTGAGTAATTCATTGTGAGGGCGCCAGAGCCAGAAGTAGAGCATCGCTGCCATACCCACGAGGAGCAGGAGGACGTTGAAGATCTTTTTGGTGGGGAGCGAGGATGAGGAGCTCACGACTTTGCCTCAGTGTTCTCTTTGAGCCAGGTGTGTGTCACCTCTGCGATGGTGTTGTAACTTTTGGTGATATTGTCGACGAGCATCTTCTCGATCATCTTGCCCACACCGAAAAACTTGGCGTGCATCTCGCCTGTGACGACGCGATCGGTTTTGTTGTCACCGACCTCGACGAACTTGATCTCCCCTTGCCCTGTGATCTTGTCAGGGAAGAACTCACTCTCGATGCGCCACTCCACCCTGTTTTCTTTTTTGAAGTAGGTTGTATGTTCGTAGTAGCCGACGCCTTTACCTTTGAGCGCTTTGCGCATCACGGCGGGTAATTCGAATTGAGGACGGATCAGGTTTTTGTAGTATTTGATCTCGTCGTCTTCTTTGACCTCTTGTGGTGTTTTGTGTCCGATCTTCACGGCTTCGTTGATGAGCTCATTGATGTCATCATCAAAAAAGACGTTTTCTTCGTAGTAGGTGCGGGAGACAGGGAAGGTGTGGGATACTTTGAACTTCATGGCCTGCTATGTCCTTTCTGTAGGATGGGCTGCTTGTTTTCTCGTCATGGCCTTCTTGGAGGCCTGTCTTTTCGCAAAATACCAAACAAGTGATATCATCACAAAGATCTGAAGTGTGCAAGGGTGTATACAGGACGAGCATCTTTGCAGAAGAGGATGTGTTGGTTTTTCTTGCGATCTGGTTGGTCACGCGCTACTCTAGCGCATCTTTTTGTTTGAACGCCCTCTGTTAGGAGATGATCATATGTATCAAAAGAGGATCCAACATATACATTTTGTCGGGATTGGTGGCATTGGGATGAGCGGTATTGCCGAGGTGTTGATTAACCTTGGCTATGAGGTCTCCGGTTCAGATCTCAACGAGGGCCAAAACACCAAGCACCTGCGAGAGCTTGGTGCGACCATTCACATTGGGCACAGCGTCGCGAACCTCGCGCAGGCTGACGTTGTGGTCATTTCTTCTGCGATTCGCGGTGGGAACCCCGAAGTGGATGCCGCGAAGCGCCGCAAAATTCCAGTGATTCGACGTGCAGAGATGCTCGCTGAGTTGATGCGCATGAAGTACGGGATCGCTGTCGCTGGGACGCACGGAAAGACGACGACGACGTCGTTGATCGCGTCGATCCTTGAAAAAGCACGTATCGATCCCACCGTCGTGATCGGCGGTCGTCTCAACGCAACAGGGCGTAACGCGATCCTCGGTAAAGGCGAGTTTCTCGTCGCAGAAGCCGATGAGAGTGACGGTTCATTTTTGCGCTTGTCGCCGACGATTGGGATCGTGACCAACATCGACCCCGAACACCTCGATTTCTTTGGTGGCATGGATGAAGTGCGCCAATCCTACCTGGATTTTCTGAACAAAATTCCATTTTATGGCGTCAACATCATCTGTTTGGATCATGAAGAAGTCCAGGCGTTGATCCCCAAGTTGGAAAAACGTTACGTGACTTATGGATTGAATACACAGGCGGATCTGCAAGCCAACGCGATCACCTATGGTGCAGGTGAGACTTCCTTTGAGATGATCTACAAAGGCGACTCTCTCGGTCGTTTTACTCTCCATATGTTGGGGCAACACAACGTGTTGAACTGTCTCGCGGCGTGCGCAGTGGCGTTTGAATTGGATGTCGAGGTCGAGGTGATTCGCGAGGCTCTTCAGGAGTTTAGTGGCATTCAACGCCGATTCCAGATCTGGTGTAACGAGAAAGACGTGATGGTCGTCGATGACTACGCGCACCACCCCGCAGAGATCAAGGCTACCTTGGCAGGTGCCAACTCTGCCTTCGATCGTCGCGTGATTGCGCTCTTTCAACCTCACCGATACTCACGTCTCAACGAGCTGTTTCAGGAGTTTGTCACTTCATTCTATCAGGTTGATGTGTTATGTGTGAGTGACGTGTATGCTGCTGGTGAACAGCCAATCGAAGGCATCAATGGCGAGACAGTCTGTGAAGCGATCATCAACCACGGGCATCATAATTGCCGTTACTTCGATAGTCACGAAAAGATTTACCAAACATTGGTTGAGGAAGTCCGCCCTGGAGATCTCGTGATCACACTCGGCGCCGGAGATATCTGGAAAATAGCTCGTGACCTGACCGAGTTCATCCAATCAGACGCGTTCCCTGCTGCTGAGTAAACCCCTTTGTTTGGTAAGGCCATGTGACTCCCGCCTGTCTGGCTTCTTCGTCCCATACATTCAACTGTAACATTGTCGACAACATGCTCTTTGTCCCAATCCTTGGGCAACGTAGCGATATGATGCCACTTGGACATGTGCCCCGTGAGAGAGCGCGTGTCGATGTGGATGAGAGAGAAGGTTCTGCTGATGAAGATCTTTGGTTACTCCAAAGCCCTGTATTCCACATGGCTCTACCTCGAACCCTTGCGTCTACTGTTTGATGCTGGTGAGGGGCTCAACTCCTTCCTGGAAGGCCGTCTGTTGGCGTTTCGCAACATCGCGATCACACACGCACACACCGATCACTTCACAGGACTCCAGAACATCTTCATCACCCGTCTTCGCGAGATGGAGGTGACCAAGCAGCCCCTCCCGCCGATAAAATTGTTTTACCCTGAGGACAGCCACACACTCAGACATTACTTTGACTATCTCGAAAAGGTCACAAATCGATGGGATGAGCTGGTCCAACTGCAACCCGTACGTCCCGGTCAGACCTATCCTCTCGAAGGTGTGAGAGGTGTGTATCTCAACGTGTTGAAAGCCGATCACTACGTGTATCAACAAACCGCTGTTTGTTATCGCCTTGATCAAGAACGCTTTTCACTCAAGCCCGAGCTGCAAGATCTACCCCAAGCCGAGATCAACAAGCGTATCGCAAACGAAGGGCGCGATGCGTTGACCACCCGTGTCTTACGCCCGTTGATTTTTTACTCTGGAGATGGCCGCGCCATTGGCGACAAAGATAGCCAGGATGTCCCTCTCATGATCCACGAGGCGACCTTCTTGGAGCCCAGTCCAAAAGTCGCCCACGCGAGTCTCCCCGAAGTCATCAAGCTCTACCGAGAGACCAACGCCAAGCACTTACTGCTCTTTCACTTGTCCACACGGTACGAGTACAAAGAGTTTATACAGCTGCTCGACAAACTCGTCCCCGAGCAAAAAGAGCGCAGCCGTATCTTTGTGATTCGTCCTGGTGGTATGTTCGCCAAAAACATTTCAGTGCCAGGATTCTAGGACGGTCAAAGCGCCAACTTGCTCTATTGAAGGTCTTCTTGTTGTCGCCTTCCAAGTGCAGGAGCGAAGAAGGCCATACCTGCTTGAAAGACCCCTCGACGTTCGAGGTACTGGACGAGAAAGAGAGCGTCGATCCAGGGGAGGTGGATGGTTTGTTCCGAGGGAGGGGCTTTTGGCAGTGGTGAACATGTTTGACATGAGAGTGGCACGGGCCATTCGACAGCGATCCAGAGAGCGGGAGGAAGAACGTCTTCATCGGTCTCTTGGTGCGTTGAGAGTGACTCGATGTGGAGATAGAGTTGGTGCTGTGTGCCACGTGTCAGGCGAAATGGCTGCACGTGACAAAAGGGGAAGCTAAATTTTCTTTGAAATTCGCCTTGCTGTGACCAGAGCATGAAGGTCGCATCAAGACGCAGCCGCTGTGCTGTGTGTGTGAGTGGAAGAAAGCGGGGAAAGGGGTGGTATCCTTCTGTGTGGAGCAGATGTCCCATCAAGAAAGGTAGATGTTCGAGATCTTTATCTGGAAACATCGGCGCGCCGATGACATCGATGGACCACTCTGCGAGCGAGAAGCCTAACTCTGCGGTGGGTATGGAGTGAGGAGGGAGCGCGTGCTCCATCCGATAACGTCCGTATATGTAGCGCGTCACACCGATCGGGTCTTGGAGAACGAGCAGGGCGTCTTCGTGTGTGTCTCTGTAAAGAATGGAGGCTGTGTAGGGGTGAGGGAGGTAAAGTGTCCAGCGTTCGTGTTGATGGTCGATGTGGAGGGATTCATCTCGGATAGAGAGCTTGGGACCCTTTGCGAAGAACACGTGGTAGACGTAGTGAAAGACAAATAACACGGGGATCGTGAGACCTGTGTATGCGAGCGCTGTGAGAAAGGGTGGACCTTGCCTGTAGAGGAGCCACATGCCGAGAGTGAGGAGCAGCCACCAGATCGGGAAGACCAACAGCAGAAATGTGACAGCCCGACGCCAAGGGTATGTGTTTTCGAGATAGATCCCGCGGTGGAGGCCATGTTGGTGTGCTGGAGGCAGCTTGGATATGTGTGGGGAGGGGATGTGTTTGGTCATACCATGCCCTCGGGTTAGGGAGGATTGAGTTTATTGTTTCTTCAGGTCGAAGAACTTGGTTTGTTTTTCGGAGTCCAGTTCGATTTCTTCGGTCTTTGAGATGTAGCCTTTGTGTTGTACACGGATGATCAGGTCGAGTTTTTTGGGAAAGCAGACGGTCCGATCTGTGTTGCCAAACTTTTGCGCACCACGTGGGGTAAAGGAGTGTGGTTGTTTGATTTTGATCACGTACTGGGCCTGTTTGGGGAGGCTGTTGATCTCGATGCAGTACCGTTTATGTTTGGAGATGTTGTACGCTTTGGTCTGATGGGTCGGATTTGGGATGACTGGTCGGCGAATACTGGGGATCGGCGTGTTGCTTTGTGCTGGACGCAGGCTCTCGGGGAGGACGTTGGGCGCAAAGAACCTGAGCATAAAGAAGGCGACACCAACGGCAAACACCGCGAGGACAACGAACAGTAAGATCGCCGGTGAGTTCGAGTTTTTGCGGCGTTGGCCGTACTTTCCGGGATCGATACGTGTGTTGGTGTACTGTTGCAGGGGATCGTTGTCATCAAATGAGAGACCTGAGGCGTTGCTGAATGAGTCTTGATGGGTTTGATCGATCTCTCTGAGTCGTCGGGCGAGTCCAACATCCTCATTGGTCATGTTGATGTCTGGACTGGCGATATTGATGCCAGCGATTTCGACTTCAGTGTGTGAGTTTTCTTCACCGGGAATGTCGTAGGTGGTCTCCGGTGGTGTGATCATCTGTGAAGCATAGACGCTCATGGGATTGACGGAGGGAGGGGGACTAAAGCTGCCTGTTGGGTTGGGAGTATGCGGAGTGGAAGACATTTGGTGTGCGGGCTGTGGCGGTGCAAAGCTCCCTGTGGACTGTGGCGTTTGGGGGCTGTTATAGCCGGAGGGCGTTTGGTTATGTTCTGTGGACCATGAGTGTGCAGGGGCGCTTGATGGCTGGGAGAGACGATCGAGGTCTTTGAGCAGCTCTGCGTCAGGATCGGGAGGCACCTGACTGGTGTAGCCATTGTTTGGCAGGTCGTCGCTGCTCGATTGGTTGGAGAAGAGTTGCTCGAAGTCCTGGATAAGTGGGTCTTGTCCGTGCTCTGCCGAACGTTTTTTGTTTTGCTGGACAATAATGGAAGAGGGCGAGATCGCAGAGGTTTCGAGTGTCTGTCTCATCGGATCGTTGACTAAGCGAATACCGTGTTTGGGTGCGTCGTCACCAAAGCCGAGTGTTTGGCTGGAGGTGGGTTGTTGTCCGATGGAGAGCTTTGCAGGTGACTCTTGGGCCTGGTTAGACCATGGATCGGCCTGGAATTCATCTCGCCATGTGTTCGTCTGTTTGGTCGCGGGGGCCTGGATGTGTCCGGCGTGGTTTCCTTCGTGGGGATTGGGGAGTGTGGGGATCGCGTGTGTGTGGTCGATGGCGGGGAGTTGGTCTCGGGTATCGTTGGCACCATCGTATTCGTCGGTCAGCGCGACATTGAGACGTTCCCATACTTCTTCCATCGTGTCGGGGCGGTCGATGGGGTTTTTGGCGAGCAGGTCGGCTTGTAACACTCGTAGTGGTTCGGGAAATTCGGGACCGAGCTCTGGTGGAGGGACGAGGAAGTGATCGATGATCAGTTTTTGTGGATTGTCGCCTGTGAAGGGGGGTTGTCCTGTGAGCATTTGGTAGAGCATGACACCGAAGGAGTATATGTCAGAGGCTTTGGTGAGCTCTTTGTTGCCGCGACACTGCTCAGGAGACATGTACAAGGGGGTACCGATGATGTGTCCGGCGCCTGTGAGTGAGGCGTCACCTTGTGCGAGTCGAGCGATCCCGAAGTCGAGTATTTTGACGACTTCGCGGTTTTTGCGTGGTGTGAGGAGGATGTTTTCGGGTTTGAGATCGCGGTGGATGATGCCCGCCTCGTGAGCGACCCCAATGGCCTGTATGGCTTGTCGTGTAATGTTATGGATACGTTCGAGTGGGAGGGCACCTTCACGTTCGAGGATTGCCTGAAGTGTTTCGCCTTCAAGGTACTCCATCACCATGTAGGGGCCGAGCTTGGAGTCGACAGCAAAGTCTGCGATGAAGACGACGTTTTCGTGTCGAAGTTGACCTGCCGCGCGAGCTTCTCTGAGGAAGCGCTCTTTCATGCCCTTGCGTGACAAGATCGCAGGGTGGAGGATCTTCACCGCGTAGTGTACGCCGAGCTGTACGTGCTCGGCACGGTAGACCACTGCGGAGGCGCCTTCGCCAATTTTGTCGATCAGTCGGTAATTCCCCAGGACTTCTCCGACGAGATTGTCGAGCTCTGCTTCGACATCCGCATCGAGCGCTGTCATCTGTTGGGAGGACGCTTCTTCTGTATCGTCCTGCTTTGGTGTTGGATCACTCACCAAACTGATCTCCAGTAGAGGTTGAGAGCTGAGGGCATCAATCTATTCACGATCCATCCTGACAGGTGTGCTTGTTGGGCACTTTGTCGATGGATAAGTCCTTTGTGTGTTTTTACTTCTATAGCAGTGGACAGTCTGCACTTTTTAGAGAAACACACGTAGAACAAGGTAACAAGGACCATTACAGGTCACAACAGTGTAGCGGATTGTAGGTAACATCGTCAATAGGAACAAGCGTGCCGCCATGCTGCGGATCCTTTGACGTTGTGAAGTGAAGGGCATTTTCTCGTCTCTTTCCCTTTGGTAGAGGACGTCGGTGAGGAGAAAATCTTTTCATGCTTCTTTTTTTGTGGCATTCCTTGTTGGCCTGCACTTTGGCACCTACTCGATTATGATGAATGAGAGAGATATTTGATTTGACAAAAAAACGATTGCGCGCAGCTTACTACGAACCCGATGAAAAAGAACGAGATATTTTAAGAGGGTACGGACTCGTACGGGTGCCTTTGGAGATCCCATTTCGCGTATCACCTGTCAACGTCGTGTTGGCACTTGGTGAGCGCCCGACTCTGATCGATGCAGGGATTCGCTACGCCAACAACATGGAACGTTTGGAGCAGGCACTTGAGCTGGTTGGACTTAAAGTCGAAGATCTTCAAGAGATCTGGCTGACCCATCCCCACCTCGACCACTTTGGATTGGCCGGAGAGATCGTGAAGCGCTCAGGAGCAACGCTCGTCACATGGGAACATTCGACGACGCGGTTTGAGTCCTACCGCGAACTGTGGGACAAAGAGCAGATCTCTTTCCTTGAAATGTTGTCTCTTTCTGGGGTAAAAGAGGAGATACGAAACAAAGTGCGAAACACCCCCAATTTTTTTGATGAGATGGCATCTCATGTAAACGTTACACGTACGTTTGCGGTGGGGGAGTCGATGGAGCTCGCGGGGAGACATCAAGTGACCCCTTTACATGTTCCCGGTCATAGTCCCTGGTGTACGGCATTTTGGATGCAGGATGCGGGTGTTTTGCTCGGTGGGGATGTGTTGCTCGAGCGCATCACCTCCAATCCAATCTTGTATCCCCCGGATGCAGCGCCTGCACAGTGGCAGGGATTGGATGTCTACGATGCGTCGTTATCGCGTCTGCACGCGTTGCCTTGCCAGCATGTCGTCCCGGGCCATGGGTTTACTTTTGGCGCGCATCAGGACGTAATTGAGCGCGCACAAAAACATTTGGCTGAACGACAAGAGCGCGTTTTCCAGATCCTGGATGATGGTCCGAAGACTGCGTATGAGGTTGCGTGCGCGCTATTTGGCGAAAGTGTTGCACACAACGCGATGTTTCTGGTCATGGGCGAGGCCGTTCGCCATCTCGATTGGTTGGTGGCAAAACAATTGGCACGCTTTGACATATATACACGGCAATACCAACAGATCGGGTGAACCGACTTCTTTCTTTGCGCACATGAGAGGCGAAAATCGATGGCTGTAGTCTGCACTGAATGTCAACACGAAAACCCCGACGAGAGCTCACAATGTGGCCGTTGTAAGTTCCCCTTTGACGACTCTTGGCCTTCTCTCGTCGAGCGAGAGGCTGGCAACTATAAACTCGTCCGTCGTATCGGAGGAGGGGGGTTTGGAGCGGTCTACGAAGCGCGTCATATCACACTCGGTAAATCGTTTGCCGTCAAGATCCTCGCGCCAGAGATGGCAGACAAAGAACATTTTATCGAACGCTTCCAACAAGAAGCGCTCGTTATGGCAGAGCTGCGACACGAGAATGTCGTCCAAGTGCTCGACTCCGGCAGCGACGATGAGGTCGGATTTTATCTCGTCACTGAGTGGCTTGAAGGGCGCAGCCTGTTCAAGATCTGGCGATACAACGAGGAGCTGGATCGCGCCTGGATCCTCGCTGTCTTCTCGCAGCTTCTCGATGCTTTGTCTTTTGCACATGATAGAGGGATCGTCCACCGCGATTTGAAACCCGAGAATATCATGCTCACCACGGGAGGTCGCGCGCGTATCCTCCTCAAGATCGTCGACTTTGGTATCGCGAAAATGGTCGGCCAGACATACGAGGCCAAACTCGAAGAAGGTGGAAAAGAAAAAACCACCGAAAATGTACTCGAAAAAAAGGGCGTCATCGTCGGTACACCATTTTATATGGCACCTGAGCAGGTGCGGGGACAAATGGACCTGATTGACGGGAGAACAGACCTCTATGCTTGCGGTATTATACTCGGTGAATTCCTCACTGGACGACGAGTCTTTGATGGGGGCTCTCTCAAAGGGACGATGCGTTTGCATCTCGAAGCCCTCCCTCCGACACTCGCACAACTCGCGCCAGAGCGGACCTTTTCTCCAGAGCTCGAAGCTGTCTTTGCAAAAGCCATCGCGAAAGAACGAGAGCTGCGCTTTCAAAATCCGCAAGCTTTTTATGATGCACTCGCCGAAGCGATGGCGGCTTCTGACATCGAACCCAATTACGAAGATCTCTATCTCGAACTCGACACCAAGAAAGCGCCACCTCCCCGACCACCGCGTCCTGAAATTGAATACGATAAGGTCCCAGGTCTCGGAAGAATGCAGACTCGTGATATCGCGCTCGGCGTCGGCGCAGCCGTTCTCGTGCTACTCATCGCAGTGACGCTCTTCTCCATCTTGTTCCCCACACCAGAGCAGCCGAAGGTGCCCAAAAGAAGAAAACCTGGCAAGGCTGTATGGATTGAGGTCGAACCTGACGCCGCTGCACCACCTGAGCGCCTTGCGCCTGTGAAAGATGCTGGTGTCCGGCCCGAAGCAAAAGCCGCCCCAGAAGCGCGAACGACCCCTGAGTCAGAACCGATCCCCAAACGACGTCCTGCACCACGGAGACCCGCTCAAAAGCCCAAGAAAATCCTGTTGCGCTTGCGTTCCAAGCCCTCTCGTGCGACGGTTTACATCAATGGACGTAAACGAGGGCGTACGCCACTTCGCTGGCGCGCAAAGCTCGGACGAAGGCTGCGTGTTGAGCTGCGCAAAAAAGGGTATGTGAAACACTCATTCACCTGGAAGGTCCGAAAGACAAAACGCACACGAACCGTCAAACTCATCGAAGAACTCCCCATGTAAGGCCACTTGTTTTTGTTGCCATTTTGTGCAAAAGCTGTTGACGCAGAGCCTATCTCGTGGCATACTCCTGTAGCTCTTTCGGCCGGCTTCCTGTTTCTCTTTATGGAAGTACCCGAACACGTTCGACAAACAACGCGAGGAGACTGGTTATGGATCGTTACCGTACCACCTTGAAACATGACATCCGCTTTATCAATCGTAGCCAACGCCATCACTTGATGGACCCCAAAGAGATTGAAAAGTACAAAGATGAGCTTCCCGACACCATGGCAAACGCTCGCTGGCTCGATCAAGATGGCGCACCCATCACTGATGGACGTGAAGAGCGCCTGAACTCCTGGCTCAACAGCAATCTCGAAGACTTCTACAAACTTCGTTATGAAGATGATACACCCGCACTTGAAACCATGCCCTCTATGGTTTCTGAAGAGTCCGGTGAATCCTGAGCAGCCTCCCACCTCTCCCTCCTGAAACACTCTCTCTTTTCCCAATACATCGAATGCTTTCACAGCTTTTCTGTACACTTGCTTCGTAGAAACCCCATACGGGCATAAGGCCGAAAGCGAATTTTCGCTTGCTTTTGTCAAACTCTGCGTTATCTCTTCGTTTGAAACCATTTTGCTTGAACGTGATCGCGCTCTTGGTTTGGACGTGCATTGGGAACAAATTTTTCTCAGCACTTGTTCATCCTCAACAGAGCACATTCCCCCCTTTTCACGCAGGCCGATGTTCCCTTTTGAACCATGCGGAGATATATTGGGCTATGAAGACTGAAGACAAAACAAATTCCAATGACAGTTTCCCAGCGGATGAGATCCCCGGAATCAATTTCTCGGCGTTCATCTTTTCTCTCTCTCATACTGCCAATATGCAGCTCGAAGAGGCGCAAAATGGTGGAGAGTCCGGAAAAGCACAGCTCATCCTCGCCAAACAGACCATCGAGATCCTCGAGATGTTGAAAGAGAAAACACAGGGCAATCTCGAACGCGATGAAGAGAAGATGCTCGCGAGTCTGTTGTTCGATCTTCGTATGCGTTTTGTCGAAGCCAAGAAAAAGTGCATATAGTGATGTAGCGTTTTTTGCTTGAGCGGCCAAATACTCGGCGTATCCTTCGCCTTACACAGGAGCACTGTTGACGATGTCCTTTGAACACTACACACAACAGGCGGCTGAAGTGCTCCTTGCGTCCGAACAGATCGCGGTAAAGTCTCAACATCGCGAATGGCTCCCCGAGCATCTCCTCCTCGCTTTATTGACCTCATCGACAGGCCAAGCCCACGCGATCTTTGCAACCCTCTCGTTCGATATCGCAGGGCTGAAGCGCCGTGTCACTGCCCATCTCTCCGGACTCGCAAAACACTCCCACACCTCTCCTCTGCGCTCAAAGCGCTTGACCTCTCTTCTCCAAAATGCCGATAAGATGGCCCAAAAGCAGGGAAAACAGCACGTGGAGACGTGTGCTCTGCTGTTCGCGATCCTCGATGAGAAGGTCGGCTTGACTTCGCTATTCTTGCGCTCTTTTGGCGTTGAGCGCGTGCAGATCGAGGAGACCTTACGCGAGCTCGAAGGCGCAAACCATCCCGGTGTGGTTGAGCACTCCTTGTCCTATGTGTCCTCCACTATGTTGGAGGAGCAGTCTGCCGAGGTGGAGGGTGGAGAAGGGGTGTTGGACAAGTACACACACGATCTGACGAGATGGGTGTCTGAAGGGCAAGCCGATCCTGTGATTGGTCGTGATGACGAGATCAGATGGATGATGCAGGTGCTCAGTCGACGGACCAAAAACAACCCCGTGCTGCTCGGTGAACCTGGTGTTGGACGTTCTGCGAGTGTGTATGGACTCGCTTACAGGATCATCAGAGAGGATGTTCCCCATCATCTCGTTGGTAAGCGCCTTGTGATGCTCGATTTTGGTGCATTGATCGCGGGCGCCAAGTTCCGTGGGGAGTTTGAAGAGCGCTTTAAGACGCTGCTCCACGAGATTGGACAGTCCAAAGGGGATATTATCCTCGTACTACCGGAGCTTCACAGTTTAACACACGCCAGTACGGGGCAAGGTGGAGCGCAGGCGGCGGGCTTATTGAAGCCGATCCTGACGCGTGGAGAGATCCGTTGTATCGGTATCTCCACACCTTCTATGTACAAACAGTTTATCGAGAAAGATGCCGCGATGCAGCGGCTTTTTCAACCATTGTGGGTTGAGGAACCTTCGAGCGACGCGTGCCTCGCGATCTTGCGTGGTCTCAAGTCGAAATACGAACTTCACCACGGCGTACAGATTACAGATGATGCCTTACAAGCTGCCGTTCGTTTATCAACGCGCTATCTTCCGGCGCGTGCGCTGCCTGACAAAGCGATCGATTTAATCGACGAAGCCGCAAGCCGAATGCGCCTCGCGATGGAGTCTTCACCGACGTCCTTGGACGACCTTAACAGGCGCGTGATGCAGGCGAAGATCGAAGAGCAGAGCTTGCTACGTGAAGACTCCACAAGTGGACGTCTCCAATTGCAGGCTGTGAGGGATAAGATCGAGACCCTCGAAGCACGTCACCAAACACTCCAGGCACAGTGGGAACGCGAGCGAGAGGACACCGCAAAGCTGCGCGTCTTACGTGCAAAGCTGAAAGCATTGGAAGAGGAAGAGCGACAGGCTGAACGCGATGGAGATTACGAGCTTGCTGCGACGCTCAAGTACGACACGTTGTTATCCCTCAGACAGGAACTTGAGCTGATCGAGGAGGCGCTCGAAGCCTTTGGTGAGCGGCGCTTGCTGAAAGAGCGGATTGAAGACGAGGAGATCAGTGAAGTCGTCGCTGATTGGACGGGCATCCCTGTCTCCAGGATGTTGGAGAGTGAACGCAAAAAGTTACGTGTGATGGAGTCTAGACTGGAAGCTCGTGTGATCGGTCAACCACAGGCGATCAAGGCGATCAGTTCTGCTGTTCGACGCTCTCGCTCAGGTCTGGCAGATCCTCATCGGCCGGTCGGATCGTTTCTGTTTTTGGGACCAACAGGAGTCGGAAAGACAGAGCTGGCGAAAGCCCTCGCGGATTTTTTGTTCGACGACGAACGGGCGATGCTCCGTTTTGATATGTCCGAGTTTATGGAGAAGCACACGGTGTCTCGGCTCGTGGGAGCGCCTCCAGGGTACGCTGGACACGATGAAGGGGGGCAATTGACAGAGGCGATCCGTCGCCAACCCTACGCGGTGATCCTGTTTGACGAGATCGAAAAAGCCCACAAAGACGTGTTCAACTTGCTGTTACAGCTGCTCGACGATGGACGCCTGACGGACTCACAAGGACAGACTGTCGATTTTCGCCACACTGTCGTCATCCTGACCTCAAATGTTGGCGCGCAGGACCTTCTCAGCGCAGAGGAGGTCTCAGACGAAGTGTTGATGCCCCAGGTGATGGAGAGTTTACAGCAGGATTTTCGTCCTGAGTTTTTGAATCGTATCGATGAGATCTTACTCTTTCATCGTTTGAGCTTCGAGACCATTTGCGCGATCACCGATATCCAAATTGAACGGCTTCGGGGGATGCTTGACGTCCAAGGGCTGGCACTCTCCTGTACTGATGAGGCGCGAAGATATCTGGCCGAGAAGGGGTATGACCCGACGTTTGGGGCGCGTCCCCTCAAGAGAGCGTTTTTGCAGTATGTACAAAATCCTCTCTCAATGGAGCTGCTTGACGAGCGCTTCAAGGCTGGAGATACGATCCATATGTTCCTGCAAGAAGGGGCGTTGTGCTTTCAGGCGCTGGAAAAAAGCGAGAAACTTTGACATGATGGGCGAGAGGTTGCTTTGCCGATTCGGCAAAGCGTGAATGGTCCGTGTATGTTGAGGAGATCTGATGAGCAGGATCTGGAATTGGCTATGGCCTGTGCGTTGGCTCGGTGTATTGGTGGTTCTCTTGTGGGTAGGGGTGCTATATCAATTGCTCCATCCCTCAGATGGGTTGAGTCAGGAGAAGTTTGAGCAGCTTTACCCTTGGGCCGTGGAGACAAAGCCCACCCTTGGTGCTAATTGGATGGGGCTATACCTGAAGAAGCGCAAAATAGGCTATGTCCACACCACAACGTCAAAAGACAAAGAGGGATATGTCATCCAACAGCGGACGTTGATGGCGATGCGTCTGTTTGGCACACAACAGCAAGTCGCTGTGTTCTCCAAAGTCTCCGTCAATAAGAGTTTTGGGCTTCGTCATTTTACCTTCCAGTTGCACTCCGCGTTGAGCCAGTTTTCTGCGAGAGGACGTGTGCATGGACCTTATATTCAGGTTGTGCTGAATACAGGGGGGAGCAAACGCCGCTTTCAGCGTAAGTATCGTCCCTCTCTTTACTCTTCTGTGTTGCGTCCCTACATCGCCTCTTTGAAGCCGAAACCTGGCAAAAAGATCCGCACGACGATCTTCGATCCGCAGTCGATGTCTTATGTCCCAACTGTCGTGGAGGTCGTGGGATATGAGCCGCTCAAGATCCACGGTAAACACTATCCAAAGGTATTGAAGCTGCGTCAGTATTTTCGAGGTATCAAGATGCTCTCGTGGCTCGATGAGAAAGGGGATACGCTCAAGGAAGTCTCGGCCTCTGGGATGATCTTGTTACGCGAGGGGGCCCATCGCGCGAGACGTGGGATCAGCAAGGGGGTGGATATGATCAAGGCGACCCGGATCAAACTTCGCGGTCGTATTCAGGCGCCCAAGACACGCAAGTCCTTACATGTCCGCCTTCGCAATGTCGATGTCTCCAGTTTTCCCGAGCTGTTCAGGAGACGTCAGTCACGTAAAGCAGCGCTGCTGCTGATTCAAAAAGAAGATGTTGGCAAGCTCCCTGACGTTGCTTTTTCTGCGTTTGCGAGCTCACGGGGACGTGCCAAACTGAGCCAGGAGATCCTGGACGCACACAAGGCCACTTCTTTGGTGCAAAGTGACCACCCTGACATCTTGAAACAGGCGACAAAGATCACCACAAAGAGCAAGACCCGACGGGAGGCCATTGACGCGATCGCGCGTTGGGTTCACACATCGCTCAAAAAGAAGAGCGTCATTGGGATCCCTAGCGCGATCGAGACGTTAAAAACGCGTGTTGGTGACTGTAATGAGCATGCGACGTTATTTGCTGCGCTCGCGCGAGCGGTCTCGATCCCTTGTCAGATCGTCAGCGGGATCGCCTATCTACGAGGTAATTTTTACTACCACGCGTGGAACGAATGTCACATCGCAGGAGAGCAGTGGTTAAGCGTGGATGCGACGTGGGGGCAGACTCCCGCCGACGTGACCCACATCGTGTTTGTGCGGGGAGGGTTGGAGAAGCAGATCTCACTCATTCAGCTGATGGGGCGTTTAAAGATCGATATCGATTTGTGATGGTTTGGATTCGTTGGATCAGGGGGCGCAGTAGGGAGCTGGTGCGTTGGGGAAAGTGCGGCAGCTGAAGCCGGGGACTTTTTTGCAGATGTCTGGTTTGTTGGCGCATGGAATGAGACAAGAGGTTCCGAGGTGGCCGGCGCAAATGTAATCTTTTTTGAACACCAAAGAGCTCTCCGGGTTGGGGCAGGTCGCGGGAGGGGGCGTACAGGTCTGTGGAGTACAGTAACCAATTGCGCGGAATTTGTCGTATTCTCCGCCTTCTTCGATGATACACTTGAGACCTTTTTTGCAGTTGCTGAAACCCCGTTGACACGTCTGCCACGCGTCTTGATTTCCTTTGGGGATACAGTAGGTGTCAGCCTTGGTGTAGTCGGTCTTTTCACACATCTCAGTGCTGCTACAGCCGTTGTCGGAGGTGCATTTTTTGAGGCAGACTTTGGTGGAGCTGGTGGAGCTTGAAACTGTGGGAAGTTCGACACATTCTTCATTCCCCGGGCAGCTACCTGTGCAGGGTTTGAGGCAGCGTCCTTGTTGGGGGAGGAATGCACAGATCAGTCCAGTGCTGCAGCGGTTTTGGTAACCATCACAGCTCTTGCCTTCGGCGAGCTCCTGTACATTTTTACAAGTGTCTGTGTCGCAGTATTGGTTGGCTGGACAAGCATGGAAGGTTTTGGGGTCGCACTTGCCATCCGAGGTTACTTTCAAACAAAATGTCGCGGAGCCTGGGCCGAGCTGTGTGCACTTGGCACCTTCTGTTGTGCATGCGCCATTCTCTTTGCAGGGCGTCAGACACATCCCCGTTGTATCTCCTGGCCGGATGTAGCAAAAATCGCCACTCCCACAATCGCCACCTCCAGTGCACTGGCAGGTTGGATCTTCGCTGTCGACTTTGCCGTTGCAATCGTCGTCCTTTCCATTTGTGCAGATCTCTTTCGCGGCGGGGGTGACTTCATCTTTGCACGTGCCCCACTGGCTGCCTGAACAGCTCTGTGTGCCTTCTTTACAGATGCCCACACCTTTGGTGGTTGCAGGACCGGAGTAGCAAGCTTGTGTGTCTCCATCTTTGCACGTGTTGCACGTTGGTTCGCTGTCGTCGTCGACACCATCACAATTATCGTCTTGGTTGTTGCCACACGTTTCCGTCGCTGCTGGTGTGATCTCGTTTTGGCAGGTGCCCCATTTTCCGCCTGTACAGGTCTGCTCTCCGGCTTTACAGATCCCCACATCTTTGGTGGCGGCTGGTCCTGTGTAGCAGTCTTGCTTTGTGCCTTCTACGCAACTTGAGCAAGATGTCTCATCTTTGTCTTCGATACCGTTACAGTTGTCGTCTTTGTTGTTGCCGCAGACTTCTTGTGCGGTTGGTTTGATCTGCCCCTGGCATGGACCCCATGTCCCTGTGGGAGAGCAGGTTTGGGTGCCTGCTTTGCACTCGCCTTTCCCACTCGTGCCGTCTGGACCTTCGTAACAGCTGGTGGTGTCGCCGGGAGCGCAGTCCATACACTTGCCGTTGACACAGGTATAGTAGCCTGGACAATCTTCGGCTGTTGTACAGCTTTCGGGGAAGTCTTCAAATGGATTGTAGAAGGGGTTGCAACCCAACCCTAGTAAACAAATCAATACGATAAAGATACGAAAAACCAAAGACATTCCAATGTTTCCTTGTCTTGTCGTGGTCCAAAGGAGGAGCTGTGAGAGCACGCTTTTTTACGAGAAAGACACCCTATGATAGGGCATTGTGGGTCGTGTGTGCAAGTTGCTTGTTTGGAGCGGCCTACAACGGAGGTCGAAGGGGGGAGGTGGGGCTGGCCGTTTTGTTAGTCGAGGGGGTTGGTGGGGTGTGAGTTGCGGCGCTCGGAGATCTCTTCAGTGATCCAGGTGATAAACTCCTCCATGGACATCGATTGCTGCTCTTTGATGCCGTAGCGGCGAAGTGTGACACCACCATCTGTTTGTTCTTTTTCTCCAACGATCAAGATGTTGGGGATCTTTTGAACAGTCCCACGGCGGATCTTTTTGTTGAGTGAGTCCGTGCTCAGGTCGACCTCTGCGCGGATCATATTACCAAACAGCTCTGTGCGGACCTTTTCGGCGTACTCGTAGAAGTTTTGTGCGACAGGGATGACGAGCGCTTGGATCGGCGCGAGCCATGTCGGGAATGCACCACCGTAGTGCTCGATCAAGAAGCTGATGAAGCGTTCGTGTGTGCCGAGGGGAGCGCGGTGGATGATGTAGGGGATCTGTGGATTCCCTTCGCTGTCTGCGTACTCAAGACCAAAGCGCTGTCCACTTGTGAAGTCGAGTTGGTTTGTGCTCGCAGTCTCTTCGCGACCGAGGACGTTGGAGACCTGGAAGTCGATCTTTGGACCGTAGAATGCGGCTTCACCTGCTTCTTCTTCGAAGGGGAGTCCGATGTCTGTGAGGATCTCACGCAGATAACCGACTGTTTTGTCCCACTCTCCGGCGTTGGAGACGAACTTCCCGCTGTCGTTATCGTGGACAGAGAGACGGACCCAGTAGTTGGAGAGGCCGAACAAATCGTAGTAGTATTTGTGCAGCTCCATGACCGCGATCAGCTCTTCACGCAGATGGGACTCATCACAGTAAATGTGGGCGTCGTTCATGCTCATCCCGCGTACTCGGAGCAAACCTGCTAGCTCACCTGAACGCTCGAAGCGATAGACCTGTCCATACTCTGCAAGGCGCAGTGGAAGATCCCTATATGATTGGATCAACTGCTTCGCGATGATGTGGTGGTGTGGGCAGTTCATCGGCTTGAGATAATACTCTTCGTTCTCGTCGAGGATCATCGGGGGATACATGCTCTCGGCGTAATAGGGCAAGTGGCCGCTTGTGTGGTAGAGCGCACTTTGTGTCAGGTGTGGTGTCGCCACGCGCTTGTAGCCGTACTTGAACTCTGTATCTTTTGCGAGCTGTTCGAGAGATTCGCGGATCGCCATCCCGTTGGGGAGCCACAGCGGCAGACCTTTTCCGACCTCGTCAGCGATCGTGAAGTACTTGAGCTCTTTACCGAGCTTGCGGTGATCGCGCTCTTGTGCGAGCTTGCGGCGCTTTTTGTACGTCTCCAGTTCTTCTTTTGTCTCGAACGCGAGGCCGTAGATGCGCGTCATCATGATGTTGTCTTCGCTACCGCGCCAGTAAGCGCCTGCGATCGTGTCGAGGGAGAAGGCACCGAGAGGGATGTCTTTTGTCTTCTCGACGTGTGGTCCTTCGCACATGTCGACGAAGGGACCATTTTCCCAGAATGTGATGGTCTCACCTTCATCGATGAACTCTTTGCACATCTCGACTTTGTACTCTTCGCCACGCTCTTCGAGGTACTTGATCGCCTCGTCTCCTGGCAATTCAAACACACCAAACTTTTGGTTTTGTTTGATGATGTGCTTCATTTTCTTTTCGATTTTTTTGAGATCTTCGTGTGCGATTGGTTCGGAGAAGACGAAGTCGTAGTAGAATCCAGTTTGGATGGGAGGGCCGATGCCGAGCTTGACATCTGGGTAGAAGGATTGCACCGCTTGCGCCATGACGTGGGCAAGGCTGTGGCGAATTTTATATATCGTGCTATTTGTATCCATCGCTTGTTTTTTCATCAATTCCGTCCTTTTTGAGGCGTGGCAAGAGATCATTGTGATCAAATGACGGTTGGGAATATACAACAAATGTTGTGGTGCTTCCAGTTGTTGATGTGAACTTGCTCGTTTGGGTCTTGGTGGTCGTGGTCAATGTGGTCATGATGACACCTCTATGCAGGGCTGGAACAGACGTGTTTTTTGTCACAGCCAGGTCAACAAAATGGACTCTCTCACCGCGATCGTGACAGGTGAGGGCCCTGTTGCGAAGACGAACCGATCGTTTACGATGTTCATTATTTGGTGTTTTGGCGTTTTGGGAGGTGTGTTGTTCATGACGAAATCCACATGGATGCATTTGTGTTGCTTGGTCATGTTGTGTGGTGGTGTGTTGACTGCGTGTCAACAACGCAATTGCACAGGTGCATCCACGAAGGAACAACCTGTTGTGCGATCTGTTTCATCCTGTCGACAGGTCCGTATATTAGGGCAGTCGCCTTCTTGGGGAGGTGCATGTCAGTCACAACGTCACTGTCGTATCCAGGCGACGAGGCGCTTTCGTTGGACGCGATGTCTTGGTGGTCTGTGCCTTTATGGTGCCGAAGATGTTCGGCGAGGTCATCTACATGCTGTGTTGACGACGGCCTTGTCGGCAGATGGACGTCTCGCGACGGCAGACGCTGGGGGTTGGATCAAGATCTGGGATTGGAAGAAGGGGACCGTGCTCATGTCATGGCAAGCAGAACCAAAGAAGCTCCAGGCCTTGGCGTGGGTCTCCAAGACGAAGCTGCTCTCAGGAGGCATCTTGAGGAGGGTGTCTTTATGGGACATCTCCAAAGGACCGAGATTGCTGAAGAGTTACAAAGTGGGAGGGCGGATATCTTCGCTGTTGGTCTCCAAACGAGGTGATGTTGTGGCTGCGAGTACAGATCGTTCATTGTGGTGGGGTCGGCTCGATCAACCAAAGTGGTCACGTCTACGTGCCCATGAAGACGCGGTCAGACAACTGTCTCTCCATCCATCACAACATTACTTTTTGAGCACCTCGGACGATCGCACGATCGGTCTCTGGAAGATGAGCGAAGGAACGCGCGCACCTTTGTTGTTGACACGTCTACAAGGTTCTTTGGCGTGGGTCAGAGATGCGCTCTTTTTGCCTGCTGAGAATGGGTTTCACATCGTCTCTGGAGGGATGGAACAGAGCTTATCCTTTTGGCGCGTGCTTCCACGAGATGGTGATTTGTGGAAGGTGAGACGAACGGCAATATGGGGGAAGACAGTTGATGTGTTTGGACACGCCCAGCAAAAAGACAAGAAGGCGATCCAGGACCTGACGATGATCAAAGAAGGTCATCGTAGTGATATCAGCGCACTTGATGTGTCTTTGAGAGGACGCTTCTTGTTTTCTGCTGGGCATCGTCTCTCGATCTCCATGCTTCCTGATGATGGGACGATTGCGCGTGTGTGGTCTATGCAGGACAAAAAGTTACATTGCCTCCTCAAAGGACATCTGCTCGGTATCAACGACATCCGCGCTCTGGATAAGGGGCATGTCGCGACGGCTTCTGATGATGGGACGATTCGTATATTTTCTACTCGATAGGAGTGGAGAGGTGAAACGACTGAGATGTCAGCTGCCTGTGACGCTTTTGAGCCTGCTGAGGATGTCGAGGGGGTTTTGGATCGATTGGATGAGCTTGTCACCGTACTTTGTGTAGATATCACCGAGCACGACGAAGTCGACACCTGCGGAGATCAACGTCCCGACTGTAGGGATGGAGCCCGCCGCAGCTCCCACCGTCTTGAGCGCGTTGAGTCCGGTCTCTGCACACTGTTTTTTGTCGCCTGTGACGCACTTGTAGCCCGATTTGAGTGTGGAGAGCAGGTCGGGGATCGCGAGCGCTATGGAGAGCAGAGGGATCTTTTTGCCGGCGACTTTGGCGAGGAACTTTTTGGCGACTGCGTCGGGTAATGCTGTGGTCAAGAGTTTCCCGAGACCCAAACCGGCTTGTGTCTTTTCGGCTGTGGTGAGCGCGTCACTGCGCATGATAGAGAGGGCTGTATTTCCGGCCTCTGCGATCGCTTTCGAGAAGTCACTGTTGAGCATGTGCCCTGCGATCTTGGCCAGCGCACCTGGAGCTGCTTTTGTCGTCGCGTGAAGCAACGCTTTTATACTCAACTGTGTGCTCTTGGAGAGCTTGGACCTTGTAAGTGAGAGGAGCGTGTTGAGCGCCTTTTGGGTGGATTGTTGTGTTAACGCTTTGAGGGGATTCTTTGAGGTCGCAGAGAGCGCTGAGGAGAACGAACCGAGGGCGAGGAGTGTGTGACCTGTGAGCTTGAGGGCGCTACGTTTACCACCGGCCTTGAACTGTTTGGCGACCTCGTTGAGCGCGATCATACCCTCTACAACATCCTTCGTCATCCCCAGCTTACTCGTAAATGCCTTGATATTTTTGAGGCCAAGTTTTTCCAGCCAAGCTGAGATGTGGGGATCTTTGAGCAACTTGTCAGGTGTGTCGAGCGCGTAGCCTTTGAGCTTCTGAAGGAGCTTCGAGGTCGTCTTCTTCTCGATCAATTCGATCTTCGTCGCGAGCGCCTTTTTCCCCTCAGTTTCAAAGGCTTTGCGTCCTCCTGCTGTGTGCAGATCGTGTTTCTTGAGCAGCGTGTTGAGTGACTTCATGTGCTGGGGAGACTTACATCCCCAAATGATGAGCGCCTGTTTTTGTTCTCTCGTGAGCGGTAATTTCGGGTCGGCGATGTGTTGGAGCTGTCCTGTTTTTGCGGCCTCTGTGAGCTTTGCGTGGATGGCTTTGGGCAGCATGTCGGCGATAGAACCAAAGACCGCATACGTCCGCTCAAGCAGCGCTGCAGCTTGCCTCTCTTGGGGGGTGATCGGTGTTCCGCCTAGTGTCGTTTTGTAGGCGCGTCCAGATGATTGTGGTTGACAGAGAGGGTGTGGTTGTTGGTGACCTTCTTTTGTGAACGTGTGGCCACTGAAAGATTCGCAGATCTCGGGGAGCACGCCCAATGTCTCCAGTGACACATCGGGGAGTGGCGTTGTGTCTGATGTTTGTGAAAGTGTACTTTGTGGGAGGGACGGTTTGTGAGACATTCTGTTGACGTTGGACATGAGTGTTCTCCTCAGCCAGGGGGTTTTTGATGATTGTCCCTTCCCCAAAAGCAAAGGTCGTTCCCGCTCGTCTCAGTTTTCGATGTATTTGGAAAGAAAGAGGAATGTTGAATGTGGTGGGGGGTCGTGTCCAGGAGGCTGTCATCGTGTGGACAGTGTGTTCAAAATGTGGACATCACTGCTGGAAAAGTACGAGACGTCGGCAACTTGACTGCACTTTGAGGTCACAAGCCTTCTTGAACAGGCGCTGGGCTTTGGCATAATCGCGTTTGACGCCGAGCCCCAATTCGAAGATCTGTCCGGCTTTATGGCAACTCTTTGGGTGTTCTAGTTTGCAGCCTTGTGAGAAGTGTGCGGCGGCCTTGCTGTAGCTTTGTTTTCCGCCAAGGCCGGCGTCGTAAAGTGTGCCGAGTGTAAAACACGCTTTGGCGTATTGTGCAGCGCAGGCTTTTTGGTAGTAGATGCGTGCTTGCTTGAAGTTCTTCTTGATCCCTTCGCCTTTGTGGTAGCGTTTGGCGAGTGTGTAGCAATCCTTTGTCTGTCCGAGCAGGCAGGTGCTTTGTAAGTTGAGATGTTCAAAGCCCCGATCGAAGAGCATCTTCTCGGGAGAGCGGAGCTGTCGTTTGTTGACACATGCGATGGGAAAGCGTCCAGAGCAAGCCTTTGTGAGGAGTCGCTTCGCACGGTAGCGACTCTTTCTGATGCCTTCGCCGCGTGCATACAAGACCGCGAGATTGTTGCAACTACCCGTTTCTTTTTGTTTGCAAGCCCGCTTGTAGTACGAGATCGCCGCTTTGTACGACGATTTAGGGAGCTTCTTTTGTTGGGAGAGCCAACCCAGCCAGAAGCAGCTGCGGGGATATCCCCGTGTACACGATTTGACGAGGATGTTGTGTGCGAGTCTGGGTTGATCGTGCCGTAGGTGGAATCGCGAGAGTTGAAGGCAGCCTTTTTCATCTTTGGCCTTGCACGCGAGTTGAAAGAAGCGCTTGGCTTTCTTCTTGTTGTTTTGGCCGTTATAACCCTGTTCGTAGAGTTTTCCGAGATAGGAGCAGCTGCTGCTCATGCCGTAGCGACAGGATTTTTCGAAGAGCCGTAATCCCAGAGGGATATCTGTGGGGAGTTCTTTGCTGTAGATGTAGCTGACACCGAGATAATAGCAGCCTTGTGGGTGATGATAGTCACAGGCGATCTGGTAGTAGCGTCTCGACATCTGGGGGGACCGAGGGACGCCTGTACCGCGTTTGTAGAAAATGCCCAGGTTGTAACAACTGCTGCGTTCTTTGAGTTTGCACGCGCGCTCAAACAACTGGATCGCTTTGGGGAGTGATTTCTTCGTGCCTTCAGCATCTTTGTGCATAAAGCCGGCGTTGTTGCAAGATGTCCCGAGACCGAGCGTGCAGGCTTTTTCGTGCGCTTTGAGGGCGCGCTTGAGGGAGGTCTTGGTGCCTCGACCTTTCTCGTAGGCGAGGGCCAGATAGTAGCAACCACGTGCGTGATCGAGTGTGCATGCACGCTGCATATATTGGAAGGCTTTTTTGTGGCTTTGACGGACACCTTTGTCGCCATTTTTGTACATGAGACCGAGCTGATAGCAGGCGTCTTTGTGTTTGTATGTGCAACTCTTTTTGCGCCAACGTCTGCTCTTGGCGGAGGATTTTCGCACATAGCGACCCTTTTTGGTGAAAGTCCGCGAGTTCATCGCAGGCTTTGCCCTCTCTTCTTTGGCATGCATGCCATTTCACACAATAGGCCATCTGGATGGAAGGGCAACGTCGTTTTTTGGCATGTACCTGAGAGGATACAAACGCCGGTAAGACGAGTGAAAGGAAGAGTCCTCCCCATCGCAGCCCTGAACGCCACTGGTACAACATAGAGTCTCCTGTTGAGTGAGGGTCCACTGAGTATTCGATACCACCAATGTAGAACGTATTTTGGGCAAGACAAGTTCTTTTTCGGGATGTGGAGCGGCTGGGGCTTAGTAGTGGATACGTAGGGACACGTTGATGTCGAATTTCTCTTGTGGGTACATCAACATGTTGGCAGCTTCGTAGAGGTCGAGGTTGAGGAGGTTGCTCAAGCGGACGATGACATCCATACTGCGAAAGACGTTGAGGACCTGGATCGTCGCGAATGTGTTGAAGTACCAGGGCGTCTCGACTGTCGGGTCGTTGGCTGCGGTCCAGCCTGGCATCGGGGTCAGGCCACCCTGGCTGGCGGGCAATGGGATCAGTGAACCGGGGAGCTGGAACGTCGTCGGGTCGAGCTTCTTGGGACTGACGACGACACCACCGAGGGAGAACAATAGACCAATGTTTCCTTTTAACCGGAATCTGTAAGAACCAACGACACTTCCGCTGAACCATGAAGCGTAGACCTGCCCCTGGAACATCTCCTCGTCCTTTTTGTTGCCAAAGTACACACCTGCGCTGGCTTTGATGTTCATCCCCGCGATGGGATAGACGCGCAGCTCCATCTCACCGCCGTAAATGTAAAGCTCTGAGAGGTTGTCTTTTTGTCTGTAGTCGAGGGTGGTGTCGGGGTGGACTTTGTCGGGGAATCCTGACGCACCTTTAAGCGGTGTACCAGCTGTTTGTGGGTCGTAGGCGATGAGGTTTTGGAAGATCGAGAAGTAGACGTTTGCGCTGAAGGCGACGATGCCTCGACGGAACCATCCTGTTTGTAGCTCGAAGGTGTGGACGGATTCGGGGCGGAGGGTGGGGTTTCCATAAAAGTTATCTTTGCGGTAGTAGTAGAGGTCGTGAAAGGAGGGGGCTTTAAACGCGTTACCGTAGAGGAGCTTAGCGTAGAATCCGCCGCCTGGGGAGTAAACGGCGGCGAGCCTGGGGGTGGGGACGAGTCCGTACACTTGGTCATAGTCGATCCTCGCGCCGGCCGTCAATTCGAGGACGTTTCCGACGTTGTATTGGACCTGTGCGAAGGCGCTGAGGTGGATGTTGGAGAAGTAGGGCGTTTCATATCCGTCTTCGGCCCACACTTCGGGGAAGTGCCATCGCATCAGATCGAGGTATTCGAAGTCGATCCCTAGATCGACGGACAGACCGGGCGCGAGAGGGGCACTCATTTGGGCTCCGGCGTCGATTCGGTTGTCGTAAGCCGCCATCTTCACGAGGCGGCGCTTGCTCTCATTGAAACCCCACTCCTCGTACGCTGTCCCTGGCGCAAATTGGTAAGAGTCGTACGAGATCCAAAAGAACAGGGACACGGGGTTGAGCAGCTTGGCCCATGAGAGCTTAGTGATATACCGATCGGTGACAAAGCGACTGTCATCTCCTGCGATCCGACTAAATGAACTCATCGGCGCGTTCGGGTCGTATCGGCTTTGGGAGAACTGCAAACGAAAACCTTGCCAAGAGAGCAACGCCCGGAAAGTCTGAGAATACGCGCGATCGTTGGTCGGGACGTATCGGATCTTTTGGGGGGATTTGAGAAACTCGTAGACAGGCGCGAGGATGGGGGAGCGGTTGTGTTGTCTCATCGAGAAGGAGCCGCGAAAGGAGAGGCCGCTGAGTAGCTCCTGACCGCCTTGTAAGCTGAAGAAGTAGCTGCGGCTCAAAGGGCTCCCGCCAAGTGTGCTCTGTACACCTTTGAGGTCTGTGTTGGTCTTGGTGATGATGTTGATCACGCCGCTGATGGCGTTGGCACCCCAAAGTGTCGAGCCGGGACCCCGGATGATCTCGATGCGCTTGATTTCGTCGATGCTGACGAGAGAGGCGTTGATGAAGTTCCTGTTAAATTGTCGCCATCCCATGTTGTGACCGTCGATCAGGACGAGGAGCTTGTCGCCATACCCCATCCTTGTGTTGACGCCTCGGAATCCAACTTCGGACCAGTGACCATTTTCGTTGACATCGACACCGACGACGTACCGAAAGACATCGAGCAGGTTCCTGTAGCCAGCGGCTTTGATCTCGTCTGCGGTGATGACGCTGACGACACCGGGGGCTTGNCGGACGCGCTGTTCCTTTTTTGAGGCGATTGTAACGGTCTCATCGTCTTCTTTGGTTTGCAGGAGGTCTTCGTCGTCACTGCCATCGACAGGGGCGCTTTTGTTGCTTGGCGTACCTTGTTGTTTCGGTGTTGTTGCGGCCTTGGCGATCACTGCGACACTCGCCGGTCGGCCTTTGGATGCGTAAAGGAAGTTCTTTTTCTTGGTGTTAAAGTCCGTCCCAAGCACGTAGTATTCGAGTCCTGGAGCTTGGACCTCGACATTTTTGAGGGTGAGTTTGTAGTTGTTGCCGGCGTAGAGCTTCATGCGTTTACAGCGGAAGTTATCTCCACCTTTTACACGGTAGCAGAGGTAGACATCATCGAGGTCATCGTTGTTTTCGATGACACCTCGCAAGACATAGCTGCGGCCAACTTGCAAGCGCGTAGGAAATTTGGGGACAAATTCAACCTTGTCATCCTGCGCGTAGCTCTGGTGTATCGGGAGGGATAGAAATATACATCCCATGCAAATGAGCGAAGCGCACACATACAGACAAGAGCGATGCAAGTCGAAGATTTTCATCTTTTTTCTCGTGAGGGTTGGTGTGAAATGCGTTTATCTGAACCGCCGGGAAAACCCCTTCCTGAGCGTAGCGAAGGGAGGGGATGATAGGCGGTACATTCTTCTTTGTTGCCTTTTTGAAACTGTCTTGCTATACATCTATACAGATGTACAGAGGAGAACACTTGAGCATGTCCCAAAAGCAAAACAAACCAACAGAACTCCATCGTATGGTCGATGTTTCGACTGCTCAACTCAACCATAGCAAAGAACAATCCCTGCTCTATCTTCGACAAAAGCTCATCGACACCGCAAATTCCTTTGTCAACGATATTTTCCAGCAAGAACCTCTCGACAGCAATCCTACAAAAAAGGAACTTCAAAACATCTTACTCGAAAAGCAAAAAGATGTCGAAGGTCTCAACAAAGGCTATGCTGAAAAAGCCCGTATACAGGCTCAAAATGTTGTNCANGAAGCTCATCGAAGATATTTCCGTCGNNTGATCGGTCGACTTGCCCATGCTTCTGAGCGTATCAAAGAGAAAGATGCAAGTCGTCTCTACTACTATGTGCCCCAACATATCGAAAACATTATCACAGAAAAACAACTCAAAGAACTCGAAGCGTTTGTGAAGCAGGGCTCTACTCAAAAGGCCCTTGATTTGTTTCGTGCTGTCGTTTTGGAAAAGGAATCCCATCCTCTCGATGCTCTGCAAGTTCAAGTCATCCAAGAAATGCATCGTCAAGTCCTGCAAAAACATCAGCGACCGCAATTTGCCAAGGGCGATGATTTTTGTCTGCAAATCCATCTTGACTATCGCTTTGTGACCAAACACCACGAGCGCATTCATGAAATGAACGAGCGAGCGGTCTTGATTTTCGATGAGGAAAACAAGCAATTCAAAACATTCTTGAGCCTCTCCAATCCAATCCCCCGTGGAAAAAGGATTCAACTACCGATTTGTATTCGTGAGAGAACCATCAAAAGACTCGACCGGCAGGGACGCTTGAAATCGATTGTTCTGGAACTCAGCGAAAACGGTGTGAAAGTCAAATTGGTCTTCGCTAAACAAAAAACCAACCCCAAACCGGTTGAGACATGTCAATTTGCGATTGGAAGGGATTTTGGATACACAAANACATGTACTTTAAGCGTTGCAAAAATAGAACAAACACTCGATGAANAGGAGGTGNCAAGACTTTGTAACCTGGACAAAGAAGAAGCCAAACAATACCTNAGTACNCACGTCCAAGAGGACGATAACATCGTAGAAAGAAAGCAATTCAATGGCAAAAGGTTTTTGGCATTGATGAACGAACANAGNGAGCATATTCGGAAACTTTCATCCCAAATAGANGGTATCTACAACAAANTAGAGCGATTGAAGGGATGGCTGGTCGGGACGCTTCGGCTGNCAAAAGATGCNTGGATTTCNAAAGAGANCNGNNTTTTGGAAGAAAACGTACAAAGAAACCATCAAAAATTCTTTNNNTTNCTNGANNTTGTNGAAAAGNTCAAGCGGAAAAGACGATGGCTGTATAAGAAAATGCTTGGTGTGAGAAAAAGTTGGTTTGGCTTTGTTGCAAATGAAGAAGTGTCCCTGGCAAAGAAGTACAAAGCGATTGTGATCCGGGAAAAGCTGACTTTGAAGCCGATAGAAAAGGAAAGCATCGAGTATAAGGGAAAAGCGTTCAACAAGATGTTGAGCAATGGTGCAAGAGGAACCTACGAGAACATCAGTGGTCAGAAGCTGGAGTTCTGGGGGATAGGGGAGTATGGCGTAGGAGCGTGGTACACTTCGAGTACATGTATCAAACATGGTCTTGTGGACAAACAAATGCGAAAAAGCCAGGAGTCCTTTGTATGTCCCTTGTGCGCGAAAGAAAAGAACGCAGATATGAATGCAGCAGATGTTCTTGCAAACTATTTTGGATTGAAAGCGATTGATTTGTGATAAGCGACTTCTGAGGGCTCGATGTCTCTGTATTGAACTCGGTTCTCAAGAAGCCCCTTCCAAAGGCTTCGCCGGCGGGAGGGGAGAATTCACGGGAGTCTGACTCTGCGAAACTTTCTTCGTCGTTGGTACGAGACGAGAAGCTGTGCAACACGTCGCTTGCTTCGTCCTTTGGACATATAGCGGAAGATCAGGTAGACGACGGCCTTTGGGTAAAATGTGAAGTAGGCCTGGTTGCGTCTGGCGGCCTGTTTTCGGACAAATTTTTGCCAGGGGATGGTGATCCCTCTTACGGCGTAACGTGATCCGAGCAGTCGTGCGGCTTCTCGCTCGATCTTGCGTGCGAGTGAGCGATGTTGATCTGTGTATTGTCGCCCAACAATTCCGCGTCGATCACTGATGAAGATCCGCAATCTCGTGCGTTTCTTGATCCGCGCTGCCGAGAATGGGTAGCGCGTACGTGAGTGTGGTTTGCGGATGACTGGACGTCTGCGAATGATCTTGGCGATTCGGCGACGTGGTTCGGGAATCCTGAGTAAGCGGAGGTTCAAGTCGATCGCACGATTTGGAGAGACGTTGATCGAGCGCGTCATCTTGATATGTCCGGCAGCAGACAAGACGAGGGTGTGTGTCCCTGTCGGGATTTTTCGTCCATTAAGGGGGGTGTAGCCAAGGAGTGAACCGTTGAGCTCAACACGACTGCGCGGTGTGGTGTTGAGAAAAAGTTTACCAGTCTTGGGGATGGCTGGGGCGATGCGTTCGGGGGACTTGGCGATTCGTCTTGGAGGACGACGACGAAGACGTCTGTAGCGCCGTCGATGTCTCCTTTTTTGTGGCTGCACGACACGTGGGCGGGCAGGAAGAATCCTGGGGGGTGCGATGGCTTTTGGGTTCCCTGTTGAAGGCTCAAGAGAGCGCAGGAGCGCCTGAATTCGTATGACGTTGGGGTAGGTTTTGTTGAGCTTTTGAAGCTGTTTGATCGCGAGGAGCTTGTCGCCGTCTTTGATCCATTGGCGGATGTAGTCGAGCTTGGGACCCCATTTCAGTTGTGCCTTGAGCGCGTTGAGTTGTTCGAGTTGCTCTTCGCTTTTTTCGCGCTTGTCGAGCTTTTTGAGGACGCTACCTGCGGAGAAGTACTGTTTGCGGCGCAAGTGGTTGTGGACTTTGTCGATCTGTGCGGACCAAGTCTGTGCGCCTTCATCAGTGCGTTGTGGGGTAGAGCGGCTCAGGTAGTAAGCGCCAAACAGGACACCGATCCCGATAAAGACAAGCAGCAGGTAGAGCGGGAGGTTGGAGTGTCCCTTGATAGGAGGGAGGCTCTCTTCGTGTGTGACCGCTGGTGGGACCGCGCTGATCTCTGTTTTGGTCGGGGGAGACGATTGGCGCACTGCGGAGTTGGCTTGGCCTGGGTGTTGGTGGCTGATCTGCGCGACGTAATTGCCTGTTGGGGTGTGGTCCTCACCGATGTGCGCGCTCTGCATCAATTGAATTGCGCTCAGCTCTTGTGAACCAAAACGTTTGATGTCATCTCGTGAGAGGGGAGGGCGGCTGACACCTGAACGATCGAGCTCTTCTTCGTCTGTGAAGAGTCGCAGCATGAGGTTGGAGACGTGGTGACTGTCGAAAGTCTCGGGGGTCTCATGGCGCAAGAAGGACTCCAGATCGCGGCGGAATTCGTCACAGCTCTGGTAGCGCTCTTGTGTGTTGCGTGCGAGTGAACGCATCAAGATCTCTTCGAGCATCTGGGGGTAGCGTTTATCGAAGGTGCTGGGAGGGACGATCGGATCGTGGTGGATCGCCTGGATCGTCTCGGATTCGGTTTTGCGGCGGAAGAGCCCCACATTGGTCGACAGCTCGTAGAGGACGATCCCGAGCGAGAAGATATCGCTGCGACGGTCAATCTCGTATCCAGAGAGCTGCTCTGGTGACATGTAGCGGTATTTCCCTTTGACCATCCCTGCGCGGGTCTTGTGCTCTTGGATGCTGGCCTTCGCGACGCCAAAGTCGACGAGCTTGACGACGCCCTGGTAAGAGAGGATCAGGTTGGTGGGGCTGACATCCCTGTGGACGATGTTGAGGAGCTGTCCATCGTCATCTTTGGCGACGTGTGCGTGCTGAAGTGCTGATGCAGCTTGTGAGATGATCGCTGCGGAGAGCAGGTAGGGGGACGCGATCGGGGCGTCTTGTGTGTAGTAGCGTTTGCGGAACTTCTTCAGATCTTGGCCGCGAACGTACTCCATCGCGATATAGTAGATACCGTCGACCTGACCGATCTCGTAAATTTGGCAGATGTTGGGGTGGTTGAGCTGCGATGCGACACGTGCTTCGTCCAAAAACATCGTGACAAATTGAGGCTGTTGGGCGAGGTGAGGGAGAATACATTTTAATACGACGGTGCGGCTGTACCCGCCCAGTCCTGACTGTTTGGCCAGAAAGACCTCGGCCATTCCGCCGACAGCCAGTTTGGAAAAAATGCGATATTTCCCGAATTGGATGCCCATCTCTTCTCGCTGCATCGAGCGTCCGTCCTTTGTGTTGAAGCTCTTTGGGTACATTTGACTCGCCGCGTTTGCGAACTTTCCAATGTTCTTTTCGTCTTCAGACAAAGCCGAGACAAAAGAACCACGAAGATTTCTTGCAACAACTTGTATGTGTACAACATCACAAAATAGCAGAGTTTGCGTTTGTCATCAATGACAGTACACATGATTTCTTGAAGGTGTTGGGTGGATCATACTGCCAGACACGATCAAATATGGCTATTTGCTTGCTGTGAATTGTGTGTTATGTCTCTTGGTTGCCTGTGCTGATATCAATGGGTGGTCATCCACCCTGCACCCATACAACGTATCTTATCTATTTGATCATCTTGATGAAAGGAGTATCCGCCGTGCGGGAGTCCGAGACCAAAGAAAAACAACGGGGCGTTTACGTACACACGTTTGGCTGCCAAATGAACGTACATGATTCCCAAAAGATTTTGACGTTGTTGTCCAAAGAAGGCTATGCGCCTGTCAAACAACCAGAAGACGCCGACGTCATCCTACTCAACACCTGTAGCGTCCGGGAAAAACCAGAGCAAAAAGTCATGTCCGCGGTCGGGCGGTATGCACAGCTCAAGCGCAAGAATCCCGAGCTGTTGATCGGGATCGGTGGATGCTTTGCGCGACAAGAAGGTCCCAAGCTGCTCAAGCGAGCGCCTGTCCTCGATCTCGTGTTTGGACCCGACAATATCCCTGAGCTTCCTCAAATGCTCGGAAAACTCCACGAAGAGACCAGCTCTCTGGTCGATATCGACTTCGATCCTGCTGAAGATGTGCGCTTCCTCGATATTGCACCGCAGGTCCTCGACTCCTCCACCTCTGCGATGGTTACGATCATGAAGGGCTGTGACAAATACTGCTCCTTCTGTATCGTCCCGTACGTCCGCGGACGTGAACGCTACCGCTCTGGACACGAGATCATCGAAGAGGCCCGTAAACTCTGTAAAAGCGGCGTTCGTGAAGTCCTCTTGCTCGGTCAGAGTGTAACTTCGTATGCGTGGCAAGATGAGGAGACAGGCGAAGTGTGGAAGCTCTCCACGCTGCTCAAAGAGATCGATAAGGTCGAAGGCCTGGATCGCTTGCGCTTTACATCTCCATACCCTCGCGACTTCACACCTGATCTTGTCAACTGCTTTGGTGCGCTCCCGACGCTGTGTGAGTATGTTCACCTGCCATTCCAATCGGGCTCTAACCAGATCCTCTATCGGATGAACAGACGACATACCCGTGAGCAGTACTTCGAGTGGGTCGATGCCCTGCGTGAGAGAGTCCCGGAGATCGCCCTGAGCGCCGACGTGATCGTCGGATTTCCTGGTGAGACGGACGCAGACTTTGACGACACGATGGACTTGATCGAGCGCGTACGCTTTGACGGTTTGTTCTCCTTTATGTACTCACCACGTCCTTACACACCGGCTGCTCGTAAGGCGCAAGTGGATGAGCGTGTCTCACACACTCGCCTGCTCAAGCTGCAAGAGCGTCAACGTGAGATTATGTTGGAGAAAAATGAGGCGCTCGTCGACTCGATCCAAGAGGTCCTCATCGAAGGTCTCTCGAAGAAAGATGGTGAACTACGTGGACGCACACGTGGCAACAAGGTCGTCAATTTTGTCGGCGATCCCAATTTGATCGGTGAACTTGTCACGGTCAAAATCCTCAATGGATACGCACACTCCCTGCGTGGTGAGCTTGTATGACCTCGTCCTGTACGAAGGCTGAGGCGCTTTTCTGACTTGTCTTTTTCCCCTCCACACAATAGCTTATAAAGAGCAGCACGAAGGCTGATTGGTACGTCTGGGAGTGGATTCGACTTGCTCACGTGACATCGACACTACGCTTGCGAACCACCATAGTCTTTCCTCACTCCCGACAAAAAATTGGAACAAATACACCGTCCAATGCTATTCATATGAGACATCTCACCGCAGGTCGAGGTGTACAGGATGAATTGTTTTGGTATGGAACCATTTCTTCCCAATGGAATGGATTTGTTTTGTGATTGTGTGAGGAAGATAATGTTATACGAGATGCGCCTTGTTGGCCTGGCAATGGACCCCTTCAGTAACTCCCCTATTGTTATTCTTCGAGACAAACTCTCCGCCGATGAGGAAGATGAACGCGAAGCCGAAGGAGACAGCTCTACAGGTAGCTTCTCTCTCGAACTCGACGACTTCTCCGATGAATTGGAGATTGAGCTTGAGCTCGAGTCCGATGACCCTGAACACCCCCCTATTCAAGAACAAATTCTCCCCATCTGGATCGGTGAGTCCGAGGCGAACGCGATCGCGACAGAGCTGCTCGGGATCGCACCCCCTCGCCCAATGACCCACGATCTCGTCAAACAGATGCTCACAGCGCTCGGTGGGACAGTCGCCTCTGTGATCATCACAGATGTCCGTGAGAACACCTTTTACGCGACGATCGAGCTGTCGACAGAGCAAGACGGTATTATCTCATTGGACGCGAGGCCTTCTGATGCGTTGGCGATCGCGCTGCGTTGTAAAGCGCCGATCTTTGTCGATGAGAGTGTGTTGGAGAAGACACGCCAAAACGAGATCGAAGGGCGCAAAGAAGGGGAGTCACAGAGCCCCGAGCGCGACTTCTACGAAGAGGTCAAGGATGAGTGGAAAGATGTTGTGGAGGGACTCGCCCGTGGGACCCTCGAAAAGTACAAGCAATAATCCTCGATGACACAATCCAAGCGACTTCTCTCTCTCGGTTTTTGTATCGACTGTCTTTTGCTGATCTCCTACGCTGGTTTGATCTACTGGCTCTCCGATCGCCCCATCCAGATCACGATGCCCAAGATTACGCATCTGGACAAAGTCCTACATTTTGGTGCGTACGGTGTGTTTGGGTTTTTGATGGGGCGTGTTGCCTTTCGGCTGACTGGGTCAATTTTTTGGTCGATCTGGTTGGCGAGTGTTATGGGTACTCTATACGGTGTAAGTGACGAATGGCACCAGTCCTTTGTCCCTGGACGAGACTCTAGCGCAGGCGATCTTATCGCCGACGCGTGTGGAGCGTTCGCTGGGGGGATGGCGTGGTGGGTTTTGCACCGGATATGCTCTGCTACTCCAGCACAGGGAGATACCCATGCACAACATCAAGATCCCGATCGCGACTCTCGGATGTCTTCTTCTACTCGTCGGTAGTGGATGTCCCAAACCTCCTGCTAAGCGGGATCCTCGCCCCAAACCGCTCGTCCCTCGCGGTGCAGCCTCTCGGCCCACACCCCCTCCACGTCGTGTCGTCACACGTAAAACACCCCCTCGTCGTACCACGTTGATGTTACCTGAAAAGGGAACCTTCGATTTGGTGTTGGTGCGCGATCTCTTCGCAAAAGAATCATACGCGACCTGGAAGCAACAGCTCTCGAAAGGTGCATGTGACAAAGCCGCGCAGCTTTACAAGGGATTCTCTCTTGATGCTGAACGCGCGCTCGGCGCAAAGTTGCGCCTCGCGCGCTGTTTTTACGATCAAGAGGACTACACCAAAGCCCGCACATGGTACGAACAATCCCTCAAGAATGCGGGCTCTCTCCGCGACCATGTGTTGTTTTGGCTCGCCGACGCGATGGATCAAGAGAAGTCGGATAAGGCCGGTGATGTGTACGCAAAGGTCTCGAAAACATCGCGCTTCTACGGACTCGCTCGACTTCGTTCTGCACAGGCTGCCTACAAAAAAGGCGCGTACAAGCAGGTGTTGGCGCTGCTCAAAGGTAGCAAACGCCTCGAAGAAGACGAGACCGCGTGGTGGCTCGTCGCGCGTGCGCTGCTCAAAATGGGCGGACCCAAAAATCGTTTGCGCGCCCGCAGCTACATGAGAAAAGTCCTCGTCAAAGAGCCGATGACGACAGAGGCCCAAGAGATTGAGTCTCGTATTCGCAATGGACAATTGCGGCTCAAGTTAAGTCTCTCTGCTCGCGTGTATCGCGCAAACAAGCTCAACAAACACTACGCCTACAGGTTGGCGCTGCGGACGCTCGCGGGGATCCGTTTGCCAAAGAATACCCCCCGCAAGATCAAGTGTTTGTTTTTTTACAACAGAGGCTTCGCGCACTTTCGCCGCCGCCGATACCGCTCCGCGATCCCACAGTTGAAGAGAGCTGAAGGGCTATGTGATGGTTTTGATTACCAGATGGTCAGGACGCTCTTCCGCCTCGCGCAGTCATATCGTCGACTCGGTCGAGGCTCACGTGCGATCCCATACTACCGCAAGGTGGCCCGTCTTTTTCCCAAGCACTACCTCGCAGATGACTCGATGTTCTCGGTCGCTGAGTTGATCGAACGTTGGGGCAAGTTGAAGCGCGCACGTCGGATCTACGCGAGCTTAAAGCAACAATTTCCGAACGGAGACATGGCCAAAGTTGCGCAGTGGCGGATCGCGTACCAGTGGTATCGCAAGCGAGATTGGAGGAAGACAGAGTCCCACATGCGTTCGATCTTCAAGGGATATCCCAAACATCGCTACGCAGCGGCGTCGTTGTACTTCTCTGCGCGAGCGATGGAAAAATCAGGACGTCCCAGAGCCCGTGTGCTCAAGCGTTATCTCACGTTGATCAAACATTATCCTCTGTATTATTACGCCTTTTTGGCGATTCAGCGCGTCAAAATGCTCCACAAGCCAGGCTGGAAGATCTGCTACGAGCCGATGAAGACTTGTCGCGCCGTCGTCCAGAAGGGCAAGCCCATTACCCTCCCGTGGGGACCACTTCCACGGAAGTCGTGGAAGCACGAAGCGCAGCTCAGGCATTTTACAGGGAAAAAGCGCGCGATCTTGTCTTCCGATACATATCAATTGGGTGCTCGGTTGTTCCGCTTTGGATTGCGTGAACAAGCGGCGCGTGAGTGGATGTATATGACGCGATGTTCGTTTTTTAAGGACGCCAAAGCTCGTGGTCGAAGACGCTGTGGATTGCGCGGGGATCAAGGCGCTGAGTTGATGGCGCTTCATTATCAACTCGTCAACAAGTACCACTTCTCCGATCGGGTCTACAGACGACGTGGAAAGATCGCAGGGCGTGTGCCTCCTAAAGGGGCGGCGCTGTCATCCTGGTTTTTGGCCTACCCACGACCCTTTTGGGAGTATGTAAAGCCTGCCTCCACAAAGGATCGAGTGATCCCTGCGCTCGCCTATGGTTTGATGAGAGAGGAGAGCACGTTCAACCCACAGATCCAGTCGTACGCCAAGGCGTATGGTTTGATGCAGATGATCATGTCGACAGCAAGGGCGACCGCGAGGACAAGGCCTCGCCCCTTGAGGGGACGTTCTTCGGTGAGCGTTGAGGAGCTTCTCACACCGGCCATCAACATCCGCTTGGGGATTCGTCACTTGCGTGTGCTCCTCAACCAATTTGACGACAAGCTTCCGATGGTGATTGGTGGATACAACGCAGGTTCGCGTTGGGTGAAGCGTTGGCTACGACGCAGCCCTCAGCTCCCTCTTGACGAGTGGGTCGAGGCGATCTCGATCAAGCAGACCCGAAAATACGTCAAGCGCGTCTTGCAATCCTATTCGATCTACCACTTCTTGTACGGTGCCTCTGGCCAGGATGTTGGACACTTTGGGCCGATTGAACCCGCTTGGGTCCCTGGTACACTGCTCAAAAAATAGTCCTCTACGCTTCCCATCTGCGCTGCTTCCCCCCAAATGTGTTTTTCTCCACCTTTTTTGAACATTTCCGAATGACTGTACTCTAAGTCTATGTGTGCAGAGGGTCTTTGCAGCAGCCTTGTGACTGAAGTTGCCAAAAAGTGTTCCCAAATGGAATGTTTTGGGTGTGTAACTCTTTTTAGTCAAAAGAGCGTATGTATTCAGGTACTCTCTGTTGGAGCACTTGCTTGTGGTCTTTTTCGACAGTATCATGTTGAGATAGACGTAAAATCGAATCATCTTTGAAGCCAAAGGGACAGATGGAATGGACGCACGAAAGAAATTACAAAATGCCATCGACCGCGTACAACAGCGGTTACGTGTGCAATTACTGCTTGACAGCCTGTTTTTGTCGGCGATTCCAGCGGCAATTTTACTGCTCGTCTCCATGCTCCTTGAGCGTGTCGAGACGTTGCCTTCGTTGTCGTTGGGGTTGTTGATCGCGGCGATCGTCGTGCAGTTGGGCGGGGTCTTGTACGGTCTCTTTTGGCCGCTCAAGGAGCATATGACCACGTGGCAAATTGACTCGCGTATGGAGCTTCAAGATCGTATCGCGGCGGCACTCGAATACATCGATCGCGATGAACAAACACCTTTCGCGAAAGCCGCGATCGCCGACGCACTCAAACACGCAGACAGAGTCGATCCTAAAACCGTCGCGCCGTTCTCATGGCCCGTAGGTCTTCGTGAATTGGCGATGACCGCGCTCGCCTTTGCAGTGCTTCCATTTGTCCATCCTCCTCAACCCCCCAAGCCTATCGTCAAAAAAGAGAAGAAAAAAGAGATCTCTGAGAAGAAGCTCAAGCTGACAAAAGAAGAGTTGGCGCTTCATAGGGACAAAGAGGAGCTGAAAAAGACCCTCAGCCAAATTAGGGATAAGTCCCTCAAAAAGATCCATAAGAAGATCCAGAAGCTCTGGCGCGATCTGGAAAAAGGAAAGATCACGCGCAAAGAGTTGTTCAAAAAGCTCGCACAGCTCAAGCAAGAATTGGCGAAAAACAAAGCGAGCAAAAAAGCCAAAGAACAACGTATCGCAGAGAAGAAGGTGGCAAAGATCGCGAAGAAGCTCGATCGTTCCAAGGACAAAGAGCTGCAAAAGCTCGCCAAAGCGCTTCGCAAGCTCGACGAAAAAGCGCTCGCCAAGGCGCTACAAAAACTCGCCAAGAAGTTTAGCAAGAAGATGTCTCGCAAAGAGCGTCGTCGCATGGCCAAGATGCTCAAAAATCTCGCGAAAAACCTGCCCAAGAGCATGCGTGATAAGCTGAGAAAGCTTGCTCGTCAGATGCAAAACCGTCGTCGTCGTGGACAAAGCGCGAAGCAACGTATGCAACAACGCAAGACGATGCAAAATCTCGCACGAAAACTCAGCAAGATGATGAACAAAGCCCAGCAGCAACGCGCTCGTCGTATGGCTGGCAACCAAATGCAGCAGATGAAGCAGGCCGCTCAGCAAAGCGGTCAACAGCGAAGACAACGCCAAAAGCAGCTTCGTCGCTTTATGCAAAAAGCCGGTGGGCGCAAAGGACAACGACGACAAGGCCAGAAAAGAGGTCAACGTCGCCAGGGGCAAAAGCAAGGCAAGCAAGGCCAGCAGCGCCAAGGCAAGCAAGGGCAACAACGCCAAGGCAAGCAAGGCCAACAAGGACAACAGCAGCAGGGAAATCAACAACAACAAGGGCAACAACGCCAAGGCAATCAACAAGGTAAACAAGGTCAACGCCCTGGCAAGCAAAGCCAGGGACAGAAAGCCCGACAAGGCAACCAGCCCGGAAAACAAGGGAAGAGACGCCCCGGTCAAGGCCAAGGGAAAGGTCAGGGGCAAGGGAAACAAGGAAAGCAAGGACAAGGCCAAGGAAAGCAAGGTCAAGGCCAGGGGAAAGGACAACGCCCCGGTGGTAGCGGTACCAAGAAAGGTGGTAAGAAGTGGGGTTCAGGCTCTCCTGACTGGAAACTTGGCAAATCCAATAAGGGCGTTGTCAAAGAGTACAAAGAAGAACAACTCCAGGGTAAAAAGAACGGTGGGCCTTCTCGAAGTGTTGTCATCCAGGGTGCCAGCTCCAAAGGATTCGCCTCCCGTGCATACAAGCGTGTATATGGCGAATACAAAAACATCACTGAAGAGGTGCTCGGTCAGAAAAAAGTGCCACCTTCCTACAGACAACTCGTCAAACGCTACTTCCAAATGATCAAACCCCGCTGAATATCTCGTCTGCCTCGTCTTTCGCTTCAAACCCCCCTCAACATCCTCATGTACACGCCGCTCAAACTCTTGTGTTTGCGCCGTAGATTGTGTATCTTCGGCCAAAACATATCGCTTCCTCTTGCTTTCTATGGAGAATGTCCATGCGTGAATGGTGTTTGTTAATAAGTATCGCGCTGCTTGGATTGACCGGATGTGCCACCAAACGAGTCACCAACGCAGATCTCTTGTATAGCGTGTCTGTCCCTAACAAGTGGACCATCGGTAATGGTGGCCTGCAAAGCCCCCAAGGTGAGGTCCTGCAGATCCAGCGTATTCGCGATGATGGCAAGCTCGGGAACCTGATCGTGAGCACACGCAACACGATCCGACGTGATATGGTGGGATTTGTGACGGAGGTTGACCAGCGTCAACGTATCCAAAAACGTTGCGCCTGGAAACTCGTTGGTGCACACCGTCCCAACAAAAATAGCGATGAATACGTCTTGATCCGCGTGATTATCGACACAAATAAACCCGGCGTTAAAGACTGTGAAGGCGCACATGAACCCGGCCAATACAAGTACATTCTGACCATCCGTACCCCCTCAGAGAGCTACAACCAGCGCAAAAAGATCCTCAACAAGATCATCAAGTCCTTCTCATTCACGATCCCCGAATACTAGGCCACCAGCTCCTCTCCTGATCTGACGCCATAAGTGCGGCCTCTCCTGACCTGACGCCACAAGTGTGGCCTCTTCTGGTTTTATATCTCCTACCTATCTTGTATCTCTTTGATGTGCTTGTTTTTTTGTAACCATCATGTGATAATCCTGTCAGCAAAGGGTAGTCGATGTACACTATCATGTCATCGTTTGGGAGAGGAAGTATGTTTGCTATATTGAAGAAGTTTTGTCATATCGCCGGACTCATCTGTGTTCTCTCTCTTCCAGCTTGCCAAATCAGCTCACTCTCAGAAGCCTTCCAGTTACTTGGGCAGCTCGATCCTGAGGGGAACGAAATTTGTGACGCGAACCTTCAGCTATGTTTTCGTAGCGAGAAAGGCGCGGTTGAGACACCTACTCCTGTTTACGTCAAGTTGGTTCCCTCCTTGGGGAACACTCTCGGATCGATTTTTGAAGTGTCCCTTCCCATCAAGACTGCCAAGCGACCCATCACGATCTCCCTTGGTGCACCTGACAGTGAAACCGCGACAGCGTACCAAATCGTCTACTGGGAAGATCAACAGTGGAAGCCCCTCTCTTCTTCTCCAAATGCCAAAAATTCGATGTTACAGGGGACATTCAACTTTGCGACTCGCTGGGCGTTGATCTGGAAACATGACGTTCAGGCATTGTGTAGGGTTGGAGACAAAAAAGAATGTACCGTTTTAGCGAAGGTTTCTGGCCCCTGTGCGATCGGTTTCAATGTCTGCGAAAATGGGATGTGGAGCAAAACTTGTGTGGGTACAATCAAACCCCAACCTGAGCGGTGTGACGGTAAAGGAATTGATGAAGATTGTGACGGTGTTATTGACGGAGGTTGTCAATGTACCGACAAAGAGACCAAACCATGTGGTCTCTTTGTCGGTGCCTGTCGGAAGGGATTGAAAACTTGTCTCAACGGGATTTGGAGTCTCTGCGAGGGAGAAATCAAACCTGTCGCAGAGTTGTGTAATGGAAAGGATGATGATTGTGACGGGAAAATCGACGGATTGTCTCCTCGTCCATGTTATTCAGGTCCCAAAAAGACAGAAGGTGTCAGTCATTGCCAAAAAGGCATACAGGCTTGTGTCGACGGATTGTGGGAATCCTGCAAAGGTGAAAGGCTCCCAAGGACAGAGCTGTGCAACTTCCAGGATGACGATTGTGACGGGGAAGTTGACGAAGACTTTCCGAACGTTGGTTCATCATGCAGTGAGGCGAATGGTGTCTGTGTGAATAGGGGGACATATGTCTGCAATCCCGATGGGACAGGGACGACATGTGGAGCTCTTCGCCCTGATGCCCCAACCTCGGAATTATGCAATGCATTTGATGATGATTGTGATGGACAGGTCGATGAAGGACTATCCTGTGATTACTGTCCCAATCTGGTGCCTATGAGGGGAGCATTGGATGACAGTCTGGACTTCATCAAGCCTACCTCTGATGGTCATCTTATCATCGCGGGGCATTTTGAGGATGCGTTGAGACTCGACGCAAAGACAGTGCTTCTCCCCAAACACAGCAAAGCGGCTGTCATCATGCATCGGACGATCGGTGGGAAAATCCTGTGGAAGATGCTCATAGAGAACGCCGATGTCGGACAACTCAAGCTCGCAAACCAGCACATTTATATCTCGGGTTCGACCTTTGGGGATGCTGTCTTCGGTCGCTTTGCCATAAAACAGGACGCGTTAAAGCAATACGTCGCCAAGATCAACATGCAGGGACGTGTTCTGTGGGTTCATCGTATCGCCACAACCAAAGAATCCATCCCCAGTATGAGCATCGCAAAAAACGGCAACGTGTACTTTGTACAGATCGCTGATGGTATCGGGAAGGCGAAGTGGGTCAACCCTACTGCGCCAGAAAATCCCGTTACGTTCCGTGTCGTCGCATTCTCAGGTCTCGGGAATATGGTGTGGTCGCACACTGGAACGATCAAAGATTTTGATGACACCTTTTCGACAGAGGGGAAAGTCTTTTCGGCGATCCATCCCAAGACCCAGGAGTTGGTTTTTGGTATCGGATTGCGTGGCATCAACAAAAAACTCTATCAAAACTACAACGCGACTGAGCTGTACAAAATCCACGATACAAATCAAACGCTTGTTAAGTTCGGGAAAAAGTCGGGCGTCGTCAAGATGATGAAGTTCGGCGAAGATGGGCACCTCTATCTCACGATGTACCAAAAATATGATTCATTGGCGCTGAGTCCAGATCTGAGAAAGAATGAAGGTTACATAGTGACAAAGACTTCGACAACTTCCGGTTCGTTCGAGGATCTTGAAGTCAGTTATACATATTACGTTCCATCTTTTGGGGAGACGCGAAAAAGATATCCAGTTCTGTACCAGTCTACTCTGACGTCTGACGGGTGGATTCACATTCTAGGTCACAACGTTACCTCGGACTATAAGGGTTTTGGCCGATTTCGTTCAACAAAGCCTTTGGGATTTTATCGCGCTGTGATCGACGCAAACACGATGGAGATGGTCGCATTGCGTCAGCTCACCGTCCCTAGCCAAATGGGTTCTATTCAATACCGCATGCTCGCAGTGGATACCAGAGGACAGCTGCATATCGTCGGGGCCTACGAGGGCTCGATCCAGTGGGGCGTGTCAACAGCGACCTCAAAAGAACATGACAGCGTCTTTGTGTGCGACGTAGCGCTGCCCGCGTGCAGGGGGCATTTGTCTGGTTGTGCAGGGAAGTGCGTTGATCTCAAGACAGACAACCAACATTGTGGCGCATGTGGGCATCGTTGCAAGTCCGATGAGTTCTGCAAAGCCGGACAATGTGCCCCAAAAAACTGCCTCAATGGAGAGACGTTGTGTGGTGCCACGTGCCATGTTCTCTCATCATCCAACCAACACTGTGGTGCTTGTCACAACGCCTGCAAAAATGGGTTTTCTTGTCGCAAGGGCCAATGCATCGAACAATGTGGACCATCTACGACACTCTGTGGTACGACATGCCACGATCTCAATTCATCGAGCAAACACTGTGGTCAGTGCGATCATGTTTGTCAGAGCGGCTATCAATGCAGGCAGGGGCAATGCGAACTTCATTGTAAGGTCGGTACGACTGTGTGTGGGACAACTTGCGCAGATCTACAGACGGACAAGCTTCACTGTGGCGGATGTAACAAAGCCTGTAAACAGGATGAAGCTTGCGTATTAGGAGGTTGTTTGCTGGATTGCAGCGGGATGGGCAAAACCAAATGTAATGGTCAATGCTTTGATACACAAAGTGAACGATATCACTGTGGTGGCTGTGGGATTGTATGCAAACCGATGGAGATCTGCGCCAAAGGCAAGTGTCTCTGAGGCCGATAGCAGGTTGTTATCGCGAGATACAACTTTTTGTCTTGGTCGTTTTTGCGTCTTTGTCATCGGACGTTTTGTTGAGGCGATGCTAATGCTAGGGCGCGATGGGGGCTGGATGACAGGAGTGTTGTTATTTTGAGAGCGTGTGGACGTGCCAAGGGCTGAGGGCGTTGTCATCGACGTCGCCTTCACGGATGACTTTGCCACCGAGGGGGTTGTCGTCGACATCGCAATTGCGAAGCTGAATGTCACAATCAGGATCGATCAACACACCATGAGAGCCATTTTTGTAAATATGACAGGAGACGAGGATCGGGGCGGCTTGCTCTTCGACGCGCATTCCGGCATATCGGTTCTCGTAAATCTTGCACTCCTCGAAAAGCCCGATCCCTTGTTGGGCGATAAAGACCCCATTGGTTTGTGTGTTGTGGATCTTGCATCGGCGAAGGACAGGGTTGGCGTGTTCGAGCAGGACGACACTCGTGTTGGGATGCTCGAAGATCTCGCAATCTTCGAGGAGTCCTTCGGCGGAGAGGGTGCAGTAGAGTCCACTGCTTTTGCCCGAGTGAAGCTGACAGCGTCGGAAGGTTGGGGCTCCTTGCTGTTTGATCACCACCGCGGCTTTTTCATTGCGGAAGATCTCACAATCTTCAAACAGGCCTTGCCCTTCGTCAAAGACGAGGACTCCGGCATCGAGACCATCGCGGATAATACTATGGCGGATCAGAGGTTGTCCCTGCTGTTTGATCGCGATCCCCGTGTAGGTGTTCTCGAAGATCTCGCAATGCTCGATCAGACCTTGTCCACCTTCGTAAACGAGGAGGCCTGTACTCTGCCCTTCGAAGATTTGGCAACGTTGGAGGAGCGGGGTGCCTTCTTGTTTGATCTCAATCCCAGCGTGGACATTTCGGTATATCCGACATGAGTCGATTGTTCCTTGTCCTTGCTTCCAGATCAAGATCCCATTGGCCTGTCCTTCGTAGACGTTGCACAGACGAATCACTGGATCACTGCTCTCACTGATCGCGATGCCGGCGAGTGTGTTGTTGTAGATCTCGCACTCTTCGAGGACACCTTGTCCGCTCTCGTAAAACCAGACACCTGTATACGCGCCAGAGTGGATCTTACAGCGGCGGATCGTGGGGTGGCTGTTTTCACTGACAGCTACGCCGGAGAGGGCGTTGTTGTAGACTTCACATTGCTCGAAGGTGCCCTTGCCGTTCTCGTAGATGGAGATCCCGCTCTCTTTTCCGTCGTAGATCTTGGTCTCTCGGACCGTCGGATTGCCCTCTTGGGCGCTCGCGATGCCAGCGAGTGTGTTGCTGTAGACTTCGCACTGCTCGATCGTCCCTTGTCCATGCTCGTAGATGAAGATCCCGGCGTTCTGTCCGTGGTGGATCTTACATTGTCTGAGTGTGGGATCACCCTGTTGTTTGATCACGATCCCTGTGAGCTTGTTGTTGACGATCTCACATTGCTCGAAGGTGCCTTTTCCTTCGTCGTAGATGAGCACACCAGCGTCGAGGCCGTCGTATATTTTGCAGCGTTTGATGGTGGGGTCGCCCTGTTGTTGGATCGCGATCCCTTGGTGGGCGTTTTGAAAGAACTCGCAGTCTTCGATGCGACCTTCACCTGACTTGTGGACGAGTAGACCGACATCCTCGCCTTCGTAGATGCGGCAGTTTCGGATGTGTGGCGAACCGCTTCCGGAGACTTCGATACCTGCGTAAGCGTTGTGGTGGATGTCGCACTCTTCGATCGTGCCTTTGCCACCTTCGTAGACCCAGATACCATTTTCGCGACCGTGATGGACATTGCAGCGCCAGAGCATGGGGCGGCTTTTTTGGCGGATCTCAACCCCCGCATATTTATTGTTGTAGATGTCACATCCTTCGATTGTGCCGAGACCTTCATCGTAGATCAGGACGCCATTTTCGCGACCATCGAAGATCTTGCACTGTCGGATCACAGGGTTGCCGCGTTCGGAGATGGCAACACCAGCGTAGGTATTTTCAAAGATCTCACACTCTTTGAGGATCCCCTGTCCACCTTCATATACGAAGACACCGCTCTCTTTGCTGTGGTAGATCTTGCACCGCTGGAGTACGGGGCGACCTTCGTCGGAGATGGCGACACCAGCGTAGGTATTTTCAAAGATCTCACATTCTTCGAAGTGACCCTTGCCGTTGTCATAAATCCAGAGACCGTTGCCTTTTCCGTGGTGGAGTTTGCATTGGCGGAGGTGGGGGTTCCCACGCTCACTGACCATGATCCCGGCTTTGGTGTTGTCGTGGACATCACATTCCTCGAAGGTGCCTTTTCCGCCTTCGTAGACGTAGATGCCGCTGGCTTTGCCGGCGTGGATGTTACAGGCGCGGAACAGCGGCGCGCCCTGTGTGCTGATCGCGACCCCTGCGAGTTGGTGGTGTGCGATCTCGCACTCTACAAGTGTACCTTTTCCTGCTTCGTAGACGTACACACCGCTGGCTTTGCCGTGGTGGATGTAGCAACGTTTGAGCAAGGGGTTGGCGCCTTTGCTGATCGCGACGCCTGTCTCGTGGTTGTCGCAGATCTCACAATCCTCGAAGATCCCACGTGCGTTGTGGTGTGCCCACAGCGCGGTCTCGTTACAGTCGTAGATTTTACAGGCGCGAAACAGCGGGTTGGCCTTCTGCTTGAGTTCAACTCCCGTGTTGGTGTTGTCGTGGATCTCGCATTGGACAAAGGTGCCCGCTCCACCATCCCTGAGTAGCAATCCGTTGGTCTTGTTTTTGAAGAATTGGCAGCCTTGAGCGTCAGGTGCCCCCTGTTCGTACACTTCAAGCCCTGCTTTGTGGTTGGCGGAGAATTCACAATCTTCGAAGACGCCGGCAGCCTCTTTGTAAACGATCGCGCCATTGAGGCGGTTGCCTTGAAGTTGGCAGCGACGAAAGAGCGGCGTGGCTTCTTCGCGCAGCTCGACACCGTGCTCTTCGTTGTTTGTGATGCGACAATCTTCAAAGATTCCCTGTCCTTGCTCGTAGACCATCACACCGCCCGCTTTTCCACCGTGGATGTGGCAATGTCGGAAGATTGGGTTGGCGTGTTTGCTGATCGCGACACCTGCGAAGGTGTGTCCTGTGATCTCGCACTCCTCGAACAGACCAAGCCCACCGCCAAACACGAAGACACCGCTGTCTTTGCTGCCGTGGATTTTGCAACGCCTGATCGTCGGTGTGGTCTGGCTGCCGCGGATGGCGATACAGGCGAGGTGAGTGGAGGTGATATCGCAATCTTCGAGCAGCAATTGGCCCTGTTGGATCGCCACTGTAAAGGAGAACCGACTGGCGTCTTTGTCGCTACGTAGGGTAAAACCTTGGACATGAGCGTGCTCAGTCTTCATTTGTAGACAGCTCCCCTTTGGGGACTCGATGATCACCTCTTCACAGGGACCATCGGCGATCAGCTCGATGTCCTTGTCGAGGACGAGGCTCTCTCTGTACAGGCCGGGGCGGACGAGAATCCTGCTGCCTGGAGGGGCTTGCTCTAGAGCGTCTTGGATGGTTTGAAGGGTCTCCGAATCCTGGGAGACGATGAGGTCTGTCGTTCGTACATTTGGGGAGGTGCTTTGCGTAGATGCCATTCGCCATCTTCCTATGTGGTTCTCGATGTTCACAAACGCCACTACACGTGCGTTTACGTCGCCACTTTTTTGAAGTGGTTATGTGTTCCAATGAGGCCATCGGAGTCATCCATTCTAGTCAATTTTGTGTGTATTGCAAAAAGAAGGCGCTCGACACTTTGATGTTCCTTTCGGATGTGTCGAGTACTTCGCTGTTCTCTTGTGATGTGATGGGAGGGGGAGAGGGGTGTCGTTGTGTTCCTATTGGGCTGTCTCAGATCTGGGAATTCCCTGTTTGTGGGGTTGTACGCGACTCGCCTGGGTCGAAGTGTGGTGGGCTCGTAGACCAAACCACGGTGTTCCTTGCAGAGAACGCAGGGCTTCGAGCTGACGAATGTTTTGCAGGAAGAGGGGGCTCTTTTGTACGTTCGATTCGAGCAACGCGCGGGCAACCTGGGCTTCTAGCGACATGTGGTGTGAACGCTTTTGCACGAAGCGCTGGCTCCAACGTAGGAGTTGACGTCTGTCGAGAAATTGTTCCTCTCTCATCCGAGAGGAGACAAAGGGGCGTTTTTTCGCTCGGAGTGTGTGGGCGGAGGTGGTCAAAAAGTGAGAGCGTCTTGTGAACAGCGTCTTTGCCCCGAAGAGACCGAGTACTGGATGGCGTGGGTTCCAGTCACCTACCCAGGCCTCTGCGTGGGGGTAGATCTGAAGGAAATCACGCAGGATCGTGCCAATTTGTTGTGGCGTCAATTGAAAGAGCGGGAGCCACAGGACAAACCATCCTGTCTTGCGCAGTCGTTTGGAGGCGGCGCGAAAGTGGGCTCGACTATAGAGCGAGGAGGAGCCTGCTTCTTGTGGCAGATGTAAGTTGTTCATGATCAGATCGTAGGACGCGCGATGGCGGCGTAGAAAGCGTTGGGCGTCACCTGTATGAAGTGTCACATGAGGTGCCTGCCAGATCTTGTCGTTGGTCTTGTGGAAGTGGCGTGAGAGGTCGAATAACGTGTGATGTTTTTCGATGCATTCGAGGCGCTTGGGGTGATGTTGTGACATCGCGGCGAGTGTTGCGCCTGTCGCGAATCCCACGAGCAGTGCGTTTGAGGTCTCTTTGCGCAGGAGCATGGGGATGTGTCCGAGTCGATATTGCAAGCGGAGCGCATGAGGGGCTGTGTGTCTCAGGCCACTCTTGTGATTGATCTTGAGTGCTCTGTGACCACGGTGATCATCGATCACTTGGTACGTCGCTGATGCCTTGTCCTTGTGAAAAAGAACACGTTGTTGTGAGGGGAAAGTGTCTGCGCTGAGCTGTGGGTAGTATCCCATCGCAAACATCAGACAACCTAGAGACAGTGATGCATACGCAACTCCTCGCGTGGAGGTCTTTGTAGAGGACAGGCTGGCGAGACACACGGAGAGGAACATATATCCAATCGAGAGAGACAAGAGGGTGCGCTCTAGACCGAGCTGTGGCATCAAAAAGAACGTCACGCTGAGGCTGCCGAGGACACCCCCGATCGTGTTGAGTGCGTACATGTGTCCGGCTGTTTGGCTTGCATGGGTTTGTTCTTTGGTTGCCAGCCCGATCAGGAGAGGGAGCGCGGCGCCCATCGCAAATGTCGCGAGTAACATCGACCAGACCGAAGACATCCCGATCCATCCGAGATAGCCCGACCAGTTTTTCAACCATCCCCATGCGAGCAGACGTTCACTCCAGGGCATCAGTTGTGGAAAAAGTGCGAGCGCCAAGAGCGAACCTGCAGCCACACCGATGTACATCACGATCAACCAGCCGTGGTGGAGCGCATGTTTTTTGGATTGACGCCCCAGCCACAAAGAACCCAGCCCGATCCCTACGAGGTACGCAGCCAAAACGAGCGCGAAGACGTGCGCGCTGACTGGAAACGTTAAGGCCAAGGCCCGCGTCCACAAGATCTCTGTCCCGATGGAGAGAAAACCACTGCTGGCCGCGAGGAAGATCGCCATTCGCCTCGGAATGGAAGGCGCTGATGTTGCCTCCTCTACAGATGCGTTCTCATGTTGTGTGGATGGTGTCCGTTTGGATGAGGGGAATGCGTACAACAGGAACAATAACGAAGCGATCCCACCGTTGATCAAGGCCATCGTCCATGTCGCGACATCTCGCCCCAATTGTGGCAGCCACCAAAAAGAGATGAGCAGACTCCCAAGGACGGCGCCGAGCGTGTTAAAGCCGTAAAACATGCCGGTCGAGTGGGTGGGGTTGGATTGCCTCTTGAGGACCGCAGCCATTGCTGGAAAGGTGGCTCCAAGGAGCGTCGTTGGAAACAGCAGCAAGCCACCGGAGATGGCTAATAGCAGTGTTGTGGAGTGTCCGTGCGCTGTCAGGGAAGGGAGAATGTGATTTAACCAAGCAAACAGGAAAGGCACACAAGCGGCAGTCAGGCCGATGCAAAGTTCCAGGAATGCGTATGCTCGTAGCGGTCGCTGCACGTGGTCAAAGTAACGTCCTCCCCACGCAGCACCTAGCGCCATACCCGCGAAGAAAACAGAAACAGTTGCGGAGACAGCAGGTGTCGAAGCTCCAAATAGATCTGTCAGGTATTGTACCCAAGTGATCTCATATGAGAGTCCCGCAACACCCGACAAGAAAAAGGCCATCCACAAAAAAGTCGTATGGTGTGTCGAGGTCGTTTGCTGCGCTGGAAGTGTTGAGCTGGAAAGTGGTGTGTCTTGTGGAGAGGCTGTGGAGAGGCTTTTCATCAGGTGCCTTCCTACATGTCATCGGCCAAAGGTTGGCTTTGTTGAGTGGAGCTGGGTGTTGGGCTTAGGAAGAACGACGACGAAAAGCGTACGATGTCAGCTTGGGACTGCTGAACTTACAGAACGCATCTCTACAAATAAATCCACCGTGTGATGGGAAGATCTCGTTGGGTTGCAAGGTGACATCTTTGATGTGTTCTTTGCCTATCGCGATGGAGGCTTTGTTGGATTCGACCTGCAAAGACATCTTGAGAGCGACATCATATTGGATCTTATGGCGAAGATCACCTTTGAAGTAGCGGTAAGGTTGGGTTTTACCGTTGACCTTGTTCCCTCGCATGCGGAGGACGTAAGAGAATTTGCCTGCTTTGGGGCGCAGCAAGAACGAGATCTCACCGCCAGAGAAGCCACGCACACCGACGCCGATCGTGGGGTAACGTGTGAAGCGCTGCGACTTGGAGAGGACACGTTGGATGTATTCGTTGAGATCGAGTTTGCGTCCTTTGTGTGGGATCGTGGGGGGCTGGAATTGCGCGTCAGCCGAGACCTCAAAGGCTTTTGGGCTGAGAATATGCCCCGTGTAAGTGGCCCAGCAGTTGCGGTGGTTACGGACAAAGAAGTCTTTGTACGTGTTTTGTGTCAACACACCTGGGATCGCGCTCCAGTTGCCCTTGAGGGACCACTGTGGTCGAGGGTGACGTCCCCAGTTGGTGTGCAGTGCGCGTTGTGCAAAGTCAAAGCGCAGGGCAGAGCTGTGGGCCGACAATTGTTTGGCCTGTGCTGGCTGTTTGTACCAGCTTGGTCCAGCCTCGCTGCCGTTGAGCGATTTGGGCTGAGGAGGGCGAGGGGAGAGGATAAAGAAGATCCCCACAGCCAAGCCCAAACCTGCGAGTAGGCCACCACTCCAGAACATGCGCTTGATGGCGGGGCGCTGCCAGCTCGTGGTCCAGTGAGAGGCGAAGTCCGAGATGGAGCTGTGCAGTCGATTAGGCCAGAGGCTCAGGCGATTTCCAAAGGAGATGGGATCATCTTCGTTGATGTCGTAGACCGCAGCGGGTGTGTCGATGACTGTATCACGTGGTGTGGGGACTTTGCTTTGGTCGAGTGTTGCGATGACTTCTTCGATCGCTTCGCAGAGTTTGGTCGTGTTGGCGTATCGTTTGTCTGGTGTCGGCTCAAGACATCGTCGGATGACGTCTTCGAGCTTTTGGTTGTCCGGACAGATCGCACCTTTCTCTTTGGGTACGTGGATCAAGGGGAGCTGATTGGTCACCAGCTCGTAGAAGATCACACCGATGCTGTAAATATCAGCGCGCATATCGACATTTTTGGCGTCTCGTCGTTGCTCTGGTGCCATGTAGCATTCGGTCCCCATGGAGACGAAGCTCTTGGTCAATTTGCGGATATGTGTGGTCTCTTGGTTGACCCCTGCGAGTCCGAAGTCTGCGACTTTCAAGACGCCAGCGTTGGTGTAGAGGATGTTCTCTGGTTTGAGATCGCGGTGGATCACACCTTCGCCGTGTGCGTACTCCATGGTGCGAGCGATTTGCAACATAATACGAAGTGCTTCGGGGGGGCTGAACGCGCCATCTTGCAAGAGGTCACGCAATGATGGGCCATCGACAAACTCCATAATGAAGTAGTGTTTGGAGCCGACGCGACCGCGGTCGATGACGTGTACGATGTTGGGGTGACGTAAGCGCGCCATGGCTGCGGCTTCTTTGGTGAAGCGCATGACAGAGGCCTGGTTACGAGCTAGGCTCGCGTCGAGGGTCTTGATCGCGACCTCGCGACCGAGTGATTTTTGGACCGCTCTGTAGACTTGACCCATCCCACCGCGACCACGACATTCTTTGATGTCATAACCTTCGACGACGAGGTTGGGGCGGCGTGCCTTGCGCACCTCTTCGAGCCGTGCGGCTTTGTGGTCGAGTGCTTTGGCTTGTTTGGCTTGCCTGCCACCGTTGACGACACGTGTGGGGCGGGGGGCAAGGGCGAGATTGCCATTCATCGGTGACTGCGCGTCGTATTGTTCTATATAGAAAGCCCCACCGCACACTGTGCATATGTGCGTCTCTCCAAAGGCGTAACGGCTCACATCCTGTTGTTGGTGGCAGTGAGGACAACTCTGTTGCATCATGGCGATTTACTCCTCAAAACATATCGCCCGCTCTCTGAAAGGGGACTTCGATATCGGGCCTACAATATTCTTTCTGTTCTATGTTCTGACACGCCGGTGGAGAAAGATCAATTTTTTGGCGGAAACAAGCGGACTTGTAAGGAAAGGCCCCTTGCTTAGGGGATTTTATTGATCTCATCGAGGAGGTTTTGCATGTCGGTTGGGAGGGGGGATGTGCAATGAATCATCTCTTTGGTGATGGGATGTTCAAAGCGCAACGTGTATGCGTGGAGTGCTTGGCGAGGGAACTTCTTGAGGATGTTGGGCCATTCGCTCGGTGCTTTCGATGTATATAACTGATCGCCGATCAGGTGTCTGTTGCGATCCGCCATGTGTACGCGGATCTGGTGTGTGCGTCCTGTCTCAAGGCGGCATTCGATCAGGCTGACAAAACGATGGCGTTCGAGGACGCGGACGTGTGTGATCGCGTGCTTGTCGCTGTCAAACCGGGAGCTGTATTGTAGGCGCTGTGTCGGGTGTCGGCCGTAGGGCGTCTCGATACGGAGCGTGTCTTCGTCGAAGGTCCCTCGGATGATCGCTTTGTAGAGACGAAGAATGCGATCTTTAGGTTTTTCTTTGAACAGCGCCGCGAGGCCTTGGTGTGCGCGATCGTGTTTGGCCGCAACCATCACACCCGAGGTGTCGCGATCGAGTCGGTGGACGATCCCTGGGCGCAATGTCCCTCCGATCCCTGAGAGATCTTGACAGTGGTGCAAGAGCGCGTTTACGAGTGTGCCGTTTGGGTGCCCGGGAGCTGGATGGACGACCATCCCTACAGGCTTTTCCACGACGATCAAGTGTTCGTCTTCAAAGTGGATCTGAAGGGGGATGTCTTCGGGCGCGGCGCTCATTGTCGTGGGGACAGGGACGTACACTTCGATCTGATCGCCTGCTTTGAGCTTTTCCGAAGGTTTGGTGCTGTTGCCTCCTCGTGTGACGTGTCCCTGCGTGATCAACTTTTTGATGAACGAACGACTGTTTTCGAGTTCATCTCGTTGTACTAAAAAGCGATCCAATCTTGTCGGGATGTCTTGAGAGGTCACCGTGTAGGTGTAGTGTTGGCCTTGAGGGAGGGGCTTCGTATCGAGAGAAGGGGAGTCTGTCACGGTCGAAAAGATCAATCCCAGATGGGGGTTTCGAGATGTTTTTTGCGGTAGAGGATCACGTCGACAATTGCGCGCTCAAAGAAGTTTGTGACTTCGAGGATCTCTGGTGTGACCTGGTTTTCGTATTGCTCTTTGCCTTCCGAAAACAGATCTTTCAGATCCTCAAAGAAGCTGTCAGTTGCGAGGCTGGCTTCTACCTTTTTCTTGTTGTACATCTCGATGTCTTGAACGATGTAACGTGCATATCGCATGGCTTTTTCGGGGGTATCTTTTTTCAACGCCATCTGTCGCTCCTGTTTCTTCGTGATTCTCCACCGAACAATGTGTCTCTATGTACATAACGGACACGTTGAATGATTGTATGCAGGTGTTTTTTTCTGTCAAGGAGCCACCTTCGAGCGCCCTGAGAGAGAGACCCACAAAAAAGAGCGTTGACATTTGCATCGACCGAAACGAGATAAAGAGGGTACCATCTGATGACAACACCATCAATCGATGCAGGATACTGACATAGATTACCCGCCCATATCATCTTCCCTTTGTCCACATCGAAGAAAAGGGGATGAGCATTTTCATCTTCTCCCACATCCAAAGATGAAAAGAATGAGCGTCACACGGAGGTCACCTCATGAGCGAGGAAAAAAAACATCCCACCCCTCAACAAAAAACACCCTCTCCTTTGTTTGGGTCCGATGCAGATTCGGATTCATCTACGAGTGTGTTGGACTCCCTGCTGCCGTCTGGTCCAGGCGATGATCTGCTCGGAGATCTGTTCGGAGATATGGGGGCGCCACTCACCCCCGCACCCACACCAGATGCGCCTGTGCTCGTGTCCGAAGAGAGTCCTGCGCCTGATGAACCCATTACACTCACTGAACCAGAGGTCAACGAGGTCGCTTCAGAGGCCAACGAGGTCGCTTCAGAGGCCAACGAGATTGCTTCAGAAACCGTCGCGATTGAGGAGACACCTGCGCAAGATGTGTCTGTGTCTGAGACCAACGCGCTTGAGGATGTCGTCGGACCTGGGCATGTGAATGATGACCTGTTCGGACCGACCGAAAAAACAGAGACTCTCTCTGAAGAGGAAGCGGCTGCGATCCCTGTCTCGACAGCGTCTGAAGGCCTCGTTATCCCGAGCGCGTCTGAGGAGATCGAGGTGGTCGTGACACCAACACCACCCCAAGAGAGCCTCTCTGTCGATGATCTGGATGCTTTCTTGGTCGATGACGAAGCCCTCTCCGATGTTGACGCATCTTCAGATGCGCTCGATGGGATCTCCCTTGAACCTCCTACAAGTAGCCTCACACTGCTCGATCCCGAACCCAAGCAAGATGACCACAAAGAAGTGGATCTCATGGACGAAAACCCCTTCGTCTCTGATGTTGATGAATCCCCTCAAACTCTCGATGAAGAGAGCACCACTGCACCACCCCCACAGGAGGACATGCGAAGCACGCTCATGTTTGGGATGCCCATGCCGACGATCGAGGCGATTGAGCAAGCAAAACGAGCTGCTGATGAGGCTGCAAAGGCTGAAGAAGAGAGTACAAACACCGCAACTGGGACGGGAGAGTTCGGCGCTGTCGAAGAGACTTCGACAGCACCTGATGTTGAAGATGCTTCACCGGACACTTCGCGACCGGAAAATACTGTTGCGCAAGACGAAAGCGCACCGACAAATCCGGGGGATAGAGGTGTCGGTCGTCAGACGATCGTATTTGGTGCCGAAGATATCCTTCAGGCGACAGCAGGCATACAAAAAGAAAAGCAGAGCGCAGAGGTCGACGCGCTTGTCGAAAACCCATTTAAAATCGATCTTCCTGACACCTCCCATGTCGCGCCCCCTGCGAACGCCAACATGACGCTTCAGGGTGGCAGCTCGGCGATCTCTGTCCATGCTCCCGAAGAAGAGTCTTCCCATACACTCGAAGGAGAGACCTTCCACGGAGAAGATGAAGAGGCTGGACAGAATGAGGGAAAGGTGACGTCTGTTTCAGTCTTTGGAGAAGATGCACATCTTTCAGATCATGGTGTCGTGACGTCCTTCAAGAAGACGATGATCGATGGAGTTGAGGACGATGATGAGATTGTCCCCGGCGCTGCGCTCGCGACGACGCTTGAAAAACCGATCCCTTCTAGCACTGACGCAAAAGAGCCACCACTCTTTGCGCCAACCGACATGCCTGCCGAAGTTGAAGATGCAACGCCAGGGCAATCTTCTGTGCTTCCTGCAGCGCTTCGTACGACGATCTTACCTCGTGTTGAGCTCACCAAAAAAGGCCCCACTCTGGTCAAAGAAGACAAAGAGCGTTACCAACGTATTCGTCCTCTTGGTGAAGGTGGTGTGGCCGAGGTCGAGCTGGTCAAAGATAACGATATTAACCGTGAGGTCGCTGTAAAGCGTCTTAAGCGCAAGCTGCACGCTCCCGCAAATGTCGTCCGTTTTGTCGATGAAATTCAGACCGTAGGTTCCTTGGAGCACCCCAACATCGTGCCTATTCACGATGTCGGGATCGATGAAAAAGGACACTACTACTTCGTGATGAAGTATGTGCAAGGTGAGACCCTTGAGGATATCATCACCAAGCTGCGTGCGGGCGATAAGGATTACCACGAGCGTTTTACCTTCTCGTATCGCACACAGATCTTCTTGGAGATCTTGAACGCCGTGGAGTTTGCCCACGCGCAGGGCATTATCCACAGGGACATCAAGCCCGCCAATGTCATGATCGGACCCTTTGGTGAGGTGATGGTGATGGACTGGGGAATCGCCAAGAAGATCCGTACCCCTGAAAAAACAGGGCTCATCGAAGGTGCTTCTGAAGGAACACCGGCGGATACACAGCGGGTGTTCCAGACGCGCAACGACACGTTGATCGGGACGCCTGCTTACATGTCTCCTGAGCAAGCCATCGCCAAAAACGATGAGCTTGATGAACGAAGCGACATCTACAGCCTCTCCGTGTTGTTTTATGAGCTCCTGGCACTCCAACATTACCTCGGTCACAAAAAGACCCTGGAAGAGGTTTTGTTTGGTGTCGTCCAGGAAAAGCCTGTACCACCGATCAATATCAAGAACCCACATCAGGAAACGATCCCGGCTGAGCTTCACCACATTCTGACTCACGGGATGGAGAAGGAGCTGAGCAAGCGCTACAAGACGATCAAAGAGCTGCGCAAAGACATCCAAATGTATCTCGATGGTGAAACAAAAGTCGAGTGTATGGTGACGATGCACAAAAGTATGGGCAACAAATTCGTCAAGTGGATGAACAACAACTTTGTTGCGTATCTGACGACGATGATCTTCTTGTTGATCTTTGTCGTCAGTGGTGGTGTACAGATCGTGAGTTGGATCTTGGGATTACTCGGATAGACATTGTGGGAAGAGGGGAGGCCGTATTTTTCCTGACACGGCCTTATTTGTGTGCCCTGGGGTGGCAGCGGTCGTAGACTTCTTTGAGCCGTGAACGGTTGATGTGAGTGTAGATCTGTGTGGTGGAGATATCTGCGTGTCCAAGGAGGCTTTGGACGGCGCGTAGATCGGCACCGCGTTCGAGCAGATGTGTGGCGAAGGAGTGGCGGATCTTGTGCGGTGAGATGGGGCGTTTGATGCCGCTGGCGCGTGCGTAATTTCGAATGTTTTTCCAAAAAGCCTGTCGGGTGAGTGGACCACCTCTGTTGGTCACAAAGATCACGTCACTGTGTGCGCCTTTGAGGATCTCATCTCGTGCGTCTCGGAGATAGGTGCGGATGCGCTCTACAGCCATATGGCCGAGCGGAACGACACGTTCCTTACTTCCCTTTCCGAAAACGACGACGTAGCCTACGTCGAGGTTGAGATCGGACATACGTAGGTTACAAAGCTCGGAGACACGGACGCCTGTTGCGTAGAGTGTTTCGAGCATTGCGGCGTCACGTACTTTATTAGGGCGAGGGGAGTCACCGCTGTTGGCGAGGGGCTGTGCGAGAATGCTCTCGACCTCTTCGAGGGTGAGATAGTCAGGAAGTTTACGACCTTGACGAGGCATCTCGATCGTCGCGCAGGGATTGCGCATGACCATATCTTCGGCGACAAGGAATTTAAAGAGACCTCGAATGGACACGAGCGCGCGCGCTTGTGAGCGCGCACCAAGGCCTTCTTCTGTCAGGTGCATGAGGTAGTCGAGGACCGTTGACGCGACGACTTTGTCGAGGTCTGCCACTTCTTGTGCGTATAGGTAATTGATGAATCTTCGAATATCTCGTTTGTACGACTCGATACTATGGGCTGCAAGCCCCTTCTCGACTTGGAGATATTGTAGATAAAGTTGGAATTGATTCTCCATAGGTGACCTTCTTTCCCGTCACATGGATGGGTGAAATAGTGTCTTCTCACATTGTTGGATCATCATGGGCAAAGACGACGCGTTTGTCAAAATACTCAAGGTTTTCGAGCGCGCGTGGTGGGCTTTTTCTTTTTTCTTTGACAACCGAGCGTTCGGAGAAAGAAAGTGGTCTTGTAAAGTGAGCGGAAGTCTTTGTCTTTGCAAGCCAATGTGCGAAAGGACTCGTCTCGTTTGATGGCTCGTTTGAGTGTCGCGAGGGCCTGCTGTGTCTTGCCGCGCAAAGCGAGGGTGCAGGCGAGGTTATAGAAGCCATCACCGTAGTTTGGGTCGAGCTTTGTCGCGCGCTCGAAGGAGCGGGCTGCTTTCGCAAATTGTTTTTTGTCGTGCAGTCTGTAGCCGTGTGTGTTCCATAGACGCGCGGCTTCTTTGTGAAGGGAGAAAAAGAAGCTGTACGTCGAGCGCGGACTCCCTGGGCGTTGGTTGTCATGTTCGATATGCACAAAGCATCGTTCTTGCCGGCAAGAGAGGGCTCGTATGCGCGCGCGCTGTGGCGACGGGATGGTGTGTTTGATCACGCGCTTTGCGCGCTCATCGAGCGTTTGCAACAAAAGCACAGCGCGAACACCTGATGCGTACTTTTCCTGATAGCGCAAAGTTACGCGTACATCGTGTCGAAGCCGAAGAGTTTGTTGGAATTGTCGCAGTGGGATATCCTTTGTGGGGGAGACTGGACGCCATGCTTTCGGAGGTTTACTCAGCTTGGGTTGGATGTGTGTCACAAAGAGTTGTGTGCTGAGTGTGTAAAGTTGTCGTTCGACGTCTTTTTGGCGCTGAATGTATGCGTTGGCGAGTTGTTGCACTCGTGGCGCTTGGTGAGTGTGTTGGTGTAAAAGGGTTTGTCGCTTCCACAATCGCAGTTGTAGAGAGGGCGGAGCATCTGGTGCGGAGATCAGATCAACCTCCAAGCGTGTGTGTTGTGTGGGGGACCATCCGACAAGACGCCTGATGTGTAACGCCTGATCTGTTATACAACCAAGCAAAGAGCTTGAGAGAAGACACAGCCACAAACCTCCGAGGAGGATTGCGTGTGGGAGAATTTTTTTCGGCATTTTTCCGCGATCCGCTTTTTTTCCTATAGGTGCTTTGCTATGTTAACATAAGCAGGGTCACAAAGTGATTCAACGCACCGGAGACATATGGGGTGCGATGAAGACCACTCTCCAAAACGGAGAGCAGTCTGCTGTGATGTCTCAAAGTGATCTTTCAGTGTAACACATCTTCTTTATCGGCGAGGCAGTGAGATGACAGGAGCGCTCTGTCATATCAAGCGTGCGATGCGTGGCTTGTTTAGTTTGCTTTTTTTGGCAGGTATGCTTGTGTGTATGGGATGTCCATCTAAGGTGGTGATCATCCCGAAGGGACAGGCTGGAAAGCAAGTTCAGACGCTGGAGCTTCAGAACGCGCGCCGACGCGCAAAGCGCGTGAAGGTCCGCTCACACTCCAACAGCGCTCGCGCGTATAGTCATTATCTTCGTGGAAGACTCCTGGCACTTGAAGGAAAGCACACACAAGCCACGCGCTACTTCAAGATGGCCCTGGTCTACGATCCAACCTCTGCGTTCTTGTTCTTCTGTATCGCACGACAACATTACCGCAAAAAATCCTGGCGTCACACGGTCTTTTGGGCCAAGCGCTCCTTGAAGCAAAACAAGCACTACGCGCCTGCATTGCATTTGTTGGGCCTCGCGTATTGGAAGCAGAGGCGTGTACACCACGCGCTTCGCTCGCTCAAAGCTGCCGTACAGTACGCGCCGACGTTTCTGCGCGCCTATCTCGCTCTTGATGATGTGTTACGTGCGATTCGAACGCCTCTTCGCGTACGTGAAACCTATCTCTCCAGATTGACCAAACAACAACCCGATGCCTACCAAGGGTACCTTCGCCTCGGCCAAATATACGAAGAGTCGGGACGTTTTCAAAAGGCGATTTTGGCGTATCAGTCGACCATTCAGCGCTATCCATCCCACACGACCGCCTTGTTCCTGCTCGCCCAGCTCTACGAGCGTCGGCGTGTGTGGAAGAAGTCCATCCATTATTATCGCGAGCTGCTAGGGTATCAACCTGACGAGTGGGGGGTACGTGCGCGTTTGGGGACGGTTTTTCTCAAGCGGGGCAAGCGCCACGATCTCAAGCTCGCGCGGTATCAATTTCGCTACATCGAGCGAGAAGCTGTCCAGATGGAGAGACCCACACGTCGTCTGCTGATCGGCAGAGAGCTGTTTTTTCGCTCTCGACCCAAAGAGGCGATTGTGTGGCTCAAGAGAGCGTTGATGCTGAAGTCCGACTTTTCGACAGCCTTGTATCTTTTGGGCTTGTCATACCGTCGGCTTGGTCAGTACGAACAGGCAGATGCCTGCTTTCGAAAGATCCCAGTGAGCGCCAAAAAACACTATTTCGATGCACAAATTCAGCGCATTGAGCTGCTCGTGGAGAGGCAAGATCTGGAGCGTGCGCGCAAGATCTTGCGCCAGGCGCGCGCGAAATTTCGCGTCAACCCCGGTCACTGGAGCCGGTTATCACAGGCATTTGTCGAGCGCGCGCCGCTCGTCGAGGTTGGGCGGGAGCTCCAATTGTTGCGGCCTTTGCTGCGTCGCTGGCCGAAGCACGATGGGCTGCTGTATCATCAGGCCTACCTGTTCTTCAAACAGAAGAAGCGCGAAGCCTGCCAACAGATCTTGCTCAAATTGCTCAAACGAAACGCCACACATGCCCCGGCGCTCAACTTTCTCGGATATCTTTACGCGCAAAAAGGCTCGCGCCTGAAAGAAGCGCAAGAGCTCGTCGGGCGTGCGCTACGTCTCGACCCTGGGAACGCTTACTATCTCGACAGTCTTGGATGGATTTTGTTTCGTCTTGGCAAACTCAAGCGCGCACGACGCATTCTCGAAGAGGTCCGCTGGCGACTTCCACGAGAGGCCGCTGTGTTATTTCACCTCGCCCAAGTCTACAGACATATCGGCCGATCAAAGCAAGCTCTAAAGCTCTATCGACGTGTGTTGATCTTGAAGCCCGGTGCGTCTCTCTTGAAAAAAGTTCGAGAGCATATGAAACAAGTCCTTCAAACACAATCCAACGCCGCAACTTCCAAACGCCCCGCAACCCCTTCATCTTCATCTCACGCCTCTTCACAGCCTTCTTGATTGCCTCATGGAATGCATACCTTGGGCAAAAGGCGCTATCGGAGATCGATATGCTCACTGTTCGAAATCGTACACTTTTGTTGTGTCTGCTCAGTTGTACCCTTGGGCTGCTGACCGGTTGTCCCGGTGGTAAGCAGATTCGAGATGTTCAGCAGCCCAAGAATGTCCAACAAGTGGATGCCTTGCTGGCCAAGATCAAAACCCGACAGCACAAAATTCAGGGGCTCGAAGGTCGCGCCAAATTGCGAGTCTACCGTGGGAAAAAGCGTCAGACAATTCGTTTACTCTACCAATTTCAGCGACCCAATATGATGAACATCGCGCTCGGCTCTGTGTTTGGGCAGCCTGTCGCGATCATCACCAGTGATGGAAAGCAATTTGCGATCCACTATATCGCGCAAAAGCAGTTTGTACGTGGTCCTGTCTCCAAACTCCCTTCCTTGATCCAGGAGTTTTTGCCCGTCTCATTGCCGCTCGAAAAGTTGATCCCCATCTTGATGGGAGAAGTACCGCTGCTGTCGACCAAAAAGAGAAGCGTTCTACCTGGAAAACAGAAACATGTCTCTGTGCTTACGTTGACACAGCCGACATTGACACAGAAGGTGTGGCTTGATCTGAAGCAGGCGCGGTTTCTCAAAACGGAGTACCTTCGTGGCAAGGAACCACCACTGACGTTGACATACGGCACGTATCGTGGAACACCTCCATTGCCAAAGGTGATTCGATTTCATGTTCCCAAAACATCGACGCGGGTTCGTTGGATCTATGTGACTCGTGAGTCGATCAAGCAATATAAGCTGTCTCATTTTCGACAAAAGACACCCACAGGCGTCGAGGTCCGTGTGCTCACTCCATAAGGCTACAGTTGTCGCTCTCCGGTCGACTCGTGGCTTGAGTGGACGCTGCGCGCCTGACGACCCTTCACTCCACACGAAGAGGAACTGATATGCAGAAAACCATCGCCCTGATGACTGGATGCTTGGGCTTGCTTTGTTTTGGCCCCATCGCTCCGACCTGGGCGCAAAAACCAACCTCCCGACCTGCTTCTCGTGCGTCTGCGACGCGTCCTGTCGCGCCAGCTTCTCGTCCCACCAAGAGCGCCTCTCTTTCCAAGGTCAAGGTGCCTAGCTTTTCTTCTGTCCAGCCAAAAGCAGGGGCAAGTGCAGCCAAAAAGCAGTCCAACGCACCCAACCCCATGTCCCGCGTCAACTACTTGATGGATATGCAACTCACCAAGATCAAGACGTTTTTGCACAAGTTTTTACAGGTGCATGGACGTGATCCCAAGAACCCTTGGTTGCTCGCACATAGCCTGCTCGCGCTTGGTAAAGATCTCAAGCTCGCGAATGGACAGCTCGCGATCGATCGCATTGTCTCGGGTTATCTCCGCTCCAAAAAAGTCGGCAAGAAAACAATTTACTATTTCCCACAAGGCACCCAAAAGAACCGCATTGAGCCCCACCCCCATATGCACCTGAAGACATTTTTGGCGCTCGGTGTCCCGATGAGCCGGACGTTCAAAGTCAACGGAGAGAATGTCACTTTGCGTCAAATTTACCAATCTGCGTTGATGACGTTGCCTGCCAAGCTCGGAACAGATCCCGGTAAGTACGCATGGTTGCTACATGCTTTGTATGGTCGTCTGCAACCTTATCACTGGAATTGGGTGAACGCGAAAGGTGAGCTTGTCCGCTTCTTTCGGGTTTTGTTTGAGTATTTCAAACACACGGATAAACAGGTCAGCTTTTTGCGCGTGATGGAGCGTCGTGGTGTCAAGCAGATCCCCAAACGTGGACAGTACATTTACAAGGAACCTTGTGGTGGATTCCACATGTTGCAGAGCGCGATGAGATGGATGAAGTATCCGATGTTCAGCAAAAAGCTGACGCCGCTGTTTGATGCACAAGTCGAGCTGATCTTCTACCGTTTTAAGGGGGAGATGAATTTGTACGTGAGCTTGTTTAAGAAGTACCAAAAACACCCGGCATACCGATTTCTCATTTTGCTTCAGCAGTTGAAGTTCTTGGGCCATTGGCTGGAGACATTGGTGAAGCTTCGTGAGTGGAAGCTTTTCACACCTTCTCCTGCACAACGTCTACAGATCCGTCACGCGGCAAAGTCTTTGGTCTTGACTGTCGCGTTGCTCCACAGGTTAGGCTTTTATCAACGACTTCCTCAGCTCAAAAAGCGAGTCTACCAATATTATCTCGACCTGTTAGGTGACTCTGCGCACGCCCTCCACGCGCTCAAGGATCTGGAGCAATACCCCATTCATCACATCTATCCCCTCAAAAAGAAGAAAAAGTAGGGTATCACTCGTGCACTGCTCAGATCTTTTTTGCGCTGACCCCTTTTTGTGTTGAGTGGGCCTCAATCAAATACCCCCTAGTCCCCCTTTGTTGAACCGTAAAAGTCATCTACAATCCCGCCCTTGCTACTTTTCAGAGAGACCATTTCCGTGGTACAACAGTCATGTCATGGATGGATCTTTGCGATGTCTACATGCAATGTATTTCTGCTTCGAGCAGTGGCTTCGGAGCTTCACTTCTGGATCTTGGGTGGTTCTGTGTTTCGATTGAATGAACGATATTCTGGTTTGTCTTTTGTTCGTTTCGGTTTTTTTGCGTCTGTTTGTGTCTCTTTGATGTGTTCGCAATATGCGTGCTCTGGAGGACCACAGACTGAAGCGACGCCGAATGATGGTGGTGTCGTTGAGACGATCTACATTGAGAAGAAAGCCGTCTTAAAGCCAGAGAGCATCAAAGTGCTCAACCTGAAAACCACGCCTTGTTCGCTCCCTGCGGCGTTGAAAGGTGATGAGACACTGAGTATAGGTGTGCTTGAGCCCATCGGTACACTCGCTGGTGGGCAGGCTGGCTTGTTTCGTTATGATAAAGAGAAGGGGGTCTTCTCCTCGATCAGCACCGAACCTGTGATGGGGATTGTGCCGTGGGGGACCGATCGACTCGTTGTCGTCCGTCCAAACGTCATTCAGTTGTGGGATGGGACTTTGCAAGCGACAGACCTCGCGAGTCAGTTAGAGGGCGCACCGATCTTGTCAGTCTTCAGTCGTAGCAAAGATGAGATCTGGATTGGGACCAACAAAAAACTTTGGCAACTCAAAGGAGAACAACTTTCTTCGTTTGTCGAAAAAGGGATCCGTTGGATGCGCGGTCTACAAGGTGGGAAGTCGATCGTGTTGCAAGACACCGATGGCAAGTTTTCCGTCTTAAAAGAAGTCGATGGTGCGTGGACGCTGCGCTCTCTTGCAGAAGAAAATCAAAGTCTTGACTGGGTATTACCGCTTGAAGATGACCAACTGTGGGGCATCTTTAATGGTCAACTCTTTTTGCGAAAGGTGGAAGGTGATCAGGCCTCGTGGTGGCCTTACTTACTCGATCCTGACGAGAAAAACGAGGAGAAGGTCCCCTTGAAGATGTTGCGTTTGATGCCCGCTGCCAAACAGATCTGGGTGTTTACAGGAGCCGATCTCTATCGCATCGAAAAAGAGACCGTCTCCCGGCAGTCTGCATTCGATGGTATCGGGACGATCAACACAGCAGTGGTTGCCTCTGATGGTGCGCTCTGGCTCTCCGGGGAGAAGTGCGTACGTGTCGGCGATGAGAGCGAGGCCTTGACCTACACTAAGCACGTCGAACCCTTTATTCGGCTCAATTGTACTCGCTGCCATACAGACAAGGGTGGGGTGGCTTTCCCACTCGATACGTATGAGCAAGTCAAAGAGGCGATGGAGCCGACGAAACCAAATCAACGAAACCTCGTCGATGTGATCCTCGATGGGAGCATGCCCTCCGATGGAAAACCATTGGTTGGTGGTGATGCTGAATTGTTGAAGGTCTGGAAGGCCGGCGGGTATCAGAAATGATGAACGCCACTGTGCCGCACTCTTCAGCGCTTCAGAGATACTCAAAGTCAAGATGTTACAAAAATGTTTGTTTGGAATGTCTGTGTTTTGCGCTATGATAAAGCTGTCACGATATTCCGGTTTTTGTAGGCCCAAAAGAAAATAGTTCGAAACTATATAGGTCCATATCCGATAATCAAAAGAGCGTTGTTTCTAACGATGTTTCATCCTTGCTGGGATGTTTGTTTCCGTGAAGAACATGAGGATAGGAAGATGAGAACGAAGAACAGAATATTGGGAGCCCTGGTTGCTATGCTCTCGGTGAGTGTTTTGTGTGTGCCTTCTGTGTACGCACAAGTCTGCTCGCCCAAACAGCACCAAACCGAACTGCAGTACCTGCGACGTCTGAGCCTCGACCTGCGTGGTGAGATGCCCTCCGTGAAAGAACTGAAAGCCGTTGTTGAGCAAGGTCACGTGACTGAAGCGATGATCGACAACATGCTCAGCTCCACCGGGTTTGTGCACCAAGTACGCGAATACCACCGTAACTTGTTGTGGCCTAATGTCACCAACCTCACTCTTTCCAATGGAAACTGGCGATTTGGCGGTAATGGAACCTCTGTTCCTTATTATCTCACCTCCCTTGGACGTAAGCAACGCTACCGTGGCTATAACGCCCGATGCCTAAACGAACCTGCAAAGTTCGACAGCAACGGAAACATCACTTGTAAACAAGAGACACTCAAAGATCGCAACGGCAAGCCCTACACGCTCTGTCGCGAAGGATACGTCAAGATCAAGCCCTACTGGGCACCTGACAAAGAGTACAAATTTTGTGCGTATGATGCGCAACAAGCGGAGAGCGCCAAGCACACAAATGGTCGTACATACAACTGTGGTGAGAGCACAGCCCCCAAAGGCTGCGGTTGTGGTCCCAACATGCGCTACTGTATGACAAACACTGTCCAGGCACAGTTGACCAAAGATCTTGGCGAACAACTGCTTCGTTTTGTCCAAAACATCATCGACAAAAAACAACCCTACACAAATGTGATCACAGGCAAAAGCCTCCAAATTAATGGTCGCCTCTCTCACTACCTTCGTTATCAAACGAAGGCCGGTGGGATCTTCATCAACAAAGAGCAAAACTACTCCGTCCCCGCTCTCAAATACAGCGAAGGGACTCGGTGGGTCGAGACACAGCGCAAGCAGCTACATGCAGGTGTGTTGACTTTGCCCGGCTTCTTACTGAAGTTCTCGGCGAACAGAAGCCGCGCCAACCGCTTTTACAACGCATTTTTGTGCAAAGCGTTCCAAGCTCCTTCATCAGGTTTGCCACCTGCGAGCGATCGATGCCACGATGAGCCCAACTTGATGAAACGTTGTGGATGTAAATACTGTCACCAGTCAGTCGAGCCAGCAGCCGCGTATTGGGGACGTTGGATGGAGTCCGGATTGGCTCCACTGAACCTCGATACCTACCCCACATTCGATGATGTGTGTGCTGGATCGAGTGGTCGCAACAACTCAAATTGTCGTCGCTTTTATCTGGTGACACCAGGACACCCCGACGAGGATCCATACCGCGGAAAGCTCCGTGCGTACTTGTTTGCGACACCTGAGATGGCAAAAAATATCGAACAAGGCCCGATTGGAATCGCACAAAAATCGATCGACTCCGGCGCATTTGGTCAATGCGCAGCGACGAATGTGTGGCAGTGGTTGATGGGACATGCTCCTTACTCACAGCAGTCCAACATCATCACAAAATTGGCCGAGCAATTTAAAAACGGAAAGTACAGCTTCTCCCAATTGGCAAAAGCTGTTGTCATGTCACCTGAGTACAAGCAAGGCCGCTTGCTCAACCAATAAGGAGTCCTCCAATGAAATCAATCACACAGATGATGCTGTTTGGTTTGGTCGCCGTCTTTGGTTTGGTGGCCTGTCAAGACGCTGCACCTGTCCCCAAACAAACCACGCCTGTCATTAAAAAGCCTGTCGAAAGAGTCGTGACAGTCGCTCCATCGAAGTTTACCAACCACTGGACCAAGATGGAACCCAAGACGACAAAGAAAGGGGAGATGGAGCCCCGTTATGGTCGCAAACCTTTGCGTGTCAGTATCGATCAACTGCGACGCTCAATCCCCAAACTCTTCAATGGATTGACTTGGGCCCGCAAGACAAACAGCGAAGGCAAGGTGACTGAGACTTGGTTTGATTATTATGCCCGTACTCTTGGTGAAGCTGACTACCTTCAACTCACACAAAATATTCGCGAAGCAACGCCCTTGTTTATGAAATTTATGGATGACATGGCTGGTGCGGTTTGTGAAAAAGCTGTCGAAGCGGACTTGAAAGAGGCCAATGGTGAAAAACGAAGCGTGATTCGCTATTGGGGGATTGACGGTAAAGCCGCGAATTACGAAGTTAATCGAAACCTTCGCTTCTTGCGTTTGAAGTTTCACGCGGTGCTGGTTGAGCCCAATTCGACAAAAGAGATCGAGCACCTTCGGAAATTATATGACGCCACACTCGCTGCCACCAAAAGCGTGAGCAAAGCGTGGCAAAACGTCTGTGTCGCGATCGTCACTTCCCCCGAATTTTTCGCATATTGATCTTGTCGAAGAGGAGAACCAAGTCATGCATATGAATCGACGTAATGTACTCAAAGCATTGACGCTTGGGGCTGGAACATTTGCTCTGACGCCATTTCGTGCGCCTTTGAAAGCAAACCCAAAAGAGCCTCTGCGCAATTTCATCTTCTGTTACTTCCAGGGAGGGTGGGATCACCTGCTCTGTCTCGATCCACGGGACCCCAACAGCGCTGACTTCAAAGACAGCAACAGCAAAAACAGCAAGATTATGTTGGACTGGGATCGATGTGATCTTGGCGGTGGACGCTCCAAGTTCAATGTGGATCTCGTCCAACCCAGTGGCTCCAACATCGCGTTTGGACCTGTCATGGAGTCTTTCGCAAACAATCACTTTCAAGACTCCTGTGTTGTTCGTGGGATCTCGATGGACACCGTCAGCCACCAAGTGGGCCGTCGTTACTTCATCACCGGAAAGATGCCACAAGGTTCCAACGCAAACGGCTCTTCGATCCCCACACAGATCGTCGCGGAGCAGGGCGATCTCTCGATCATCCCCAACCTCTCTGTCCGTGTTGAGACCTACAACCAGGGCCACCAGGCGTTTGCCAGTGGTCTTCGCGTCTCCAGTGTCGATGACCTGTTGTCCACACTCAAAGATGGTCCTTCCTCGCCCAAAAATGAGATGAGGAAGCTCCTCGAAGCCTACAGACGCGATGTTCCCGATTGCGATCCTGTCTCACTTAACGCTGACGGGTTGATGACGTTGCTCAAAGACGCGCAAAAGAAATCACGCGTGCTCGTCGATAGCAATCTCGGCAAACTCTTTAACTTCAACGATACGTCGAACAGCGAGTTGGCTGCGCTCAAAAAGCGGTACAGAATTCCCTCCTCGCTTTCTTCTACACAAGCACAGGCGGCGATGGCGTATCAGGCGATCAAGTATCAAGTCGCGCAATGTGTCTCCATTGAGATCGCGCGTGGTCTCGATACACACGGACCTGAGTGGAGCACTCTTCAACCACAACGTCTGTACGATGGATTCGAGCTGCTCGACACACTCGTCACAGATCTGAAGCAAACACCACACCCCTTGAAGCCCTCCAAGACGTTGTTTGATTACACCACGATCCTGTGCTTCAGCGAGTTTACACGTACGACGTTGATCAACAGCCGTGATGGACGTGACCACTCGCTGGTCAACTCCGCGCTCTTGATCGGCGCTGGTGTACCGAGCAACAAAGTGATCGGCGCTTCCTCCAAGTTTGGTATGAACCCTGAAGCGATCAGCCCGGTAACAGGTGAGATTGATACAGGTTCCGATGCTGTTGTGCTCACACCGAAGCTCGTGCTCGCGTCCGTCATGGACAACGCTGGCTACGACATCAAGAACTTCCGTCTCAACGAAGGGCTCCCCTGTTTCAAGCCTGAATCGTAAGACTCCTCCTCTCCCTAACTTCCCGGTACATCTCCCCTACACCTCTTTGTTTCTTCCCAAGATTTTCCTATGCTTCTTCCCAAGCTTCTTTGGCCCGATCAACTCCCTTTGTGGATATGTGCGAGTAGATCGTCTGGATGGTTGATTTGCGTCGCTTTGTGCCAGTCGGCAGGCTTTGGAAGTGCGGTTGTGTTGGCGGCTTCAAGGAGCTTCCACATCGCACGTTGTCCATTGTCTAGCTGTTGTTGCACGAGAGGCGCGATGGAGGTGTGATAGAGGGCAAAGAGGGGTTCCCAGTGGTGTTGATCGCGGTAGACGATCGCGTGTGTATTTGCGTCTGTGTGTTGCAAGAGCTGCTCGATCCAGGTGTGTTGAATGCCGGCGAGATCACACGAGACGAGGAAGAACCACGTCGGCGCTTTGGTCGCGTGATGATGAAGGGCCGTCACGAGACCTCCTAGGGGACCTTGGTGTGGGGTGATGTCTGGGAGACAGGGGAAGGGGAGGGTGGGGTAGTTGTCTTTGTCGCCTGAGAGGATCAAGGTCTCCGAGCTGTACTTTTTGAAGAGTTCGTGGACATGGAGGAGAAGAGGACGCCCGTGAAGTCTTGCGAGGGCTTTGTCACTACCAAATCGCGAGCTTTTTCCGCCGGAGAGAATGTAGAGAGGATACATGGTAGGGGCTTATCGTTTGCGTGAAGAGGCGAGCTTCTTTGCGGCGCGTGAGATCTCGCCGGGGACGTTTTTGTTGCTGACGAGCGAACGTAGATCGTTTGCGCGGAGGTGGTTGAGGAGGCGTAACGCGACGGCTCTCGGGCACTTGGGGTTTGCTGCGAGATTGACCTTTACAGTGTAGACCTTCATCCATTCGCGGTTACGGGTGATATCCCGGATGACATCATCGGAGACACTTCGGCTTTTGGAGAGGCTGATAATTTCGGATTCTGTGACGCGAGGGTTTTTGAGGACTGCCGTACAGACGAGTCTGTTGGAGTCGCGTACGAGCATGGTCCGGAGCTGTTTGTTGCCCTTCATCGCGCCCTTGATTTTTTGCGAGACGGACCACGTCGCGACTTGTTGCTCGATGGTCAGGCGCTTCTCTTCTTCTTCTGGGGTCTCTTCTTCTTCGACGCGGCTGTACTTCGCGAGGGGGTTGTTGGCGGCAGCCAACTCTTCTGCTGTTTCCTCGATCAGTTCTTCGGGGATCTCTTCTTCTTCGGGTTCTTTTTGGGCTTCTGCGAGGACTTCTTCGGCGCTCGTTTGGGTGAGCTCTTCGAGGAGACCCTCTGCGACGTAGGGACGGAGTTCTTCTTTGCTTAGTCCTGTGGGGATATTTTCGCGGATAGCAAACTCGATGACACGTGAACGTTGATCTTGGCTCAGTGCCGGGTTGCGTAAGAGACAGACGACGATGGCCGGGTTGCGCTGCTGTCTTTGCTGGTTTTGTACAATCAGACCGAGGTTTTCACCTTCGATGAATTGGGCGAGCCATGCGACAGTGTTGTCGGTGGTGTTGGTGTGGAGCAGGACGTCGTGGATCTTTTGTGCGCTGTCGTAGCAGTTTTGTGCGATGAAGTCGAGGATAGGCGCTTTACATTGGGGATCTTTGAGGAGCGTGTTGAAGGCTCCGTCTGGAAGCTCTCGAAAGCTCTGTGCGGCTTGTTGCGCGATGCTTTGGTCTTCTTCCTGTGCGAGGATATACAGGAGGAAGACCATCTGTTGGGGAGGCAACGGCAGTTTACCGGACGCCGCCATTTTTTTCATGCGTGGAGGTGTGGTGGATTGCACGTAGTTTTGTGCGAGAGGGTTGAGCTCTAGCAAGATCTCCTGCATTTGTTTTCTCCTGCCTTATTCATCGTCAAATGTGGGAAATGAAACCATTTTGGTTCTTGTGACTTTACCTGCACGCAGTTGGATATTTCTGAGGATGACTTGCATCCCTGGACCTGGTATTTTGCTCCCCTTTTTGAACAGCACAAGTCTATATTTTCCAACAGGCAACTGGATGCGTTGCCCTGAGCGTCCTACAAAACCGTATCTTCCGGCCTGAATGATAGACCAAGGGGTTGAACGTACGATCAGCGTACCGATTGCAGAGGTGCTGTTGTGGCGTGTGGTCTGTCCCTTTTTGATATTGAGCGTGAAGGCCTTTTGGTAGTGGGCCTTGCGATTGACACAGCGCACACGATGTGTTCCTGCGGAGAGCGCGATTTTGAGCGTTGGTGAAGAGGAGCCTTGCTTTTTGTTGTCGATATAGATCGTACACGCTGGCTTGATCGAGATCTCGGCACCTGTGAAAGCTTTGGGCTGTATTCTTTTTGGCGGTTTGCGTCTCGTTCTCCTTTTAGGAGGACGTCTACGCGTGAGGCGTTTGCGGACCGGACGTCTCGGAGCTGGACGTGTTTCACGTCTTTTTCTCGGACGAGATGGTTCGGCAGGTCTCGCTCGTGTTGGAGGGGTCACGCGTCGAGGGGGATCAACGGCGTCGGGGATCTTCACCTCTGTCGGTACCTTCTCTTTGGATGGAGCCTGTTTGGGTGTGGGGATGCTCTTTGGTGCGACGAGAGGTGCGTCTTCAGGTCTAGTGGGTGGAGGAGGAGGTGTCTTTTCTTTTTGGTTCGTCCTTGCCAGAGGAGTTGTGGGGTTCTTGCTTTCTCCCCAAAGACCACTGAAGAGTTGAGGATACAACACGGCTGCTGTTGCGAGTCCGCCGATGGAGAGTAAGATCAAGATCAGCGGCAAGAAAAACCAGATACCTTTGGAAGAGGTCGGCTTGTCGGGGTGAGGTGCGAGCTCTTCGAGAGCGCTGACTTGCTCTGCGGAGAAGTCTGCACGCTCCGGTGTGGTTTGTGCAAAATGCGGTGGAGATGCGATGGGGATAGGCCGCTTTCCAGCCGAAGCGACTGGAGGTGTTGGTCTCGATGGTGAAGCAGTCGGTGGTCCAGGTCTTGATGGTGAAGCGACAGGAGGACCAGGTTGTGATGGTGAAGCGACAGGAGGACCAGGTCGTGATGGTGAAGCGATTGGAATGTTTTTCGGCGACGTCGTTGGGGGTGTTGGCTTGTCATATGCCATTTGCGTTGCGTCGCCTGGGAACTCTGTCACCTCGCCTGGAACGAGCGTACGTTGTGCGTTGGCATTTGCTTGTGCTGGCTCTGGGATATACGTCATGTCACCAGGAAGCAGCGTCGCATCACCGAAATCTTCAACCAACTCGATGTCATCGTCGTCGAGAAAGTCGAGTTGCTCGTCTTGCTCTCCCATCACAGTGCTGGAAAAGAGCGCCTGTGGTGGTTGGGTCGGAGAAGAGGTGAGCGCTTCTTTGGCGGCAAATGAGATGTCTGTATCGTCGTCTTCTGCGAAGGGATCTTCGTAAAAGTCAAGTGCAGAAGGAGACGGGGCTTGTGTGTCAAAAGGCGAAGGTGGAGACGGGGTATCAAAGGGCGAAGGTTGAGAGGGGACATCAAAGGGGTCCTTGCGCCCACCAAAAGGAGGAGGGGGAGGGGGAATGTTTTGGATGTTGGTCGGGACATCCAGATCGTCTTCTTCATCCCATTCGACAGGTGGGGCGTTTGGATTGAGTTGAGAGGGAGCGATAAAGGTCGGCTCGTCCTCTTCGTCAAACTCGGCGATCAGAGTCATCTCGCTCTCGTCTTCTTCGCCGATGTAGGTGGGGTTATCTTCTTCGAGGGGGAGCATCAACTCGTCTGGGAATGAACTCTCTTGTGCGGACTGTGCGGAGACAGCGAAGGGAGATGCTGCTGGTAAGGCGTCAATGCTGGCGCTTGAATAAGAGTGGGGGACAGGATCGTCATGTCCGACCGCTTCGAGGTCTTCAAGGGACTCAGAGAAGGTCATCAGATCACTCAGCAGGTCCTCGAACTCGGCGCTTGGTGTTTCTGTGTGCTGTGCTGGTGCCGAGGAGGTCAGTGATTGGACCGGACGGAGTTCTTCGGAGTGTAGATCTTCTTCTTCTTCGAGCAGCTCGACGAGGTCAAAATCATCAATCTCTTCGATGTCATCAATTTCTTCGAGTATCTCGATCTCATCATCATCATCGTCATCATATCGACGTCCTGACGATGTCGGCGCGGCGTTGAGTGCCATGTAGCTGCCAGTGGCGGGGCGAGGTCTTGCTGTGCGGTACAGTTGTGTCAGGTTGTGTTTGTCCGGGTACTCATCGTAGGAGTAGAGGATCTCTTCGAGTACTTTTTGCAGCTCGGCGCTTGAGTTGTATCGCGCTGTTGGAGAAAAGGACAACAACTTTCGGATGGTTGTGTGGAGCTCTCTCGGGACGTGCGCGAGTTGTCTTTGCAATTTCTTTGGGGGAGCGAGCATGGTGCTTTGGAGTTGTTTGATGTTGTTTCCTTCGAATGGAAGGTGTCCACACAACAACTCGTATAAGAGCACACCGAGAGAGAACATATCGGCTTGTGGGGAGATTCTGGTGGAGGACTCCATCCATCTCTCTGGCGCGGCGTAGGAGAGGCGACGTAGGACCACTTCGGGCCATTGGGGGAAAAGATCTTGCCAGAGATGAAGCTCACCTACCTGCACAAAGACGATGTCTCCTTGGGCGTTGAGCAGGATATTTTCTGGGCGCAGATCGCCGTGAAGTATCGGTGTTGGGCTGTCGTACAAAAACTGAAGTCCACGACACACCAACGTGACGATTTTGACCGCTGAGGGCCAGGGGATTGTATGTGCGCCACTTGCGAAAGACTGCAACAGTTGACGCAGAGTGAGCCCTGAGAATGGTTTGTATACCAGAAATTCTTGGCCGTGGATGTGTGCAAGTGGCAAGATGTTCTTGTGGGGCTGGAGGCGTGTTTGTTGATGCCTCGCTTGCAACAAGGCCTTCCTCTCTGCATTCGCCAGGTAGAGCTCGTGTGGTAGCGCTAAGAGGACATTTTGTCCAGACCCCAAAGATCCTTGTTGACGCGCATTCCAGAACTCTATTGGACCATCCTGGTGTACTTTCTCAACGAGCACATATTGATTTCCTGCGAGCCACGTTCCCGCTTGTTTTTGCATACCCTTCACCACGTCCGAGAACCATGAGAGTGAACAGCGAGGTCCACCCCTTATCACACCAAGTGAGTGTGCTGCAGCGTCCTTCTCAGAAGGTCTCTGCACACGTTCAGACAGAGTAGCGCACTCTACCGTATCTCGCAACCCCCTTCGCACAGTTGTGTAGGGCATGGCTTGGGTGTTTTTGCAGTCGCTTTGTGAGCCCTTGAAGACATGGTCTCAAAACGAGACATTGTCCTTTTTGTCTGCGTGTGTTTTGTCGAGGATGTTTGTTGAATGGGAGGATGTGAGATTTCTTGAAAAATTCCGCTCTTCCGCTCTATTCATGTGATAAGATGCAAACGTATTGATGAGGATGTGTGCTCCTTTGCGCGAGCACCGATTGGTATGAGCGATATGGTGGAATGATGAAGATTATGTCTACTCCAAACACTTCTTCTTTTAGTATGTATGCGAATTTCCCATTGTTTCAAGGGGTGGACCCGTCACTTGGGGCATCAGCATTGGAAGCCTGTCCGATCTGTGAGTTGAAGGAAGGAGACATTCTACTCGAGCCGGGACAGTCCGGTGATGATGTGTATCTGTTGTTGTCTGGACGTTTGTGTATCCACCTTGGCTCGTTAGAAGATGCGCCGATCATCTGTCTTGAAGTTGGGGAGTGTGTTGGTGAGATGTCGATTATCGAAGAGAAGCACGCCTCGGCCTTCGTCGTTGCGGAGCGTGACAGTCGTCTCTTGAAGATCTCCCAAAAGACACTTTGGCACCTGATCAACTCGTCTCACGCCTTTGCGCGGAATATGCTGTACACACTCTCCCAGAGATTACGTCACAATAACCAACTGATCATCGCAGGGTTAAAGCGGGAGCAACAATTTCAACATTACGCACACATCGATCCGCTCACAGATCTATACAACCGTCGCTGGCTGGATGAGTATTTGTGTCGTGTTGTACGTCGTTGTCAGGAGAAGAAGGAGCCTTTCTCTGTGATCATGCTCGACGTCGATCACTTCAAAAAGTACAACGACGATTATGGGCATCTCGCGGGGGATCGAGCGTTGATCGGTCTTGCAAAGGTGATTCGCCGGTGTATCCGCGTGAGTGATATGCCCATTCGGTTTGGTGGAGAGGAGTTCTTGGTGTTGCTTCAGGGAGCCTCACAAAAGATCGCGTTGGAGGTGGCACAGCGTTTATGTGACGCTGTTCGCGCTGAGTCGATCCTCGATCTTGAGGGAAAAGAGTTGCAAGGGATTACGATCTCACTTGGTGTCGCGACGGCGAATGTTGGGGATGATGGAGAGGATGTGATCCAGATGGCCGATGAAGCACTTTACAAGGCCAAGAAGATGGGGCGGGATCGCGTCGCTGTCTAGCTTATTGCTTGTGCTTGGACTTGAGATAGTCGAGCAGGTGGTAGAGCAATTTGACAGCTTTTTGTCCGAGGGCACCTGGGGCTTCCACAGCTTTTGCTTTGAGCGTTGGGCTACGCCAAAAACCATCCTGTACGAAGATAATCAGCTCACCTTTCTCGACCGCCTTCCTGCGTGCAATGTCGAATGTCTGCTTTTCATACGAAGCCTGAATAAAGGGTTTTCCCCAATCTGAGCGAATATCAAGCAACGTTGGGCTCTTTGAGGAGGGCAAGTCGAGCTCCATTCCTGCCGCACCGAGCGAGAGCTTCTGTGCGTCCGTCAGCAGCTCTGAGGAGAGCGGGAGCGCCGCCCTGATCCGTGCTGGACGCAGCTTGAGAAGGGCCTCTCTATCTGCTTTTGTATCAAGTGTGTATGTTTTTTGTGCGGTCTCCCACCGAAAATCCGGGGCAATCGAATGAAGTAATTGGATCGTTGCTGCAGTGAGCCTGTCCGATGAGAAGGAGAGGATGACAGTGTTTCCGTCCTTCAAGTATGTACGGATCGTGTCGCGCTGTGAGGATGAGAACGTATTTTGGGGGGAGAGTAACCACAGCACATCATCTTTTTTGTCGAACTGTCGGATCGCTCGGGCCTGGACGTCGCGATCGCGGTTGAGGTGTGCGTAGAAGCTGTAAAAGCCATCCGGTCCTGTCTGGCCTGGGGCGTCTTTTGAGTGGTTCATGTCGACGCCGATCTTCAGCCCAGGGAAGGGGATGTCGCGCAGGTGTGGTGTCTCTTTTTCGCGCTTGGTGACCCACGTGATAGCGTTCATGAACAGCGAAAAGTTATCGCCTACGTGGACCCATGCGTCACCAAACATATTCTGGTCTCCTGCGACGACGACACGACCCTGACCCCACGTATTGGCTGCGACGACAGAGAGAGGGCCTTTGGGTTCAAGGGCGACGTTGCCGTTGTGTTTCCAGTCCCCATAAAACCCGCTCCAATCGCTCTCATCCCAATAATCCGCAAAGCTCGACTTTGAGCTCTTTGCGACACCAAAGTCCGTTTTAAACGCCCCACCAGTTTGTAAGCTGATCATCTGCAGCGCTTCTGTGACAGGGTGTGTCTCAAACGAGAAGACCTTGATCCACCCATTTCCACCGATCGCAAAGGAGGGAGGGGTATCGGCTGCGGTGCTAAACAGGACCTCGATCCCCATGGGTTTGAGCAAGGGGTTAAGGCGCTCTGCGTGGCGATAGACGTTGGTGTGATCTGCGATCACAAACAATCCACCACCTTGTTGCACGTAAGACTGTAGTTGTTGAAGCTCATCGTCAGAGAAGTTGGGGCGATCTTCGTGCAGGAGATTGATAAAGACCGCGTCGTACTTCATCATGCAGACGTCTGTGAGGGGTTTTTCGCGCAAGGAGTCGACCTGAATGTCGTTGCGTATCAAGTGGTCCATCACACGTGCATATCCAAAGACCCCCTGGTAATTGTAGTTTCCCTTGGTCAGGCGGTATGCTTCGTGGTTTTGCTTGCGTGAATGGTAGAGATCGACGAGCAGAGTTGTCTTGGAGGTTGAGGGACACTCTCCACGGTGGAGCGCATCGTTGGGGGTGCAATTGAGCAACCCAAACAACAAAACACAAGGCAACAAGAAGAGAAGGGCAATACGTGTATACATCATCATGACAAACATTCCTTTTTTGATGTCACGAATATAGTCACGATCACCTGTGAAAGGAAAGATTGTCGAAAAAGAGGCACGTTGTAGGAGGAGTGTGGGAGGGCCTGTGCTAAGAAGCAGGGGTGAAGAGATCGTTGAGGAAGTTGACGAGCATTTTTTCTTTGAAGTCAGGGGGCAAGGTGTTGAGGAGTTGGTTGATCTCAGCCATACGATCGGGGAGATTGGCGCCTTCGATCCCTGCCATCGCCATCATCTGCGTGTACATCGAGTCGTCGATCGTCGCAGTGTCCACTGAGCCGAGCATGTCTTTGAGCGATTCGACGATCTCAGACTGCTTGAGCTGTTTGGCGGCTTCGAGGCTTACCTTGAGGTCTGCGAGCAGGTCATCGACCCACCGTGCGCTCTTGGGGTTGATCGAGAGGTGAATGTTGGGAGGACAATCTTCGTAGCCGAGCTGTGGTTGAACGTACCAGCCTTTGGCGTTCATCTCGTCTGCGACGTGGAAGATATCGGCAACATCTGAGGTAAAGGCGACGAGGTTCATGTCGGGACGTACGAGCAGGTCGAGTCCATCAATGGCCTCGATGCCTTCGACGATCTTTTGGGTCGCGTCGTACATCTGTTTGGCGAGCTTCATATAGCCTTCGTCACCGATGAAGTTGAGGACCGCCCAAGCGCCGGCGAGGGGACCACCTGACTTGGTGCTTTGTACGGTTGGGTTGATGATGGTGTAGCCCGTCCAGTTGGCGCAGGCGTAGATTTGGTGTTTTCGGATGTCTTTGTTTTTGTGCAGGATGACAGACGCACCTTTGGCCGCGAAGCCATACTTGTGGAGGTCCATGGACATCGAGGTGACACCGGGAACTTCGAATCCAAATGGTGGGACGTCTCCACCGAGACGGCGGAAGTATGGAAGCAAGAAGCCACCCATACACGCGTCGACGTGAAAGAGTAGATCGTGTTCGAGGGCAATCTTACCGATCTCTTCGATGGGATCGACGACACCATGAGCGTAAGAGATCGCCGATCCGACGAGGAGGATGGTGTTTTCGTTGATCGCTTCGCGCATCTTTTCTGGATCTGCGCGGTAGTCTTCTGGATTGATAGGGACGAGGACGGGCTTTACGTCGAGGTAGTGAGCCGCTTTGTGAAAGGCTGCGTGCGCAGTGACTGGCAAGATCATCTCGGGCTGTGTGATCTCTGGTTTGTGTTTGCGGTAGTAGTCACGTGCCGTTTTCACCGTCAAAATGATGCTCTCTGTGCCACCACTTGTGAAGTTCCCGACGACATTCTCGTCTCCGTTGAGATGGTCGGCGGCCATCGCGATGACCTCATTCTCGAAGCGGAGGAGGCTAGGAAAGACTGTTGGATCGAGCGCGTTCTCTGACAAAAAGCTCATGTAGGCTTTTTTGATCACAGATTCGACCTCTGGTCCGGCATCATAGACGTATGCCCATGTGCGACCGTCACGCCAGGTGACATCGTTCTCTCTGTAAGATTCCATCTTTTCAAACAACGCTTCCTGGCTTAGACCTTGTGCTGGGATCTTCATGGCTCTCTCCGTTATGTCAGTGAACATCAATACGTTCGTGCATCGTCATGAACACAGTGTCCATTTGATGGGGGTTGTGTGTCGTGTTTAGCTCTCTTCAAAGCTGCGCAGTAAGGTGGTGAGTCCTTCCTGTCCGAGCGCCGCGAGGTCAATGGTGCACTCACTCGCGAACCACTCTCGCAAGGCCGCACGTACCAGACCCATAATCGCACCTGCCATCAGGCGATAGCGACGACATTGATCCTCCGTCGCGTTCGTACCTGCTGCGAGCTCCTGGACAATCGCCAGCTCCCAGTCTCGATCGAGCTTTTGATCGTATGCGATCAAGAGCATGGATGATTCGATGATCTGTTGTTGCTGTAGCAATTCTTGGCGATGTTCCATAAACTCTTCGGCGAGTGAAAAGCACGCTCTTTGGACTGCGTCAAAGGGACTCTCTTCTCCTCTCCTCTTCAACAACTCGCGAAAACGCTTAAGCCGCTGTGCCTGGGCTGGAAAGACGACCGCCTCCTTGCTCGGAAAATAACGAAAGAAGGTCCTACGAGAGACGTCTGCGCGTGCCGTGATATCTTCGATCTTTGTCGCGTCGAAACCTCGCTCTGCAAACAATGCTTGCGCTGCGTCCAACAATGCTCGCTGTGTTTGCGCTTTCTTTCGTTCCCTTAAACCGGAATCTTCTGCCATCTCTACCTTCTTGTCTTTGCTTGTTGCTTTTTGAGAATATCGCCATTATAATAATCTGGCACTGAGTGTCAAGTGTCACGGGGTGTAAAAAAATAGAAGAGACCAAAAAGGTAGGAAGATCATGGGTAAGGTACAATTTGAGAAGAAGCCGAAGCCATACCTTCGGGAGTGGAAGGACATGAGTGGTGAGGATTTTGCGCAGGTGGATCATGCGAACACGGTGGTGTGTGTGACGCTCTCGCCGATGGAAGTGCATGGTCCTCATCTGCCTGTTGTGACGGATGTGTGGGAGGCTGAATGTCTTATGGAGCGGACGATTGAGCTTCTTCACGAGGCGCATCCAAAGCTGCAGTTTTTGCGCTTGCCGTCGCTGTTTGTGGCGTCTGATGTCGTGCCACAGTCGGGCTCTGTGCAGTTCCGTCCGTCGACGATTATCAGGGTGGTGGAGGATTTGGGACGAAGTTTGGCGAAGCAAGGGTTTCGCGATATCTGGGTGACGAGTTTTCACGGTGGTCCGAGACATTTTGTACCCATCGAGGTGGCCTGTGATCGGGTGAATCGCAAGTACAACACGAGGATGTTGTCGGTCTTTTCGATGTTAATAGGTCGTTTGACCAAAGGCTCCTCGGATCTCTCGGACGTCTTCTCGGAGATCGAAGGGGTGAGTCGGGAGGACTTGGCGGGTGATGCACATGGTGGCGCGGTCGAAACCTCGATGATGTTGTATCTTCTCGGTGAGAAGGTTAAAGGCGGATATGAAGACCTGCCACAACGCACTGTAGAGCGCGTGTTGGAGGAGGCTGGGAAGGCACCACTTCAAAAAGGTGCGAAGCCGACGTTGTGGGAACTTTTGCGCGGGTTTCGCTACAAAATACGCTACTTTGAAGAGGACTCCTATGCGGGGAAACCGTCGGTCTCATCGGCTGAGTTAGGACAGCAAATGTTCGACATTCTTTCAAAGCACAGTCAACTCGCGCTCGACGAAGTGCTCAATGGGACCACACCAATGTCAGCATGTCATTCGCCTTTGTGGCCTGTACGATGGGCTTTTACTGTGCCTCTTATTGGATGGGTTTTTGAACGTGTTGTAGGATTTCGCAGCGCGGTTTGGTAGTGTGACGAGGATATCTATCCCCACATTGTGAGTCGTTGAAGAAAGGTTGAACTTGATGACACAAGAGACGTCCCCTTCTGTAGAAGAGAGTGTATCTGCTGAGAAAGAGATAGAAGAGTTGATCGAAGACAAGATCGAACGAGACGCCGAGGACGGCGAATTGTACAAAGAGGTCACGGTCGACTTTCGTGGTCTGTTGATACGGACGCTGATCGCCTTTGCGGCGTTGGTCGTTGCCCTGCTGCTTGTGGGGATCTGGATTCGTGAGCCGTTGATGAAGTTCTCTGCGGGCTTTGTGAAGGCTGTGGGAGGACCGGGGATTGCCGTTGGTTGGTTGTTGATCGATGGCGTTGCGTTTCCCTTTCCGAATGACGTGTTGTCGTTTTTTGGGATCCAAGGTGGGATGTCTTTTTGGAGCGTGATCGCGTGGTCGACAGGCGGAAGTTTGGCGGGCGGAGCGGTCGGTTTCTGGATCGGATGGTGGCTACGTGAGGTGCCTTGGTTTATCCGTTTTATCGAGGGTAGGGGGGCTGAAGCCTATGCGCTTGTCCGACGATATGGCTACACGGCTGTTGGGATCGCGGCGTTGACCCCCATCCCGTATTCTTTTGCGTCGTGGGCGTGTGGGATCGTGCGGCTGCGCTTTAGTGTGTTCTTGTTGATCTCGTTGCTTCGTATCCCACGTATCTTGCTCTACCTCTATCTGATTCAGCTTGGGTTCCGCCCCTTCTAACGTGTTCACTGAAAGTGATAGGCAAATCCTAGTCGCATCGTCCAATCGGGCAAGTGCTTCCAAGCTTGTGAGCGGCGTGAGAGGGAGGCGCCACCATCGACGCTCGCTCGAAGTAGTATTGTCGAGTGGAACCACAAAGAGAGCTGAAGTGTCCCTCCGTATCGCATCATCGTCCCTGTTCGCGACGCCTCTGCGTTGATATCCTGAAACAGCAATCCTCCCGAAACATATCCCCCCAACATCAAGGATAACGGCAGATACTTGAGGTGAAGACCACCTTCCAATCGCAGCTCTGTGTAGAACTGTTGGAGTGTTTGTTGTGAAAAGACCTTGGAGGTCCCCCAAAATCCGAGCCTCGCACCAAACAACAAGAGGCTCTCTTTTGGCATCACGTGAAAGACAAAAGAACCACCACCGAGCCGCTCTGTTCCTGCGAGCGCGGAGCTGAGAAGAGAGCCGGCGGCGCCGATGGAGAACGATGCTTTGAAGGGGACCTCTCTGCGAAGTTGTGTGGGCAGCTCGATCAGTCCCTTCTTTTTGCCTGACCATCGATGACATGAGATCGCGATCCAGCGATTGCGCAGGGTGATCTCGCTGCGATTGGGGATGCTGATCTGCTGTCTGTAGCAGCGCTGTTTGTGTTTAAGCTCGACCTGTCCTTTGCCTGCGACGATCGCGAGCTTGAGAGGCGCGCGTTGGCTTTTGTGCTGAGACCACACAAAGTTGGACACGGAGATTCTGAGGTGGCCGATGATTTGGGAGCCGATACGCAAACGACTGTTGTACGCTGGGGCGAAAGCGTAAGGTGTGTTTCGCCTCATCAAGATGAGCTGTTCGGGACGCTGCCCTGTCTCTTGTTGGACACTGCGGCTGGCATAATCGAACAGCTCATCAACTGTGATTTTGCCGTCACGGTCAAGATCAGCCGCACCTTTAAGACCTTTGAGGAAGTGGTAGGTAAAGACGGAGGCTTTGTAGCGATGGACTTCCCAGGCGACACCGAGACTGGAGGAGATGATCCGTATGCCTCGCTCATCGCCTTTCTTGGGGAGCTTGAGATTGCTCAAATCAAACGCTCTGCGCGCACGTACTCCTTTGAGTTGACCGTTTTGAAGGAGTTTTCTGTAGCGCTGAAGGCTACCAAATTGTCGGATGATCTCTCCACTGTAACAGGAGTCAAAGATCGCGACCCGCCGCCTGCTCTGTATTTTTTGGAAGTACTGCAAAAACTCCTGGTATTGCAGAGGGCGTTTTTTGCGCTTGCCGAGGTGGAAAGAGAACCTGCCTGCATGCCCTGAGTAATAGAACACGAAGGTCGAGATCTTGCGACGACGTGTGTATTTGACGACTTGTTTGAGCACCTCACGCAGATAGGCTGCGGAGGGATTTTGCACGACCTGGACCCTAAAGCCCAGCCTCCTCATCGTTTGGGCCATGGGCAATAGATCACCCTGGATCGCGTACTTGAGCCGTGGCTCGCCAGTCCATCCCTGTTCATGTGCGACCAACAGCGCGAGTCGTGCCTCTCCCGCCCACGCCGAGGTCGACGCTCCACACAGCACACAGAACAGAAACAGTCGCCACATACTTTCCCTCCTACGGCTTAAATGAGGTCGGTCGCTTTTCGATCAACCATGTTTGGATAGACCATCCTTTCTTCTCTATCGCCATCCTTTGGAGAGAATGAGCGTGTTGTTGATATGCCTTTGCGAGTATCTCTTTGGCTTGCGAGAGCTGAAAGGGTTTCTTCGCTATGATAGCGACGATCAGCTCTTTTCCCAAGTAATCATCCAATTCGAGCGATTGGCCAACAGGGAGTGTCCCCTTTGCCTGTGTGAGGGCGAGACTGTGTGGTTGATTGAAGGGAACGTAGGGGGCGATCTCACCGCGTGCGTTGATGCTTAAGATCATTGTCTGAAGAGGGGTTTTTCCGACTCTCGCGTGGTAGGTAAATTGGATCAGCGCGCGAGGAGGTAAGCTCGCTCCTTGCTCTGTCGGACATCGCCGAAGGATCCCTTGTGGGGAGCGGCACATGTGGAACAATTCGATGTCGTGCTCACCTTTCCAATTGTTGTGAGGTTGTGTCGTCGGCTGGATGAGCGCTGGAAGATACAACCCTACAATGAGCAAGCAGGCAAAGCCGGCCACAAAGATGTATGGTTGTCTGCCCGAAAACCAGAGGGAGAACCACTGCGTCCAGGTGGTTTCCTGTGTGGGGGAGGGCAGCGTTTGCGCGAAGCTCGTCCAGTGCTCGTGCTCTGTCTCGATGGGTTCTGCATCCATCGGATACAACACGGAAGAGAGGGCAAGAGACACATCTTCCTGTAATGCGCACAACGATTGCAGCGTGTCCTGGCATTGTGGACAATGTTCCAGGTGTTCTTCAAGCTCGGTGAGCTCGTGCTCTGGAAGGGAGTCATCGAGGTAAGCCTGGATGCGGCCTTCGTCACAACTCACGGGTTCCTCCTTGCGGGTGTATGAGGCGATGAGGCGTACTCTTTTTTGAATGCGCGTTTGGCGCGTGCGAGCAGTGTCCCTACTGAGCCTGGTTGGACATCGATCTCTTCAGCGATCTCTTTGTAACTCTTGAGACCGGAGAAAAACAGCGAGAGAATGCGAGCATCACGGGGCGCTAGCTTACTCAGTGTCGCACGCACATGCGCTCTTTCATCTTGTTCGAGCAGGAGCTCTTCTGGTGGGCGTTGTTCGTCTTGAGGGGTCATCGGTTGATGTTTGGCTTTCTCTTGCCATCGTCGAAATCGCTTTTTCCCTCGCAGCGTATTGAGCCCGTGTCGCGTCGCCGTTTTGTACAACCACGCTTTGGCCTTGTCTGGCTCAACTTCTGCAAAGTGCTCATGAAAGCGCATAAAGACGAGCTGAGCGACATCGTCAGCTTCTTCTTTGTTCCCTAAAAGGCGATGCAGGTGTCTATGAATTTGACCATAGTACCGCATGAATGCCTCCTTGAATGCGTCTTCTTGTTTCTGCGTCACGTGCTCTTCCTCTGTCGCGCTGTCACAGCCAGTCTTTGTGCGATGAAAACACCATCACAAAACCATTTGTGACAAAAAAAATCGCATCTTTTTTGTCGTGGGGGGGCATTTTTCCCGATATACGGTGGGTTTCTCTTTCTCACTCTTGGACAACTCGCTGTCTTCGCGTTCGTGTGCTATGATGGCAAACAAGACAATGTTTCAAAAGTATTCGGCCAAGGAGCGGCTGGATCTCGATGAAAGGACAGATGGGATGGTTGGATGTGAGGATTGGCAATCACTTCGCAATCTACTCTACACGCCTAATGAGGAAAATTGGGCGCGTCTGTGTGATTTGTTTGCAAGCTGGACGAGGGGGGCTGGACTTGATCTTGCGCTCTCTTATGCTAGAGAACACTTGTCTCATTGGCCTGCGATTCTATGTCGTTCCGTGCCCTCTTGGAAAGATGCCTTACTCGGTGAAGAGCCTCTACATCCGCTCTGGCCGTTTGTCAAAATGCTCGACTTGGGTGGATGCCATGTGACAGACGCGGAGCTCAACGCGCTTATCCAATATACAGACCTGTCACAACTTCACTATCTCGATCTGAGCGATAATTTACTCACACGTGATGGGCCTCGCTATCTCTCCTCTGTCTATGCAGTTGATCTGCCTGAGTTGCGCTATCTCAATCTCAACAGCCACCACTCTGCTCCTGCCAATCGCATCGGGACAGCTGGGCTCCAAGAGTTACTGCGCCATCCCATGATGACGCGGCTGACCCATTTGTACCTGTACAACAACGATATCGGAGATGTTGGGATTCGTGGGCTACTTGGTTCACCTCGGATCGCCAATTTGACCCACCTGAATCTCGGGGCAAACGCCGTTGGACGGCTCTCCGCGAGTGTGCTCGCACATGCTCCCCATCTCTCAAAGCTCACACATCTCAATCTCAGTCAAACCTTTATTGGGACACAAGGCGCAGTGACGATCGCGAACTCTCCGCACTTGAGGGCGCTGCGTTCGTTGGATTTGCATGCATCGAGGATCAGCGCAGCAGGTGCCGAGGCGATCGCGCAATCTGCCCATCTGACGAAGTTAGAGAAGCTCTCTTTATGTTCAAATCCGCTCTCAGAGAAGGGGGCGGTCGCGTTATCGCAAGCGTCCCACCTCGTCGGTCTACAAGAACTTCGCCTTGGGAGCACACAGCTCAGCAACCACGGTCTACAAGCGCTCGCGCAGTCTCCTTGGCTGCAAGGGGTACGTGTGTTGTGGCTACCCAATAATGATCTGGATGACAGGGGTCTTCTTTCACTGATTCAGTCTCCATTTTTGCGCAAGGTCGAGGTCTTGGGACTCGCACACAACCGACTGAGCGCTGATGGGGTGATGGCGCTGTTGTCTTCTTCGCTTGGTGCGCGTTTACGCTCTCTGGATTTGATGGGCAATCAACTCGGTGATGAAGGTGCCATGCGTCTTCGAGCATTTGAACCCCTCCCAAAGCTGCGTCGTCTCGATCTGCGTATGAACGGTCTCTCCTCCTCTACCCGCGAAACCCTTCGACAAACGTCTCTTCTCCAACACATCGATCGATGTCTGCTCGATTGAGTCTCTTCTCAAAAAACTTTACATTTACGGAGTCACTGGAAGCACCGACGTTTTTCTTGTGCGCTGGAAGACCGTAATATTTGTTGTGCTGAAGAGTTTTCCTGGCTCGACAAATGGGACAGCGAAGATATGTCCTGTTGGACTCTGTTCGAGGAAGTTTGCTGGCTTGTTGTATGGAAAGCTCTGTAGAGCAGACGCACTGTTTCCTTGAAGCAGCTCCGAGAGGTAAAATGTCACAACAATGCCGTTTTGGAGTTGTAGTCCGTTAGGAGCGTACGTTTGTGAGGAGACGAGTACAAGGGGATCTGCGCCTGGTGTGACGCGAACACCGATAGGTCGAACAAGGGAAGTCGAGTTGCTGAGTCTTGAGGGGATGGTCTTGAGGATTTTGGGGACGTTGTTGCCATCCAGCTCAAGGAAGGTGATCCCTGGCTCAATACGAGTGGAGTCGTCTTTACCAAGGTGTGTCACCAGTAGATAGGTCTTTTTGGTGTTGGTTGTTGGATCGACCGCGTCCGTGAAGGTCAGGTCAAGAGGCGCATTGACTGTTTGGTTGGGTAAGCTGAGGGGGACACTGTGGAGGACTTTGAGGGTGTTGTTTTTGTAACTGAGCAGCATAATGCGATCGTGTTGACTGGCTTTACGTACGTTTCCAGGTGTAGGGATTGGACGCCGCTCAAAGACGTCGCGTGAGCCGTATATCGCGAGCGGGTTGCAGCTCACAGCGATCAACTTTTTGCCTTCATGAACAGCAAGACGCAGTGGCTGGCAACTGACGGTTCCCGTACTGAGGGAGATCGAAGTGTTGCTCAATTTGTCTTTCCCAAAGGTGCCAAAGCGAACTTGGTAGAGCTTCTTTTGATCGCGCACGAGGACGAACAGTCGATCCTTGGCAAACTTCACATCCGCAGGGACGCTAGCGTTTGTGAAGCTGTAGGTTTCAACGGTACTGCCTGTAAAGATTGAGCTGCTCGCGAGGTAAAAACGCAGCTGAATACGATCTTTTCGAAGGAGACGCTTTTCTTGTTCTGATGTAACAAACAGATACTGAGGGGTTGTGATGTTGTGGCTGCCAACCTTCTTTTGAACTGGGATTTTGGTTGGGCTGATATCCAAACCAGGTACCCTGTTAAACGTATGGCTGAACCTGTAGCCGAAGTTTTTGGTTTTGTCTGCGTAGTTCATACGACCGTCATAAGCGATCATTGGGAAGTAATTGCCTGTGGGGTGGACGGCGATATCGAACATGTCATTTTCTTTGTCTTTATAAACCGTTGCGGTGTAACAGACTTCATCGATGTGGCCATCGCAGTCGTCATCAATGGGCTGCTTGGAGGCGTCGAGGTGACATCGTTCGAGTGTGGGTTTGGTATCTTTGCACGTGCTCCAGGTGCCTTTGTTGCATGTCTGCGTTGCGGCTTTGCATGCTCCCGTGCAGGTATAGCCTCCTTTGCCATCGGGTTTACACCCAGCGTTGTCTGCGGAGATACAAGGACGTACGAGTGCATCTTGTGTGCTCTTTTGATTGTCGATCTGTCCATCACAGTCGTCGTCTTCGTTGTTGCAGGTCTCTTCCTTTGGTGTGCCTGGCTCGCATTCGAGGTTCCCTTGAATGCAGACAAATGAGCCTTTGGTGCAGGCTCCCTGAATAGTCATCCCGTTGAACTTCTTGATCGTACAATCAGTTCCGACTTTTGGGATCGCGTTGTCGACTTGGCCGTCGCAGTCGTTGTCTTCACCGTCACATGTCTCAGTGGTGCCTACAACAGCGTCCTTACATTTTCCCCAATTTCCGTCCGTATCGCAAAGCTGTTCTCCGTACTTACAGAGCCCCTGACACATTCCTCCTGAACACTGGCTAGAAGGACCTGTGAAGCATTTTTGTGTCTTACCAGGTTTACATTGACATGTCTCATCGATCTGTCCGTCGCAGTTGTCGTCTTTTCCATCACAGGCTTCTTGTGTGTTGGGGGTGACTTCTCCAACACAGACTCCTTGCCACTCACCATTGGTACAAGTTTGTGTACCTGCTTTGCAGGTACCGACGCCTTTGGTGTTGGCATCTTGGCCTGTATAACAACTCTTCGTAAGGAGTGTGCCGTCTGCATTGTTGTCGCTTTTGCCATCACAGTCATTGTCCGCACCATCACAGACTTCATCTTTTGGAAGGATTGGATTGTTGCAAGCTCCCCACTTGCCTGCAGTACAGGACTGGGTGCCAGCGCGGCAGACTCCCTCGCATTTGTAAGTCGTTGTATCACCTTCAACCTTGGTGCAACCTGTTGACTGTGGATAACACTCTTGTTGTAGAGGAAGTCCCTGCATCCCATTATCAATTTGGCCGTCACAGTCGTTGTCTTTGCCGTCACAGAGCTCCGGCGAGGGTTTTCGCTCACCTTCGCAAGGTCCCCACGTGCCGTTGACACATTGTTGGGTACCCTGAAGACATTCACCTTCGCTTTTTCCACAAAGTTGTTGGACACCTTGGTCGCATTTGCACTTGTCTGCGTTGTCGATCAAACCGTCACAGTCATCATCTTTTCCGTTGCACTCTTCGGGTGTGGGGACGATCTCGTTGAGGCATTGTTCTCCCTCAGTGCCTGACGTACCATCGCGGCATTCGCCGATGTGGCGAGTTTTCGCGTCTCCCGAGTAGCAACTCTTCCACTTGTCGATCCCTGCATCAGGTGCAGTCGCTGGGTAGTAGCTCTCGATGGTCTGTTGGGGTTGGTGCGTGAGTTGGCCATCCGTTTGTGTTTGGATACCACCCAACAGCAGGAGCGAGTGGTTGCGCAGTTGGACGGTTGTGTGGAAGTGACGGGGATACTTGAGGGGAGGTCGCTTCTCTGACAGTCGAATCCCTCTTGCGTTTGGGGTGAGCACAAAGCCTGTTTTGTTTGTGTTGATGCCTTTTTCGTCGGCTTGGACGCCACCTGAGATCAGCAATCTACCATCGTGTAAGAGGGTCGTCGTGTGAAGTACGGCCGCAGGGAGCGTGAGTTCTTGTTTGGTATCACCGGACTCATTGGTGAATGTGTACTTTGTGCGGGCTCTGTTGGAGAGCCATTCGAGGGAGGCTTGTGTTTTTTCTGGGCGCAGCGCATCGCCAAGGTCGGCTGCGATCTTTCCGACAAAGCCACCGATGACGACAAAACGACCATCGGGCAATTGGGTCACTGTATGTCCAGCTCGCTCTTTGGACAGTGCTTCTGTGGCTTCGGGGACAATCCATTCGCCATTTTGTCGTGTAAGGCGCAAGACGCTCCCGTGTGTTTTGTATCGAATCCCCTGTCCATCATTGAATGGACCTATCCCTCCGGTAATGACGAGGTATCCCTGTGGGGCTTCATCTGCTTGCCCTGTGAGAGGCAGGTAGTTCGCTGTGTGGAGCAGTCGTTGGTGAGCTTGAGGCAGCTCTGTGACTGTCCATTCTGCATTGGTTTCTTTGCTGTTATATTCGAAACTTTCGAGATGAGGGGCGAGCAGAGGTTCTGTAGAGGAGAGTCCACCGTACACGACGTATGTCGTTTGTTGTCCCTGTGAGGAGCGGATGGGGGTCAGTGTGTGAAACGCGCGACCTGCCTGAAGGGGAGGACCTTTTGTACTCGGACTCTGCGCCGTAATGTGACCTTGTACAGGTGTGAGGAGCTCTGTGTCTTTGACGATGTCGAGGGCATTGTCATCGGTTTGTGTGATGCCCCCGATCAGCCAAACCGAACCATCTGCGCGCTCTGTCGCTGTAAAAAATGCGCGGGGGATACGTAACGTTGGACCTGCTTCGAGCGTTCCGCTGGCTGGATCGTAGATCCATGTTCCTTTGCTGAGTTGACTGTCCTTTGGGAATTGACGAAGTCCAAAGAGGCTCGATGTGTTGAGTGGGCTCTCAAAAGAACGACTGATTTGGAGGCCGCCAAGGATGAGTACACGGCCATCTTGAAGTCGCAGTGTTTGGTGTCCTATGAGACCTTTTGGCAGGGAGGCGGCCTTTGATGTGCCATCTGCCGTGGGCAATCCCAATGTTGAGAAGGCATCTGTCCTGCTGACGAAGACTTTGAGGCCTGCTTGTTGTTGGCAGACACCTTCGAGGTATTGTTTGCCCATCGCGTAGGGGACGCTGTCTTTCAGACCTGTGATTGTAAACGCCCACTCTTGTGCTTTTTGGGTCTCACTGCACTTGAGCTGTTCGAGTCGAAAGGGGGTGTTGCGGTCCGAAAAGCTACCGTGTTTATCTTCTTTGATACCCTCACCGCCGACATGGACGGAGAAAGACTGTATCGTCGTCTCCAGCTCAGGTTCATCTGGAGGATAGTACAGCTGCATGCGAAATTGAGGCGCACCACATGACACAACGGTCAGGAGGAGCACGAGAAGGATGGTGATGCGTGGTGTGAGCTTGGACATCGTGGACCTCAAGGGTTGCGTTTGGATGGCTCGATCACGAGGACCATCTCGTCTTTTGGTTGTAGGGCAACAGCTGTTACGACGATCCCCGCAACGAGCACAGCAGAACCCCCGATCCCGACCCACAGCCACGGGGAGGCCAGCAGGGATGATTTTTTCTTCGCCTTTTGAGGGGGTCTGTCCGTTGGGGGTTTGATCGCGACGATGACAGGCGTACGACGGGCTGGCGTCGGCTTAGGCTTGAGGGTGTAGGAGAAGCGTTGTGTTTTCCATGCTTGGAGGGTGAGCGTGTGTGTTTGGGGGATGTACCCTTTGGCCGTCAATCTGATCTTGAGACTGCGCTGTGTCGTCTTCAGATGTGTCCCTTGTAATGGGGTCCAAGAAGGAGGTGTTGTGTTCGTTAACCATTCGAGCTTTGTCTCTTTTGGGGAGAGTGCGAAGTGAAGTGGAGTGGGGACTTTTCCGCAACGTGAGAAGAGCGTCTTCGCGTGGGCAAAACGTTTGGGAAGGAGTCGATTGACGCGCCATCTTCGCCACCCCTTCGGGAGCCCCTGAAGGCGCCCGATGAGGTCTTGCAAATGAAGGCAGCGAGCTTGAGGGCGGGCCTGTTTTTGTGCGAGCAAGGCGAGGTGATAGAGCAGATCACATCTTCCGAGTTGGAGCAGTACCCGCTGTTTCTTTCCCTTGGGAGCGCGCTTGCTAAGCAGCACGAGAGTCCGCTTGAAGGCTTTTTGTGAGGCATCCCATTGTTTGCTACGAAACAACTTCATCGCCTTGAAATAAAGACGCTCAGCTTGGTCTGCTTGTGCATCTGATACAACCATACAACTCAAACACAAACACATACATATATATCGAAATCGTAACACCTTACACATCCATCAAAGCTGTCAGCTTTGTTTCTTCAATCTTGAATTTATCCACCCTCGTCACACACTCAGACAAAGGCAGAACCTACTTTACCACAGAGGCTCCATACGCTCCAAGACGTACAAAGGCAAGGGGAGTGCAAAGAGCGTGTCCTCTGTGGATGTTGTGGTTCAAAAGTAGAACGCGTATCTCTTTTTTGCAAGGTGATGAAGGTGTCTTTGTTTTTGTGATGGATTCTGGTATAGGGCACAACGCAGTTCCTTTTTTTCGTACACTTTTTTCTTGGACTGGCCTGATAGAGAGACAATTGCTTATGAGAGCGGAGATTCAAAAGGACATTTTGGAGAGTTGTCGTCGCGTTATCGTGAAGATCGGCAGCTCGACGTTGACAAAAGACGACGGTCTTCATCGGCTGAATATCCACCGTATTGGCGATCAACTCGCGGATATTCGTGCGGCAGGTGTTGACGTATTGGTGGTCTCTTCTGGAGCTGTCGCCGCGGGGATCCGGCGTATGGGACGTACGGATCGTCCTCGGACCATTCCTCAAAAGCAAGCGGCAGCGGCGATTGGCCAGGGACAATTGATGCAGGCCTGGGAAGACGCGTTTGACAAACACGAACTGCGCGTCGCGCAATTGTTGTTGACGGCGCAGGATCTGCGCACGAGAGAGCGCTATCTCAACGCACGTTATACCATCGACACGCTCTTTGGTTGGGGTGTGATCCCTGTCGTTAACGAGAACGACACGGTCGCAGTGGATGAGATCAAGTTTGGCGATAACGATCAGCTCGCGGCCTGGATGGCCGGGTTAATCGGCGCAGATCTGGTGATCATTCTGACGGACACGGAAGGCTTGTACGACAACGATCCACGCAAAGTGCCTGACGCACAGTTGATCCCACTCGTCGAGACGATCGATGAGACGTTGATCGAGGCGACAGGTAGGACGTCGAGTATGGTCGGGACAGGCGGGATGCGCAGCAAGTTGATGGCGGCGTCCAAGTGTATGGAGCTTGGTGTGCCGATGCTCGTGCTCTCAGGCCAACGTCGTGACATTCTGTTGGAGTTATTTGCTGGAGAGACGCCAGGGACGCTATTTGTTCCCTCTCAAAAACGCCCTCAGAGCAAAAAGTGGTGGCTCGCGCGACTCGCGCAGCCCGAAGGGGTGCTCCATCTTGATGCTGGCGCGAGCCACGCCCTTAGGCAACAAGGACGCTCCGTGTTGCCTGTGGGGATCACACATGTCGAGGGCGTCTTTGGTGAAGCTGCTTGTGTGCAATGTGTCGATGAACAGGGGGGCTTGATCGGTCATGGACTTTGCAATTACCCCTCGACGGAGGTGCAGCAGATCAAAGGACACAGAAGCGATGAGATTGAGAACATACTTGGGTATAAATACGCCGATGAAGTGATTCATCGCGATCATTTTGTGTTGGCAAATGAGCCGATACGCGTAGGAGAAGCATGATGGAAATCCAACAAGTCATTCACGAGTTGAGTCAGCGCGCGAGGCGCGCTGGCAACGCAATGTCTCGCGTCAACACTGGCCTCAAAGATCAGGCCTTGTTGCGTCTCGCTGCGCGTCTTGAAGCCTCACACGAGCAGATCGCAGCGGCCAATCAAAAGGATCTCGACGCTGCAGATGAACGCGGTCTCACTGGTGCCAAACGCGATCGCTTGCGACTCAGTGAGAAGGTCCTCGCGGATCTCTGTCAGGGGCTCCGTGATGTCGCCGCGCTTCCCGATCCTGTCGGGGAGGTCACCAAGATGTGGACGCGCCCCAACGGATTGCGTGTCGGTCAGATGCGTATTCCCCTCGGTGTCATTGGGATTATCTACGAGTCTCGCCCCAATGTGACCATCGAGGCGGCGGCGCTCTGTATGAAGTCTGGAAACGCCGTGATCCTACGTGGCGGCTCCGAAGCCTTTCACTCCAACACCTGCCTCGCCGAGATCTTCCAAGACGTCATGAAAGAGGTCGGTCTGCCAACAGACGCCGTCCAACTCGTCCCGACAACAGATCGAGCTGCTGTGCTTGAGCTGCTCAAGCAAGAGGAGTTCATCGACGTGATGATCCCTAGAGGGGGAGAGACGCTTATTCGTTTTGTCGCAGAGCACGCCAGAATGCCGGTTTTGAAGCACTACAAAGGTGTGTGTCACGTCTACGTCGACCAACATGCAAACCTGGACATGGCTACGGAGATCTGTGTGAACGCCAAAGCCCAGCGGCCCGGAGTCTGCAACGCAATGGAGACGATGTTGGTGCACGAGCAGGTCGCAGAGACGTTCTTGCCCCAAGTCGCGGCTGCTTTTCAGGAGAGAGGGGTCTCGCTGCGAGGATGTGAGCGGACGCAGAAGATCCTCGGTGACGCCTGCACACCTGCAAGCGAAGAGGATTGGGGGGCTGAGTACCTCGATCTGATCCTCGCCGTTCGTGTGATCGATGATATGTCTTCTGCGATTGAGCATATCGAGACATATGGCTCCGGACACACAGAGGCCATCGTGACAGATGATTACGCGACTGGTCATGCGTTTTTGCAAGACGTGCAATCGTCGCTCGTTTTGATCAACGCTTCAACGCGCTTCAACGATGGTTTTCAGTTGGGATTGGGAGCGGAGATCGGGATCTCGACATCGCGCCTTCACTCGTTTGGACCGATGGGACTCGAAGAGCTCACGTCGAAGAAGTTCTTTGCCTTTGGACAGGGGCAGATCCGCGAGTGACAAAATGTAAGTGGTCCTCTCGCGAAGTAAGCGCATGAGCATGATATTGCATTTTTTCCCGTAGGGTCGGGCCTTGTGTCCGACCTCGATAGCGTATGTCCTTTTAGCGAGAGGACCAGTTAGGCTACGTCCAGGAAAAAAAAGATATTATGACTTGAGAAAGTCGCGCACTGACTGGGTGAATCGTGTGGGTTGCTCGAAGAACGGAAAGTGCGCGGATTCTTCAAAAATATCGAGGGATGCGTTGGGGAAAGCGTTCGCAATGTCCTGTTGTTTGTCCAACGTAAAGAAGTCGTGTTTGCCTGCAATCACATGGATCGGAAGCGTGACACCTGCGGCACGTTCGCGTAAATCGTAGGAGGGGTATTCAAGGGCAAAGTGTTCGACGATGATCGGGTTGTAGTCAAAATCCAACTCGAAGATCCTGTCGGGTTCGATCAATCCTCCAGACAAACCAACTGCGACGGCTTCGTTTTGTTCGGCCTTTGTCCACGGACGTTTGCGGCGGATGCGATTGAGCGCAAAGTAGCGATCCTTCATATCTGGGCGCAATCTAAGAAGTCTGGTTAACAGAGCATTATCTTTGGGGGTTTGGTAGATCGGCATGGAGGTCATTAGGATCGCTTTGTCGACGATGTTGTCGCGTGACTCACACAACAGCCCCATCACTTGTAAAGCGCCAAATGAATGCCCCATGATGTAGACTGGATGCTCGGGATTGGTACGCTTACAGTAAGCGAGCAATTGTTGCATGAGGAGGCGCTCTCTGTGGAGAGTGTAGTGCTCGGATTCAGGAAGTGTTTCGGAGCGTCCACAGCCTGTCTGATCGTACACGTAAAGCGTGAAGTCTTCAGCGAGCGCGTGGAGATAAGGGGAAAGATAGCGGTGACTGAGCCCCGGACCTCCTACGATGACAAGAAGGCTTGGTCCTTTGCCCATGGTTTCGAGCTGGACAAAGCGCTGATCGGCTTCAAAATGGAAGGGGATGGGTGTGTACATGAACGCCTCTTATCGTCAAAGCATAGAAATGGACACACATTATTCTGTTTTGGGAGGGGGATCAATGAGAGAGGGAGAGGAAGGCGGGAGGGGTTGGATTATTTCTGTTGAAGGCTACGGACGATAGAGCCGGCGGAGCATGTGACAGCTCTTCCGTAGTGTTTCCAACCACAGGAGAAGATGCGACCTGTCGCTTTTGCTGTGAGGCTGCGAGCGTTACGGCAGACCGCAAATGCTTGGAGACTACGTGCGTTGTTGCGGCAGGCACGTGCTGTGCTGCGCGCAGCACCGAGACAACCACGGCTGACACCGCGGCAGACTTTTTTACAGGAACGCTTCGCTTTGCGACAACCACGAACACAGCGCTTGCAGCTCCTGCGGCAGTTTTTACCACGACGTCCACGGGGACACGCCTTTACGCAAGTTCGTTTGCCACGACGGCAGCTTCTGACGCACTGTTTTTTGCCACCACGGCAGACTTTTTTGCAGGAGCGCTTTTGTCCACGACATGCTCTCGCTTGCTTTCGTTTGGCGCGGTTACAGTTCTTGATATTATTTCTATGAGCACGGCAAGTGCGAAGCTGTGACTGAAGTTTTTTGAAGACATTCATCGCATCGTTTTTGCATTTTGTGTCTTTTTTGATGCCATCAGTCCCTTTTTGGTAGAGCTGCTTACACTTGACTTCGCCGGATGCTTGGGCGGAAACTACGAATGCTGCGAACGCAAAGAACAAAGTGCATGTCAACGTCAAAAGCTTTTTCATTTTTAACTCCTTAGGGGTCAAAACAATGTCTGAAAAGAAAGTGGTCTTGTCAAAAGAGGTGTACGGACCTCTGTGGACATCGCAAAGGAGAGGCAAACACGTAAAGCCTAGGCTGTAGGAACACACTTTTTCATTTCCCAATCGTTTCCGGGTTCGCCTGGTCCTCGAGATATGTGAGAAGGGCTTCACGTGTTTGTTTGCCATTGCACAAGGAATATCGCAGGGCATTCTCGAAGTGCACCACACTTTTTCAATTTTTTGTATCCACTTGCTGTTTCATTCTTTTTTGATACATGTTAGATTGTGGGGGAGCATGTATGCGTTTTTGTCGGATTGTTCACTGTTTGGTTTGTGTGGTTGTCTCTCTCATAGGTGATAGGATTGGATGAATGCCGGCAGTTTCTCCTCCTCAGTCTTTGTATGCACTACAAAATCGTCTGTTGGATCAGTTGATCCTCGGACTTGTATTGGTGGGTCTTCCTGCTGCGACGTTGTCCATCGGCCGTGCGTGGGTTGTGGGGATGCGTGGCTTTATGCTCTTGCACTTCGCTTTGTTACTGGTGTTGCTGGTAACATGGTTGTCGAGAGATAGACTTTCTTACCTCGCTCGGGTCTCCGCGCTGTTGTCGTGTTTGTGGTTGGCGGGGATGATTCCGATCTCGCAGATTGGACCGATGGCGGGGAGTCAATTGTTTTTGTTGTTCTTTTTCTTTTCTTCGATGTTGTTTTTGCGACGTCGCGATACTGTCGTCTTGCTTTTACTCTCCGTTGTGGCGTTGTCGGTCACTGCGTATTTGGCCGTCACGGGTTGGTTGCGTTTTGATGTCGATTACGCGAAGCTCGCGCGAACCCCTGTTGTGTGGGGGACCATGATTTGGAGCGTCGCGAGCTTCTCGATGTTATGGGCGTATGTGGGATGGCGGATGGCCAGGGGCGTTCATCTACAATACACAGAGACACACGCGCTCGCGACCAACCTGCGCTACATCACTAAGAACGTGCCAGGTGTCATCCACCAATGTCGCCTGACACCTGATGGACATTTCACCTTTCCGTACATGAGCGACTCGGTTGAACGCCTTTTGGGTATCCCTGCCTCCGAGCTACAAAAAAACAGCGAGCGCTTTGTCGACATTTTACATCCCGATGACATCGCTGGACTCTTTGCGAGCGCGATGGCTGCCCAAAAGAACGAAACTCCCTGGTCTCAAGAGGTCCGTGTGATTTTGCCTACGCGAGGGGAGCGTTGGATTCATATCAGATCAACACCTGTGCAAGAAGCTGATGGGTCGACGCTTTGGCATGGATATATGTACGATGTCACCGAAGAGAAAATCTTGCAGGGCGTGAAGGAGGAGTTTATCTCCGTCGTCAGTCACGAGCTGCGCACACCTCTCACTTCGATAAAGGGAGCGATTCAGCTTCTCAACAGTGGACTGATCACGATCAGTGAAAAGAGGAGCAAAGACTTACTCAACATCGCTGAAAAAAATAGCGTTCGTCTGCTTTTTCTGATCAATGATCTGCTGGATATGGAGAAGCTCGAACGCAGCGCGTATACTTTACAGATTACAAAGATTGCGTTGTGTCCGTTTCTGCAGGTGTGTCTCGATGAAAACCAAAGCTACGCCGAACACCACAAAGTCTCCGTTGTGCTCGGTGAGTGTTGCGATATCTACTTTGAGGCGGATGAACAGCGGATGAAGCAGGTGATGGCCAATCTGTTGTCAAACGCCTGCAAGTTCTCTCCTGAAGGGAGCACGATCGAGGTATGCGCGACGCGGAAAGAGGAGGAGGTTGTGTTGCAAGTGAAAGATCATGGGGGAGGGATCGCTGAGGAACTCAAAGGTAGGGTCTTTGAGAAGTTTACGCAGGCTGAAATGGGAAGCACGAGGAGCGTGAAGGGAACAGGTCTCGGGCTCTCCATCAGCAAGCATATCGTCGATCTACACGGTGGTAGGATATGGTTTGAGACAGAAGAAGGTGTGGGAACGACCTTTTTTGTTTCGCTTACTCTCCCCAAGTGAGGAGACCGGTCTCGTGGGGGTGCATGAGGTGTGGGTGGGTGGGGAGAATACGGATGTTATAACCGTAATCACCGGAGTCTTCAGGTGTAAACACAACCTCGAAGTGATGCGTTCCTGGGCCTTTGTCTCCTTTTAACGTCATCGCGAGCGCTTGTGAGAGTTCGCATGCGTTGTGTTCATCAAAGCGACCGACGTAAAGTTCGACACGTACATCACTTGGAGAGATCGAGCCGAGTTTTACGTCTGCCTCGATGGTGTAGGTCTCGCCGACAGCGAGACGATTTTTGGGGAAGGATGAGGTCTGAAGGATCTCGATTTGTGACCACTGTTGTTGCATGGCTTGTTTCCAGGCGTGGAGGTCTTTGGCGAGTCCAAATGCATCCTTACGCAAGAGTGCGCCTTTTGTTTCGGCTGGTTCGTACATTTGTCGTGTGTAATCGAGGACCATACGTCGCGTGTTAAACGCTGGGTTGACGCTCTTCATGGAGCGACGCATGTACTGAAGCCATGTGTCTGGAAGTCCTTCTGCATCGCGGTGATAGTAGGCTGGGATGATCTGCTGTTCGAGGATGTCGTACAAGGAGTGTGCGTCCATGTAGTCCTGGTTGTCGCGTTGGCCATATTCCATACCATCGCCAATGGCCCAGCCATTGTCACCTTCGTACCCTTCGACCCACCAACCGTCGAGGATGCTGAAGTTGAGACCACCATTGAGTGGAACTTTTTGTCCGCTCGTGCCGCTAGCCTCTTGGGGGCGGATGGGGTTGTTGAGCCACACATCGACACCTTGTACGAGATGGCGTCCGATGTTTGCGTCATAATCCTCGATAAACACGACTTTTCCTTCAAAGCCTTCCTCACGAGAGAATTGGTAGACCTCTTTGATCAGATCTTTCCCTTCTTGGTTGTGTGGGTGAGACTTTCCGGCAAAGACGATTTGGACGGGGCGTCCGGGGGCGTTGAGGATTCTACGCAGGCGCTCTGGGTCTTTAAAAACCAACGACGCGCGTTTGTAGGGCGCAAAACGTCGGGCGAAGCCGATCGTGAGCGCTTGTGGATCGAGCATCTTGCGCGCTTGATCGCGCTGCGCTGCGGGTTCCTGAAAACGGTCTCTTTGGGCGAATGTGCGCTCTCGAATCAGATCGACGAGGCGTTGCTTTTGAGCGCTGTGTGCGTCCCACAACTCTTTGTCGTCGAATGCATCAACACCATCCCAAAAATCTCTATCGAGCTTGTGTTCTTCCCAGTCTTTGCCGAGATGCTTCTCGTACAGCGCGCCGATCTCGTGTCCAAGCCAAGTCATTGAGTGAACACCGTTGGTGATGTGTCCGATGGGGACTTCATCGACGGGGACGGATGGCCACTGCTTCTTCCACATGTCACGTGAGACTTTTCCGTGCAACATGCTGACGCCGTTACTGCCTTTCGAAGTGTTGAGCGCGAGGATGGTCATACAGAAGAGGTGGCGACCATCTTCTTGGACCTCTTTGCCGAGCTGCCAGACTTTTTCAAAGGCGAGCCCCATCTCCGCGAGGATCGGTCCAACAAACCGCTCAACGAGGTTGCGGTCAAAGCGATCGTGTCCTGCTGGGACGGGGGTGTGGGTCGTAAAGACTTGCTCTGTGGCGAGCAGTTCGCAGGCTTCTTCAAATTGCAGACCTTGTTCACGGATTACATCTGCGATACGTTCGAGACCGAGGAAGGCTGCGTGTCCTTCGTTGATATGGAAGACGGAGGGGTTGATGTCGAGGGCCTTGAGCATCCTCACACCACCGATCCCGAGCAGCATCTCTTGCGCGATGCGGGTCTCTGTCCCACCGCCATAAAGGCGTGAGGTCACGACGCGAGCTTGTGGGCTGTTTTCGGGAATGTCTGTGTCCATCAAGTAGAGCTTGATACGACCGACGTTGACCTCCCAACATTTGACGAGCACCTCTTCGCCTGCGATCGTAAGTTGAATGCGCAACTCTTTTCCATCCCGAAGGATTGGGTTGATCGGGAGATCGTCGAAGTTGTTGTCTGGGTAGTGCGCTTCTTGAACACCTTCTGGCGTCAAGCTCTGTACGAAGTAGCCAGACTTGTAGAGAAGTCCGACGCCGACGAGAGGCAACGCGAGATCGGAGGCTGACTTGCAATGATCTCCCGCAAGGATCCCCAACCCTCCTGAGTAGACAGGCAGGGACTCGTGTAGCCCAAACTCCGCAGAGAAGTACGCGACAGGGGAGGTGAGTGTCGTGTTGGCCGCGCGGACCTTCTCTGTACTCTCGATGTAGGTCTGGAACTGTGTCTGTACGGATTGTAGTTTGGCGAGAAAAGCTTGGTCTTCTGAGAGGTCTTTGAGTTGTGTTTGGGACAGCATATGCAACAACTTAACAGGGTTGTGGTTGAGCTGCTTCCAGAGGGTTGGGTCCATACTTTGAAAGAGTTGGGTCGCGTCGGGGTTCCAACTCCACCAAAGGTTGTTGCTGAGCTCTTGCAGAAATTGGAGCGTCGAGGGGAGTTGAGATGTAACAGAGAATCGTTTGAGCCGCATCTTTGCGTTCTCCTGGGCGAAGGGAGCAGTCGAGTTTGCTCACGTGAAGTTGAGTATGAGAGAGTGAAGTTGTTTAGGATTCCGTTGTCTCTTCGGCCTCAGTCGGGGCTTTTGGGTCGCGGATCTCATAAGTTGTTTTGATGTTGGCGACGCCTGAGAGCGTGCCGTGGGCGCCACAGTATTTTTCAGTGCTGAGCTTGATCGCTCGTTCGACTTTGTTGGTGTCGAGTCCATGTCCTGTGACGATGAAGTGCATGTCGATATCTTGGTAGGGACGTGGTGGCTCATCACCTCGAACACCTCGAAGTTCGACTTCGATATCTTCGAGTGGTTGTCGTTGTTTTTTAAGGATGATCACGACGTCGACAGAGGAGCAGCTCCCAAGGCCCAAAAGCAACATCTGCATAGGGCTGACGCCAGGGCCGTCGCTGCTGCCGGAGATCAATGTGCCACGCCCGTCGGCGTCGACACCTACAAAGTTCATACCATCGATCCATTTGACTTTTGGGTTGGCCATCTTGGGCTCTCCTCATCTTTCCATGTGGGACATTACACGCAGGCAATGGTTTTTGTGTATCTTTTTGATGTAAAAAGGATACGTTTTGCATCGTGTCGGAGAAACTAGCAGGTGACAGTGCAAGAGTCAACCAACACCCGCGTGGAGGCGATATAGGGTTCTCTATGGGTGTATTGAGGGGAAAGGGGGTTGCTGTCTTTCTCGTTTGGGGTCGAAGACCTACCCCAAAGAGACATTATCGGGCAGGACGGTGTCGTCTTCTCAAGCCAAACAAGAACAGGAGGAAGAATGTGAGGGAGAGAGGGATATGTGTCGAAGGTGTGTGACAGCCACAACCTGCGGGTTTGATACGGGGATCTTCTTCGAGCAAGCAGATGTTGCTGCCATCTTCTTTGGTGTAGCAGAAGCCACCAGGCTCACAAGTCCCATCTGCTTTACAAGGTTGTCCAAGCTGTCCGGCTTGTTTTTGTCCGCTCTCCTTATCAATGACAGAACCGTCGGGACTTGTGGGTTCTTGTGTGTTACCGGCGTCGGAGGTCGGGGAGGTTGGCTCCGTCGAAGGTGGTGCCAAGCAAACGCCATTTGTGCATTGTTTTCCTGTGCCACAAGGACAGTCTTGCGCACATGTCGTACAGTCTTCTGTCGCATCGCAGGTTCCATTTCCGCAAGTCGCGGGAGGTGTGAAGGTCTCACAAACGCCGTTGTTACAGCGTTTTCCAGACACACAGGGACAGTCTTGCGCGCACGAAGTACAGTCTTCGTTGGCATCGCAGGTGCCGTTTCCACAATTGTTAGAAGCGTTGGTTTGACACGTCCCACCCTGGCAGGTTTGCCCACTCGGACAAGCGCAGTCTTGTGCACATGACGAACACGTCTCACCGGCGTCGCAGGTACCATTGCCGCAGTTGTTTGTTGCACCTCCGGGGACACAGACCTGCTTACCTGAGACAGGTGTGCAGGCATACCCTGAGGGACATGTTGTCGCGGCTGGTGTCCCACAAGCTCCGAGACCCAAGCCGAGCGGACCGAGGACTGTTTTGTTACAACTCTGCCCGCTTTTGCAATCGGAGTCACTTTGGCAAAAACAGCCAGCGAAATTGCTACCACTGAGTCGAAAGCACTTGCCGCCGACGTTGTTACAGACTGTGCTGGAGGTACAACGGGTGATACAGACCTGCGTCGTGCCTGTTGAGGAGCGGAATCCTACGCAGCTTGCACCATTATCACAAGATGAGCCGTTACATTGTGCGCCTTGTTGACCTGCTGGGAAGCCTGCGCTGGAGCTGCTGCCACACTCACGTGAGCAGAGCTGTCCTTTGCTCGTCTGAAAGCAGCTCAGACCACTCTCACAAGGCAGCTGGCTGCTACATGGCTGACCGAGTTTTCCTGGGGCGAGTTGGGTACAAACGTTGTTTCTGCATCCCGAACCTGTAGGGCATTCGCTGTCATTTTGGCAGGCTTTTTGACATGTCCCACCTGCGCATATCTCACCTGCACCACATTGTGTGTTGTTGCTGCATGAGAGCGCTGGACAAGCGCCACTGTCTGGTGCACAGACGCGTTTTCCAGAGAGGCTCTTGCAGGTATTGCCAGAAGGACAGCAATCGCCCGTCGCGCATGTCGTAAGGCAGCGCATTTGACCACCTACACTCACACATTGTGCGCCGCTTCCACATTGTGCGTCCGTCGTACAACCCTTGCAGGCGCTCGTTGCAGGGCTGACCGTCTTTTGTTGGCAGGTCCCATTCGTACAGACCCTACAGCCACCACCACATTGCGCATCTGAACTACATTTCGTCACAGGGTAAATCGTACAAACGCCAGCCTCTTCGTCGCTTGAGAGTCCTGAGAAGACAGGTCCGACTCCACGAATCGAGAAATACATCAGGGATGATTTGGGGCCTGCGTGTCCAAAGCCCAACGCGTGGCCGACTTCGTGGGCCATCACATCGGCGTAGTCCATGTTTGAACGTCCTACATTTGGGGTGATCCCCCAGGGACGTCCTCCAGGGACAGGGTTGACGACGATGTCCGTGTCATACAGCGTACTTCCCGATGCGATGGGTCTTGTGACGGCGAGCGCAGCCGAAGGCAGACCCATTTGGGCCCAGTTGGATGGACTCGCGAGAAAGACGATATTTTTGCGATCTCCCGTCGAGGCTCTTGAGGATGTCTGTCCGTTGTATTTGTGTGTAAAGCCCGTACATGTGGGCTTGGTCCAGGCGTCGTGTGCGAGCTTGGTCGCTGATTCAATTTGGCTCGCGGAGATGCCCTGGTAGCCGCTTTGGCCAGCCATGTTGTTGAGGTTGAGTTGCCATTGGTAGGGGAGCGTTTTCCACTTGTGGGGGCTTCCTCCTTGGCATTCGTTTTGGGTCTCACAGGTCAGGATATTGGACTGTCTTGGATCACAGCAAGAGCCCGCTCCCCCTGCGTTACCAATGGTTGAGCGACATGAGATGTTTGTCTGTTTGCAGCGCCCACCTGATTGAAGAGAGTTCCATGCCCAAGCACCAGATGCACCTGACATACACATGGTACACAACACAAACCAGGATGAGATATGCTTAAAACGTACCATTAGTTCGCTCCCTTAGAAGAAGGTTTGATGGACTGTTTGTTCGGTGTTGGTGTGAGCTTGAGGGTGCGTTTCTTTTGCAAGGTTGTCCAATACGTTTTGAGCCGCGTGACGAAGGTCTTGTAGTCTTCTTGTCGTGCGATATTGGTTTGTTTGGTGTTGGTTTGGAGTGTGAGCGTCTTGGGGACGATGATCCTGCTGGGTGTCTGGACTCGATGGATCGTCACGGGCAAGTCTGTTGAGGATGTTGGTGTCGTCGATTCTGGTCGATTGACAGTCCATTTTCCCTGTGTCCATCCAGTGAGGAGGTATTCGTTGGGGATGTATTTGTTGGTGTGAAGGAATACAACCACCTCTTCGTTTTGGGCGAAGTGGGGAGCGTGCTCCAGGCCCATGCTGAAGTCTCCAACAGTCCCACCGTAGTGGCGAATCGTGACAGTTGCAGGAGCAGTCCTGCCAAGGACCTCTTCGTACACACTGATCGTGACTTGTGTGACGATGGTGGTCTTTTGCCCAATCCACATGGAGTGTTTTTTGATGACTTTCCCACGCACAATGAGCGTGGACGCTTCGACGAGCTGTTGGTCGCTCATGTGGACGATGGTCATGGCATGTGCGTGTGTTGTGAGGGTCGAAAAAGCGATCCATACCAGGACTGCCCATGCACAAACGCGTGTGGGGAGCGTCACAGAGAAGAGCGAGTTCGTCATATGTCTCATATGTCTCATAAGTTCCTCTTGAGGACTGAGTTGTCCTTGCACCAAGTAAGCGTGTGATAAAAAATAGTATATTGCCCTGTAGGAGCAGGGGCGATGTCCAACCTCTGTGTCCTGCGCGTTTGACAAGCGCGCGACTGAGGTTGTTGGATGAACAAAGAACACGGAAGTGAGCCTGAAAGAAAATCGTATGCGGTCACTGTTATGAAGGAACCAATATCGATAAGAAAAGTTGCAAATCTTCGGTCTCTATTTGCGACCGAGACATGGGGATTCTACCATATTGTCCGAGGACAGTGAAGCGAAACAGGCCGTTTTTGTAAGACGTTTCAATTTTTGAAATGCAAAGTGGGGGAGGGAGAAGAGAGGAGGGGATTACATTTTGGAGACGCGACGTACTCGTCGCGCTGCGACCTTACACGCCCAGAATGGGGAGGGGGCTTGGGCGAGCTGCAACTCTTTGAGGTTGGGGATCAATGCGATCTCCGTGCGTCTGTTGAGCGAGCGGTTTTCGGGCGTATCGTTGGGCGCTGTGGGTTGATATTGCCCGAATCCTGCAGCGGAGATGTACTCAGGTGGCATACCTTCTTTGAGCATGACCTTGAGGACCGCCATGGCGCGTCTGATGGAGAGATTCCAGTTGACGGCAGGTGTCCCTTTTGAGTCCGTGTGTCCTGTGACTTGCCAACGTCGCTTCATGTCTTTGAGGAGCGTCGCGACCTGTTTGATCGCGTCTTTCCCTTCACTTTTGAGTTTGTATTTACCCGAAGCAAAGAGGATCTTTTCGGCGAGTTGAAGGACGAGCATCCCGTTGACCATTTTGACCCTGAGCTTTCCTGCATCGACCATTGACTGAAAGGAGGCTCTGAGCTTGTCAAAGAGCGCTTTGCGTTTGTCCGCGATTGCCTGGAGTCTCTGGATCTGGTCGATCGCTTGAGAGAGGCGTTGGCTGAGTTTACCGCCTTTGTTGGCGAGCTGTTTGAGATCTGTCAGACACTGTGTTCGCAGCTTGGTGACTTTTCTGAGTCGAGCCGTGAGGTTGATACGGATCTTGGCGAGTCTGTTGCGGCGGGTGGTCATTTTTTTCAGATCGGCGGTACGTGTGTCGAGTTGTGATTGGAGATCACTCTTCTCTTTTTGTAAACCTTTGATCTTGGTGTTGAGACCTGCGACGATCTTTTCGTGCTTGCTCTTCCAGATACACCCTGTGGAAAACAGCAGGATGATCAATGAGAGTCCAATTCGTGTGTAAGGGGTGCGCATGAGCCCTCCTTTGCTCAGAGTGAGATAAGTGCATCATCTTGGATTCTTCAAAGAAATCAAGTTCTCAGAAAGTGCTTCTCTTATAACACTGAAGTCATACGGAGGCAAGGGCACCCTGCTTTGTGGAGGGCGTCTTTTGGGGGAAAGATTTGAAGGGGGATGGATGGAGAAGGAGGAGGAGGAATCAGGGGATCACGACAAGACCTGCACCACCGGAAATTTCGCCTGTGTTGGTCTTGTGTTTGACGTAGATAGTATACACGCCTTTTTGCCATCCTGTCGTGTTGATCGTCGTCTTGTAGCCCGCGGAGTAAACCAAGGAGAAGGTCTTACCAGCAGCTGGCAATCCCGGACCTTTGACGATGACGTCGTAGTTGGCGACGGTCGATGAAGACATGTTGCTCATGGACAAGGTCAACGTCACTGACTTGTTGGGTTGCGCAAAGTATGGGTCCATGTTGGTGATGCGTGGTCTCTGCCCTTGCATCAGGCGGCTCTCGATACGTGTCGGCATGACATTACTGCGCTTTGTACCGTTGGTGACGTACCAGTACATGTGTCCAGGTTTGGACTGTTTGAAGTCCAGCGTCATCCGACTGTACACTCTTGTTGTGCTGGAGTAAGTGGTCAGCGCGACGGCTTTGCCATCCTGGTAGATTTTGGTTTTGGTGGCGCTGCTGTTGCTAAAGCCCGAACCATACACGTAGATCGTTGAGTAGCTAGAGGAACCTGCGGTCGCACTTGACGGTGAGACCGAAGTGATTCTCGGTGTATACGATGAACTTGGAATGACAGACAATGTAAACTCATCGGATGCTATAATCCCCGAAAGGACCTTGATTTTGAGGTCTTTGACTGTCGTTGTGGCTGCTGGTGTGTACGTAAAACGTACATAGCTTCCGGTGCTTGAGACCGTTGTGAGTTGTGCCTGACCATCGACCTGGACGACCGAGTTCTTTCCGAAGCCATACCCATACACATAGACTGTTCGTGAGCTTCCTGGGTAGAGGTAACGCGGTGAGGTATACCTGATAAATGGTTTTCCTATCCCTTTGACCGAAATATCGTACTCGTTGGACTTGGTCCCATCGCTGTTGGTGATGATGACCTTGTACCCTGTCGCAGACTCGGTGTACGCGCTCGAAGTGATGTAGAACGAAGGTGTTGTACCCGAGCGGAAAGATGCGGTGACAGTCGTACCGTTGATGCTCACTTTTGAATTTGCGTCGAAGTTTTTACCGTAGATGTACAGCGAACCTTTGCCCGTTGCGTTGACCATGTCTGGACTCGCGTAGAAGATGATCGGCGCGAGCTTTGGCAAGACTGTGAAATCGAGCGTGTTGGATAGCTGTCCATCAGGGTTGCGCAAGGTCAACTTGTGAATGCCTGTCGTCATGTTTGTTGTATCGATGTCAAAGTAGACTCTCGATGTAGAGCTGTAAGTCGTTGGAATGACCTGCAGTCCTGACATGAGCGTCGCACCGTTGGTCAACTCTTTTCCTGTCGCGGTGATACGTGTTTTGGTTCCTTTTCCTGCATACGCAGGGGAGAAGGAGGTCAAGACAGGCGCAGGTCCTTTGGTGAGTGTGAAAGTAAAGAGTTTGGAGACCTTGGTGCCGTACTTGTACTGCAGCGTGTGTTGGCCAGGTTTGAGGCCGACGGTGCTGAAGTTGTAGAGGCTACAGTAAGACTCGCTGGTCGTCGAAGTCGTCACATAACAGTACGGTGTTCTCGTTGGTGTCGCCGTGTAGGGCTTGCCATCGACGAGCCACTGCATGCCTTTGGTCCAGTTGGTTCCGTATACACGGAGATAGCTGAACACACGGCCTGCATACGGTTGAGAAGGTGTATACCAAGCAATACGTGTGATGATGGGGTCCGTACCTACGATCGCCATGGGAAATGGCTTGGACATCTTGCCGTCGGGGTTACGTATCACGAGGTTGTGTGTCCCTTCTGCGAGCGCGCCCTTGCTGATGGTGATGTATACCCTCGTCGTGGAGCTGTACTGTGTTGGGAACGTTTTGAGGCCGACAAATGCTGTCGAGGAGCCTGTGCTCGTCTTCGCAAAGTACTTTCCGTAAACGGAAACTCTTGTCGATGTGCTTGTTGCGCGGATGAACCTCGGAGACAATGACGTGATCTCAGGTCCAGGTGCCTCTGTCAACGCGAACGGTGCGGGGTTACTGCGTTCACCTGTGGGCAACTCAAGGTAGACTGTGTAGTCGCCTGCAGGCATCTTGGTCGCGTCGAGTGTCCCGTATACGTATGCGTAACTTGAACCCAGGTAGGTGCTGGAGATCTTGTAGCTGCTTCCGTAGTCCTTCTTGTTTTTATCGAGGATGACGACCTTGGGATTGGTGCCACATCGATATGTCGAAGTCCCTGGTTTACAGAAGTTCCCGCCATAGATGTACATACGTGCGCCATCTCTGTTGGCGAACAGGTCGTAATTGCGCAGGTAATCGATTCTTGGTGGTGGCAATGCTTTTCCGTAAATGGGGAAGGCGTTGCTCTCTTTGGTGCCGTCTTTGGCGACCACAAAGTACGTCCCTGCTGGGAGATTCGTGAAGTCGAGACCGCTGATGGTCAGCGAGATCGAGGAGTTGAAGATCGTGGTGATGGCTTTTCCGTTGAAATGAACTTTGGTGTTCGCTGTAAAGCCTGAACCTGTCACATTGACGCCGTTATAGGATTTTCCTCGATCGAACGCAGTCAAGGACAAGTTGTCGATGATGGGGGCGTGTTGTTTGTCCAATACTGAGAAGGTTACAACAGCCGTCTTTTGACCATTCCCGTTATCGACCTGGATGGTGTGTTTGTCACCTGCTTTGTCGTTGGTGAAGTCGATCGTGTTGGCTGTGAAGAGTTCCTTGTCGGAGGAGTAGGTCGTCGCGATGGCCTTTCCGTCCCACAAGATCTTCGCCCCCTTGGTGAAGTTCACACCGGCGATACCGATGAGTTTTTTATCACCTGGGTTGGCGTATGCAGGAGATACCTTGCTGATGTGGGGTTTGGGAGGATCGGTGACGATAAAGGGCCAGGGATCGCTCTTGGTGCCACATGGGTTGTGGACGTACAGTTCGTATTTGCCTGGTTTGATACCTGCGAGGTCGAGCTTGGCAGTCATGCCTGAGCAATACGTGCTGGTGGAGCTGCTACATGTCGTCCCCAACTTTTTGCCGTTGAACACGATATAAGCGCCCTGCAAGAAGTAACCAGGGCTGTTGTAGTTGAGAGTAAAAACAAGGGAAGTGTCGGCTTGTGCCGAGGCTGGTCGTACTTCTCTGATTTGTGGTTTGGGGATGCTTGTGCTCGCGCGAATGACAAAGCTCACGTTGCCTGATTTAGCGTTGGGGCCGTTGACAACATTGACTTGGTGGGTCGTCGCGCTGAGTGAAGTGGCCTTCAACTTAAAGCGCATGTGTGTGTCGTCGATGTACGTGAGCTTGTGTGTTGTGCTCGCTGCGCTGTATTCCGTGCTGCCAAAGTTGAGCTTGGCTTTGGGAACAAAGTTGCTTCCGTAGACATCGACGTCTGTGTCGCAGCCGTTGGTCCACCCGCCAGGGCTCATGTAGGAGAGTGAGGGAATACGGTATGTGACTGTGAGATCGAACTTGTTGGATTTCTTTCCACTTTTGCTCTCGACGTAGGATGAGAATTTGCCTGACGTCCAGGTTCCTTTTGTCGTGTCCACTTTGACTTCGATGTATGTGGAGCTTCTCACGCGGATCGCGGAGGTGGGGATCTTGTTTGTGCCGATGTAGAAAACAGGATCGGCGCGGAAGTTCTTACCATAGACAGAGATCACATTTGTGGAGTCATCGAGGTAGACCTGGAAGGGCAGGATGCGATCGATCTGTGGTGTGGGATCGACACCTTCTACGCGGAACTTTTCTTTTCCAGAGGTGGTTCCGTCAGGGTTACGTACCCAGACATCGTACTCACCTTCTTTGACACCAGTGAGGTCGAGGTGAGGGACTGCCTGGATCTCGTCGCGGCGGACGCGGTTGGAGTTGAGCGGTTTGCCATCAAAGATGATCACAGCGCCTGGAGCGAAACCCGTCCCGTGGACACTGAATGCGAGCTGTTTTCCTAAGATGCTGTATGGTGGGTTGAGGACATTGAGTACAGGTGGCAGTCCTGGAGGGAGCACCTTGAAGTCCACTGTGGGGGAGGTTCTGTTTCCGGGGTTACGGACTGCGACTGTGTAGGTGCCGTCAGGTGTTTGGCTCAGGTCTAGCTCTGCGGTGATTTCCGTGTCTTTAACGAAGGTCGTCTGGAGCGCAGTACCTTGGAAGAGCACCTCAGAGGTCGGGACAAAGCCAGTCCCTGTGACCTTGAGTGTCAGCTTGACTCCGATCCCTGCTGCGGGAGGAGACAGGCTGTCGATTTTGGGGATGGGGATGTCTTTGACGGTGAAGTCAAGCTCCGCGCTCTCTTTTCCGTTGGGGTTGCGCACCTTCATTTTGTGGACGCCTGCAGAGATCCCTTGCAAGTTGAGCGTGATCTCGATCTCTTTGTCGTCTTTGATGTTGACGTCTTTGCTTTGGATTGAGCGTCCTCGGAAAAGGACGAGAGCATTCGCTGAAAAACCAGAGCCTTTCAGCACCACTTTGGGAGCCGCTTCGGAGAAGGCCTCTGTGGGGGTCATGCTGTCGAGTTGGGGGACGAGGTCAAAGTCTGTCAGCGCTGTAATTGTAACGCTGTCGACATTTCCGTCTTCCAGACCATCACTGACAACCAACTCGACGATGTATTTTCCTGCGACGTCGGGGGTCAGTGAGGGGGTCGCTGTCTCGGCATCTGTGAGCTCTGCTTGACTTCCTGAAGGCTTGGAGGCGAGGGTCCATTTGTATGTGATGGGATCTCCGTCAGGGTCGGTGGAGCTCGAACCGTCGATTTTGATGGTCTTGTTGACGCCTGTCACAAGATCGGCGCCGGCGTTCGTGATGGGAGCGGAGTTGAGGTCCTTACCTGTGACTGTGATGATGACCTCTTGGGGCTCACTCTCTTTTTCCGACTTGTCGCTCTTGACGATCAGCTGCACGACAAATTTGCCCTCAGCGTCCGCAAAGAAGGTTGGCTTTTCAGCCGTAGCATCGTCAAAGTCTGCTTTGCTAGCGTCGGGTTTGGAGACGAAACTCCAGGCAAATGTCAGGTTGCCCCCCTCTGGATCGCTTGATTTTGAACCGTCAAGCTCAACTTTGGTGTTTTGGCGGACTTTTTGTTTGCTACCGGGATCTGCGTAAGGAGCCTCAAGTTGGATGACAGGTGTTGTACATTTGTTTTTGATACAACGTTGTCCTGTGGGACAGTCTGCTTGCTTTTCGCAATAGTCTTCGACCGCTGGTGGGTCGCTGCAGCCTGCTGCGAGCAAGGCGAGGATGCCCAAAAACACAGCGTAAGTTTTGAATGTACGTACACGAAACACAATAGCCTCCTTAGTAGAAAAGAGTGCGAAACCCAACAATGATGAAAAAAGTTTTCTCTGAGAGAAACCTTCTCAAGCAGATTGTGTTCAATCTGCTAGAGGGGACACAAAATGTTACAATTGTGAAACAAATATTCTTGTTTTATGAATGATTTAGCACCATCCTGTATAAGTTTGGGATTGTCTCTTATCTCCATAAGCCTTGTCAAGGTTTATGATCTCCTATCTCCCATCACACAAGACGATTTTATGCTCTTCACGTGTCTCAGCTCAGCGTGTCACGGTAGTCTTTGACGCAAAATGAGCAAAACGTGACAGATGCTTTTTATGTGTGCGCATCTCACATTGGACCTGACGCTTGTTCATTTGGTCTCAAAAAGCCGAGTATATTGAGAAGGAGGGAGGGGAAGTGGTTGGGGGACAAGAGGGAGGAGGAGCGTTTATTTTACACAAGACCACAGTTGGGCTGTTCCTGATGAGCGGAGAGAGTATGTGAGGAAGTGTCCTTTGGGTCCGAACTTGATGTCTTTGACCGTGCTGCTTCCGCCTTTGTTGACCAACGTGGAGACCTGTTTCCCTGTTTGGATGTTCCACAACGTGACATCTCCACCTGCAGCAGCAATTGCGACATGTGTGTCGTCTGGACTGAACGCGAGCGCTTGTGTGCTGCCTTCGAGCAAGGGACCTGCTTGGCCTGTTTTGAGGTTGAAAATAAGCGCCTTGCTCGCGATGGTAAGCGCGACATATTTTCCTGATGGAGAGAATGTCGCGCGTCCATTGCCAAATGTTGTGGAGAAGGTGTGGACGACTTTTCCAGTGCGAGCGTCGAAAATGAGGAGGGTTTTTTCACGTGTGACCAACGCAACCCAGCCACCCTTTTCGGATGTTGCAAAAGACCACGCTGCGTAAGGTGTCGAGTGTTTGTGTACCACCATCAACGTCTCTGGATCCCGAAACTCCAATGTGTGACCTGGACCGTCGTACAGCGATGTAATCACTTTTCCTGTGTCACCATCGATGCCGATAAGATCGTTCTTTGAATCGCCTGGAGACATTGTTTGCTTGGCGATCTCTTTGCCTGTTGTATCCCATACATACAACTCCTTGCCTCCAAACAACCCTACGATTCTATCGCCTTTTGGCGAGAACATCATGCTCTTTGTACCAGTCGTGGTGTCAGAGAGAAGCTTGACTGGATTTTGTGCGCTGTCCCAGAGCGTGGCGAGTGAGCGCTCATGTGTCACTGTAAAGTCCCATGATTTGTTGACAAGTGCTTTGTTGATGGTGCTGTAGCTCTCCTTTTGGGGGTGCATCGCGATTCTCTTGACCTTGAAGTAGCTGCTTTTTTCAATCGCAGGCAGATCCCAATATGCAAAGTATCCGTCACCAGAGAACGTCAAGAGCTCACTCCCGTCTGTATTAAATGATACCTGGAAGTCACTTTGTCCTGGTGTGTACATTCCCTGGACGAGAGCGTAGTCTGTGGTGTTGCGCGATTGTAAGTAGTACGTTTTTGAAGAGAAATTGTAAGTGTACGTGATGATATGGTTACCATCAGGGGCAAAGGAGAGGCGTTGTACTCTGCTCTGTGTCCCGAGCTTTAGATCGAATGTTGTTTTGACACTTACATCACGAAGATCACGTCGGATCAGTGTGCCACCTGTCTCTTCATCGTACACCAAGTCGTGTCCGTTAGGAGCGAGCGCGATCGCATTGACCTGACGTCTGTCGATTTTGAGGATGACTTTCTCCTGACTGATGGATACCACCCCTGTGTAAAAGCCACTGGTTTCACCAATCGCTATGACGACGAGGTCATCGCTAAGAATCTTGGTGAGTGTGTTGTAAGAGTTCTTGCTTGAGATGCTGAACTCTTTGTATTTTTTTCCTGTCTGTGTATCCCACACTGTGACCAAATCGGTGACGGAGTGCTGCAACACGTACTTTCCGCTCGGAAAGAGTGCGGAGGTCGAAAAGTTGGGGGTGGTAAATGAGACCTTCTTGATGTCCTTTTCTGTCGCGAGATCTCTGAAGAGGATGTCTTTTTGTGTTTGGATCGCGAGTGTTTTGTTGTCACTCATGAAGGCTGCGTTGTATCCGTTCCACTCGTACTTCATTTTCTTGTTTTGCACATCCCAGATCAGCACGAAATTCTTTACATTGTTACCATGAGAGGTCATCACGTACTTGCCGTCAGGGGACCAGCGGACCGAGTTTGCAGTGTTGTAGGAGCCGTATTGTGCTACGAAGATCGTATTTCCAGTCGCGATGTTGTAAACGTGAAATTGCTGGTTGGAGAATGTCGCCAAGCTTTTGCTGTCGGGGCTGACTGCTGCTTTGAGTGTTGAGCCTGGAGAAAATGGGTGGGGCAACGCACCGAGGAACTTTGTCGTCGCGCAGGCCGCTTGTACAGGCTGCTTGACACATTTGCCTTGCTCACACAACTCATCGACGTCGCAATCTTGTGCCGATCGACACTGTGGTGTCGGTTCTTTTGGCTTGTCTTCTGGGAGCGTCGGTTCGCTTGGTGTTCTCTCTGGGATGGTGGGTTCTGTCTTTGCAGCAGCATCCGGTGTTTGTTTGGGTTCGTTGTTTGTGGTGGGTCTCTCTTGTTGAGGTGCGACACACTGGTTGTTGAGGCAGCTTTGTGCAACTGGGCAATCTCGCTGTGAGAGGCACTGCTCATAAGGGCCTTTGCCACACCCAAAAGCGAACAAAAACAATAGAGTAGAAAAGACGCTGGCGCTCATGAGAGCGGCGGATAGACGTCGAGTGTTGGAGATATACATCTGCCTGGTTCTCCTGTTGGTCAAGGATACTTGTGTTGTCAAAAGCGAACAGAATCAGAAACGTTAAAATCGGTGGTACAACCCGATGCGAGCGGACCATTCAAATTGGTTTGTGAGCTCTGCGAGTTGAAGCACCGTGAAGCCTGCATCGAGCTGAAGATGGATGCCCCAGGTTGGAGATAACCATAGCCCGGGGGTGACGGTCACGCCGTAGTTGAAGACGCTCGCGGCCCCTGTCGGTTGTGCGGGATGGAGAAAGTGTTTCCACATCACGCCGAGGGATGCGTAGGCTCCGGTAAACAAGGAAAAGGAATGCCACTGGTTGCGAAAACCAGCTTCACCTCGAAGTTCGAGGTAGAGTTGTTGGCTTGGTGGTGAGGCGAGGTAAGTCTTTTGTGTGCTCCAGACACCGAGTTTCAAGCCAAAAAATGAGTGATGAACGCCGATATACCCGCCCCATAATTGCTGTGTTCCGCCTTTTTGGGAGAACCAGCCACCAGCTTGTGCGTCGAGGGTCCATTCGGAGCTCCATTCGGCGATCTGGTCTTGTTGAATGTTGAGGGTTTTGTCGTATATCGTTTTGCCCTGCGCGTCGACCTGTGAGATGCGGTATCTCCCTGGTGGCAGCGCGAGCAGTTCGCCTGCTGAGGCGTCGATCGGTTTTGCGCTCTTTGCGCCAAGACGGACAATGGTATAGCGGGTCGCTGGGGACAAAGAGGCTGTCCGAAGGTAGCCAAGCTGTCGTTTGGTCGTCTTCGATTGGATCAGAGGGATGTCGTAATTTGCGCCACGTTCGGAGTAAACGACGGGAACTTGGTTGGTGCCCTTGTGCTTTTTGACAAACTCTCTTGTCGGTGCGAGCGCACACACGTGTATGTCGATCGCTGTGATCTGCCTCTTACCTTTCTTGGCGAGCTTTTTGGCACACTCTGTGAAAAAGTGAGTGTACACGTCTGAGCGCAATGTTCTCGATTCAAAGGCTGGTTGAGAACGTGCTGCGGCGCTGAGGATTTGCATCGCTCGCGTGCGCAACGAACGCGTCGGGGTGGTGTTACCTTTGAGTCCTGGGTGTAAGATCGCTTTGCTGTTGGGTGCGTATGTGTAACAGGTGGCGAGGATCAAGACGACCTTCTTGGAGCGGAAGGTTTTGAGTAGCTTGAGCAACTTTTGCACAGGCAGCGCCGTTTGTGTGATGCGTTGGTCCGTATCTGAGGTGATGATGTACCGCAGCCTGTGCTTGTTACCAGGGGGGGATGAGATGGTGCCATGTGAGGAGATGTACACGACGACCGTATCAAGGGAGACTTTGACATGCTCGCGAAGCCGCTTAACGGCTTGCAAGAGCGACTGTTTTGTCGTGTTCTTTTGCGACGTACGCAGCATAATTCGGTCGAATTTACCGAGTTTCCTGAGGACATGTGCCATCTTGTGGACGTCGTTGCTCGCGTAGTCGATGTTGGACCACTGTGGGCTGGTAAATTTGGAGATCCCGATCAACAGCGCGAGCTTCTTTGAACCCAGTGTATTGGGTTTGATGTGTTTGGCTGAGACCCACTGTGCGTGACTCGTTGTCGGCACAAAAAGGGAGCCTACACACCACACCACCGCGAGTATTGAGACGCCGAACCGGATCGATTTCGAAGCGCTCACTGTCCACCTCCCTGTTGGGCGCTCTGGACGTGAATGTCCAGCACATCAACATTGGGTCGTGATCTGTGTTGCTGTGTGGACAGACGTCGCTGGAAGCGCGAGAGGGTAGAAGGGGAGAGAGGCTCTTTGGACTTCATCAAGACGAAACGTACATGTCCACGGTGTCGTTTGAGTTGGTAGAGTTGTACGACGCCAGCGCGTGTGATCTGCTTGTTTCCTGCGGACCATTTCACCTGTTGTTGCGAGAAAGGGTAGAGGCGAAGACGTGTTTTGGACGTGACCAAGAAGAGATAGGGATAGCCGGGGCTTTTGAGGTGGAATGCGAAGCTGAGGGCGTCATCTTGTCGGCAAGTGTCCCCATGTCCAATGCGTTTCAATTTTGGTGCGTTGTGGTTGACTGCGCCGAGTTGTAAGACGACGTCCTTCTCTTCTGTTGTGTGAGAATGGGCGAGCCCTTTTTTTCGTAGAGCTGGAGGCGTTGGGTGCGAGGCGACCTGCTGCTGTGAGGGTGTGTAGGTCATCATCACCAACGCCGCACATGCCGTGGTTGCGAGGATAAAAGATGCTCGCATATCCCCCATCCATCGTTCCCACCATGAAGGCTTGGAGGGAGCTTGGGTGTGTCGATAGAAGTCTTTGAGCGCCTCAGTTGGATCGAGTGTTGGAACTTCTTGAAGCAATTGGATGTTGGACATGATGACGCGATCTTGTTCCTGTAGTGTTTGGTAACGTTGGAGGAGAGCCGCGTCTGTTTGCAAGTGCTCAGAGAGGGACTGTGCTTCTTGTTGAGCAAGCTCGCCGTGAAGATAAGCCTGAAGGTGTGTGTCTTCGATCGTGTGGTTGTCCATGTTTGTATCCATCAATATACGCTCTTACGAGATTATGTATGGGATCGTTGTGTCAGGGCCAACTCGTGCTCGAAGGCGCGTTTGGCTCGCAGCAACAGCTGTGAGATGCTGCTCTTTTTGACTTGCATGACATCAGCCATCTCATCGTAGCTAAGACCTGCACCATATAAATGAAGGAGTTGCGCTTGTTTGGGGGCGAGGCGCTGCATGGCGAGTCTTACGAGGGCTTGGACTTCGGTTGTTTGTTGTGTCGTGCGCTGTGGTGTGTGGCTTTGCTCATGTCTCTTTTCTCGACTGCGGTTGGCGCGTGTGAGGTCGATGCCTTTGTTGGATGCGACACGATAAAGCCACGCACGTACGCTTTGTTCTTCGATGTTGTCGATGTTTGTGAGCAGCTTCATGAATGTATCCTGTACGATGTCTTCGGCATGTTCGGGGTACATACCCGCAACATAGCGTCTGATCTCCTCGTAGTGTTTGCGAAAGAGACGTTCAAAGATTTGTTGAGATGGTGCCAACGTTTTGGTTCCTGATGGATGCGCACGAGTCATCTGCCGGGTCTTTCACAGTTGATACGGAGCGAGCGTGTGGATGTGTGACAAAAGAACCCTTTTTTTTTGCACTTCGCTTGATTCCCTTTTGAAATCATAGGGGGTTAGCGTATCTCTTTTTGGTAGAGTTTGTGGGTCTCGATGTAATCACGGATGGGTTGTGGGAGGAGGAGGGAGGTGTCTTTTTGTGTGAGGATCGCTTTTCGGATCTCTGTGGATGAAATTTGTGGGAGTTGGGGGGTTGGATCATCGGGGTCATGCCATCCAGCGCGCGGAACGAGGAGGAGCGGCGCGAGGGTGGTGAGTTCGTCAAAGTCCTTCCATGAGTCCGTTTGTTCGAGGATATCTGAACCGATCATCAATCGGAATTGTTTGTGTGGGTGTTGTTGTTTGAGGAGCTTGATGGTGTCGATGGTATAGCTTGTACCGGAGCGGTCCTGCTCGATATCGGAGACGATGATCTTGGGGCTGATGAGCTGTGCGCCGAGCTGACACATTTCAAAGCGGTGATGGAAGGGGGCGAGTGGTTTGCCAAAGGCGTGTTGTGCGCATGGGGTCATCCAGATCTGGTCGACTTCGCCTGTGCAAAGAGCCCATGTCGCAGCGAGAAAGTGACTAAAGTGTGGTGGGTTGAAGCTGCCACCAAAAAAAGCGATCCGTTTGGTCGTGTCGGGCATATCCTCGTCCTCTATGATCGTGGTTGTGCTTGAGCGTGGAGAATCTGCCCGCTGGGATTGGATTTATCCTTGTCGTGCAGAAAAATTGCCTGTTGGTCTTGGTGCTGATACTCTAAAAAGTCCAAGTATACCGGTACATACGGGAAAAGGAGTGGAGCATGCCAGTGCGTAAGCAAGCACCGCAGGGAAAGACCCAGGCAAACAGTCGAAAAAAAGCAAGCAAGCCTCGTAGTGGAGATGTGATCGATGGACGTTTCCAGATCGTCGGACGTCCGCTGGGAAAAGGGGGCATGGGCACTGTCTACCGCGTCCAAGACACCTCGGGCGTTCAGTATGCGCTGAAGCGACTCGATCCTGCGTTGCGGGAAGAACGAAATTTTGAAAAGCGCTTTCGACTTGAATATGAAGCAGCTGCTGGTCTTCAACATCCTAACATTACCCAATATCACGAACTGTTTGAGGCTGACGGTGCGTTGCACATCCGCATGGAACTTGTGGAGGGTATCAATTTACGTCAACTTCTCAAGCAAGAAAAGATCTTGCCTGTACCAGTTGCTGTTGGGATCGCCCGTGCGCTCGCTCGTGCGCTCGAAGAGTTACATCAAAATCGCGTGATCCATCGCGATCTCAAGCCCGAAAATGTGCTGCTTGGGATCGATGGTTCGATCAAGCTCTCTGATTTTGGTATCAGTCGCGTTGAGTATACCTCGATGACCCGCACTGGGACATTGCTGGGGACGCCTCGGTATATGTCTCCAGAGCAACTTGCGGGCAAAAAAGGGGAGCAGATCGGCTCTGAGAGCGATCTGTACGCGTTGGGGATGGTCTTGTACGAGTTGTTGTGTGGGAAAGATCCGTATCGCCTGCGCAAAAAAGCTGAGATCCTCGAAGTGATCAACGTGAAAAATCAAAAACCTCCCAAACCTCTACCAAAAGACATCGAAGCACCTTTGGCGGACTATGTGCTCTCTTTGTTGCAAAAGGAACCTGAGATGCGACCGGCGTCTGCGCGGATTGCTGGAGAGGACCTGGGGAAATGGTCTGCCAATCGTCGCGATCTGCGACAGGTCCTCAAGCAATGGGTCACACAATACAGCGGCGGAAAAGTCCGCCTTGCAGCACCAAAGAAAAAGCGCAGCTCCTTTTGGAAGGAAGCGGAGAAGCCCTCAGTCGGACCTTCTGTGATGCCTGAAGATGAGTTTGTCCCACACCCACAAGGTGGGTTGTTACCTGCATTTATGGCAACGATCGCGTTTTTGGCCGTGTTGTGGGGAGTGGGTCTTTGGTTGCAGCGAGATACACACGACACAACACACACAAGAGACATGCAAGTCGGGACAGAAGGTAAACGTCTGACCCGGGATGACAAGCGCGTGTCACTCGCGATCCCACTTCAGCTGCAGCGCAATAAGAAAAAGAAGCGCAAGGTGCGTCGGCGCAAAGTCGCGAAGGCGGTCGTCAAACGCAAACGTGTTGTCAAAAGAAGAAAACGTCGAAGAAGAAGAAGGGTCCGTCGACGCAAACGACGTCGACGTGTGCGAAAGCGTAGACGTCGTCTCCGACGCAGGACGCGACGACGAAGACGTCGTCGTCGCCGCCGTCGCCGGTAAACATACTCAGAGCAGGGCGATGGTGGGATCATTTGTCGTACACAACTCTCGCGGTTTCATGCCGTCAAGTCATGTGCTTTCTTCGAACACTTTTGCTCTCTTGTCGGCTTTTTCTGGGTCTCAACAACCACCCCTTGCGGGGACTTCTGCTCTATTGTAAGATGGACGTCAAGGTGATCAACGATATGACGCTCCTCCCCCCTGTGAAGATGACGAAAGGAACGACTGAATGAAGGCCTCGGATAGACAAAGATCCCCCATCGGACGTTGTACTGATGTCGGTAGAATACGTGCAGCGAACGAAGACAGTATGGGTGATTTACCCATCAAAGATGGCCATGTGTTGATCGTCGCTGATGGCATGGGGGGGTATCGAGGCGGAGCACTCGCAAGTCACCTCGTTGTCGAAGCTATCGAAGAGTACTTTCGCGATGCCGATATCGAGCATCCCCAAAAAGCACTTCGACAAGCTATCTATCTCGCAAACGAGCGCATTTATTTGCGTGGACAACAAGACGAAGAACTCTCTCGTATGGGGTCCACCTGTGTCCTCGCGATGGTACAAGGCGATCTGCTCCACCTCGCACACGTTGGGGATAGTCGGATTTATATCCTCCGTGACACCGGGCAATTTCAGCAGCTGACGCGCGATCATACCGTCGTGCAGCACTTTGTCGATGTTGGGCTGCTCAGCCAAGAAGAAGCCAAGGATCACCCTGATAGTCATATCCTTAGCCGCGCACTTGGCCCCCGTGCCCACGTTGAACCTGATGTTTGCGATGCTCCCTTGCAACTCTTCCCTGGTGATCGAGTCGTCCTTTGTAGCGATGGTCTGACCAAGATGATCGAAGAAGAGGACATTGAGAGCTTCGTGCAAAACAGCGCGAGCGCACAAGCCATTGCCGAAAAACTCGTCGCCGCTGCCAACGAAAGTGGTGGAGAAGACAACATCACCGTCATCGTATTCGAATACATGAACGGTGAAGGAAAAGTCGTCGCAGCCGACAACCAAGCACAAAAAGATATCGATCCTCTTGGAGATACCCCTCCCTTTGGACTCCCAGCTGCTGATGATGATGGTGAGGCGATCCTTCCTAGCGCAAAAGAGAAAAAATCCTCACAAGCACAAGATGATACCCCCTCTCTCTCATCCGACTCTGCTGACAATGATGTCGATGATGCTTCAGCAAAGGACGCCAATGTCCCTGATGAAAACGCGTAAATCAATCGTCTTTCTCTCGCCGAATAACCGACTCTTACTCCATACCCATCCTCAATGGGTGGTTGACGAGTGAATGATATTTTTTGTAAAGTGAGGTTTGTCTTTTGAAGACAGATGACGACTTTGCCCTGCAAAGCGTTTATTCCTCGATCAACTCTAAAGAACTCAGAAACTATCCAGGTGTTGAAGCTGCAACAGTCGGCACCCAAAGTGACGGGATAAAAGTGGATGCTTGACAATCAAAAGTTTGGCAAACGACTTGTACAGGCTGGTGTGATAAGCCAGGCGCAACTCGACGAAGCGCTCAGACAACAACAAGTCCAAGAAGGACGCCTGGGGGAAATCCTCGTGCGTCTTGGGTACGTCTCCGAACCCACCGTTCTCCAATTTCTGGCCGCTGAATTTCGCACGCGCTATGTCTCCACAGAGCGCCTCGCGAAGGCCCGAATCCCCCAACAAGTACTCGATCTGCTTCCCGTTCACATCGCCGAACGATACAATCTCATTCCGGTGCTTTTTGACTCCGAAAACAGCACTCTCTCGATCGTCACCTCCGATCCACAAAACGAAGCCAGCCTTCGCGAAGTCCATATGATCACGCGTGTTCGAGAACTGCGTGTGTATGTCGCGCTTCAATCCGCTGTACAAGCCGCGATTCGAAAGCACTACCGTGGCGAAATCAACGCCTTCAACCAAGTCCAACAAGGGCAAAATTACACCAACTACGAGACCTCCACTGAGTCCGCAAGCAGCGACTACAGTGGATACGAGAGCTCCGAGCGGACCATGTATGTCGCGCCCGACTCCGCGAGCGGAAACTACGGTGGCGCTGGTTCTTCGATCTACACGCCCTCTGGCGGCTCTGCCCCCTACGACAGCAATTACGATGTCAACCAATCCTACGCCGACAACACCTACGGCAACCGTACACCGTACGAAACTCCTCCACCCAACTCATATTACGGTGGACAAAACGAGTACAACTACAACAATCAAAACGATTACTACGGTGACTCGTACGCCAACGACTTCGATGATGACGACGTCACAAGACTCCACGTCACACCCGGCGCAGGCTCCTTTGATGCCAACGCTAACGCCAACGCTTCCTATCAATATGGAGAGAGCGAAAGCGCACCCATCGAGCGCGGAACAGATCCCCGTATGCGCTCCCTCTCACCACTTGGTGGTGTCCAGGTCCTTGCTCTTACACGGACCTTTATCGAGCGCATCGAACACGACAGCGAACGCTACAAAAACCACCTCTCACTGCAAGAGCCTCTGCTTAGGATGATGCTCAAGCGGCTCGACCTGCCGACCGCTGATTGTGACACCATCTGGATGGCGTTTTACCTCCACCACATGGACCTTCCCGAGCCTCATCCGTGCTTGCTCTCCATCGCACAAGACGAAGAACTTCGCGAAAAAACGGAGCAAGATCATCACGACTTCTTGCAACGTGTGCAACGCTTCCAATTGCCTGCACCCACCATGGATATCCTCACCCACATGTACGAGCGATTCAATGGTGAAGGCTTCCCCAACCAAACCGCAGGCACTGAGATCCCAATCGGCGCGAGACTCCTCTCTCTCCTCGATACATACGAAGATCTTCGTTACCAAGATGAATCCATCGAAGCAGAAGAGATCGCTGAACGACTCCGTATGCACGAAGGTAAACTCTTCGATCCTGAGCTGCTTGAGCTCTTTGAGAAAGAGGTCTTCCGTATCGAGAAATACCTCAAAGGTACTATCTCTCGCGTTCTTCTCCTCGACTCTGACGAAGAGATGACCAACGAGCTCGAACGACACTTGCTCAAACGTGGACTCTGGATACAAACAACGGCCGATCCTTCCGTTGCAATCGAGTTGTGTAAAAAAGAACGTGTCGACCTCGTTGTTCTCGACCTCGAACTCCCCGGTGATGGTGATGGCTTTAGCTTCATCGAAGCCGTGAAAGAGTGCGAACATGTCCCTGAATTCTTGATCGTGACCAACGAAAATGACAACGATAAGATCGAACAAGGGATGTCTGTCGCTCGCGATTACTTGATCAAGTCGATGGGTGTGAACATCATCGCGCCGAAGATCAACAAACAAGTACAACAACTCCAAAAAGACCGAAAACTTCGGGAGGATGCATCTTCAAGAGGCGCAAGACGTGGCCTCGAAGGTTCTCTCGAAGAGATGGGACCCCCCGATATCCTTCAGGTCCTCTCACAAGGACGTCGGACCGGTAAGCTCGCTCTTTCGCTTGCGAATAGCAAAAAAATTGGCTTTGTCTACCTCGACGAAGGTCAGGTCGTCAACGCCGAGTTTGAAAATCTCAACGGCGAACAAGCCTTTTACAAAGTCATCGGCTGGGAGAGAGGCGAGTTTAGCTTCGAACCTGGTGTACAAGCGACCGAACAACTCATTAGCGCGCCTCTCGATGGTTTGATTCTCGACGGTCTGCGTATGCTCGACGAAGATCGTCGTGATGGAGTCGACCCATTCGGAGAGCTTGACTTTGGCGAAGAAGAGGACTTTAGTGGCCTCGCTGACGACGACGATGATGATCTGTTTAGTTTCTCTGAGAGCGGAGGCAGCGACGCTAAAAAAAAGGATGAACCGTCCCAGCCCGAAGCAGGCTTGGACGGAATCTTCGAAGGGCTCGATGAAAACGATTTAGACAGTGTCTTCTCTTCTGGCTTCGAGGGTGGAAAAGAGACCCCCAAAAGCTAAACACATTCCTCCCCCAATCCCACACAAGTCTTTGACTTCCCCCATGTATTTTCTTCGCATCATCCCCAAACGCTTCTGGTTCAATTGGCCGTCAAGGTTCCCTGACAGGCTTTCTTGCCTGTACGCGCAAAGGTAATGTTGACGACTTTCGTATCTCTATCCTTCACGACGACAATCGCTTGCATTCGCTCGCCGTTTTGATCTGTACAGCTCATATTGAGTGTCTCGTTGTACGCAAGGCCCGAACAAAACTGTAGAGCTTTTTCGCATGTAAACTCGACGTTGCACCCCTGCTGTGTGACTTTGCAGGTATCCTCGCCTTCACAGCCTGTGAGGGCATACTCTGCCGCAAGGTCCGGACAATATGCTGTACAACCAACAGATATTACGCTGGCTGAGAGACCCAGTGCCAGTACACTCCACAGAACCACTTTTCTCAACATATCCATCCAAACCTTTCGTATTTGAGGATCGACACAGAGTATTTGGAGACTGTGTCAATCTGTTTCTCCGGTGCGATGACAAAAAAATAGCTCTTCCACCATGTCAGCGAAAGAGCTATTGCGACTTTGTATACCAACATCGCGCCCACTGTAAGGCCGTCGGATGGAAAAAAAGCGAAGACAAGAGGGCAGTGGGTGGGGCCTCAAGCAAGGCATGAGGAGAAGGCATAGCATCGCTACGCCGACGACGAATCACAAAGCCTGTGGCTTCAGCAACAACCTTCTGTCTTCGTCTCATTTTCCGTATTCTTTTTTCCATCCGACGGCCCAAATGGAGACGACGCTGAGAATGGGCTTATTTTCCTGTACAGACAGGTGCACACGCTTTACGTGAGTTGCGGGAACAGCCTGCCTTCTTGAAGCAGTTCCAGCAATTCTGAAGATGCTGGGAAGTCAGGGCTGCCTTGCCTTGTGAGGAGCGCTTTTTCTGGTGCTTCGCAAACTGTGTCACACAGCGGTTGACGTTCTTCTTGCGATCTTTCTTGAACTTCTCAATCACCATCTTGAAGAACTGCACAGAGCGCGCTTTTTGTGGATCTGCTTTGAATTGCTCCAACTTGACGTTGAGGCAACGCAGTGACTCACTTGTCACCAAGGAGCAGAATTTTGCAGGTGTCATCGCTTCTGTTGTCTTTGGTGCAGGCGTCGTGTTTGTGGTTGTTGGTGCAGCTTTACGGGGCGCAGGCTCAGCTTTACGGGGCGCAGGCTCAACTTTACGAGGTGCGGGCTCAACCTTGCGTGGTGCGGGCTCAACTTTACGAGGCGCGGGCTCAACTTTACGGGGCGCGGGCTCAACTTTACGGGGCGCGGGCTCGACTTTACGTGGCGCTGGCTCGACCTTACGTGGCGCTGGCTCGACTTTGCGAGGCGCTGGCTCGACTTTACGTGGAGCAGGCGTTGTTGTTCGAGGTGCTGGAGCAGGCGTTGTTGCACTACACTCAGCGGCGCAGCTGACTTTCCAGTTTCTTGCGCCTTTGCAACCTTGTTTTTGGATGCAAGCCATGCACTTTGCGGAGGGTTTGATTTTGTCGCGTTTCAAACCTGCGTCGCACTTGCTGATGAGCATGCTTTTGTCTTTCAACTGAAGGTTCTTCTCGATCTGTGCGATGATCATGGAGAGAAACTTGGCTGTTTTGGCTTGCGCGCCAGTTGCGTTTTTCAATGCTTCTTGTTGTTGTTTCAAGCAGGAGAGGGAGAACTTCATCATCCCAATACAGAACGCGACTTTTGGGTCCTCTTTGGGAGCTGTTGCACGAGGTGCAGGCTCGACTTTGCGAGGCGCGGGCTCGACTTTGCGAGGCGCGGGCTCAACTTTGCGTGGGGCGGGCTCAACTTTACGTGGTGCGGGCTCGACTTTACGGGGCGCGGGCTCGACTTTACGAGGCGCAGGCTCGACTTTGCGGGGCGCGGGCTCAACTTTACGAGGCGCGGGTTCGACTTTGCGAACAACTGGTCTTGGGACGACAGGTGCTTTGCGAACGACAGGGCGTGGCTTTGGTTTGTCGATGCGGAGGACTTTGATACGCAAGGACAAGACGTTACCAAACGCGACGTTTCCATTTTTGATGAGTTGGCTCAAAGGAACATCTGTTTTTCCGATGAGGTCGTCTCTTGTGAAACCATCCTTGTCTCTCACCTCGAGGTACACTTTTTCGTTTCCGTTGAGTGTGTAGGCCTTGGAGATATTCCATGTGGGGGTGAGGTTGTTTTTTTGGATGGTCGTCGTGAGTCGTTGTCCGCCGATGTCGACGACGACGTAACTATCGGGGAGCGTCATGCTTCCGAAGCCCGTGTCCCACCGTTTGAATTGGGTTTTCTTTTTGGTGATTTTGGCGTCCAGTACGGTGATCAGATATCGGCCCGCGTCTGCCTGAAAAGAAAATAGGCTCAGGCTCAAAAAGATCGTCGTAGCGAGTGCCGCATGAAGTGAAGAGAGACGTAACAAGTGCATATTGTTCTCCTTGTCCCCATAGTCAACGTTTCGTGAGTTGGTGAAAATTGGGTGGAGTGTGCCAAGAAATGACGCAAAGATCAACCCTCGCTGTCGAGAAACAGTGCAGACAAGGGGTTGTTTGGTGGGGCTTCTTTTGCTAGTTTGTGTGTCGATACGAGTTGTGGGTGAGGATCAGACCCTCGTGTGACTTCGAGAAAGGTAAAAGGAATAGATAGATGAAGGAAATCATAGCGAAGATCTTTCCACCGCGAGTGGTGGATCTGTTGTTGGGTGTGTTGGCGACAGTGTCTTTTTGTGTGGGGATGTGGTTTGTCTTTTACAAGGCGCCATTGCTCAAGCTCAACGGAATGCCTTGGTGGTCGCAGAAGATCTTTTACATCCATCTTCCTTGTGCGTGGGGATCGTTGTCAGGGTTGTTGATCGTGTTGATCGCTTCGATTGGTTACTTGGTCACCCGTAAGGAGTCTTGGGATACTCTTGCGGTCGCAGCGACAGAGATTTGCTTTATCTTCGCGACAGGTGTCTTGATCACGGGACCATTGTGGGCCAAGCCGAGCTGGAACACATTTTGGAACTGGGGTGATCCACGTTTGATGAGCTTCTTCGCCTTGTGGATGATCTTGGGGGCGTACTTTTTGTTGCGAAACTACGGAGACAGTGGCGAGCAGGTGCGTGTTGCTTCAGCTTCTCTCGGGATTATTGGTGCGTTGTCCGTACCTTTTGTGTATCTCTCTGTGCGCTTCGCGCCGGGGTTTCATCCCAACCCCAACAAGATGCAATTTGATCTGTGGGTGCGGATTACGGTCCACACGCTCAATTTCTCCTTTTTGTTCCTGTTTTTGTTGCTGATGCGGGTGCGTCGTCGCCTTGAAGAGAATCGCAATCTCGCCCGACGTATCAAGCTCCATTGTGATGAGTTAGATTAAGTCGTTTCTTCGCAACGTTTTTTTTCGACGCTGTCCTGCCCAACAAAAGTAATTCTTTTCAAGACACCATAAATGTTGTATCCGAAGGGGCGTCCAAGCCGCCGTGGAATTTTGTCGAACCTTTCGCGAGGCTTTTCTGTCCAATAGAGAAGGGCATTGTCCAGATTCGTCGAGTGTCAGCACACCAGACGAAGCAGAAAACGACTGAGATACGTATCTTTCAACTGTTCATCCTAAAACCATGTGAGAGTGAAGAATGTCGAAAAAGTATTTGGTGACCAGTGCATTGCCGTATGCAAATGGAAGTATCCATTTGGGGCATCTTGTTGAATACATCCAAACAGATATCCTCGTGCGTTTTCTCAAGCACGTCGGACACGACGCCCATTACATGTGTGCTGACGACACCCACGGCACACCCATCGAGCTCAACGCCAGCAAACAAGGCATCAAGCCCGAAGAACTTGTCGCGGCGATCCACGAAGAACACAAGAAAGATTTCGCTGATTTTCAGATCGGTTTTGACTACTTTTACACAACCCACAGCGAAGAAAACAAAGAATTTGCCGAGCTTGTTTACAACAGCCTCGTCGAAGGTGGACACACCGATACGCGAGAGATCGAGCAATTCTATTGTGAGCACGACAAGCGCTTTTTGCCCGATCGCTTTTTACGTGGGACCTGTCCCTTCTGTAAAACGCCCGAGCAATACGGCGATGTCTGTGAAAATTGTAACCGAACATACACCGCAAATGAGCTGAAAGAGCCGAAGTGCTCGTTGTGTGGTAATCCCCCTGTGAAAAAGAAGACAGAGCACGTCTTTGTGCGTCTTGGCAACTTCCAGGAGTTTTTGGAAGGTTGGGTCAAAGAGCCCGGTCGACTTCAAGATTCGACGCGCAAGTTTGTCGAGACTTGGCTGAAAGATGGTCTGCGTGACTGGGACATCACACGTGATGGGCCGTACTTTGGTTTCCCCATCCCAGGTCGTGAAGATCAGTACTTCTATGTCTGGCTCGACGCGCCCATTGGATACGTCTCCACAACCGCGAAGTACGCCAAGGAGAAAGGTCTCTCCTTCGATGAGTTCTGGCGTAGCGATGACACAGAAGTCATCCACGTGATTGGGAAGGATATCATTTACTTCCACACGCTGTTTTGGCCAGCGATGCTTAAGAGCGCAGGCTTGACGCTGCCGAGCCGTGTCCTCGTACACGGTATGTTGACGGTGGACGGGAGCAAGATGTCCAAGTCTCGTGGGACCTTTATCAAGGCTCGCACCTTCTTGGATCATCTCGACCCACAGTACTTGCGTTTTTACTACGCTTCAAAGCTCTCGGGGACAGATGAAGATCTCGACCTCAACTTTGAGGACTTTGTCAACCGCGTAAACGCCGACTTTATCAATAAGATCGTGAATCTCGCGAGCCGCGCGATCCCCTTTGTCCACAAAAACTTTGGTGGGACGCTGGGCAAGTTGCCGACCGACGAGGTCGCGAAGACGTTGATCGAGGATATCAAAAAGCACATCCCACTCGTTCGCGAAAATTACGAGAAGTACGCTTTCCACCACGCTGTGAAAGAGATCTGTGCGATCGCCGATTTGGCGAACAAGTACTTCCAGGATGCAGCGCCTTGGGCGCTCGTGAAGACCGATCCAGATGCAGCTCTTGCAGTGTGTACACTCGCGACGAACTGCTGTCGGACGGTCGCTGCGTTGCTCAAGCCTGTCTTGCCTAAGTACGCAGGGCAGATCGAAGAGATCCTCAACATTGAGCCGATGACGTGGGAAGATGCCAACGCATTTGACCTCGAAGAGCAGGAGCTTAAGCCCTTTACACGTCTCGCTGAGCGTATCAAGATGAAGGTCGTCAACAAGGTCGTCGAAGCGAGCAAAGAAGATCTCAAGAGCAAAGATGACGCAAAAGTTGAGGAGAAGCCTCGCGAGCCGATCGCCGATGAGATCGAGTTTGATACGTTCATCAAAACGGATCTGCGGGTCGCGAAGATCGTCGAGGCCAATCTCGTCGAGAAGGCCAAGAAGCTCATCCAACTCACACTCGACGTAGGTGATGGAGATACCAGGAATGTGTTTGCGGGGATCCGCAAGAGTTTCCCGGATCCTTCGGTGTTGGTTGGACAGCAAATTGTGATGGTCGCGAATCTCAAACCACGCAAAATGAAGTTTGGTGTGAGCGAGGGGATGGTGCTCGCGACAGGCCCATCTGATGATCAGCTTGTGCTCGTCTCTGCACCTGCGCCAGCCAAACCCGGTGATCGTGTAAGTTAACGGTCTCTTCGCCTCGTAAAGAGGCGAAAGGCTCTTCTTTTTTGTGTTCTTTACCTCGCCTCAAACATCCCTCTTCATCGGGGTAACCGCCGGTCTTTTCTCAGGTAGTCATCTTCTGAAGCAAAAAAAGGCTTGACAAACTTTGGTGAAGGTGTATATTCTCTAAAAAATTATTGCCTATTTTGGGATCTTCCCCAAACTTACCAATAATACCACCATTGTCCTAAAAATCTGGACAAACAATCAATCATGAAATTCCCAATGTAGTTGTTATCAAGCATATATGTGAGCTGTTGTATTGTAAGCAATAGACAACTCTATCGAATCACACAATATCCAGCCCATTCTTCAGTCAATCATCTCTACAAGCGGTGAATTCTACTTCCAATAAACGCTTACTTTCCCTTCAATGATTCTGAACCTATCATGCCCTCGCATGTAAAGAGAGGCAGAGCCCATACCGGGTGAATAGGGTTCCATGTCAACCACTGAGGAGTCATCTTCTTATGATCCTGAATCTCAATGACCTGAAAGACAAAAAAGTAACCGAACTCCACGCAATGGCAAAAGAGATGGGTATCGAGAACGCCGCAGGCCTTCGTACCCAAGAGTTGATCTTTGCTATTTTGCAAGCACAAACAGATCGTGATGGCCAGATTTACGGTGAAGGTGTCCTCGAAGTCCTTCCCGACGGCTTCGGTTTCTTGCGCTCACCAGACTACAACTATCTTCCAGGTCCAGACGATATCTACGTATCACCTTCCCAGATCCGTCGCTTCAACTTGCGCACTGGTGATACTGTCTCCGGACAGATTCGTCCCCCCAAAGAGTCCGAGCGCTACTTTGCACTGCTCAAGGTTGAGAAAGTGAACTTTGAAGAGCCCGAAGTCGCAAGGGACAAAATCCTCTTCGACAACTTGACGCCTCTTTACCCCAACGAAAGACTCGACCTCGAGTTTGACGCAGGTCAGTACTCCACACGTATCATCAACCTGTTGACGCCCATCGGACGTGGACAACGTGCGTTGATCGTCTCCCCCCCACGTGCTGGTAAAACTGTCCTCATGCAAAACATCGCAAACGCGATCACTGCAAATCACCCCGACATCATCTTGATCGTTCTGCTCATCGACGAACGTCCTGAAGAGGTCACCGATATGTCCCGCTCCGTCAGCGGTGAAGTTGTCTCTTCAACATTTGATGAGCCAGCAGCACGCCACGTACAGGTCGCTGAGATGGTCATCGAGAAGGCAAAACGCCTCGTCGAGCACAAAAACGACGTCGTTATCCTCCTCGACTCCATCACACGTCTCGCACGTGCATACAACTCGGTTGTTCCTCCCTCCGGTAAAATCCTCTCTGGTGGTGTTGACTCCAACGCACTGCACAAGCCCAAGCGCTTCTTCGGCTCCGCGCGTAACCTCGAAGAAGGTGGTTCACTCACCATCATCGCGACCGCGTTGATCGACACTGGTTCACGTATGGACGAGGTCATCTTCGAAGAATTTAAAGGAACAGGTAACTGCGAACTCCACCTCGACCGCAAGTTGATGGAAAAACGTATCTTCCCCTGTCTCGACATCAACCGCTCCGGTACACGTAAAGAGGAAAACCTCCTCAGCGCGATCGAGCTCAACCGTGTGTGGGTTCTTCGTCAACTCCTCCACCCCCTCAATGTCATCGACTCCATGGAGTTCTTGCTCGACAAGATCAGCCGCACCTCCTCCAACCAGGAATTCCTGGACTCCATGAGCCAATAATTTCCTCGGTGACTTCGCACTCTTGAATATGACGTCTCCTCCTACAGGGGGAGGCGTCCTTTCATATCTCGGGAGACGATCGATTGCAATTGCCAAACACACGTTGGTCGGACCGGTTTTTTCTGGTCTTTGCGATCTGTGCCTCTTTGTTTGCGATCTTCATGCACATTGGGATCGCCAGCACACAGATCTCTCGAAAAGAGTGGGCCCAACCTGCAAAACACATCAAAAAACACTTCCAAAAAGGCGACGTGATTGGACTCGTACCTTCCTGGGCGCTCAAGGGAGCCGAGCAGCTCCCCAATCTGCCCGTGTTGTACGCCGAACATCTCCAACGCGAAGACCTCAGTCGCTATAAACGGCTGTGGGTGATGCTCGCCCCTCGTCTTGGAAAGTGGTGGTTTGTCCGCTCCTTTCAAAAAGAGCTCAAAACACTTAAACGTCTCTATTGGCTGCGCAAAAAAATCACCTTTGGGCCGATCGAGCTCTATCTCTTTCAACTCCCCACATCGCAAAAGCTGTTGTACGATTTCTCCTCAAAGAAACACCTGCGACAGGCTGAAGTTGGGATTGAAACGCCCACAAGAGAGCGACGTGTTCGGGGATGTCCAGCTTCTGTCACAGGACAGATCGATTGGCTCTCCCGTTGGCGAGAGCACCCTGGCTGGTTCCTCGGTAAACGTCGCTACTTCTTTGGGCGGATCATTCAGGAGATCGACAACACTCCCCGCGATTGTCTGTGGGTCCACGCATTGCGTTGTAAGGTCATCCGTGTCCGCTACCGCAACGTCCCCTTGCGCGGAAAGCTCAAGCTAGAGCATGGTTTTACCACCCCAGCACCTGGCTCTGTTGGTCCCTCTGTGAGAGTAGGGGGGCCCGATATGATGATGTCCGTGTGGGTGGATAACCGCATGGTCAAACGTTATCGTGTCTCTGAAAAACAGATCTGGCGTGAGTACGGACTCGATCTCTCAAAGCTCAAGTCCAAACACACACACACCAAAGGGAGCGTCGAGTTTCGTTTCCACGTCCCCGGTTTGCGTGCCAATCGTGTTGGTTATTGTTTCCGAGCCTCCTTGCGTGCACATCAAGCTCCGCCAGCCAAACGCTAATCCTTCCGTCCTTTCGATGATAGCCTCCTGACTTTTGCCCCCATTGCGCCTGTGTTGTAGATCAATCCTCAAAACTTTGTTACGTTGATCGACATTCCAAAACGGTACGCACGTATGTATCATCACATCGTGTAGAACATGACGTCGGCAACACCAGAGGTTTGTATGGAGTCATTGATTGTAAAATCGACAAAGGTGGCGCTTCAAGTATGGAAGTGGGCACCGCTCTTTGCCACGGGGTTCTTGCTCTCGCGGATTTTTGCGAGGGGAGGGCGGGATGGGCTCGCAGGCTATCTCCTGCGCATGTTGCTCAAAAAAAGTGGCAGCCAGCTCCCGATCGTGTTGCTCGTGATCATGTCTTCTTCGATCTTCCTCTCTCTATTTATCCCCAACGTCCTGACTGTCTTGACTTTGCTCGCTGTGATCGAGAAGCTACGTGAGGCCGTCGAAGCCCACCCTGAGGCTGAAAGCAAGGAGCTCGTTACACCCATTGGTTTGTCGCTGATCTATGGTGCCAACATCGGAGGAATGGGCTCGATGGTTGGTAGCCCGGCCAACGCTCTGTTGCTCTTTTGGCTCTCTTTTTACAGCGTCCCTGGTCTCGAACACATCAACTTTTTGTCGTGGTTGGCGTGGGGGATCCCGCTCGTGATCGTCTTTGGGCTGTTGGCGTGGGGGTTGCTCGTGCTGTTCTTTATCCCACGTCGATTCTACAAGCTGGAGCTCAACCTCGACGACGAATCAGGTGATCATGAGCCCTCCCGTCTACGCATCGTCGGCGCGAAACTTGCGCTGTTGACTGGTGTTTTTTGGATCTCCACTTCGTTGCTATCATCGCTGCTCCCCAGCCTAAAGGTCATGTGGGAGGGCTTCTCAATGTTGTTTTGTCTGGGCTTTATTTACTACGTCTTCTTCGTCCAGATCGAAGAGTCCAACGGAGAGAAGCGGCCACTGTTGCGCCTGGAAGATTGCTACACGGGGCTGCCCTGGAAGGGAGTCTTTCTCGCGGGAGTTGCAGGTGGTATGGGGGCGTTCTTGTTTTGGTTGGGCGCGCCCAAGTGGCTCGCCTCACACATGCAGGCGTTCTTACCCACACAGCTGACACCTTTCGCGTTTTATCTGACCTTCGCGATGGTGACGATCTTTGCGACGGAGCTGATGAGCAACACAGCGGTCTCTGTTGCGATGTTTCCAGTCGCCTACCAGCTCTCGATCAGCATGGGGATGAACCCATTGCCTGTGATGATCGCGGTCGCGCTCGCATCGACCTGTGCTTTCATGAGTCCGATCGCGACACCCGCGACAGGGCTGGCCTTTGGGGGAATGGAGGGGGTCTCACTCAAGAGGATGTTGGTGCTTGGGTTTTTTGTGAATCTGCTCGGTGGGTTGTGGTTGACGTGGTTTTTGACCTCGATCTTGCCTTGGATATATCCCGTATCGTCTTAAGTCGTCAGGTAGCAAAAGATCAACATCACCGCAGCGATCGCGTATGCTGCCGCTGAGATGACAGGGGTCTTTTTCTTCCAGAAGCTGAACGCGGTCCCAAAGGAACGTTTGATCCGGACTGCTTTGCCATCAAAGTCGACCGAATAGATCTCGTCGAGGATCAGGTGTGAGATGGCACCGCCAAAGGCTGCGATTGCGATCCAAAGGCGGCCTTGTGAGGTAAAGTTGTTGTCCTTCGTAAACATCAAATACACCGTAAACGCATAAATGAAGATCACCGGGATAGAGTGCAAGATCCCTCTATGGATGGTTGTGGCTTTGAAGAGCGGGACGGAGAGTTGAACTGCCGCCATCATCACCAGCATCATGACGATCGTGCCTACAAACCCAAAAGGAAGAGAGCGAGAGAGCGCGAGGGCGAGCGCGCCACATGCGATCGCGATCACGACAGCCCTCGACATGTCGCGAAAGGGTGTGCTTCTCTTCCAAAAGGCCGTCTGCTTTAGTGCCCACTCAAGTAAATAGTAACAGGGGAGGATCAAAAGCAAACTCCAAGCTGCCATATCTCCACCGCGTTTACTCGTGACGGAGAGCGCAAGGATCGGCAGAAAGGTCGTCAGGAGCGACGTGATCTTGCGCAAGGCGTGTCCTCTATCGTGATCGAGATCAGGCACCATCCCACCGATGAAGCCGAAAAAGACGCCGAGAATGACCGCATCCCACCCCATACGAGGCACAAAGACCATCCCGGCCAGAATGACTGCGGCACCTGCTCCTGCGCCAAAACTCACATGAGTTCGATAATTTGCCATGTTGTCTCCTCCTTCTGTGAGCGAGCGATAGGCTTGCTCATCCCCAACCTTTCACGAGGTGGGCTGTGTCTTTTTGGATTTTTTGTTAAGGTGGTCCGCGCAAATGTTCGCGCACTTTGGACATATACCATACACCAAAGTGATTGCAAAATCCCCTCTCATCGCGATATCTGAGGGAAAGTGCGGTTGTTTTTTTCATTTTCAGGGAGGTTGATCATGTTCGCCAAGAGAAGAGATGCGTTGATGCAAAAGATGGGTGCGAGGAGTCTTGGAGTGTGGTTTGCTTCTCCTGTCAGGCTGCGAAGTCGTGACACCGACCACGTCTACCGAGCCTCTTCTGATCTTTTGTACCTCGCAAACTGTCCCGAACCTGAAGCTGTCCTCATCTTGCGTCCCGACGCCGATGAAGAGCGCTCCATTTTGTTTGTCCGCCCCCGAGATAAAGAGCGTGAGATCTGGATGGGGCGTCGTCTTGGGCCTGAGCGTGCAAAGGAACACTACGGTGTGGACGCTGCCTATGCGATCGACGAGCTCGATACGAAGATCACCTCCTATCTCCTCGGGTGCGAAAAGATCTACCATCAACTCGGTGACAGCGAAGCCAATGATCGTCGGGTGATCGAGTGGAAGGAGGGGGTCAAAAGACAACGACGTGTCGGGAAAGTCACACCTGATCATATCCTCGATTCACGCGCCCTCACAGATGAGATGCGACTCTTTAAGGACAGCGCCGAGATGGAGCACATGCGTCACGCCGCAAAACTCACCGCAGAAGCCCACGAGATGGCGATGGCGATGACCCGTCCTGGCACCTACGAGTACCAGATCGAGGCGATGATGCACTATCACTTCCGCAAAAACGGTTGTCTTGACTTTGCCTACACACCGATCGTCGGTGGCGGCGCCAACGCGACGATCCTTCATTACACAGAGAATCAAGATGCGCTCAAAGATGGCGATCTTGTGCTGATCGACGTGGGGGCTGAGTATCAATTCTACGCTGCAGATATCACGCGGACGTATCCTGTGAGTGGTAAGTTCACAGACACACAACGCCGTGTGTATGAGATCGTCCTCGCCGCGTTGCAGGCCGGGATCGATGCCTGTCAGCCTGGTAACCGCTTTGATGATGTACACCAGGCGGCGGTCGCTGTCCTGACACAAGGACTCGTCGACCTCGGTGTGCTCGAAGGTGATGTCCAGACGTTGATCGAAGAAGAGGCGTACAAGCCGTACTACATGCACAAGACTGGGCACTGGTTGGGGCTTGATGTCCACGATGTCGGCGGCTACTTCGAAGAGGATGGTTCGAGCCGTATCTTGCAACCTGGGATGGTCCTGACGGTAGAGCCTGGATTGTACTTCAACCCTGATTTTCACGACGTACCAGAGGCGAGACCTTTTGCGGACATTGGAATTCGCATTGAGGATGACATCCTGATCACGGAGGATGGACACGAGAATCTCACCGCAGCAGCTCCTAAAAGTGTTGCAGATGTCGAAGCTGTCGCCAATACGAAAACTCTTTTTTGATCAACGTCGTGCTTGTGAAGAGCGTCCTTGGGAGGCGTGTGCAAAGAGAGTGGAGTGAATGAGAGGGGATTAGCGGTAAACAGGGACAAAGGGCAGGTGTCCTTTGCGTAATTTGAACGGGATGTAGTGGGGTGTGCGTTTGGGGCGTTTATAGAGATCTTTGAGCTCCCACTGCATTTGCACGATCAATCTGTAATCTGCGCGGTCTTTGCGTCCCGAGTGATTGATCCTGAAGGCCAACACACGGTCACCGCCTGAACGCATCGCGATCTCCCCAAGGACTTTGATGATCGCCGCTGCATCTTTGGCGGCCCATCGAATCGCGATGCGTGTGAGTCCTTTTCGCTCGACTGATAACGCGAGCAGTTTGGCGTAGGGGGCTTGGAAGGCCGATGACAACATCTTCAATACATCGATCCGTGTGCGCTTCTTTTTCGCCGGGAAGTAAGGAATCTGAAGTCGATGACAATCGATCACCATTTGCTCGATCTTATCCCGTGTCAGGTAGATCACGCCGAGCCCTGACGTGTTGAGTTTCTTCAATCGTCTCGAACGCTCAAGTCCCACCTGTGTGTATTTGCTCTGTGCTCTTGAGCCAAAGAGCAGAGTGGTCATCCGCAAAAAAGGCCCGCGTACATCGATGGAGACGATACGTGTGCGGCTAGGGATGAATGAGAAGATGTCCTTCAGCGCTGAGAAGAGGCTCTCGACGTCGGAGGAGGGCTTCCAGGTGGAGACACGACTCCACTTCGCAGGTGGCAATTGGTCGGCCTTTCTGTAAGCCCATTGTCCGATCTGACCTTCTGCCGAGGTGTCTGCTTCGTCGTGTCTTCTGTAAAAGTCCTCAAAGCGCAGCCCAACTTTGAGCTGTCGTGCGTACACGAGGATATGTCGCTCGATCGCTTCAAAGGCGAGGTGTCTGATTTGTCCAGCGGTGATCGTATATGCGCTGTTGCCAAGTCTCACGCTGATATCCCTCGTGTAACCTGTCTTCGGAGGGATGGAGAAGAACTTTTGGCGTTGAAGAGAGCGCAGAAGTTTCGCGAAGACTTCGGGGGCGAGTCCTTTTTGCCAATACTTTCCTTTGAGCGGTGGTGCTGCAGGTTTGAAACGTTTGTCGTAGAGTACGATGGGCATCCTACCGTAGCTAAACATCGGGTGGAGCGTTCTGTAGATGATCATCAGGCGGTGTGGTTCTTCTGTTGGGATACCACTCAACGTTTGTTTTGTCTTGGCTTCAAAGATCGCCTTGATGGTGGCTTTGTTTCGCTTCCACCACGCTTCCCACACGGCAACAGGGGCTTTGGATTTGGGGGGTCTTTGGAGTTTCCCTACGGGCGATTGTTTGAAGACCTCTTGGGCGCGGCCTTCGAGTGTCAGGCGACTTAAGAATTGAATCGCGTCGCTTGGGTCCTTGCGACCTTTGAGTAAGGTCTCAAAGGACTGTGGGTGCTCGATAAAAGAGATGATCCTGATAAGCTCCGCGCGCACGTCTGCCGAGGGTTTGCTCTGGAAGGCTTTTTGGACGACCTGAATCATGATCTTTTGGGAGTAGTTTTTCAGGATCTCACGGGCGACGTATCGGTGTTTTTTGTTGGGGGCGCTGAGCCACTTTTGCAGCAGGGGGAGGGCCCGTTTGGAGCGCAAGTAGCCAAGCGCCCGCAAAAAGATCTGGGGGTGTTTTGTTTGCCTTGCTGCTGTAAGTAAGTGAGGGACGATCTTGTCTTTGTACTCGATGATCGCGCCGAGGATGAGCGAGGCTGGTTGATCGTAAAACTCCTTTGCCCGCTTGATCAAGACTGGGATCGCCTTTGTGTCACCAAGTCTTGCGAGGGCGATCGCGCTCAGCAACTGGATGCGAAGGTGCTTGTGTTTGAGCGCTTCATGGAGCTGAGGGATGATCGATGTGCCTTCTGCAACAAGCGATTCGACAAGACGCAGTTGTTTGTCCCACATGTTCGTCTGAAGTGCGTCGATGCGCTCTCCTGTGCTGGCTTTGGCCAGCCATTCTTCGAACTTCTTCATACGTTGGGCATAATTGAGGCGTTTCTTTTTCTTCGGTTTTTTGCGTACCCGCTTTTTAGGTTTGCTCAACCCTTTGGGAGCGCCTGCGGGCATCAAAAAGCGAAGATCTGAAGGAACCCCTTGCTTCGTTTTTTTTCGATGGACAGGGGGCTTCTTGGTGGGGGCTGTCTTTGTGACGCGTTTGACTGGACGACTTGACGGTGCTTTGGCGGTCGCTGTTTGTGCAGACGCCAGCGACAACAAAAAGAAAAACAAGATTGTACGGATCCGCATCTGTTGTGGCACGAGATTTCCTCCAGTGTCAGGGGGGTTGCGATGTGTTGACATGAAAGACTTCAATCCATCGCGAAGAATATACCATCCTCAAAGACGAGCGTCAGCCGTTTTGACGTGAAGATTTTTCCACCGGCTGCGAAGCGTGCTCTGGGAAGTTTGCTCGTTGGGAGCTCTCCTATCAAGAGCCATTTGGACATCAATACGAACTATTTTTCTCCAAGGAAAGAGATCTGGGATATCTTGTGTTCTTCTATCATCCACAATGTTCAAAAGAAGAGTGAGAGGTCACAATATGTTTCTTCCCATCCAAACAAGCACGCCTATCAAGCGTGTTCCTTACGTGGTGATCGCGATCACCTTTATCAATGTTTTGTTGTACATTTTCTTCGCAACAGGACTTCTCGATTCCAACGATTTTGCGCTCGTTCCCAAAGAGCTTTTCTTTGCAGATCCTTCGACATCATCAGGTCTTTGGGAGTATTTTACGTTACTCTCTTCGGTCTTCAATCACGCGGAGTTGGATCATCTCCTCGGCAACATGCTTTTTTTGTGGGTGTTTGGTCCTTTGGTTGAAGAGCGTTTGGGCTCTTGGCGCTTTATGGCGCTGTATATGCTCTCCGATGTCGGAGGGAACGCCTTGTTCTTGTGGCTCAGTCCGGAAAGTACATCCTATGTGCTCGGTGCATCCGGTGCGATCAGTGGCGTTGTTGGAGCATTTTTTCTCAAGTTTCCTCGCGAGAAGATCGGCATTCTTGTCCATATTGAGGACGGAACACGCGCGTTCTTTGCGGCATATATCTTTCTCACAGCCTGGATCGGCTCACAGCTGCTCTTTTTGTGGAAGTACACCATCGAAGGAGGACACACGACCGGCGTCGCGTTCGCCTCGCATGTTGGAGGTATCCTCGCAGGTGTCCTCTTGATGGGGTTCATGGCAGGGTTTCGAAGTGAGGGGCAGGACACCCTTGAGAAACCCCTCACACTTCGGTCCCAGTGGAAGTTGATCGGTTTGATCTTCTTTTTCTATCTGTACATTGCGTATCGTGTGCTCTCCAAACAGGGCATCTCATTCATTGAATGGTTGAAAACACAACCTGTGTGGGGAAAGTGGGTGTTCTTTGTTTTGTATGTCATACTTGGGTTGAGCCCGCTCTTGTTGGGGCTCTTTTGGTGGCTGCGTCGGCGGGTTCAAATGAGGCGCCTACTCGCAGAGGAACACTGTATTGTGTGTGACGCTGTGCTTGAAGACACCGAACAACCGTGTCCTGCATGTGGTTATACTGATGCCTTGCAAGAGCAGCCTGACTGCAAAGATTGGGTCTTTTTGTACAAAGAGATCCATACTCTCTCGCACCTGCTCGAACAGGCGAGTTTGAAGAGCGACGATCAGGTCGCGTTTGCCGATGTTGGGATGCTTAACGGAGAGGATGTACAAGAGAGTCTTCGTGATGTCCATGACAGTGTGGAGACGCTTCAACATCTTTGGGCTCGTTATCCCGATCTTATCGAGCTGCTCATGAGTGAACGAGAGGATGATACGCCTTACTTGTCTCAGCAGGAGCTCGACGCGCTACTTCACATGGCGACCGAAGGGGCCAATCATGTTCTGCATCATAATCGCCATATGGCCAACGAGTTATTTGCTTTTGCGAGAGAGCTTGAGAAGAGGTTACAGGACAAACTCAAAGAGTTGGCCAAGCGGTATTCTGTAGAGGCAACTTCTTTTGAGGAAGGGATCTCCTAAGGCCTTGGGAGCGCGGCTGCAGCCTGCCAGAAGGCATCATCCATATCGGGGACAAACGTTTTGAGCAGCTGCTTCATCTGCTTCATCTTGGCAGCGATGATGCTGTCTGTTTGGCTGCGTTGGTGTGCGGCGCTGGAGAGGACGATCATGATCGAGTACACCTCTGCCTTGTCCTCTTCCACGCCACTGAGGGAGTATTTTGTGAAGAAGCCAGGCTGCGTGTCTGTCAACAAGGAACCCGAAGAATCGCCTTGTGCGTCTTTGCCTCCTGAGCCATAGGTGAATCCCGGTTCGTTCAGCGCGGACCATGCTTGATCGCTGTAGAGCTTAAAGTCATCGTACCAATCGATGATATGGAAGAACTCATGGTGGATCGTTCGGCGCACATATTCTTTGCTGTGCCTGCCTTTCGCGACATCGAAGTAGAGTACGTTGTGTTCGAGATCGGGGATCGCCGTCCGCGGTTGTCCATTAAACGATAAGTCCGTACAAAAGACGATCTTTGTGAGACGAGCTCGTTTGATCAGTGTGGTGGGGTAGAGTTGCCACTCTGGGAAGAACAGCGCTCCGTATGACTCAATGTCAGTCTGAACAGCGTCTTTTCCGCCGATGGGGCCGTGTGTTGTCTTGATTGGAAAGGTTTCGTGCAGTGAGAGCGTGATTCCATAGCGCTTTTGGAGCGCTGTGCGTTGCTGCTCGAAACCAAGCCCTGTGTCTGGGAGTGTCTCTTGCCCATTTTGCTCTCTCTCAACAGCCTCTTTTGTGCCTACCTCGCGCTGGGCTTCATGTTGGGGCTCTGGAATACTTTGATTTTGCTCTCGACTCCTCTTCTCTGTCTTGTCGCGCTGGTCGGCAGTGGAGGCGTCAAGCGCGCTCTCTCTGCTCCATTCTGTTGTGCTCTCATATGAAGACTGCTTCTCTCCACAGGCTGGGATCGAGAGCACGATATACACAAGCAGAGAGAGTTGGAGGAGATGTCGCAAGATCGTTCTTTCCTTATTGTATTGGGTTGGTATGTCCTTCCAACGTATCAGAACGCATACGTCTGGTGTCAAGCGCCAGGATATGCTCTCGAACTGATACGCTGCTCTTTGGAGCGATGATTTGTTCCGATAAGTCGGCTGTTCACTTTCTCATCTGAGTTACTGGGGATGTACTGAGGGGAGTTGTTTGCGGGCGGCACCTGGCGAGATCCCTGTATGGCGTTTAAATGCCCTGCTAAACGCGGCCTCTGAGCGGTATCCTAGTTTATCTGCGAGTGTGTAGAGGGAGAGTTGAGCGTCCTCTCGCAATTGTTCCCACGCGAGCTGCATGCGCCAGTACGTCAGGTACTTCATGGGTGGCTCACCTACGAGTTGTGTAAAACGTGCCGAGAAACCCGAACGCGACATCGCGACTTCTGATGCAAGCAGGGGGACAGTCCAGTCTCGTTCTGGGTGACGATGGATGAGCGCCATCGCCCGACCGATGCGTTCGTCTTGCAATGCACCCAACCAGCCTTCTTGTTTATCCTTCTCATGCTGTATCCACCATCGCAGCGTCTGAAGCACGAGAATATCAGCGAGACGCGTGATCACCGCATCACCACCCGGACGCATGGTCCTGGTCTCCAGCTCCAGCATACGCAGTGTGCTTTGTACCCACTCACCTTCGATATCCCCCCATTTGGTGACGTGGATGACATGTGGCAGCAACGTCAACAGTCTCGACGCCGCTGGATGCTCAAAGTGCACAGCGCCACAGATCATCGTCGTGCGCTCTCCTTGTGTACCATACTTTAGACGTTCATACCGATCGGACAACTCTTCGCGCTCCAAAGAGAAAAGATCGACACATGCTGTTTGGGGATCATCCTGGATATTGTGTCCTTCTCCGTGAGGGACCATCGCGAACTCGCCGGGCTTGAGCAGTAGCGGATCACAGCCTGGGATGTCCAGCCAGCAATGTCCTGTGAGCACCACGTGGAACATTAAATAGCCTTCCATCGGTGGGAGCGTGGCTCCCCACGTCCCTGCCAGCTCCGAGTGGCAGTAAAACAATCCGTTCATTCGCAAATGTTGCAGCGCTTCACCAAGCGGATCGACGAGCGACCAGTCGATGGGAAGGGTTGGTTGGCTATGATTCATCTGTGACATACCTCGTCTTTTGGATAAATGAGCATGTTTTGTGGATAATATAGCATAGAAAATCTATTCTGTCTCTCTACAATGTGTGTTGTAGCGAATACGAACAACACACACTTTGGAGGATAAGATGACAAATTCATTGAAAAATATCTTGGTTGTGGGCGCGACAGGTGGGACAGGTTTTGCTGTTGTACAGGCGTTGTTGGAGAGAGGCCATCGTGTGACGGCGTTTTCCAGAAGCGCAAGTCAGATGGAGTTGACACACGACTCTCTCTTAAAGCTCGATGGTGACGTGATGAGCGCGATCGATGTCTCGCGAGCGGTCGCTGGACAGGATGCGGTGATTGTCGCCTTGGGGATCGCCGAGAATCCACTCAAGGTGAGATTTTGGGGGAGCACAAAGACCCCTCTACAGGTGCGCTCTGAAGGGACCAAGATGTTGATCCACGCGATGAAAGAGCACGGTGTCGATAAACTCGTGGTGTTGTCTTCTTACGGTGTGGGGGAGACTCGTGATGAGCTAGGCTGGTTTGAGCGGTTGTTCTTTGCGCTCGTGTTGGCACCACAGATCGCGGACACTGAGCGGCAAGAGAGGGCTGTACGTGAGAGTGGTTTGGAGTGGGTGTTGGCGCAACCTGTCCATTTGTCGGATAAGGATATCGAAGAGCTGCCTTTCACCTCTACGAATGGAGAGGTCCGCAAGATGGAGGTCGCACGCAAGCAGGTCGCGCAAGTACTCGCACGTGCCGCGCTGGTCGATGAGTATATCGGTCGCTCTGTGTCGATTTCGGGGTGACATGTTGCGTTTGTGTTCGCCGGGGAAGCTTGCTGTTGTTGACAGTGTAGGAGGCGGTCGATACAATCCCGCCTGACAGAAGGATGTTCGAGGATGCTGTCCATTTTATGCAGTGTTTTTCGGGTGTTTCGTATATTTGTTTTACACTGAATTGAAAGGATGAGGGATGCAAGCATTGATCCTTTGCGGTGGTCTTTCCACCCGTCTTGGCGAGATTACGAAAGAGATTCCCAAAGTATTGTTGAAGATCGGTCAAAAGACAGTCCTCCAACATCAAGTCGAGCTGCTCGCAGAAGCTGGCGCGAAAGAGATCTTCTTAGCGAGTGGCCACCTGCACGACGTACTCGAAGCTGAAGTGGGTGACTCTCTCGCTGGTATCCCCATCCGTTATGTCCGTGAGCACAAACGTCTTGGTACAGGTGGGGCGATCAAAAATGCCTTCGCACAAATGAGCGATTTTCCATCCTTTGTGCTTAACGGCGATATTTTGCTCGATACATCCCTGCGCGGGATGACCGAACAACTCACACCTGATATGCAGGGGATCATCCTCGGGGTCGAAGTTCCAGATGCACGCAGTTACGGACTCCTCGATCTCGATGGAGAGAACCACCACATCAAACAGTTCATCGAAAAAGATCCAAATTACGAAGGCAAGGGTTTTATCAACGGCGGAATTTACCTGTTTAACGAGTCGATCCAGTCGTTGTTCCCAGAGACGGATGTCTTCTCGATCGAGTACGATGTCTTCCAAAAGGCCGACAAATTGCACGCATATCCTTACTCTGGTGCGTGGATCGATATTGGTACACCAGAGCGCCTGGCATTTGCCCGTGAACATCTCGTTGAGACTGTCGAAAAAGAACGATAGCTGAAGAGGAGAGTGATATGTCGAGCATTGTGACGTTGACAACGGACTTTGGTCTACGCGATGCCTACGTTGGGATCATGAAGGGTGTGGTCTTGAGCCTGGATGCAGACGTCCAGATTGTGGATCTTTGCCATGAGATCGGCGCACAAGATGTCCGCCAAGGAGCGTACGCGCTCTGGTCTGCTGTGGATGCTTTTCCACCGGGAACCATTCATGTCGCAGTTGTCGATCCCGGTGTTGGCTCAGAGCGTCGTTCGATCGCCGTACAGGCGGGTGGACAGCGTTTTGTCGGTCCTGATAACGGACTGTTGTGGGAGGCCGTGCAGCGCTTCTCTCACTTTCGGGCTGTGGAGCTGGACAACCCTGACTTTTTCCATTCGATGGAGCCGAGCGCGACCTTTCATGGACGGGATATTTTTGCGTCTGTCGCAGGTCATCTCTCTCGTGGGGTTCCCTTCGAGGAGCTCGGTACACCCATCGAAGATCCGCGCAAGATGGTGCTATTTAACGCCGAACAAAAAGACAAAGTGATCCACGGGAGACTTTTGCTCTCCGATCATTTTGGAAACATCGTGACCAACATCTCTCAGCGCTTTTTACGCGAGGTGTCTTCTTTGGAGAAGTGTGAACTGCTCGTGGGGCACCAGATCTTTCGAGGCATCAAACGCACCTTCTCTGACGTCGAGGCTGGCGAGCCTGTCGTATACGTCAACAGCTTTGGACTCGTTGAGATCGGTGTGCGCAACGGATCTGCCCAAGAGACTTTCCCGCTGACGCCTGATCTTCCCGTCGAGTTGAGACTTCCCTGAGGCCAGCCCAATACACATCCCCCACAACTCCCAATCCCCATACACAGGAAATCCATGTCCACATCTGATGATTTACACACGATCTCTGTGACCTCTCTCTCCCACCGCGGCGAAGGCGTCGGTAAGGACGAAGAGGGACGCGCTGTCTTTATCCCTTATGCTGCGCCCGGTGATCGCTTGCGTGTCCGAGACGTCGAGCAGCAAAAGACCTTTTGGAGAGGAGAGATCGAAGACATTCTCGAAGCCTCTGCATTTCGCGTCGAACCAAAGTGTTCCTTTTTTGGCCGATGTGGTGGATGTGCGTGGCAGCATGTTGCTTTCTCTCAGCAGCTCGCGAGCAAACGAGAACATCTACGTGAAGCGCTCCGAAAAGTCGGTCAGATCACATACGAAGATGAGATCGAGTTATTCTCCGCTCAGACGCCTTGGCAGACGCGAACAAGGACACGTCTTCAGGTGGATCGGGCGGGGCGACCTGCATTTTTTGCCCGAGGGTCGAATGAGCGGCTTACGATCTCCTCATGTCCGGTCCTTGTGCCTGTTCTCGATGCGTTCGTCACTGCGCTACATGAGCATCCACTCTCCCAGATAGAAGATCTTCAGGAGATCTCCTTGCTCGCGTCGAGTGAAGGGGAGCTTGCCGTTGCACTTCACCTGAAAGAGGGCAAGTACGCGTCTTCTTTTGGTTGGCGTCGTGGTGTCACTGATCTTCTGAAGCTTTGGAGAGAGCGTGGTCATCAAGTCGCAGGTGTGTCGATCGTGTCTGGACTTAAGCGTCTCGGTAGTTTGGGCTCCCCCTGGTTTGATGAGGGCGATCCTGCAGTGCGTATTCGACCTGAAGGGTTCTCACAAGCCAGTCATACACTCAACCGCGTGTTGGTCGAACAGGCGCTCGGTCTTGTCGATGATTGGCGTGGGAGACAGGTGTTGGAGATTTACGCAGGGAGCGGGAACTTTTCTTTATCGATGGCTGCTGCAGGCGCGCATGTTCTGGCGTTGGAGAGTCATCCACTCGCGGTGGAAGATGCGCAGGAAAAAGCCGAGGCGTTTCCGAAGAATGTGCGACCAACGTTTCGTGTGTTTCGGGATGATAAGTTCGATCTAAAGGCTTGTTGGCCGTCTTTTCGGACACCACCGGAGGTCTTATTTGTCGACCCACCCCGAAGAGGCATCCATCAACGTCTTCGCAAATCACTCAAGAAGTTGCAGCCACCGGTGGTGTGTATGGTCTCTTGTGTTCCGGCGACGTTTGCGCGTGACCTGCGATTTTTTGTGGAGCTTGGCTACGAGATCGAGACGATCAAAGCCGTCGATCTTATGCCCCACACGACCCACCTTGAGAGCATGGCGTTGTTGCGTAAGAAGCCTGCTTCCTAGAACAAAAAACGTGCGCCTCTCCTATGGAAAGAGCACACTGGAAGAATTTGTTCTTTGTACAAAGAGGGCACGTCTTTTGCGACTCAAGGGGCTCTTGAGTCATGTGTTGTGTTGTGTGTCATATTCACTCCTTTTGACTGGGAAATGAGCGAATCTCAAAGCAAAACCGACGCTACATCCATCGCGACCGGAGAGGGGTGATGGGACCCATTGGGGTCAGGGGCCGAGGTGTGAGAGAAGAAGTGTTTGCATGAGACTGACTCCATTGACTGGGAAATGAGCGAATCTTTCGGGAACATGAACGTTGTCTTGTGAAGACATAGATAAAGTAACAGATAGGGGGCTGATCGGCTGTGAAGTGCTTCACAGCTCCCATGCGATACATTGCATACATCGACTGTGAGATCTTTCACCCGTATATGATGATGGCGGTGATGATCGCTATGATGTCGGTGCTAAGGGGATAGTAAAGGAGGCGTTCAGTCTTGCTTGGGGGTGTTGACTTGCTGGGCTTTGTGAATGGCGCGTTTGGCGAGATGTTGGGCTTGGTGGGCGCTCTTTTCGAGGGTGCGTCTGATGGAGGGGAGGGCGGACTCGAGGTCGAGATGGACGTTACTACGAAAGGGCTCTTCCGATTCGGGGATGAGGGGTTTGGGTTCGATGTCTGGGGCTTCTTCGATGTTGATGCCGATGGATTCGAGATCTTGATGGACGGTCTCGATGATGTCTTCGTGGAAGAGCTCGCGCTCTTGTGCTTCTTTGATGGAGGAGGCGAGCGTCAAGACGTCGAGTTCGAGGGCGACATTGCGTACATCCTGGAGAGTAAACCAGCCGTGGACGTAAGCATCAATCGCGATTTGAAAGGCGTCTTTGGCGGCGAGCAGCAGATCGGGGGAGTGAGAGGGCAGGTCTTCGACTTTGCGTGCAAAGGTGCGGTGAATATAGATGCGTTTGACGCGACTCTTGTCCTGGCGTCGGGCGAGGACGAGCAGGTTCTCTTGTTCACGCGATGTCGCACCCAATTCATCGAACGTCTCACGTAACTCTTTTTCGGAGAGATGCTCTTCAAGGATGCGTGCGTAGAGGAGATAGATCTCTGCGTCTGACTCGGAGTCATCGCCGAGGAGGATCTCTTCGATCGCGGAACCCGAGGCGCGTTCACATCGATTGAGGAGGAGGGCGGTGAGCTTGTAGAGGACATGTTGTTTGATCTGTGTGATACGACCACGACGCAGTAAGCGCAACGGATCTTTGAGGGTAATACCGTCAGCGACGAGTTGATCGAGCTCCATCTTTTGGACGAGCACCTTGAGCATTTGGGGTGGACTTGCGGAGACAAAGTAGAGCGGGATCTGTTCCTCATAGCTCGGGATTCCATCTCGAAATGCACGAAGAATAGGGAGCATTCCGGGGATCGTTCGCTTCTCTTCGGCTTTTTCGAGCGCGGCACGGACGAGCCCACGTAGCGAGTGGACCGCTGTTTGAAGGTACGTTGCGTCGATGTCCGAGGTGACGACGAGTCCCGAGTATTCGGGAGGTGGATGTTGGTTGTTAAAACGATGAAGTGGGAAACCTGCTGTGACAGCGGGCATCAGCCAGCGGTATACTCTTCGGATCATGATCAATCCCGTGGGTGTGGGGGCTACTCTGCAAGGATGGGCGGCTCGTAATCTTCGACGATGCGATGTGAATCGTGTTCGAAGTGCATAGGGCGTCCAAGCAAGCTCTGTGCTGCCTTATCGAGTGAGAGTCCCTGGTAAAGAATGGCGTAGATCGTCTCGATGATGGGGAGAGGTTCGCGAAAGCGTTGCGCGAGATCGTAGGCGGCTTGTGAGGTCCGGACACCCTCTGCGACTTGGTGCATCCCCTTGAGGATGTCGTCGATCGATTCGCCCTCTCCGATACGTTTACCGACACGGAAGTTACGCGACTGCTCACTCGTACACGTGACCATCAGGTCACCGACGCCTGCGAGACCGCTGAGGGTCATGGGGTCGACCTTAAAGTGTTGCCCAAGACGCATCAACTCCGAGAGACCACGGCTGATCAGGAACGCTCTGGTGTTGGCACCGTAGCCGATCCCGCTGATGATCCCGGAGGCGATGGCCATGACGTTTTTGAGGGCACCTGCGAGCTCTGCGCCGACGATGTCATGACTGCCATATGCACGAAAGGACTTGGTGCTGAGGATCTGCATCCCTGCCGCGACAACCTCATCGAAACGGCTCGCCACGATCGTCGCGGTTGGGTGTCCGTCCATCACCTCAAGGGCGAGGTTTGGACCAGATATGGCCCCGATCTTCAGGCACGCGGTCTCTTCTTTGATGATCTCGCTCATGCGCAGGTATGTCTTGGGTTCGATCCCTTTGGTCGCGCTGAGCAGCAACTGATCGGGCTGCAGATAGTCTCCAAGTTGTCGGAGAATCGTGCGAAAGGCTTTCGAAGGGATCGCGAGAATGATCACGCGACATTGTGCGGCCTCTTCGAGATCTGTTGTGGGCTCGATATTTTCGTGTAATTCGTAATCTTTCAGGTAGCGTGGGTTTTTGCGTGTTGTGCGGATCTCTTCGGCTAGCTCTGGGCGTCTTACCCACAAGCGCACGGGGTATCCTTTTTTGGCGACACAGTGCGCGAGGCTGCTGCCCCAACTTCCGGCACCAACGACCGCAACAGGTCCATCTATAGGGGGGTAACTCGTTTCCATCTTTTGTCTCTCCGCTCTCTGCCCTGGTGCTCCAGAGGGATATCAATTGTCATAGAATGTCTTGGTGAGCCTGGTAAACGGTTTATCCCTCTGGCAGGGGATAACCTTTGAGGCGGTTTTGGTAGTAGTACAGCAAATTCATGTCGCCAGGGATGATCCTGTCACCACGACGGCGAATGACTGAAGGGGCGTGGTAACTCTTGAAGAAACGCAACGCGCGCTCCACCATGCCTTCGCTGTTTTGCGTATGCAACCATGGCTCCAAACGTATCTTGCCGTTTTGCTCAAGTGTCTTGAAGTGATTGTACAACCTATCCGTCATCTCACAGACTTCACTGAGCGCGAGGTGGTCGATGTTGCCACCTGTGTGGAGCAGGCGGTAGAGGTCCATGTCTGGGTTTTTCTCTCTCAACAACAGAAAACACGCCGCGGCGACGAGGTGGGTGACCATCAACATGTTGTAATTGCTGAATTGCTCGCTGACGACTTTGGAGAGCTCGTTGGTGTACTCATGATCGCGCTGTGGATCGATGGCCGGTTTGCCACCACACAAGACGTACTTGCTGATGTCGACGGGACGTTCTCGCGAGTCATAGCTCTGTCCTTCGATGTCCACGCGGTTGCCGAATGGGTCAAACGCTTCGCCGATCACGACCTGGATCTGTGAGTCCAGCTTGATCAAGTTGGTCACAAACTTCACGATGCGTTTGATGTCGGAAAATTCGTCATTTGCGACGATGTAACGTGAGCGACCTTCTGATTTGAGGTAGTCCTCGATCAGACTCTTGGCTTCGAGCACGAGGTGGTAGTTGAGCGTACACGGCACGATGAAGATCTTGGGGTTCTTCTTTTTGTTTTGGAGGTTGTGGACGTAGCTGTTGATCGCCGTGCCCAACAGACCTTTTTTGATGCGCCGCTCGACGATCCCTGAACGGCTACGTGTGCCGCCTGGAAAGAAGATGTTGTTGTAACCATACTCCAGCGAGCAGGTCGCGTACTCTTTGAGGACGTCTTTGTAGATGGGGGCTTTTTTGCGTCTGTCGACGCGGTATGCGCCGAGGTTGCGCATAAAAAAGCTGAGCATTGGGTTGGAGAACAGGTTGAGCCCCGCGCCGTATGTAAAGGGCGGCAAGCCCATGTGATAGATGCTCCATCCGACGATCGGTGAGTCGAGGTTGCTCAAGTGTGTGGGGAGCAGGACGACAGTGCCACGTTTTTCCAGCTCTTGAAGTTGTTTGACGTTGCCGCTCAACTGGACGTTGTGTTCGAGGGTCGGCATGTTTGGGAATTGTCGAAGCAGCTTTGTCGGGGAGACGGAGTTGAGCAAAAGTGAGAGCCCGACAGGTAAGACTTTGACGGAGAGATCGTAGACTTGCGGGCTAAAGTTACCCGCGACCTCTCTCGAAAAGCGCGTGACGATGTTGGTCAGCAGCTTTTTGATCTCTCGCTCTGTTGATTGTGGGAGCTTGCGTTGGATCTCTTTCCAGAACGCATAGTCTTCTTGGTACATATGACCATTGCGGTCTTGTTTGAGGCGCAAAAACTCCTGGTACATGGTGTCGTTGACGACCTGTAGGACGGGCATACCTTTTGAGCGCGTCGATTCTTCCATGTATCGGGAGACAATACGGCTTGTGATTTCAACGATAGCGCATTCACGATCTTCGTTTCGCATAGGTACTGGCTCTCACTTTGTCAGGGTAGTGTGTGTCGGTTCGCCCCAGAAAGACTCGTTGTGATCAAGGTTTGAGACGATTCCAAGTCAACAAGTGGCGTGGAAAAGCCTTACCATCTCCTTCTCGTGGGATGGGTGGCTTTGTCTATCGGTGGTCTCTCTATTTCGTTCCACATCCCATATTGCACGTCTTTTGCCCCAATGTCAAAGCTACAAGTTGACTGCCTTTGTGCGTGTGATACAATGCGCTTTTTTATAAGGTTTTGAATGTTGTATTGGCGGATTATCTGGCTTCTCGGTGATGAAGATGCTGGTGAAAAATGGTGGGGTTGAGAGCACATATGAGCGATGTCAAATGGATGGTGCATAAATTTGGTGGGACCAGCCTCGCTGATCCTGATTGTTACGAACATGTCACAGGGATGTTTGAGAAGCAGGATGACTGTCGCTGCGCGATCGTCGTCTCTTCGATGGCAGGGATGACCAACGATCTGTTGGAGCTTGTGGAGCAAGCGAGCCAGACTGCGCTCGATGTGCAGCCTCAGCTTGAGGCGATCTATCAACGCCAACACGAGCTCCTGTCCAGATTACCAGAGGGCACTTTGCGCAGCGATTTGCTCGCTCAATTGACCCAGGAGCGCGAAGACATCGATCAAATCCTGCGCGCGGTCTCTCTCGTCGGAGGGGCGTCACAGGGGACATTTGATTGGATCGCAGGATACGGTGAAATTTGGTCAGCGCGTGCACTTGCCGGGTACCTGTCGACAAAAGGTGCCAGCGTCACGTGGCTCAACGCGCGTGAGGTGCTATTTCTGCGCTCTGGTGAGAATGGGATCACCGTGGATTGGGAGAAGAGCCAAGCTGCGCTGGACGCGTGGTTAGAGACATGCGATGAGACGCACGTCGTGATCACAGGCTTTATCGCATCGGACATCGACGGCGGAGCGACGACGCTCGGTCGCAATGGGAGCGATTACTCCGCGTCGATCCTGGGGGCGCTTTTGCGCGCCTCCCAGATCACGATCTGGAGCGACGTCGATGGCGTCTTGAGCGCCGATCCAAGACGTGTCGAAGAAGCCGAGCTGCTCGATGAGTTGTCTTACCATGACGCGATGGAGTTGACGTATTTTGGTGCGAAAATCCTCCACCCTCACACGATGGCTCCGGCGATACAGCACCAGATCCCGATTCGCATTCGCAACACCTTCCGGCCTGCGCTTGACGGGACCTTGATCCACAAAGATATCGACACATCTTCGTCACGTTCGCCTGTAAAGGGTTTTTCGACGGTCGATGGGATGGCGCTCCTTAACGTAGAAGGGGCCGGGATGATTGGTGTCCCTGGTGTCGCACATCGTTTGTTTGGTGCGTTGCGAGAGGTCGGTGTCTCTGTGGTCATGATCTCACAGGCCAGCTCCGAGCACTCGATCTGCTTTGCGGTCCCCGAAGCCCAAGCCCAAAAAGCGAAGGAAACTGTGGAAGAGGCGTTCTTTCACGAGATGCACCATAACAAGATCCAAACCATCGACGTTGTCGCGCCCTGTAGTATCCTCGCGGCTGTGGGCAGTGGGATGGTTGAACGCCCAGGTGTCGCCGCGCAGTTTTTCCGCGCATTGTCCAAGGCTGGGGTCAACGTCATCGCCATCGCGCAAGGGTCTTCTGAGCGCAATATCTCGGCGGTCATCGAACAAAGCGACTCGACCAAGGCGTTACGGGCTGTCCACGCTGGCTTCTACCTCTCCGATCAAACCCTCTCTGTCGGTCTCGTCGGACCCGGATTGATCGGGAAAACCTTGATCAAACAGCTGCGACAACAAGCCCAGCTTCTGCGCGAACAATTTCGGATCGATCTACGTATCCGCGGGATCGCCAACTCCAAAAAGATGCTCTTGGGGATGGATCTCGACCTCGATTCATGGGAGAAAGCGTTTGATGAGGAGGCTGTCGATGCAGATCTCTCGGCGTTCGCATCACATGTCCAAGCTGAGCACCTGCCCCACGCGGTGATTCTCGATTGTACTGCCAGTCAGTTTGTGGCGGACCAATATGCCGATTGGCTTGGGCGGGGGATCCATGTCATCACACCCAACAAGAAAGCCAACGCAAGCCGTGGAGCGTACTACCAGACGTTACGTGAGCTGAGCCGAACACAGACCACGCACTATCTCTATGAAGCGACAGTTGGAGCGGGTCTTCCTGTGATTCAGACACTTCGAGATCTGATCCAGACTGGTGACAAGATCTTGCAGATCGAAGGCGTCTTTTCAGGGACATTGGCCTATATTTTTAACTCTTTTGGTGCGGGGAAGACGTTCTCCGAGATTGTATCAGTCGCCAAAGAGCAGGGCTATACTGAGCCCGATCCCCGTGACGACCTGTCCGGTATGGACGTCGCGAGGAAGGTCGTCATTCTTGCTCGTCAGATGGGGCTTCAGATTGAGCTGGATGAACTCTCTATTCAGAATCTCGTGCCGACACCGTTGCAAGGGGAGATGTCTGTCGATGACTTTTTGCAGCAGCTGCCTATGTATGACGACGAGATGACGAGCCTCTACGAAGAGGCGAGCGCAAACAACGAGGTGCTTCGTTATGTCGGTGTGATCAAGCCAGGTGAGGCGCCTGTTGTGTCTTTACGACGCTACCCAACGACGCATCCTTTCGCACGCATTCAAGGCTCGGACAATATCATCGCGTTTCGCACTACACGCTACGACGCACAGCCACTCATCGTACAAGGTCCCGGCGCTGGACCTGAGGTGACCGCCGGTGGTGTCTTTGCCGATCTCTTGCGGCTGGCATCCTATCTCGGTGCACCTGCCTGAGTTTGTGTTGAGGGGATTTATGTCGTTGAGGGGGGTTCTTCTATCGCTTCGAGGCTTACGCTTGTGGAGGTGCCATGTTCTGGTGTTTCTTTCAACACAAAGCTCGCGTCTTCCGCCTTGTAGGGGAGCTCAAAGTAGAACAGGCTGCCTTTCCCTGGCTCACTCTTGACCTTCAATCGCCCACCGAGTTTTTCGACCCAGCGCAAGCTGATATTGAGTCCAAGACCTGTCCCTGCGTTTTTGTTGCTGGTGTTGCCCGCCTGAGAAAACTTACGAAAGAGTTTTCGCTGGAACTGCTTTGAGATACCGATGCCATAGTCCTGCACTTCGATTAAAAATGTCCGCTCTTTCGGTTGCAAGCGCACATCGACATAGGACTTGGGGTTGGAGAATTTGGCTGCGTTGGACAGCAGGTTGTTGAGAATTTGTTCGAGTCGTTTGGGAGCTGTTTGACACCACAACGCGCTCGGTAGGGGGAAAAAGCGAAATTGAACATCGTGCTTTTCGGCGTATGGCTTGTTGTTCTCGATCACACCCTCAAGTAGCTGGTTAAGCTCCACATCTTCGAGGTCAAAGTCGAGCTGCCCGTACGTCATCTTTTGTACATCGAGCAGGTCGTCGATCAAGCGATTGAGCTGTAAGCTGTTCTTCTCCGCGATAAAGAGCAGTTTTTGTGCGCTGTCCTTGAACTCCTCACCAAACTGAAAGCGCAACAACGACAACGCACCACGGATCGACGTCAATGGTGTCCTCAGTTCATGGCTGACGTTTGCGATGAACTCGTCCTTTAGACGCTCATTCTGCTTTTGCTCGGTGATATCTCGAATGATGGCGAGGTGGCGCTCATCATCAACACGTGTCAGGCGCGCTTCCAGCGTGAGAAACGAGTCATTGTCGTTCGCGGTGTATTCGATACGTTGGTGTGGTTGGAATGGCGTCAGGTTTTGTAGGGCAGCGGTAAAGACTGTGAGAAGTCTTTCGGGAAAGAACGTCTCAAGGGGAAGTGGGCACACCAGCTCATGTGTGAGCCCGAGTGGGTTGTCTTCACCTATGTTGACTTCGAGGGCTTCGAGCTGACGGTTGATGACGATGGTCATGTCCGCGAGGGAGCGAAGAATGGCCTTGTTATGTGCTTCGCTCTCTTGCAGCGCTGTGTAGTCGCGCTCCCAGGTCTTGTTGCGTCCCCAAAAGTAGACGATGAGTATGGCGACGAGGAGCGCCCAAAAACACGAAATAATCGCGATGATGCTCAGTTGTAGCCATACGTCTGCGAGTTCATTGGAGATGGTGGAGAGTTGTCCACGTACGAGACTGATCGCTTTGTGGCTTTGTTGCAAAGAGACGAGCATCTTCGCTTGTAGTTGTTGTGGTTTGGACTCGTACTGTTTGAGGACACCAAGCGCAAATTGTTTTTGGTAGGAGGCGAGTTTATCGAGATAAGGTGTCAGTCCTTTGATGGAAGGTGCCAACGTGAGGAGTGTTTTGAGTGTGGCTTGTTTCTTTTTGTGTTGGACATACCATCTTTTCCACAAGCGCTTTTTGTTGGTCTCTTTGACGAGTGAGGTTTGCTGTACTTTGGTCGCCATTTCATAACGCCTCAGCAGGGAGATGCATGAGACCCTTTGTTGCACATTGGCTTGAAGGTGTGAGGCGTGCACAATCAGGTAGACGCTCCAGAGGATAAAGATCCCAACAAACGCAATTGTAACGACTGGAAAGTAGCTGTAGATTCCTTTCTTAAGAGAGCTGTCCATGCGTGTTCTCGCTGTCTACTTTTGGGGTTGGGGGAAAGAGTCTCGGAACTCTCACTCTTCGTTTGTCAAAGAGATACATTACCGATTATTTGGATGAAAGATGGCAAGAAAATGATGCGAAAAGAACGAACGCAAAAAAACAGGCGACAGACACAACGAGAAGTGTTAAGAAGGTTGAGCTTTCCCCGAATGTTCATAAAACATTCATCGTGAACGCAAATGAATGCGCTAGTCTTGAGGGGTCAACCCAACCATACGATTTGCACACACAGCTTTGGAGGCTTCGATGTGGGACTTTGCAAAAGCACGCGTCAAAAACTACGTCAAACAACCCTTTTACTCACTCTATGAGCGTCGCCTCGAAGAGAAAGTCATGTCCCTCGAACGTCCCAAGCACGTTGGGGTGATCCTGGACGGGAATCGTCGTTATGCGCGTGTGAATAAGTTCTCCAAATTGATCGATGGTCACAAGAAAGGTGCGGATAAACTCGAAGAATTCATGGAGTGGTGTTTTGAGCTGGATATCCCAATCATCACGATCTGGGCTTTCTCGATCGATAACTTCCACCGCAGCGAAGAAGAAGTCGAAGGACTGTTTAAGCTGATCAAACGACACACGGAGCTGCTGATCAACGATCAAAAAATCTATGATCGAAAAGTAAAGCTTCGATATATTGGACGTATTGAGCTGCTCCCTCAAGACCTTCAGGACACCATCCGCGAGGCGGAGGAGAAGACCAAACACCACGATCGTTTTGTCCTCAACATCGCGCTCGCTTACGGTGGACGAGAGGAGATCACGGACGCATTCCAACGCTACATGGATGACTGCGCAGACAAAGGGCAGGATCTCCAAACCTGCCGTGATAAACTCGATCCCGACGAGCTTAGCAAATACCTCTACACCTCAGGACTCCCCGAACCCGATCTGATTATCCGTACAAGTGGTGAGATCCGACTCTCTGGGTTTCTCCTCTGGCAGAGCGCACACTCCGAGTTTTACTTCTGTGATCTGCTCTGGCCCGAATTCCGCAGGATGGACTTCTTACGTGCACTTCGCGTGTACGCCGCGCGACAAAGACGTTACGGTCGCTAACCACAACCCACCTCCCTCCTGATAAACGACTCCAAGAAACGACTCAACATCCATTCTTTTTTTGCCAAACGCTCATTTGACCTTCGTGAAGTGTGTTCGACGCTTGTTTTGCACTTCAAGGAGCATTTCTTTCACTGGGATCTTACGTTTTCCTGATCTAGAGAGCGCGATGTGACCCAACAGCTTCATCTGTACACTGCAACCAATCATCAGTCAGTCGTCTCTATTTGATTAGCAGTTGACGAGACACGTGAACATGCACACCTTCCAAGTGATGTTTGGTCCGCGTCTCCTTACAAAGCCTTCTCATCGTCTCTTTAAAATATACTAAATTGCTAGGGAATAATGTCCATTACCTTAGAGTTGTACATAGACAACTCGAAGGAATAGGGGAGTCTTATGCGTCGAATGAAGCTCAGTTATGTATATGCAGTGTTTTTATCTCTACTTATCTTCATACCAACTCCAAGTGAAGCGAAGGTGGTCAAGGCGCCGCACGTCGATGTGTCGTTGATCGCGCCTGTAAAGGCTTTTCAGCGAGGCACATCAGCCTGGATCGCGATTCGCCAGGATATCGAACCTCACTGGCATACATATTGGCGGAACGCCGGTGATTCAGGGATGCCGCCGAAGGTTAAGTGGCAGGTCCCTCAAGGGGTCAAGGTGGGGAAAGCCCATTGGCCTTATCCACTCCGCATCAAAGTCGGTCCGCTCGTCAATTTTGGGTACGAAGGGACCATCCTTTTACTGTACAAGCTCAATATCCCCAAAACATATAAAGAGAACACGATCTCGATTAAGGGTGAGGCGTCCTGGCTCGTCTGTCAGGAAGAGTGTATCCCTGGCAAGGCCTCTTTGTCGTTAACATTACCCGTTGTGTCGAACAAACCAGATGTAAACACTGAGACAAAGCCGCTGTTTGAGACGACGCTGAAACATCTCCCCAAGCCATTCCAAGGAAAAGCCGACGCAAAGGAACGCAAAGATTCTTTTGTGATTCGCATCCAAGGACAAAAGGGGGCCTTCTCGTTCGCCAAGACGATCCTCTTCTTTCCCAACAAAGGGGCCTTACTTACGAACGCAAAGCTCCCCACACTTAAGCGAGAAGGTGATCAGCTCACCTTCATCTTTGACAAAAACGAGTACTTCGCGAAGTCCGTCAAACGCCTCGATGGGATGTTGCTCTTGTCCGATCAACCCCAGACCTCCCACATTATCAAGGCCAAACCCGCCAAGCCCAAGGAACACGCAGAGTCCAAGCCAGCGTCACAACCGACAGGTGTGTGCAATGCATTCCACGGGCGGATCCCGGAGAACGCGAAGGTCTTAACGTATGCTGTCTCGATGCCCGTGAAGGTGCTTCAGAAGAAGCTCGCGGCGGCACCTGTTGCAGCTAAAAAGCTGCTCCCTGCGGCAAAAGACAGTGGAGTGGTGATGGGGCAAGCTGTCGGTGAGAAGAAGGCCGATCTGACACTTTGGATGGCGCTGTTTTGGGCGTTCCTTGGTGGGCTGATTCTCAACTTGATGCCATGTGTGTTCCCAGTGTTGTCGATCAAGATCCTCCAATTTGTCGAGCAAGCCAACGAAGAACCTCGTCAAATTCGTCTTCACGGGCTGGCGTTTTGGGCAGGGGTGCAGGTCTCGTTCTCTGTGCTCGCAGGGGCGCTTATCGCGCTTCGTGCCGGTGGACAACTCCTCGGTTGGGGATTTCAACTCCAAAACCCGGCGTTTGTACTCGCCGTGACGGTCGTATTGTTTGCGATGGCGTTGAGCCTCTCTGGATTGTTTGAGATCGGTAACTCCCTGATGAACACAGGGAGCGGTCTGGCTGGCAAAGAAGGGTACGGTGGTTCGTTCTTTACAGGTGTCCTTGCGACCATCGTTGCGACACCTTGCACAGCGCCTTTTATGGGGGCGGCGATCGGCTTCGCGCTCTCACAAGGATCGGTTGTTGGGTTGTTGGTCTTTAACGGCCTGGCGCTCGGAATGGCGACACCTTACGTGCTGTTGTCTTTCTTTCCCAAGGGGCTGGCCTGGATCCCTCGCCCTGGTGCCTGGATGGAGGTCTTCAAGCAAGTGATGGCCTTCCCGCTGTACGCAACGGTCATTTGGCTCGTGTGGGTGTTGGGGATGCAGACAGGGATTCCGGGGATGCTTCAGGCGATGATCTCTCTGTTGGTCGTCGCGATGGGAGGATGGTTCTTCAGCTTAACCGCCCTGCGTTCGAGGGTGTTGGCCTGGAGTGGAAATGCTGTTCTTGTGCTCTCTTTAGTTGGACCGATGGTGTGGGGCGGGATGTCGCTGCGTGCGCAGACGAGGCCCTTGCAGACTGAGAACCGCGTGTCCATTCATGTCTCCAACGCGGCCCAAGCCAAAGGGCAAAAGAAGAGAGCGCGTATTCCTTTTCGACGCAAGACCCTCAACGGCCTGCTCAAGAAGGGGAAGATCGTCTTTCTCAACTTCACGGCGGACTGGTGTATCACCTGTAAAGCCAACGAGAAGACAACCCTCTCGACAAAAAAAGCGGCGCGTCTGTTTGCGAAACATGACGTTCACTACGTCCGCGGCGACTGGACCAATGGTGACAAAGAGATCACCAAGACACTCGAACAATTTAAACGCAACGGGGTGCCTTTATACGTGATGTTCAATGGAACGAAGACGTACAAGGTGCTGCCGCAGATCCTGACGCCACAGATCCTCAGAAACGGTCTCAAGGACGTCGGGGTGACGTTGAAAAAATAGCTGTGATCGTTTCCTCGTTGGTGAAGAGGAAGCTGTTTACACATCCCGCCTCTTTGTGGCGGTGTACTCATATTGTATCTCACCCACATGGTGTGGGTGAACGTAGAAGGTCGAGAGATGTCTCTTTTGGCCTAAAGGGAGCGAATTTGATGAAGATTTGGAAGAGAGTCGCTGTTGTATTGGCGAGCGTAAGTCTCGTAGGAGCTGGTTTTGGTCTCTACGCATATGCCGGTAAGACCGCCCCCAAAAAGGCGAAGGTTGGAGAGGCCGCGCCTGATTTCACGCTCACGGACACACATGGCAAAAAGCACAAGCTGTCCGATTTTAAAAAGAAATATGTCGTCCTTGAGTGGCTCAATCACGGGTGTCCCTTCGTGAAAAAACACTACAACTCCGGCAATATGCAAAAACTTCAGAAGAAGTGGACCAAGAAGGGCGTGATCTGGTTGTCCATCGCGTCTTCTGCCCCTGGAAAACAAGGATACTTTACAGCCAAGCAAGCCAACGCGCTGAGCAAAAAGAAGAAGGCTGCACCCACTGCGTTGTTACAAGACGCCTCTGGGACAGTCGGTCGTCTCTACGGTGCGCGGACGACACCTCACATGTTCGTGATCAGCCCCAAAGGTGTGTTGCTTTACGCCGGCGCGATCGACAACAATCGTTCTTGGGATCCCTCGACGATCAAAGGCGCGACCAACTTCGTCTCCCAAGCGCTCACTGAGGCAATGGCTGGAAAGGCCGTCTCCAAGCCTCTTACTCGTCCTTATGGCTGCTCAGTCAAATACAAATGATCTCACAGGCGCGGCGCGGGGTGGAGTCGTTCTCGATCCAGTGTCCGCATCCACTTGAGCTGTGTCTTTGCATCTGCAGGTAACTCCGAGTGAGACAGCGGGTGTGAAGGTGGCAGCGTCGGCAGCAGCTTTTGTATGAGCTTGCTGGCGATCTCCTCCACTGGTTGATTTGGGTAGGCGTGATCACGCGCATAGTGTGCCCACTTCATCATCGTAAATGCATTCCACCATCCCAAAAACCTCCTGCAAAAGACCTCATATGAGCTCGTCTCTTGCAGGCTCTTCTCCCACTTACCCACGAAATCTTGTTGTCGCAAAAAGTCCTGGAGTGTCGATGAACACGAAGCAATGCGTGTTTTGAGCGTCGAGGGCTCTGTGTACAATGTCCGAATATCTTTGAGTAGAGGTGCGATGTCCTCGAACGTTTCGAGGGCATAGGTGTCGAATTGTACGGCGTCGGCAGAGAGCATATCGCCGATGGCTCTCCCCGTCCCAAAGGGGACTCTGTCTGAGATACGGGCTGAAGGGATCACGCAGGTTGTATGAAGCTCGTGGCAAGCATCTGTTTGAAAGACCTTTTGCAAAAAATAGAAGTCTTCTCCGGCCTGTCGTTTGTTCATCCCTCCGACTTCCTGGTAGCACTGACTTCGGACTGCGAAGCTCGAACCGACCGTTTGGTATGCGTGTGGAAAACCTGCGTAACGGAGCGCGTGGACGTAGACTCGAAGGTGCAATTCGTAGAGCTGAATCGCGCGCGCTTCGACCTCTGAGAGTGTGTCATCTGCTTCGATTGGGTGTTCGTAATGGATAACGCAGCCTTTGTCTTCGGGGTGCGTGTCGAAGTGCTGTGCCAGCTCGGTTAGATAGTTGGTGTGGCAATCGCAGTCCGCGTCGATGTTGGCGATGACACCGTCTGGGCGATCGATGGAGGCGAACCTTGCGACAGCTTCATCCATGCCTATTTTGCGCGTGAGACCGACACCTGCGTGTTTTTTGGGCAGGTCTGGAAAGTCGAGCAGGTAGAAACGCAGGTGGGGATCTTGGTGGGCTGCGGTCCACGTTTCAAAGCTCTGTGCGGTCTGTTTGTTTTGCAGGTGTGCGTTCTCTGGCGCACGGGAGGAGGCGTTGAGGACGACGAGCACTTCGACATCGACGTTGGGGCGCGTACATGCCCACAAGGAGGCGAGCGTTGCAAGCAGGTTGGGTTCGTTATAACATGGGATGACGACGATGATCCCGGTCTGTGGTGATGGTGCTTCTGTGATCTGGGCTGGGCAAAATGTGTGTCGTTGTAGATAACGATTCAACCTTTAACTCCGTGTGATAAAAAATGAAACTTACCCTGGACCTCGCTTGTGCGAGCAAATCCGAATGGCTGGACACTGTTATAAACGATTTCGATGCTTTTCTCCAAGATCACGCCGATTGCGAGCGAAAAGCTTCCTCTATGGCGATGAGCTTTGTGGCCAAATATCCCAACCGCGTGGAGATCATCCCTCTCTTGATCGACACCGCGGTCGAAGAACTCGAACACTTTCAACAGGTGTATGCGTTGATGGAGAAGCGCGGTGTACAGCTTCCTCATAAGATCGGCTCTGATCCGTACGTCTCTGCGTTGATCAAGTGTTGTCGTACAGGCCGCGATGAGCGGTTTTTGGACCGGTTGTTGTTGGCCTCTGTTGTGGAGACTCGTGGCGCGGAGCGCTTTCGCCTCGTCGCCGAAGCCCTCGAAGATGAGGAGCTGAAAGCTTTTTACAAACAACTTTGGACCTCCGAAGCCAAGCACGGTCACATCTTCGTGAAGATGGCGCTCGAATACTTCGAAAAAGACCTTGTATACGAGCGATTGGCGTACTTTGTGGAGAGAGAGGCGGAGGTCCTCGACGGCCTCGCGCTGCGTCCCGCACTTCACTGATCAAAAGACCTCATGTGCCCAAAGAGATCGTTTGTAATTTGTCTGCGTGTGTACGTGACACGAAGACAAGATCAGGTGAGACACTTTTCGAACAAAGAAGATAGAATGGGTTGAAGGAGAAGGCGGATGTCCCAGGCAAACGATGAGATGCGTGAGAGTCTTTGGCGGATCGTGGTGGATTGGTTGGCGTCGACGTTCTTTTTGGCGACCATCGGTGTGCTCTTTGTCGCCTTCAGCGTGCTCCTCGGCAAGACCGAGCTGATAGCGCTTGCGTACGTGATGTTGGCGGCGGTGGGCGTCAAGGCATGGCTCCCTGAGGAGTGGCACCCTAAGCTGCAAAAGGTCGCGCTCGTCGGCGAGGGCATGAAGATCTTTGGTCGCCTTGAGAAGCACTACTACCAACACCATCCACGCTCGATCTTCTTCTATCTTTTCTTTCCGATCACGGGGATCTGGTTGTTCTTCTTTGGTGGAGAGGAGGGGCGTAGAGAACTCAAAGCGCACTTTGGTTTGCTACAGTGGATCATCTTGCTCGTCGTGATCGAGGGGTTTGCGTCCTACTTTCGTTTCTCCCAACATTTCTCCTGGGGATTCGCGCTCTCGTGGTTGATGGTCGAGCTGTTGAGCGTCTACTTTCTGTGTAACTTTTTCGCCGTCCCCGTCGCAACGACGACGTTACGTCTGAGCCTCCAAGAGAAGAAGAAGCGCTTGATGTTGACGACCCTGACCGGATTGGTCGTGTTGACTGCGTCGCTGTTTGTCTTCAAGCGTGGGCGTCAATTCGACAATCTCCTGCCGATCAGCGCGATCATGGATCAACGGGCCAAGAAGCTCAAAGCGGTCTCGACGTTCAACAAAACATCCAAGCAGCAAGCCTTCGCGCGCAACTCCTTCTTTTCGCGTTGGCAACATGTGACGACGATGTTTTTTAAGCAGTATGGTCCCGAGATGAAGGCGTTTTACAGCCGTCATTGGATGGAGCGAGGGACAAAGGCACAGACGAAGTACATCCGTACACTCAACAAAGCCTACAGGCGACACATCAAGGCGATCTCTCCTTTTGGGGAAGACAAACACATCTACCTGACGACCAATCAGAACGCCCGTGAGATCTGGGGATATGTGACAATGCCTTTTCGCGAGTCGCTGTGGGCGTTCTTTCGCTGGAAGGATGACAAGCTGACCGTTTACAAAAAACGTTCGGAGCTCCCAAAAGATCAACAAGCGCGACTCGCGAAGTGGTGGAACACCACGCTCTTTCGCTTTTCAGCTGAGAAGCGCTTGATGCGAACGATCGTCGACGTGTTGACGGGCTTTTTTCAACAGTCCACACCCCCTCCACCCATGTCACAACGTATTCGTTCCTCATCACAGCCCAAGATCATCCTCCCACCCACTGTCTTGTTGAAGCTGCCGTTCACTTCGGCCTCTTTTTCACAATTTCAGCGCCAGCACCGAGCTCGTCTTACACAACTCAAAGCGAGATTGCAGCTCTTTCTCAACCGACTGGCCAAAGAGACCGAGCTGTACATCGCCTCGGACAGTGACGCATTTGAACGGCTAAAAAAGAGCCGTCAACATCCGAACAGTTGGCGATTTGCAGGGGATGGTTTTGTCGGTAGCTTTTTGACACGTCTCCCTCCTGATATCTCGAATACTGTACGCTCGATGGAGCGAGTCCTTCAGAAAAAGGAGCGGATCGCTCCCAACAAACTTTTGACGCTACCCAAGCAGATGGAGAGGACTGCAGAGAAGAAGCTGTATGTGCTCAAGCGGCGCTGGTGGTCGTATGCAAAACATGCAAAGAGGGTCTCTTATCACGTGGAGTTGGTGCTTCGGCGTTTTGACGCCTATGAGAAGGCCTTCTTTGCGCACCTCACACAACGCAAACGCCAAAGAAATACATTCTTGGTGTATCACCCAGCGCTTGGATCTTTCCATTACGCCAAAGCGCTGAAGGCTGGATTGATGTTCGATCATTATGGCCGTGCCATCGCGCTCGATGGTGTCTGGTGGGCGACGTTATACGAGTGGTTTTTGCGCTTTGTGCTCTTTTTCTTCCAGTGCATGGTGCCTTTTCACGTCGCGGTCATACTCTACTGTGAGTTGACGATCGAGAGTGACGACGAAGAGGAGGAGAAGCCAAAGGGGAAAAAACTCGATATGCCCGATGAACAGGTCGGATTCTTTGGGGATATGGTGTAAGGGGGGATCAGGTGGGGTCGTTTTCGGAGATCGTTGCGCAGCCGAGGCATTCGTCGTTGTGGTAAAAGACCGCAAATTGTCCGGGAGCGAGGCCTTGATCAGTCTCATTCAGTTTGATCTTGGCGCGATCTTCTGTCTCAAAGGTCACGAGCGCGTCGTAGATCAGCTCTCCGTGGCGGACTTTGACACGAAGGTGTCGGGTCTCACCGACTTCGAACGTAAAACCTGACACCCAACTAAAGTCTTCGACGTAAAACGTGTCGCGTTTTTTGTCGTTTGCGTGGTAATTGCGGGAGATATAGACGATGTTGTTGCCGGGATCTTTTTTGACGACGTACCAGGGGCCGCCACTGAGACCGAGTCCTTGCCTTTGTCCGATCGTGTAAAACCAGAAACCTCTGTGATCGCCTTTTTTCTCTCCACTCTCCAGCTCGATCAACGCGCCTTTTTTCTCGCCGAGGTGGTGTTTGATGAAGTCACTGTACTTGATCGTCCCCAAAAAGCAGATGCCTTGGCTGTCTTTGCGCTTTTTGTTGGGCAGATCGAAGGATTCAGCGAGCGCACGGACCTCTGCTTTTGTATAGCCGCCGATCGGGAACAGCGCACGTGAGAGCTGTTGTTGGCTGAGGTGTGCGAGAAAATAAGTCTGATCTTTCCAGCTGTCCTTGGACATCTTCAAGATACTACGTGTCGGCGTGTGCTCGACCTGTGCGTAGTGGCCCGTCGCGACCTTCTCAAAGCTGTCGTCGATCCGATCGAAGAACGCACCGAACTTGATACGGTCGTTGCAGTGAATGTCTGGATTGGGCGTGCGTCCGGCTTGTACCGTGTCGATGGTGTATTGGACGACGCGATCCCAGTATTCTTTTTGTAGGGAGATGATCTCCAGCGGGACATCACACTGTGCACAGATCTCGCGTACATAGCCAAGATCTTCTTCCCAGGGACACTCCCCCAAAAAGGCCAGCTCGTCTTCCAGCCAGATCTTCAGGTAAAATGCCGTCACATCATGCCCTTGCTCCTTGAGCAGTCGCAAGGCTACTGAACTGTCGACGCCACCTGAAGCAAGCATTGCGATTTTCATCTCTCAATCATCTCCTCTTATTGATACGCTATCCTTACAAAGAACGTTGAAGCGAGACATATACCACACAGAACAATTGTGTTCTACATGGATTTGATGGTACTCGTTCATCTTTGGATGTGTGACGGGGCGAAGAGGTCTCAAGTTCGCCTCGTGATTTGTATAGACGTGGAGCAAAAAAAGAATGAGCCCAAAACGACGAAAGCGATATATGCCACCCTTTGATGTTGACATCACCCATCTGGCGAAAAAGGGTGTTGGTGTTGGTGAAGCACCTGATGGTTCACCTGTCTGGGTGAAGCCTGCTCCTCCTGGGGCGCGTATGCACGTGGCCCCGACTGGCAAACGCAAAGGGAAGTGGCAGGCGCGTCGTCTCGCGATGGTCGAAAAACCTGCACAATGGGCCGAACCTCCCTGTGCTTTGTTTGGTGTTTGTGGAGGGTGTGTGTTGCAGGAGCTCCAACTCGCTGCACAACGTCACGAAAAGCACCTCTATGCACTTCGCGAAATCGCCGAACACAAAGGCTGGTCTCTCGATGAACTTCAACAACATGTGCGTGTCCATGAGGTTCGTGGCGCCGAAGATGCTTACGGTTATCGCAATAAGATCGAGCTGTCCTTTGGCCCCAAACGCTATCTCTCACAAGAGGCGTTTGATGCAGGGGAGTTGATAGACGGTCGCTTTCTCGGTTTTCACGCGGCGGGTCGATTCGATCGCATCGCGGATCTGGAGAAATGTTGGCTTGCGAGTGACGGGATGAACGCGTTGATCGACGTCGCGCGTGAGCACGTTCTACAAGAAGGCCAGCCTGTGCCCTGGGATCCTCATCAACACAAAGGCTTTTGGCGACATATGATGCTACGACAGGGGACCGCGACAGGTGAGCTGCTCGTCGTCCTCTACACAGCCTCTGCCAAGCAAGCAGACGAGGTGAGCGCTGTTCAGTCACTCGCAGAGGCGTTGATGGCGGCGTCGACACCAGAAGGAACCTCCGTCGTGGGAGTGCTCTGGATGGAGAATGATGATATCGCCGACGTCGCAAGAGGACAGCTCAGGCAGGTATGGGGACGAGATTGGTTCGAAGAACATCTCGGCAAGACGAAGTACCGTCTCTCTTATCGTTCCTTTTTCCAAACCTCGACAAAAGCCGCCGAGATCCTTTACGACACGATCGGAGAAGCGCTCGGTGATGCAGGCGGAACGCTGTACGATCTGTACTGTGGGATCGGCTCGATTGGGTTGTACTTGTCCGACCAATTTGATGCGATCGTGGGGATTGAGGAGATCCCCGAAGCGATCGAGGACGCTGGGAAGAACGCTGCGGCTAATGGGATCACCTCTGTGACGTACACAGCCGCGAAGGTCGAAGACGCGCTGGATATGCTGCCTTCTGAGGGAGAAGCGTTGGCGCTCGTCGTCGATCCGCCTCGCGCAGGTCTTCATCCAAAGGTCGCGAAGGCCCTCGCGCAGGCACCTGGCGATACGTTAGTCTACGTCGCCTGCCATCCTGGCTCACTGGGACGTGACCTCGTCCTGCTCGAAGAAGGTGGCTGGGAGATGACGGAGCTGTGGACGGTCGATCTCTTTCCACAGACAGGGCATATCGAGGCTGTTGGACGGTTTGTTCGCAAAAAGTAGTGGGGGTGTATGAAGGAGCGGGGGAGTCGGATTTAATTCGTTTCTTTTTGGAGGGCTTTGGCGAGTGTCGCGAACTCTTCGATGGTGAGATTTTCGCCACGGCACTTAGGGTCGAGTCCAAGCTCTTCGAGCAGCTCTGGGATTCGTGCCTTGGGAATGTCGCGAAAGCCGGACTTCAAGTTGTTGGCGAGGGTTTTTCTGCGGCTCGCGAAGGCGATCTTCACGGCCTTTGCAAACCAGGGCTCCAACTCATCAGGGACACGTGGTGTTTCGAGCGGTTGGAGGGTGATCACCGCGGATTCCACTTTGGGGCGAGGGAAGAAGCATCCACGCGAGACGGAGATCGCTTGTTTGACGTCGAAGTAGGCACCAAAACGGATCGACAGGATGGAGTAATCCTTGCCGTCTTTGGGGGTCGCGCTCAGACGGTCGGCGACCTCTTTTTGGATCATCAAGACCGCGCGTTTGACGAGTTTTCTTTGTTCGAGTATCTGGAACAAGATGGGACTTGAGATCTGGTAGGGGAGGTTTCCGATGACGAGCAGAGGGCCTTCTCCGGGGACGTCGTTGAGGTCAAATTTGGCGGCATCTGCGGCGATCACTTCGACACTTGGGACTTTTGCATAGACTTCTTCGAGGACGCCGATCATGTCGCGATCTCGTTCGACCGCGAAGACGTGGTCGGAGCGCTCACTGAGCAACTTCGTAAGGGCACCGGTCCCTGCTCCAAATTCGACGACACGATCGTCTTTTTGGGCTTCGAGCAGCTCGACGATGCGTTTGGTGATGTTGGGCTCGACGAGGAAGTTTTGTCCCCACTCCTTTTTGGGTTTCAGGCCGTGTTGTTGGAGGAGGTGACGTGGATTGTTGCTCATGAGTGGATCCCTTTTTACGAGAAGAGAGACTTATGTGGTGGGTGATTCGATGCGCAGACGATTGTTGGCGTTGAGATACATATCGCTGCGTTCACCTTGTTGGTATTGAAAGTAGCCTGCCGTTGCGATCATCGCGGCGTTATCTGTACAAAAGGCGCGTGAGGGCAGGTGGACTTTGTAGCCAAGTGCCTCGCTCTCCTGTGTAAATCGTTCTCTCAACCGACTGTTTGCGGCGACACCTCCAGAGACGATCAATTCGCTGAGGCCTTCTTGTTTGAGGGCTTTTGCGGTCTTTTTCCACAATGCATCGACGATGGCCTCCTGGTAAGAAGCGCAGAAGTCCGCGAGCTGTTGGCCGGAAGGGACACCGCCGAGTTTTTCGATCATGTTGCGACAGGCGGTCTTGAGTCCACTGAAGCTCAGATCGAGTCCCTTGTTCATCATCGCACGTGGAAAGTGGAACGCTTTGGGGTCACCTGTTTGGGAGAGTGTATCGATCTGGATGCCACCGGGGTAGGGGAGCCCGAGCATCTTGGCGCCTTTGTCGAAGGCTTCACCGGCGGCGTCGTCTCTCGTCGCACCGAGCAGACTGATCTGTGAGTGGCTATCGACGCGATAAAGCGAGGTGTGGCCGCCTGATACGAGCAGCGCGACAAAGGGAAACTGGGGTGCAGGACCTTCTTCCAGGTAGACCGATTTGAGGTGTCCGTCGTGGTGGTTAACGCCGACAAGGGGACAATCCCATGTGTAAGCGAGAGACTTCGCCATCTGAAGCCCTACGAGCAACGCACCGATTAAGCCAGGACCTTTGGTCACGGCGATCAAGTCGAGATCTTTTCCTTCCACACCAGCATCTTCGAGCGCTTGTTGTAAGACGGGGATGCCGTTGTTGAGGTGAGCGCGACTCGCGAGCTCAGGGACGACACCGCCATACCGTGCGTGGAGCTTGACCTGACTGGAGACTACGTTAGAGCGCAGCTCGATCTGGCCGTTCTCTTCGACATGGATCACTGCTGCTGCGGTCTCATCACAAGAGCTCTCGACTCCGAGGATCAGCGTTGACATGTTGGGATTCTCCTTGGCGCGGTCACTTTTTGAACAGGTTTTCCAAGTTTTGTAAAGCCTGTGACTTTTGCTGTTGTCGTGACTTACGTCTGGGTTTGTCTTGTTCACGCATGGTGAGGGAGATCCTGCGCGTTTTCCGGTCTGCTGAGAGGACACGCACATTGACCTCTTTTCCGACCTGTACGACCTCGGAGGGATGACGGACGAAGCGGTCTGCGAGTTCGGAGAGGTGGACGAGCCCTTCCTCTGGGAGACCGATATGGACGAATGCGCCGAAGTCCGTGAGGTTGGCGACGATCCCTTGGAGGGTCATACCTGGTCGAAGATCTTCGAATTGTTTGACGAGTGGGTTGCGTTTTTTAGAGGTGGTGTTTGCGATATTTGTGACCTTGGGGGCTTGATGACAAGTGATCGAAGAGCAGATCGCGATCTCATCTTTAAGCGCGAGTCGAAGGTCTTCTTCGTCGAGCAGCTCCTGATATTCTCCGAGTCCGAGCTTGATGGGATCGATGCGGCTCCACTCTTTGAGCGGTTGCTGGAATCGTCGGCCAAGTGCGATGGCCGAGGCGATCTCTCTCGGGTATCGATAGGCACCGCTCATCCAGTTTTCTCTCGCGAGGGCGATCCCGGCTTCTCGTACGCGGTGGATATCGTATTGGTGGTGCAGCGCCTGCTCGATCTGTCGAAGACGTTGCATCCCAGATGCGCGCAGTGGCATGACGATGTCGTCAACGGGGCGGTCTTTCAAAAGTCTGAGCAGTGTCTTGTGTGTGTTCTCAGAGGAGAGCAAGTTTTCCTGGTACGTACATTGGCCCTCAGCGTTGAGCCAGACAGCACCGATACGGGCCTTTTCATTTCCTATGAAGATCGCCGCGATCGGTTTCTCCGTGAAATCAGGCTGTTCGAGGAGCCCACGGTAGCTTTTGGCCGCAGCCTCGATGGCACCTTCTCGTGCGAGCTCGTCGAGTTTGTACTTGAGCCAACGGTCGATGTCGTCGAGTACGAGCTCTTGGAGGATAGAGTGATCATCGCGATCTTGGACGACGCTCTGAAACTCCGTTCGATACAACGTGACCTGTTGTTCCATTTTGTTGACGGGGTGATCGAATTGAATGGAGAGGACACCTTCTTGTTCACCACGTCTTGCCGCAAGCCATCTATGTGCAGGGAGCGTTTCGAGCTCATCCTGTCGGCCGATGACGTCGCTGTAGTGAGAAAAACGTGGGTGCTTGGCGTCTTTGCCTTTGCACCGCAGGGTGCTCTCTTTCCAGGCGAGCTGGAAGCACCCTTGCCAGAGCTTGAGACCTGCACGCCAAGCGTCTGCACCAAGAGGGCGTTCTGCCATAGAGAGGAGTTTTTTGAAGCGGGGAAAGAAGGCCAGATCTGATGGATGGCTGCAAAGGGCCCACAGCTCTGGTGCGATATCTTGCTCTTTTTGTTGGGCTTCGTCGCATTTGGTAAGCCAACGGGCCCATTTTCTCCGCAGTGACATGAGCATACGCAGATGTGTTGGAGAGAGCTCTTTGGCGTCGACCTCTTTGAGAAGTTCGTCGAGGGTGACGGGCTCTATGTGCTCTGCACGCTGCAAAATGTTTTGTGGCAAGACTGCACACTCGGGCTCATGGCGTTTTACGTATTCCAACCAGTCCATTTATCGATGCCTTTCGCGAATATCGGGTTTGATCCCCCCCTTCAGGGGTCTTGTTGTGGTCGTTGTATACCACAAACTGCCCGGCTCTGGCACTCCTTTTCGAGATAGAAGTCTGTAGGTATACTGTGCATTGGTGCAAAAACCAATCATTTTGTTGGATGTAAAAAGGGAGTAAGAGGATGCAAAAACATGGTGTCGCGATGATCGTACATGGTGGCGCGTGGAATATCCCTGACGCAGAGTGGAAGCCTCATCTGGACGGTGTTAACAAGGCTTTGATGCTTGGTATGGAGAGCCTTCATGCTGGTGGTCATGCGCTCGATGCTGTGATACGTGCGATTACCTATCTCGAAGAAGATCCTGTCTTTGATGCAGGTGTGGGGTCGGTTTTGAATGAAGCTGGACGTGTGCAGATGGACGCCGGGTTGATGTGTGGGACAACTCTACAAGTCGGTGCTGTTGCAGCCGTTGAGACCTGCCACTCTGCGATCGAGGCCGCACATCTCGTCTTACAAGATGATCGCGCTGTGTTCCTCGTCGGTGAAGGGGCCGATCAATTTGCACGAAGTCGGGGAGCTGCGCAGCGCGATCCTGAAGCGCTGATCATCTCGCGAGAACGTGAACGCTTTTCACATTGTGAGCAGCTTGATCAAGACGCTCTGGCTGAATACTTGCGGGAGGATATGGTGGGGGATACTGTCGGCGCGATCGCGCTTGACGCTGAAGGTCATATCGTCGCTGGAAACTCTACAGGTGGAACAACGTATAAATATGTCGGTCGTGTTGGTGATTCGCCTCTTCCTGGGGCCGGGTTCTTAGCTGATAATACGCTTGGGGGTGTGTGCTGCACTGGGTGGGGAGAATATATTATTCGCTCGACCCTCGCGTCACGTGTCATGGGGTTGATGGCGGTGGATGTGCCTGCGATGTCGGCGGCGCAGTCTGCTGTCGACGTGATGGTTGAGCGCTTGCAAGGAAAGGCCGGTGTGATCTGCCTTCATCGCGATGGGGGCATCGGCGCTGCACACAGCACACCTCGTATGGCGTGGGCTGGAATCGACGCAAAAGGCAGACGACATGGACCCTCCGTAACATCAGAGGAAGAGTGAGCAGGTTTCATTTTGTCGTGCGCGATGCTTGACTTTTTGTGGCGACTGCACGACATCTCCTGATGGACAACGATTGATAAGGAGAAATGCTAGATGACAGCTGACGCAGCGTTGAAACAAGAGTTGAAAGAATTGATCGTCGAAGCCCTCGCACTCGATGATGTCACTCCACAAGAGATCGGTGATGATGAACCTCTCCTGTTTATCGGCGCTGGACTCGACTCGATCGATATCCTCGAATTGATCATGTTGTTGCGCCGAAATTATGGCGTGGAGTTTGAAGAAGATGGGGATGTGATCAAAGAACTCTTTCAGGACATCAACTCACTCGCCGCCTTTATCGCACAAAACCGCGAAAAATAATCAACTCCCCCACCAACGACTCAGGGACACTGGATGATCACACCCTCGTAAGGGCGTAGTTGCGTCGGAAGCGGCAGCTCCTGTGCGCGTGGGGTGTGTGTCGAGAAGAGACACGTGCCTGCTTGTGTGGGGAGCGTGATCGTCTGTTTTCCAAAGTTGAGATATACCCGAATTGTTGGTGCATCTTGGTGATTTCGTTGGTAGCTCAACAGATCTTTGTGGGAGGAGGGGAGTCGTTCGAGTGTCCCTGCGTGAAGGGATGGATGTTGTTTTCTGAGTTGGAGTAATCGCTGTATACAGGTCCATAGACTGTCACTTGTGCGTTGTGCTGCGACATGCCTCTTCGTGTGATCAGGATGAAGTGGGAGCCACGGAGCTGCGTCTGCCGTCGTAAAACCTGCGTTTGGGGATGCGTCCCACTGCATAGGCGTGCGACATTCATCTCTGTTGAGCAAGATCCCTTGCTTGACCATAAAGGTCGCCATCCACTGCGGAATCCATTTATACTTTTCAGCCATCGGATCGAGCGCTGTTTTGAGTGGAAGACTGTGGTGCTTCATCCCGATCTCTTCGCCGTAATACAAAAAGGGGACACCACGCGCTGTATATTGAAAGAGGCGCTGAAGTCTCGCCTGTTCCTCGGTCTTGTCGCGTCTCGGTCGGTCGTGGTTGCCGAAGACATAGGTCGGCATGAGAGGGGCCTGAAAGTGCGTCTCGTATTCGTCTAGAAGTTCACCAAAACCTTTCGCGGTCATCGGCACATGGAGTGACTTAAACAAGAAGACAAGGTGTAGTCCGTCGCTTCCATCACCACAGTAATCGCAGATTTTTTCAGTGGGACCGAACACCTCACCCACGAGAAAACGCTTGGGGGTGTCAAATTCATCGATCACTGCACGCAGCTCTTGTGCAAATTGGAAGGTGTCAGGGTGGTTGATCGTGTGGACGTTGCTCTGAAAGAAGCCATCTGGGTTATCTTCTGAGGGGAGTGGTCGCCAACTGAAAGGGTTGTCCTCGAAGGAGGTGTCTTTGAAGATCGCGTTGAAGATGTCCAGCCTGAAGCCATCCACGCCCTTGGAGAGCCAGTGACGTACGATGTCGAACATTTGCTGTTTTACTTCGGGGTTGCGGTAATTGAGATCGGGCTGAAAAGGCAAGAAGGTCGCCCAGTACCACTGATCTGTCTGCTCATCATATGTCCACCCTGAACCCCCTGTCATCGACTTCCAGTTGTTGGGAGGGAGCCCTTTGCCTTTTCCATCACGCCAGATATACCAGTCTCTTTTTGGGTTGTCGCGGCTGCTCTTAGACTCGACAAACCAGCCATGTTGGTCGGAGGTGTGGTTGAGCACCATGTCAAAGACGATCTTCATGTCTCTGTCATGGACTTCTTTGATGAGACGTTCGGCATCCTCCATGCTTCCGTACTCTGGGGCGATGCTCAAGTAGTCTGCGATGTCATAGCCAAAATCTGCCTGTGGACTCTTGTAAAAAGGAGAACACCACAATGTCTCTACACCCAGCGCATGTAAGACGTCGAGTTTCTGAATGATCCCTTCGATATCACCGATCCCATCACCATTGCTGTCGTAAAATGAACGTGGGTAGATCTGGTAGACTGTCGTTTGCTTCCACCACTCAGCTTGCTGCGACATCTTGTTTCTCCATAGGGGGTTTTCAGCTTTTGTTAAAGATGTTAGTGTTTATGTGTTTTTTTTGTAATGATAAAAAGTTCGTGGGTGCATCTGGTCACACCATTCCATCTCTGTGTGTGTTGGTCAACGCCCTCTCTCAAGTCGAGTCTAAAGATGCCTTTTCGAAAGATTTTGTATATCCCTGGGCTGTTGACATTGTTGTTGATGTTGAGCCCATCTTGTGGTCCTCAAGAGCTCGGTGAGGAAGGGGGGTATGACGTCCCTGTCTTGTCCGTAAAGGTGTATAACCTGACCGCGAGCGAAGCCGCGAAGCAGTATTGTTCGACATCATCGGTGAATGGACTGACACAGCAACTCTTCAAAGAACTCAACTGTCTGCGCTCTGGGACTTTGACCGATTTTAGTTCGTTCTCAGGTGTAAAGAAGAGTTCGAGCAACGTCAACGCTTTCCTTCAAACTGCCGCAGCCAACTCGCTGAAAAAAGTCTTGGCGAGACGTTCTGGTAGCTCGATGACGATCACGTCGGCGTTGCGCTCTCTCGCACAACAATACCTCCTGTATCGATGGTATAAACTGGGCCGCTGTGGGATCGGTCTCGCCGCGTCTCCTGGAAACAGCAATCACGAGTCGGCGCTCGCGCTTGATCTCAGCAACTACTCCTCCTGGAAGAGCGCCTTTCAAGCGGAGGGGTGGCGTTGGTTGGGTTCAAGTGATCCCGTTCATTACGATTACAAAGGCTCCGGGACAGTCACATTAAAGGGGCTCTCGATCAAAGCCTTCCAGCGTTTGTGGAACAAGAATAACCCCAACGATAAAATCGCAGAAGACGGAAAGTATGGGCCGAACACAGAGGCACGTCTTGCCAAGAGTCCGGCCGGAGGATTTGCCAACGCCGGTTGCAATGTGACACCAGCACCCAAGCTCGAAGCTGTCCACGAAGGGACCTCTTTTAAAGGCACCTTAGGCAAGGGAAGCGGCGCTTTGTACGCTGTCTGTCCAGGTCAATCCTTCCAGGTGATGATGAAGTTTAAGAACACAGGGAATGTGAATTGGAGCGATGTGAACCAAACGACACATGGAAAAGCTGTTCGTTTGGGCTTCAAAGGTGGTGATCAGTGGGGCTTGCCAACACGGATCAGTATCAACACAGCCAGCGTGAAGGAGGTCAAACCAGGTGGCTCGACGACCTTCACATTAAACGCGAAAGCACCGACAAAAACAGGAACATCTAAGTCTGAGTGGCAGATCGTCAGTGAGTCGGTCGTGTGGTTTGGTCCCGTTGAGAGCGCGAGCGTTGAAGTCACAAACACGCCTCCGGGCGCTGGAGATCCCTGCTCGACTGGACAATATGGAGCGTGTAACGACGGAGAGATGGGGTGCAAAGATGGAGCCTTTGTCTGCCTCTCCAAAGCACCTTGTGCAGCGGAGTCCGCGAAAGAACCTGTGAAAGAAGCATCCACAACCCCCGACGCTGGCGTGAGTGAGCCTACACCAGAGCCCGATTCTTCGGGCGGGAAGGACGCGTCCTCGACCTGGGAGCCCTCTGTTCCTGAAAAGCAGGGAGGAGAGATCCTGAAGCTGGAATCGGGCGGAAAAACGTCTTGTCAGACAAAATCCGACTGTCCGGGAACACAGAAATGTGTGGAGGGGATTTGTCGAGCTGCCTCCTTCCGTGTGGCGGGGGCTGGGTGTGCTTGTAATGTTGTATCGGACCCGTCGAATAACCCGGTGTCTTTGGTGTGGTCATTGTGCTGGATGTTGCTCTTGTTGGGAGCGATCACAAGGAGAAGACGTTAGCGTTGTTCTAGTTTGGTTTGGCATTCGAGACACAGGAGGGATTCGGGGCGGGCTTTGAGTCTCGCGAAGCCGATGGGGTCTTCACATTGTTTGCACTCACCGTAATCTTCGGCCTCAATGCGTTTGAGCGCGCTTTGGATTTGGCGCAGCCGGACCTCCTGGCTGCGTTTGTTGGCCTGGGCCATCTTTTGTTGCTGGATCGCGTCGATCCGAGAGACTCTCCCAATTGGAAGATCGAGATCGATGGGTTTGCTATCTTCACTGCTTTTGGAGAGCGCAAGTTGAAGCTCTTCACGTAAAGAGAGCAGGGATTGGCGAAGCTCTTCGAGCTGTACATCTGTCAATTCATCCATATTGGTGCTTCCTCACTCGATGATCAGATCAACTTTGTCGCCGAGCTGTTCTTTGAGCGCCGCGACGGCTTGTTGGACGAGGTTTTTTCGTCTGGAGGGGTATGTCAGTGTGATACGTGTCATCTCGGGGATCGCCTCTTGTGGTGTCGCCTTGTCAAAGAGGTCGAGGATCTCATGTGCACTTTGAAAGCGCGCGTTGGGATCTTTTTGGGTCGCCCGTTCGATGAAGTCGACGATGTCTTGGGGGATGTCGGGGTCGATGTCGAGGATCGAAGGCAGTGGTGTTTCGACGTGGTGGAACAGGACCTCTCTGAGTTTCCCGACAAAGGGTGGTTTGCCTGCGAGCATTTTGTAGGCGACGATCCCCAGGGCGTAAATGTCGATGCGGTGATCGATTGGTTTGCGCAAGATCAACTCAGGGGCCATGTACACAGGTGTCCCCGCGAGTGGTCGATTTTTTGGTGTAATCGCTTGTAGGACGTGTAGGTGGGTTGCGAGACCAAAGTCCGTGAGCTTCACCTTTCCATCACCTGCAAACATGATGTTGGAGGGTTTGATGTCACGGTGAATGATCCCGTGATCGTGGGCGTATGCGAGGGCTGAGGCGAGCTGTCGCAGGATGGAACGTGTCAGGTCGTAATCAAATGGACCTTCGTGTTGGATACGCCTGTTGAGATCGACACCTGAGAGTTTTTCCATGACGATAAAGAAGGTCGCGTAAGCCTCTTCGCTGTCGATAAAGTCGACGATGTGTGGATGTCGCAGGGTGGAGAGGACCTTGGCCTCTCGTCGAAAGTCATCGGCGAAGCTGCCTTGGTAGACCAGCTCATGAGAGAGCATTTTGATCGCGACAAATAGTGGCTTCGTCGCGTGTACACCTGCATAGACTGTGGCCATCCCGCCACGACCGAGCTCTGAGAGCAGTTGGTACGCACCGACTCGTTGTAATTCTCCCGACGCGACGAGGCGTTCACCGAGCAAGGTCGTGAGCATACTCGCCAGATCGATGTGGGCTTTGATCAACTGCTCGACATCTGTTTTGTTGATCCGCAAGCAGCGAATATCTGTATGTGCGAAGACATCAGCGCTACGTGGGACACCTGCGAGCAGCGCGATCTCCCCAAAGAGTTGACCTGGACCCAATAGCAACGTGTGCGTCTCGCGGGTCGCTTTGTCGAGCATCGAGAGGCGGACCTGTCCGTCGAGCAGAATGTACATACATTCGCCCACTTCGCCTTTATGGATCAGTTGGGTGTTGGCTGCGAAGTGTTGCTCTTGCGTCTGTTGAGAGAGCGCCTTCAGCGATTCATCTGAGACATCGGAGAACAGAGCGTGTTGTCTGAGGATGTCTATCCCTTCGAGAGGTGTAGGGATGTTGGAGAAATCCCATGTTGGGTAAGCGTCCTCATCTTCGAAGTCGATGACCTCTTCGATCAGGTCTTCGCTTGTGAGATCGATCGTCTGGTTGTTGAGCAGAGGGTTGGGGGCGATCTCCGTCTCGGCAGATGACCCTTCGGCTTCGCTATTTTCGAGGTCGAGGCCGCTGAAGAGTGATTGCAGTATGCGTCGGGTCTTGGGTTCTGTATCCGTCATCAGACAAAACATTCCTTAGGCTGGTGGCTTTGTATGTGGTTGAGTGTCCGTACTCATAACATGTTGTGATGTGAAGATGATGGTAGTGGCCGTTCCCTGTCTATGTCAAGGTTGGGGTGATTGGCTCACTTGAACTTTCCGTATACGCGGTCTACAGGGAATCTCTTCTCATTTTTCTCCATCTTGTCGAGGACGGTTTTTTCAACGTCAAGGCCCATGATATCTGCGAGATGAAAACAGTACATTAAGATATCCGCCAATTCTTCGGCGACCTCCTGACGTCCTGTGTCTTGATGGATATACGTCTCTGATTCGTCGGGTGTGAGCCACTGAAAGTGCTCCATCAGCTCTGCCGCTTCGATGGAGATCGACATGGCGAGGTTTTTGGGGGTATGGAACTGTCTCCAATCTCTTTTTTCTCGGAAAGAGCGAAGTTTTTCGAGCAGCGCAGGTAAACTATCTTGTGGTTGCATGGTGACTCCGTGTTGTGTAGGGGCAGCCTGATGTCGAGGGGATGTTGTGTGGTGGGCTGGTCTCTGTCAAGATTTTGGGGGACAGCAGGGGGAGGATTTCTTTTCGTATGGGTGCCTTGCGTGTGTTCGTGTTTTCTGTTAACAAGTCCGTGATTGGCCGCGAATGGCGAACGTCCCTTTTTTCAAAAGTTCCCAGTATAACGGTAAAAGAGCACATTTTCAGTCGACTCTGGGGAAGGTGCTTTGTCGTGGTCACAGCAAACAACACGAATTTGATGTGGAGTGTTCATCTGACACATCCACAAAATGAAAGGCATAAGATCTTATGGCGAAGGACAGAGAGTTTTTACGCAATGTGGCGATCATCGCCCACGTCGACCACGGGAAGACAACCCTGGTGGATGCATTATTTCATCAAGGTGGTCTGTTTCGCGAAAATGAGCAAGTCGCAGAACGTATGATGGACTCCAACGATCAGGAGCGTGAGCGTGGTATCACGATCCTCGCGAAGGCGACCTCCGTTCAGTTTGGAGATTACAAGCTCCAGATCGTAGACACCCCTGGTCACGCCGACTTTGGTGGTGAAGTCGAGCGTACCCTGCGTATGGTCGATGGTGTCCTCTTGCTCGTCGATGCAGCCGAAGGTCCATTGCCTCAGACGCGATTTGTGTTGCGCAAAGCCTTCGCGTTGTCCTTGCCTGTTGCCGTCGCGATCAACAAAATCGACCGTGGTGACGCCCGCCCAAGCGAAGTCCTCGACGAGATCTATGACCTGTTTATCGATATCGGTGCTGATGAAGAGCAGCTCGAATTCCCCGTCCTCTACACCAACGGACGTGCGGGAACTGCGACGCTCGATCTCGACGTGCCCGGGACAGACATGAAGCCCCTTGTCGATGCGCTGATCGAAACGGTCCCAGCACCTGCTGATCGCTCCGAAGAGCCTTTTGTCATGCAAGTGAACCAGCTTGGATACGATGAGTATGTCGGTCGCCTCGTGATCGGCCGCATTCACTCTGGGAGCGTGAAACCCAACCAGATGGTCCGCGTGATGAGAGAGGATGGACACCAGGATTGTCGTATCACAGGTGTCTTCGCCTTCCAAGGCGTGAAGCGACTGCCTCTCGAAGAGGCGAAGTGTGCGGACATTGTCGCGCTCTCTGGGATCGAGAATGTCGCGATCGGTGACACGCTGAGCGATCCACAAGAGCCCAAACAACTTCCTCCCATCCACGTCGACGAGCCGACCGTTGCGATCATCTTTCAGGTCAACAACGGACCCCTCGCTGGTAAGAGTGGTGGGCAATTTCTCACAAGTCGTCACATCCGCGAACGACTCAACCGCGAAGCCTACGCCAACGTCAGTATCCGCATCGAAGATGGTGACTCCCCCGAACAATTCAGGGTTCTCGGTCGTGGTGAACTCCAACTCTCCGTTCTGATGGAGACTCTCCGACGTGAGAAGTTTGAGCTCTGTGTGCGCAACCCCGAGGTCGTGACCCGTGAAGGTGAGAATGGACAAGAGGAACCCCGTGAGCGCTTGAACATCGATGTCGATGTCGCTCACGTTGGAGCGGTGACGCAGCTGCTCGGTAACCGCAAGGCGCAGATGCTCGATCAAAAGCAAGAGGGCTCTCGTGTCCGCCTCGAATACCTGATCCCCACTCGTGGATTGTTTGGTCTGCGTGGTCAAATGTTGACCGCGACACGTGGGACCGCGATCATGCACCACGTCTTTGAAGACTGGATCCCCTGGACAGGTCCCATCCCGCAGCGTATCTCCGGCGCGATGGTCGCAGATAGACCGGGTTCTACGACAGGTTATGCGCTCAATAAGATGCAGCCTCGTGGGATCTTGTTTGCTGGCCCTGGTGTCCACGTCTACGAAGGAATGATCGTCGGGATTCACAACAGAGATAACGATCTCGATGTCAACGTTGTCCGTGAGAAAAAGCTCACAAACTTTCGGGCTTCAGGGAAAGATGACGCAATCCAACTCGCGCCTCCCAAGGAGATGTCCCTTGAGCAATCGCTCGAATGGATTCGCGATGATGAGATGATCGAGGTCACACCCGAAGCGATTCGTCTGCGCAAGATCGTCCTGTCATGTCAGGAACGACACGCGCTCTCGAAGAAGCTCAAGGACAAGTGATTTTATTCTTGGGGGAGGGGGAACCAACGCAACGTCTCAAAGTCTTTTGAGAGCTCGACGTTTGGTTCATCTTGATGAGAGGGGGGATCGGCGAAGATCTGTTTCGCATCTTCAATGTACTGCTGCAGCGCCCACTCTGGTTCTGTTGCGTGACTCGAACGAAACTCCAATTTTCCAGCTCGGTAAGTCAGATCGCTTAGACTCATCGCAGGTTCAGGTTTACCGCGCTTGTGTCGCCACTGTCCTGTGTGGGGCTCAAAGGTGTAGTCTGGCAACAGCTTCCAGCCTTCGTTTGCGACGAGGTCGACTGCATCGAGGATGAAGGTGAAGATGTCTTCGGAGATAAAGTAATTGAAGTTGATCCGCACCCAACCTGGTTTGATCCCCTCGCAGCCTTTGAGGATCTCTCGCTCGAAAGCCTTTGAGCGTACAATATCAATTCCTAGCAGTCGGTGCCCGTAGGGACCGGCACATGAACAGCCGCCTCTCGATTGGATCCCAAACAGGTCGTTGAGCAAGGCGACGACGAAGTTGTGGTGCAAAAAGCGCTCTTCTTCTTGGTGGCGGATCATGAAAGAGACGATCGAAAGACGCCACGCCTTTGGGTTTCCAAGGATGCGAATGTTGGGGTGTTGGCTCCAGCGCTCGATCGCGCGTTGGATATACGCATGTTCTCTTTGTCTGATCGCCTGATCACCGACAGCTTCTTTGAGTTGGAAGACAAGACCCGCGCGGATCGAGCCGAGAATTTCGGGTGTTCCACCTTCTTCTCTGTGCTCGATGTTGTCGATGTAGCGGTGCTCTTCTGCGTTGACGTAGGCGACTGTCCCGCCGCCTGGGGTGGCTGGGACTTGGTTGGTGAAGAGGTGCTTTTTGGCGATGAGAATACCTGGTGTCCCTGGACCACCGATAAACTTGTGCGGTGAGATGAAGATGGCATCTTTGTAGACGAGCGCGCCGTCCTCCTTGTCGTCTTGCATATTCATCTCGATCTTGACGTAGGGGCCGGCGGCAGCAAAATCCCAGAAGGAGAGCGCGCCGTGTTTGTGCAGCAGCGCGGCGGTATTGCGTGTGTCTGTCCCGATCCCTGTGACATTGGAAGCTGCAGAGAAGCTGCCTATTTTGATAGGACGGTCGGCGTAGTGCTTGAGTTGCTCTTCGAGCAGGTTGAGGTCGAGGCGTCCATCTTCGTCTTCGTCGATGACGACGACGTCACAGATCGACTCTCGCCAGGGAAGTTCGTTGGAGTGGTGTTCATAGGGGCCGATAAATACGACAGGGCGTTGTTCTTCGGGGATTTGTCCAGAGAAGTCGTAGCGTTGGTTGATCTCGGCGGGGATGCGCAGATTCATCACCTCGATCAGCTTGTTGATTGCGCCTGTCGCGCCAGAGCCACAAAAGATGACGACATCTTGCTCGTTGGCACCGACGGCGTCTTTGATCAGCTGCCGGGCTTCTTCTCGAAAGCGGGTGGTTTGTAGTCCTGTCCCGGAGGTCTCGGTGTGTGTATTGGCATACAGAGGCATGACTTCATTGCGCATAAAGTCTTCGATGAAATCGAGTGAGCGACCGGAGGCCGTATAATCCGCGTACGTGACGCGGCGGGGGCCATAAGGACCTTTGATGACCTGATCATCACCAATGACCGCGTTACGGATGGTTTCGATGAGACGATTGGAGCGTGTATCCATCAGGTGACTCTCCTTGTATGTTGTAAGGCTGTTGGCGTTTGTGCAGCGAGACGTGTGGCAGCCTTTGGACTTGGGTGTTTTGATGTGGAGTCGTGGATGTTGATCGTTTTGCAAGTCTCTGTAAAGGTGTATGTGCGGTGGACCTGTTTTGTGTCATGTCTATCGTATACAAAAAATACATGTGTTGCGAGTACCTGTCTGGATGGGACAGGTACGATTGTTTTTCTCGTGTCAAGAGAGGAAAAACCTCTGTGAAAGATATAGAGCCTCAAGAACTGGAAGTGATTCATCGCGAGAATCAGTGGATCGCGATCAACAAGCCGATCGATTGGATGGTGCACCAAGGTTGGGAGAAGGGACAACCTGCGCTGACGGACCTTGTCCGGACACTGACTGAGCGGAGAGTGTATCCGATTCATCGCCTCGATCGCGCGACGAGTGGTGTCTTGTTGTTTGCGCTCTCTCAGCGTATGGCGAAGGACCTCAATGGGTTGTTCTCTTCGAGGGCGATCAGGAAGCGTTACCTGTGTGTCGTGCACGGAGAAGCGCCAGCGCAAGGGATGGTCGACAAACCTCTGACAAGGCGGGCGGGAAAACGTGGTCGTAACGATCCTTTGCTGCACGCAAAGACCTGGTTTCGCCGTATCTGCTACGTCGACAGTGAGGAAATCTCCCTGATCGAGGCTGTCCCCGTGACCGGTCGACAGCATCAGATCCGTCGGCATCTTCGCCACATACGCTTTCCATTACTCGGTGATAAGCGCTACGGTTATAGACGACAGTACGTGAAGCATCGCATTGAGCACGGTCTCGCGCGGCTGGGGTTGCACGCGCTCTCGCTCTCGTTTGTGCATCCGATCGACGGACATATGCAGCATGTGATCGCGCCAATCCCACAAGACTTACAGACATCTTTGGAGCGGATGTTGATCCCCGCCTCGTTGTGGTCGTGGTTTGAAGAGATACCGGATTTTACGTGGTTGGAGGCGCTGATCGAAGAGGAAGAGGCGAGAGAAGAGGCCGAGGCGAAAGAAGAGGCCGAGCTGTTGAGCGAAGAGGGAGAAGCCAAAGAAGAGGACTAGAGCAGCGTGGAGCTTGTGTCACTCTTCGGTGGGGGGGATGAGACGGTCCTGGCTATCCGTTTGCCCGAAGTCTTGCGCGTCAAGTGTGCTTCCCAGATCATCTTCATCTTCATCCTCAAGAGGGACGTTTGCGGGGAGCGTAAACCAAAAGATGGAGCCTGAGGGTTTGGCTGCTTCGACACCGACCTGTCCTCTCATCGCCTGGACGAGGTGCTTGACGATGGCGAGGCCAAGTCCTGTGCCTCCGATGTGTCGGGAGCGGCCTTCATCGACACGGTAAAAACGTTCGAAGATACGTTCTCTATGGTGGGGTTCGAGTCCGGGACCGTTGTCTTGGACTTCGACGCGTACGTACTCGCCGTGTTGTACAGCGCGGATGGTGACCCGACCGCCTTCGGGGGTGTATTTTACGGCGTTGTCGAGGAGGTTGAGCAAGACTTGATCAAAGGCGCGTGCATCCGCCCAGAGGGTCGTGTCTTGGGCGACATCTGTCGTGATCTCGATGTGTTTGTTTTTGGCGGCTTTGACGGAGTTGATCGCGCTTTGTGCGACTTTTTCGACGTGGATCTCTTCGTGAGAGATCTGGTATTGCCCGGCTTCAATTTTGGAGAGGTTGAGGATATCGTCGATCAGCTCGCTGAGTCTGTTTGTGTTGCGCAGCGAGGCTTCGAGGAATTTGCGGGCGAACTTTGGTTCGTTGAGGGCGCCGTCGAGGAGGGTCTCTGTGTTGGCGTGGATAATACTGAGCGGGGTGCGTAACTCGTGCGAGACGTTGGCGACAAAATCCCGGCGGATGGTTTCGAGACGGCGAAGGTTGGTGACATCGTGCATGACGAGGACAGCGCCGTCGTTACCTTGTTGTGGTGTGGCCCTCACGAGGACACGTCTCAGCATGGGGCCAGGGAGCGCGAACTCAGAGGCGGTGACTTGCCCGGCGCGGGCTTTCTTGGCGAGCTTGTCTAGCTCTGGAGAGGGGACAAGCTCGTTGAGTGGTTTGCCGATCGCGAGTTGGCTGAGTCCAAGGTGTGAACGTGCAGAGGGGTTGGCCATTGTGATCTCGAGATCTTTGTTCAGCGCGAGGACAGAGGCGTTCATGTTGTGAAGGACGGCCTCAAAGCGGTTGCGTTCCTCCGTCAATGTGGTGATCAACTCTTCCCACTCTTCGGTCGTCTCTTGGAGCTTTTTGGGTGGGCGGTTGCGTTCGACTGTCAGGGTCTGGATGGCGGGGAGGTTGTCGTGGCTTCCTTTGACGATGCGGCGTGCATTTTCGAGGAGCTTGTTGAAGGTCCGGTCCATCAGATAGGAGGCGAGCCCGCTCATCAGGATCGCGACGATGAGGCCGAAGAGGCTCGCGAGGATGATGTACGCACGCACCCGCCAGATCGTCTTCTCTATCTGTTTGAGTGGCACAGCGATCCGCAACGTACCCTGGTGGGTTTTGTAGGCATATGGGACCGCGACGTACAGCATTTGTGTCTTGAGGGTGTTGCTGTAGCGAAAGACGATACCTTTTCCCGATTTTTGGGCTCGCAGGATCTCGGGTCGCTGGCTGTGGTTGTCGAGGGTCTTGAGCTGTGTATAGTTGAGCTTAGAGTCTCCGAGTACGCGTCCCTGTTTGTTGATGATCGTAACCCTTGAGGTGAGCTCTTTGCCGATGGTATCTGCGAGCTTGTCTACTTTTGTGATATCTTCTTTGGGGTTGGACTGTTGGAGAATATTACGCGATATGTAAGCCTGTTTGAGCAGGTGTGAGCGTGTTTGCGAAGACATCCAGCTGCGCAGTTGGCTCTCCAGATAGATCGCGGTAGAGAGGCCGACCGCGAGGATCAGAATGACTGATACCGCGAACAGCTTACCGCGTATACCGATACGCATGTGCATTCCTGTTGTTGGGGTGGTGTGCGCTGTGTGTGTTGTCATGGAAGGAATAGAGAAGATTACGCTTTTTCGTCAGCGTGTGCTTTGAGCTTGTACCCCACGCCACGGAGTGTCTCAATGGAGTTGCCCATATCACCGAGCTTCTCGCGTAATCTTTTGACATGTGTGTCAACGGTGCGTGTTGTGACGTGACTTTCGATTCCCCAGACATCGCTGAGCAACACTTCGCGCGTTTGGACACGGCCTTTACGTGAGAGGAATGTGTGGAGGAGACGAAACTCCAAAACGGTGAGCTTCAGCTCTTTGTCATCAATCCAGGCTTGGTGGCCTGTAGGGTCCAGTCGTAGACGGCCAAAGCGCATCAATTCAGGTGTGGTTTCGTTGGACTGTGTGTGTTGTGAGCGACGCAAGAGCGCACGTACACGCAAGATCAACTCACGAATGCTAAAAGGCTTCACCATGTAGTCATCTGCGCCGACCTCGAATCCTACAATGCGATCGATCTCTTCGCCTTTGGCTGTCAACATCAAGATGGGGATGTGCTTGGTACTTTCGGATGAACGAATCTGACGGCATACTTCGATCCCTGAAATATCAGGGAGCATGAGGTCGAGGACCATCAAGTCGGGGAAGGGTGGCTCGGAGGCGAGCTGAATCGCTTCGCTCCCCTTCATTGTGCTTTGGATTTGATACCCTTCCTTTTGAAAGTTGTATTCGAGCGTGTTTATGAGATCTTCTTCGTCTTCTACAAGTAAGATCGTCGCTGACATTCTCTTCTCCATTTGGCTTACAAGAGGGAGCCTCGTTTTTGGTTGCTTCTTTGTAACGCTCTTATCCACGTTTTTCAAGAAGTGATCCCATCTGTAGGGATGTCTTTTCTTTGGATGGTCTTGTCCTGCTTGGTTCTCGCGAAATTGAATAATTTTTTGTGGGATGATTGTCATCATTGATACAAAGAACATGAAGACGTTGCGTCTACGAGCGAGAAAGATGGAAACGCTTTTGTCGGTTGCTTGAAGAGAATGTGGCGCAAAACGAAAATGGACCTTGGCAGGGGAGTTCTTAACGTTTATACTCCAACGCTAGCGCACTGTTCAAAGAGGATGATGCGACGTCCATGTCGTCGTTTTTCTTGGTTTTTATTGTGGATGTAGAGAGTTGAGGTTGGCACCACTCTCACAGGTCTTCTGCGCAAATAAGGTGGCCACAAGAAGAAATGTGTTTTCTTGCAGTTACCTGATTCGTTCATGTGGTTGGGATGGGTTGTATGCTTCAGAAAAAAAAGCGACTTGATGATATCGAGTTGGTTCGCAAAATCGCCTCTGGTGGAATGGCCGAAGTGTGGGAAGCTAGGCAGATCGGTGTTGAAGGTTTCGAGAAGCGCCTAGCTGTGAAGGTGATCTTACCTCATCTTACTGAAAACGAAGACTTTATTCGTATGTTTCTCGATGAGGGACGGCTCGCTGCGCGCCTTAATCATCCCAATATTTGTCAGATCTACAAGCTCGGTCATGCAGACGACGTGTACTACATGGCGATGGAGTACATCGATGGATTTGTCCTTAACCACCTGATCAAACAAGCGATCCAATCAGGTGTGTTGATCCCCTACGAATATTGTTGTGCCGTCGTGATGGATGTTTGCACTGGACTGGATCACGCACATCGGCTCAAAAACGCCGAACAACAACCTCTCAACATCGTTCACAGAGATATCTCCCCTCCCAATATCATGATTAGCCTCGATGGACATGTGAAAATCGTTGACTTTGGGGTCGCGAAAGCCGTCACGCAACTTCATCTCACGAAAACAGGCGTTGTCAAAGGCAAATATGCTTACATGTCTCCCGAACAGATCGACGATCAACCCATTGATCAGCGGACGGATGTATTTGCGCTTGGTGTCGTCCTCTGGGAGCTCTCTACTGGATATCGCTTGTTTTACGGTAACAGCGAAGCCGCGACGCTCAAAAAGATCATCACTGCGCAGTACGAACGACCCTCCCTGTATCGCAAGGGATACCCCAAAGGTCTCGAAGCTATCGTGATGAAGGCTATCTCGTATGACCGAGATGAACGCTACGCCGACTGTGGTGAGCTGCTCGAAGACTTAGAGAGCTTTATGATGGATCAGGGGATGGTGGCAGGCGCTCGCCGTCTTGCTCGGTATGTCCGGTGGTTGATGGATGGGGCGGCCTCTGATCAGCTCGGTGAACGAAATCAACAATGGGCACAAACGCGAGAGAGCGCGGTCGAAAAAGTTCGAAGCGTTGACGAACACACACAGGGTTCGTACCAGTCGAAAAGCCTCTTGTTGGAGAAGCAACCTGGTGAGAAGACGCCCATATCGAATACACAAAGGCAAAGCATCAGCCCACCTGCAGAGGAGCTGAATTCTCGGAGGTTTCACTTGGAGCCGACTGCTGATATCGACTCCAGCCCAAAGGTGCTGGAGTCTGTGCGCGAGAAGACCCCTGTCAGTATGGCCCAACAAGCCCCGCTCAGTGTGCGTCAGCAAGCCTCACCCAGTGTGCGTCAGCAAGCCCCGCTCAATGTTCGCTTGATGCAGTGGGAACCTGAGTCATCGATCTCTTCTAGCTTGATCGCACGTTCACGCAAGAGCTCTGGCAAAAGGCAACTGCTGCTCGTCGATGATCAAGAAGAGATCCTAGACGCAGTGCGCGTCATCTTTCGCTCCGCAGGCTATGAGGTCCATACTGCCCAAGATGGTATTGAGGCTGTCGAGCGAGTCCAAGAGACCTCCTATGATCTGTGTGTTCTCGATCTGGACATGCCCCGCCTTGATGGGCGCGGTGCCTTGCAGCAAATCCGTCAACTTTGCCCCTCACTGCCTTGCATCATCCAGACCGCAAATCACTCCTTTCAGGAGGCCGCTGAGCTTGGTCGTTTGGGGGCCGTGACATACTTGCCCAAGCCCGTCAAACGCAAGATCCTGTTGAAGTCGGCAAAAGAAGCACTGGATCACCGCCCCAAAGGGGATGATTTTGAGCGCGTCGTACAAGATGAATACCCAACACCTCTCGCTGAAGTTCGGTATCGTTTTCGCAACTCCCCTGAGAGAAAAACGACCGTAAAAGTTCGACACGGCTTACTCGCAGCGCAGTTTGAGATGTTGCTTTCCTGGTTGGGGACGATCACAATGGCCTGTTACGTCCACGATCGAACCTTTGATCCTGGTTTGAACAGGCGACTTCAACAGCTCGCAGGTCGCATGGGACCTCACGCCTGGATTCGTCTGCTCGCTGCGGCTGGCGATGTCTACAGAGAGAAAAAATTGAGCTTCCTCTCAAGGGAGCTTCGCGATCTGCTGATCGTCGATACCTGGAAGCAGGAGGAAGAAGCACTCCTACTCAGACGTGTTGCCGAGGTCGTTGCGCCGCTCGTTGGCTTCGATGCGCCAGAGGAGATTACGCCCATCGAGACGATGCAGATCCTGGCGGATTATTACGACGATATGTGGCGGGATGACTCGCTCCTTGAAGAGCGAGAGGTCGAAAAAGTGGTCGAGGTGCTCGACCCATTTTTGTACGCGATCTTTCGTCGTATTTACCGGCTCATCGACTTTGATCTTGTGCGTGTCGATTCAGTCGAGCTTACCCGAGAGGGGGTCCACCACGATCTGACCATTCTACGAGGTCTTAACCCAGAACACTCCACCTACATCAGCCGTCGTGGGTTGGAAAAACAGACGCTGTATCTGTTCGATCGCGTGGGACGCAAACTCTTTCCATTGATGCCCTTTATGCTGGCGGTCCCTTCGGAGGACAAGTCAACACCCAACGCGATCGCGTTTCCTGTCAGGCTGGATCCGGATCGACGGATGGTTTACAGAAATGCCTCCACTGGCCTTCTTCACCGCCCCGATGCGTACACACAAAAGGCCGCAAAAGATCTCTTTGAAGGGTTGCTCACACCCGAAGAGCGTGCCCGACTCTTTCGTCGTGAAATCACCGTCCTGTTTACAGATCTCGAAGGCTCCACGCGATTTTATGATGAGCACGGTGATGTCGCCGGACGATTGCTTGTACAAACACACGATAACCTCCTGTTTCCTATCATCGAAGCGCACCAAGGCCGCGTGATCAAGACCATCGGTGACGCGATCATGGCCTCCTTTGAAGTGCCCCACCGGGCCATTCTTGCTGCGACTGAGATGCAGCGAATGCTCGAGGAGTACAACCAAGAGAGTACAACCCTGCACCCCATCCGGATCCGCATCGGGATTCATAGAGGGGAAGGTATTGTTGAAGAACATGATGTTTACGGTGACGTCGTAAACACCGCAGCACGTATCCAACACGAAGCCGATGCCCTTGAGATCGTGATCTCCCAGGGAATGGTGGATGCGTGCCAGCAAGAGCCACAAATGCCTCCTTTTGAACCCGCAGGGCTCGCACAGCTCAAGGGGAAGGAGAAAGGTGTGTCGCTGTTCCGTGTCGTATGGCAATCATCCTCCTAACGCGTAAGAAGGAAACAGGATTATGGGCATCTTCAAACGAGAAGCCTTGGCGAAAGCCCAGGAAAAAAAGAAGCAAACCAAACGACACACCATCCTGATCGTCGACGACGAAGAACACAACCTCATGACGCTCTCGGATCTGCTCCAAGATGAGTATGAGATCCTTGAAGCGAAAGATGGACTCGAAGCCCTCGCCTTGATCAAGGCACAAGAGAATCCTGAACGCATCCAAATGATCATCAGCGATCAACGCATGCCTGAAATGACGGGTGTCGAACTTTTTCGAGCCTCTCTCGATATTATTCCACGGACAAAACGCATCTTATTGACTGGGTACACTGACGTCGATGCGATTATTGCCTCCATCAACAAGGGACAAATTTATAAATTTGTCCTGAAGCCTTTCGGCGCTCATGATATGATGATGACGATCAGACGGGCTCTTGAGGCTTATGAACTGGAGGTCGAGAATGAAAAACTTGTGCAGAAGTTGACACAACTGAACGCAGAGCTCGAAGACAAGGTCACGCAGCGAACTGCAGAGCTTCAAGAGGCAAACACCGAGCTGAAGCAGCTCAACGCGAGCAAGGACCGATTCTTTTCTATCGTCGCACATGACCTACGCAATCCGTTCCACACCTTCCTGTTGACGACCGAAACGCTGATGGAGAGCATCGATGAATTGTCACTTGAGGAGGTGATCCGATTTTCTGGAAATATGCATAAGTCAGCACACACGCTCTCTCGACTTCTCGAAAACCTGCTCGAATGGTCTCGTCTACAAATGAACACCATGCAATTTCACCCCGCACATCACAACCTGCAAAAATTTGTAGATGATACGTTCTATCTCCTCGAAGACACCGCAAAACGAAAGGGAGTTGAGCTTCAAACTACTGTTGACAAGAATTGTTCGGTGTTTGTCGACAAGAAGATGATCGAGACTGTCTTTCGAAACCTCGTCTCCAACGCGATCAAATTTACTTACGAGGGGGGCTGGATTCGAATCTCTTGTGAGGTGAAAGACGACGAGATGGTGATCGCCTTTGCGGATAACGGTGTGGGGATGTCCAAGGAGCAAATTGATAAGCTGTTTCGTATCGATGTGCAAACGACGACGAGAGGGACCTCCAAAGAGAAGGGAACGGGTCTGGGTTTGATCTTATGTCACGAGCTTATCAAGAACAACCACGGTCGTTTGTGGGTTGAGAGTGATGTTGGAGAGGGGAGCACTTTCTTTGTCGCGCTGCCTTGTAAGCTCCCTGTGTCCGAAGGAGATGAGTTGTCTTAGTCCCGTCGCTTTAAACAAAGAGCATACGCAGGCTCGAAAGCACGACCACTGTGACAAACAGAACTTTGACCCACCTGTTTCCTTTCCGTACAGCCCACCGAGAGCCTACATACCCTCCAACAAATGAGCCGGCGCTCAGACTGAGTCCCATGACAAAGTGGACACTTTGATGTTGTATCAAGACCACCAATGAGAGCCCGTTTGCGATCAAAAAGGGGAGCTTACGTGTGCCTGCGCTGTGGAGAAAATCTTGCCCAAAGCACAGGATCATGATGTAGGCAGCCATGGTCCCTGCGCCTCCTTGGTAAAAACCCGTCAGGATACCGAGCAGAAATGTCAGGCACAGTCCACCCCAGAAACGTCCGGCGTTGGGAGGCGCTTTTTGTTGCTGTAATCCAGCCTTGGGGAACAGGAAAAAGAGCAACAGCACAAACAAGATCATGACCGCGATGGCTTGCTTGACCCACGCGATAGGTGTGGAGACGAGCGCATACGTGCCAATAAGGCTGCCTACGCCCATTAAGGCGGTCATCCACCACCCTATCCGCCAGTCCACGTGTCCTTGCCTGGAAAAGCTCCACAGACCGGATATCGACAGTCCAAGACTGCCGAGTTTGCTCGTCGCGACTGCGTGGACTGGATTGAGCCCCATGAAGGTCAAAAAAGGCACCGTGAGTAGGGCCCCGCCACCTGCTGAGACGCCATAACCTGCGCTGACAAAGCCAACGACGAAGACCAGCAGGTACGAAAGATATTCAGTCATATTGATGTCTTTTGTAGGGGGAAAAAGAGAGGAGGGGGGAGGGACTGGGAATTACTTGCGCTTGGATTTGTAGGACCAGATGCCTTGGCTGTCTTTTGCGCGTGTAAAGGATTTTTTGTTGGTGTAGCTGATCAAGACGGGGAAGAGTTGTCGCCCTTGGAATTCGTGACCTCGTTTGGCCAACTCTTCGCGGATTTCGGGGATGGTACGTTTGGAGACAAAGTAGTTCTCAGCGTCGAGCATTTCGATCGCTTCACCGCTTGTCATGTTGGACGTTTGGGATGTTGTTTTAGATGACTTTTTGGGCTTCGCCTTTGGCTTTGCCTTGCTTTTTGCTGTCTTGACGGACTTTGCGCTCTTGGCTCCACGCTTTTTCTTGAGGGGCTGTGCGATGGCCTTGGTGCGTCCACGTGTCTTTTTGGGTTCTGCTTCTTCTGTGGAGGTTTCTTCCTCAACAGCAGGCTCTTCTGCGGGCGCTGCAGTGTCAGCTTTTTTGGTGGGTGCAGCAGGCGTCCCTGGATTGTATCGTGGACCCAAAAGGCCTGAGATGATCTCTACGATTACATCCGTTCCAGCTTCGATCTCTACTTTGGTGCCGTCTGGCAGTTCAACTTTCGCTTTCGACATTGTTTTCTCCTTTGGAATGGTCCAGAGCATTTTGTTCGGTGTGGGGGTTGTTGTGTTTACGAAAGAAGCTCTCTTAGCAACCATGCAAATCGTCTCGTATAGCATCCCACACTTGTGTTTGTGTGTTGAATGAAGGATATGTTGTGTGAAAGAGGATGTCGTTTTGAAGTCGGTCTATATTGGATGTCTCTTTTCATCCCCACACAATGACTTCGTATTACATTACAGAGCAGAATCCCAAAAATCAATAGAAAAATGCCCTTCTCTACAGAAAAAATTCAGTGCACCTCAGTCATTTCAATGGAGTGGACTGTTTTTAGTTATTCTTCCCAATGCACTACACCTCTCCTCAGGGTATGTTTGTCGTCTTACTCTTGTCGGGTGTTTTTGTGTGTGTCACTCACGCCTTGTTATAGAACTTTTACAATGAAATGAAGGGTTTTATGTGTACGGTGTCCACTGCCATGACTGAGGATGTGTCTTTGTGTATGTATTTCTGTATCTTGGGGAAGAGCGGGGGTTGTCCTCCATTTTGGCTGTGATCGTGTAGTGTCAAGACTGTCTGTCAGTGTGACGAGCATCACTATTTTTATACAGTGACTCGAAAGAGATGTTTTGGGGACGTCTCACCTTGTTTCACCCTTCTTTTTTACGTCCAGTTTTCTAAGTGGCTGCAAATACTGTTTTTAATGGCGGTGAGTGGGAATGAACGTTATGAGAGGAGAGATACGTTGGGGCTTTGTTTTGTGGGTTGATACTGACCCTCACGACCTCAGAGTCCACTGTGTATGTTTTGGATAAGGATGTGAGCCTTGTCAACAAGAGGGGGTTCGTGTATGCACACATCCAACGGTTTCTTTGGGTCGTGAAAAAAGAAACACGTCCCTCCAGATCTCCTTTGAAACGTGTGTGGAAATGAGGTAGAGTGCTTGGAGGGTGTAAGGACACAATAAAACGAGACATGGTGGTTTGGATGGCTCTTCTTACAATTCACGAACAAGCACGTCAGGCTTCTCTTCAGCGGATCAATATCTTGGACTCTCCAAGGGAGGAGCGTTTTGACCGGATTGTCCGGACGGCGCAGCGTCTATTTGGCGTCCCCATTGCATATATCGGTTTGTTGGACACAGATCGCATGTGGTTTAAGTCATCGATTGGTTTGGAGGCCGATGAGATCGGCAGAGACCATGCGATGGGGTTGATGGCGATCGAGCGTAATCGTCTGAGCGTGGTCTCCGATACGACCGGGCATGAACGATTGTCTCAACATCCGTGGGTAAAAGAAGACCCTTATGTGCGTTTCTTTGCCGGTGTTCCTCTACACGATCGAGAAGGAAATAGCGTCGGAGTCCTCGGTGTCATGGATTTTCGCGTGCGTGAGTTTCAAGAACATGAGAAAGAGTCACTGATGGACCTCGCGGCCTGGTGTGTGCAAGAACTTTACTCTAGAGATGTTCATAAGGTAGAGGAGCGACAACGTAGCAGTGAGACGCGGATGCGTGCGCTGCTCAACAATGTCCGTGACGGCATCATTACCATCAGTATGCACGGTTTGATCGAATCTTTTAACCCTGCTGCGGAGTCGTTGTTTGGTTACACTGTGGGAGAGATCAAGCATCAAAACTTTCTGCAACTCTTCGCGACACCCAAAATCAAGATCACGACACAGGAGATCTTGAAAACGGAACCTGCGCGGTTAAGCTCTATCTTGGGAACAGGCGGAGAGGCTGTGGCGCGGCGTAAGGATGGCTCGGAGTTTCCTGTTGAGCTGTCGATCAGCGATATGTGGATCGGGCAGTACCGGATGTTTACCGTGATCATCCGCGATATCACAGAGCGAAAGCGCTCCGAAAAGGCTTTGCAAGAGAGTGAACGTCGTTACCGAGAGCTCTTTGAAAACGCCAACGATCTCATCCAAAGTGTCGGACCCTCTGGGGAAATTTTGTACGTCAACAAAGCGTGGCGTCAGACCTTGGGCTATGAACCCCATGAGATGGAAACACTCGCGATATGGGATGTCTTGTCCGCGACCTCACGGACTCGGTATGTCGAGGTCTTTCAGAAGGTCATTCAAGGCCAACCTGTCGAAGAGTTTGAAGTGGTCTTCCTCACACGTAGTGGCAGTGAGATCTCACTCGAAGGCAACATGAACGGTAAGTTCAACTCGGATGGTGAGTTTGTCTCTACACAGGGAATCTTTCGCGACATCACACAGCGCAAGCGAATTGAAGAGATGAAGAGTGAGTTTATCTCGATCGTGAGCCACGAGTTGCGCACACCTTTGACCTCTATTCATGGATCTCTGGGCTTGTTACTTGGCGGTGTCGGGGGAGAGCTCTCCGAGAACGCGATCTCCATGATCAAGATCGCAAACAGCAACAGTGAACGACTTGTCAGGCTGATCTCCGACATTCTCGATATAGAAAAGATCGAATCCGGCAAGATGGATTTCTTCATGGAGATGAGGCCACTGATGCCTCTTATTCACCAATCTATCGCCGAAAACGAAGGCTACGCGAAGAAGTATAACGTCTCCATGAACCTGACACGCGAATTGCCAGAGGTGTACGTGTACGTCGATGGAGACAGATTGATTCAGGTGCTCAATAACCTGCTCTCCAACGCGATGAAGTTTTCACCCAAGGAGGGGGTCGTGGAGATCGCAGTTGAGCGATTTGAACGATATGTTCGTGTCTCTGTATCGGATAAAGGGCCGGGTATCCCCGAAGAATTACGGGGTCGTATCTTCGATCGTTTTACACAAGCAAAGTCTCCGGAGGGACGAAGAAAGGGAGGCTCAGGGCTTGGTTTGAGTATCTGCAAGACGATCACGGAGCGTTTGAAAGGCCAGCTCAATTTTTCAACCAGACTCGGCGAAGGGACGACTTTTTACTTTGATCTGCTCGCTCACAAACAACCCACCCCATAAATAACGCTAGACATCCCCTTGTTGAGCGTCTTCTTGTGCTTGTGCAAAGATCCTTTTGATACCGGCGATCGCGCGATCTGTGAACGGTCTTCGCGAGTCATCCCCATCTGCTGCAATCACTCCAAGCACCACTGGCTGCCCTAACAATTCAAAGAATCGACAGATGATCGTATCACCTTCTGGGTCAGTCAGCGTCAGTTGGTCGATCTTGGTCAACCCTGCGACGCTCTCGATCTCTTTGCTGGTGTTCCACAGAAAACCCGCGAGGGCTGCAAATGATTCTGTGTCGTGATCTGACTCTATGTTGACAACCGTGAGTCCGTCTTCATCTGCGAGCAGTGCGGCCTTGAGCCGTCCATCCTGTGCGATCGCTTCGAGCTGTTTTTTGACAGCCTCTGATGGGACATTTGAACGGTTTTTTCTGCGATCTGGTTGATCTGGATTCCAACTCATCCAAGAGCTCCTGTCCTATTGTGGTGTGGTCTGTGTACCAGGTGATTACGTGCTTGCGATGCCCTTGCGCATGATCTCTTGTGCGCGTTTTTGTAAACGTTGCGCTTCTTCATGGGCGTCGCGCTTTCTCGCGTCCACGATCCGCATATTGATCTCCGTGAGTTCTTTCATCAAATCCATTGCAGAGGAGCTCTTCGGAGAACTCGCAGTGGGTGCTCTTTTGACCACATGTTCTATGGGTCTCTGCGCTGACTGCGATGCTGTTGGAGCGTGATGGGTTTGCCTGACACCATTGCGCATCACCTCCTCGATCTGTTGTTTGAGTTGTGCTTGTCTATGCTCATTACGAGCGCGTCGGGCTTCAACAAGTTGTTCATTGAGTCGAGTCAGTTCCTTGACTTTCTCAAGTGCTGTGGAGTGTTGTGTCATGTATCGTCTCCAACTGTGATGTTTTTGGCTTGTTGTGTGACAACGCATCCAATGAATACATACCATTTTTTGCGGTCTTTGACCAACTTTGCTTGTGGAGATTGTTACAGGGAGGAGGGGGATGTGGAGGTCTGTAGGTCATGTTGTGGGGACAGGCGACAGTATTCTCTACGCCTTCATGCTTGTGTGAGATACCATTTTTTGGCTCGGTTCATAACGGCTTTGGAGACATCTTTCCATTCGAGGTTGGATGCTTCTAGCTCCGCGACGCTCTCTTTTTTGACATCTTGTCCAAACCACTTGAGAAAGTTACCCGTTTTGCGAGGGTCAGCTTCACCTTCACAGGCTTCTTGGAGACCTTGCTCAAGGCGGGCTTGTGTGACAAACATATCGACGAATTGTTCGATGCTCTGTGCGACCTCTGGATCGATCTGAACGGACTTTTTTTGTTTGACGACGCGGTGTTTTTCGCCCTTTGCTTTAAACATCAGTCCTGTACAATCTCCTCGGTGTACAGGTCCCTCTGTCATCTCTTTGAGAAATGGGTAGAGGACGATCCCTTCGCCAAGTCCTTCGACGCCAAAGTGCTCAGAGACCCACGGGTCTTTGTGCTCTACGTCTTCGACAAATGTATTGAGCTGTGTCGCGATGGTTTGCATTTGTGCTTGATCGCCGTAGTCGATGACGAGATCGTCACCAAGCCATGGCAACACGTAGATATCGGGATGCGAAGGGAGCAGCGCGCGTATGCGCGCTGGCTCGACATCGAGCATGGCATCGAGTTCGTTGTGGTCGCCGTATTGGACGGCGAATACTGCATAGATTTTGCGATCAATTTTTGAGATCGCGGTGCGTTTTTGGATGCCCTTTCCACACCACTCTCCAAACAAGATGGTATGTTGTCCGAGTGAACGTGCGAGCGCCGAAAAGTATGCGTTGTTGGCCTCTACCCACGCTGCAAATTGGATATTGTCGTCGCGCACAGTGAGCAGTCGAGAGCGACTCTGTGGGATCACTGTCCCATCCGGAAGGAGATGGATCCCACCGTTGGTGCCGTCGAGTTTGATTTTGCTTTTGTAAGTGACCTTGGGGTAGGTGAAGGCCTCCCCATCGAGCTCTTTCTCTTTGTCGAGGGAGCGTCGTATATTGTGGAACAGTTCAATGCTCGTCCATTTCGCGACTTTGACTGGGAATGTCTCGGCATCTACCTTCACTGGTTCTGGAGGAAGACAGTGCTCTGTCGTCAGATCTGTACCTGGTTCGTGGTCGACTGTTCCCATGGCCATTCCATATGATTCAACCCCACGCAGCCGTGTCTTCTTTATCTTGAGTCCGTCTTTGAGGTGCGCGCCGATTTGTGCGACGGCGACGACATCACCAGGTTCGTACTCATTTTCCAGGTTGGCGATCACCTGGATCGTGTCGAAGCCCGGCGCTTGAAATTGGTAAATCTTCAATGCATCGGCATTTGGGTGATTTTTCTTTTCGACAACTTCCATGGCGATCACGCTCATTTGGACTCTCCTGTTTTGTAGGTTGCACACGACACAACGATGGACTTTTTCTTTCGTTGTCCTTGAGTCAGGCGTCTTTTGCACCGTGTGGGCCATTTGTCTTTTAATGATACAAAGGGCAAAGCATCTGCCTGCTTGGGGATACGACTGACGAATCGGTGAGTTCAAAAAAAAATCTGACTTTTTTTGAACTCACCTTGGGTGTTCTGCGTAACACAATACAGCAACGAAAAACAAATCCTTTTGTCCCTCCCAAGCGAGGTTTTATAAGATGAACATGACAACACAACATACAAACACACTGGTGACAAATTGCATCGTTTTCATGCAAACAGGTTCCAGCCTCAGTTCATCTTCCTCATCCTCCTCATCGAGTTGTGCAACGGTCTGAGTCACGAGTTTACATACTCAACGTACTCAGCCCTGTTGGTCTCAATCAACGGGGTTTTTTGTTTCGCACGACAAACACCATTTCATTTCAAGTACAAAATCTAAGGCCGTTGGGTGCAAAGAAGCGCACACAAGAGGGCCAATGATGAAGCCTCAGGCAAAGCGTGAGCAGAACACATAGCATCGCTGTGTCTGCGACGCCTCACGACGACGAGAGTCTGCGCATGTAGACTCTGGAGCCGACTGTCTGGTTTCTTGAGAGCTTCAGTTGCGACCTCTTGTGTACGCTCATCTCCACATTCTTTTTGAATTCAACGACCTCAAACCTTGATGCATCTTTGCGTCCGTCATGATGGAAGCGAGAGCGTTGTCTAAGTTTGACATTTCGTCGATGTAGTCTGCGCAGCAGCGTATTGCGGACTCTATTTGGAAGGTTGGCCGAGCGGCAAGGCACCGGTCTTGAAAACCGGCGAGCCCGAAAGGGTGCACGGGTTCGAATCCCGTACCTTCCTCTGTTGTCTTGGAAAAGTAAATCCTTTACGGAAGGTTGGCCGAGTGGAAAGGCTCCGATCTCGAAAGTCGGTGGGCTCGAAAGGGTGCATGGGTTCGAATCCCATACCTTCCTCTGTAACGAGTTGTGTGCGTGTCTCTATCCAAAAACGCGCATATTTTGGAAGATTGGCCGAGTGGAAAGGCACCGGTTTGCTAAGCCGGCGAGCCCGAAAGGGTGCATGGGTTCGAATCCCATATCTTCCTGATTGGAGAGGTGACCGAGTGGCGAAGGAGCCTGTTTGGAACACAGGTGGGCATAAATGCCTCGCGGGTTCGAATCCCGTCCTCTCCGCAATGTTGTTGATATATGGAAGGTTGGCCGAGTGGAAAGGCACCGGTTTGCTAAGCCGGCGAGTCCGAAAGGGCGCACGGGTTCGAATCCCGTACCTTCCTCTGTAACGAGTTGTATGCGTGTCTCTATCCAAAAACGCGCATGTTTTGGAAGGTTGGCCGAGCGGAAAGGCACCGGTTTGCTAAGCCGGCGAGCCCGAAAGGGTGCGTGGGTTCGAATCCCATACCTTCCTCTGTTGTGAATGATTCTTCGTATGCTCTTGTATTTGTTTTCACAAGTCATTGTCGGTGTGTTCGATTCATTGACATCAGGTCGATGTCTCTGTTATGGATAAGTGCACTTTATGCAACAGGATGAGGACTTTTGATGAGGTGATGCATCCGTAGCACTTTCTTTGGTGTGCTCTTGACCTCTAGTGTCCACAAAGGACTTCATCTTCCGAGAATACATAGCTGTACTTCGAAAACGAGACCTCTTGACAAGGCAACATCCGATGCAGAGGGTGACTGTGTTTGGATTGAAGAGAGGATAACATAAGAGAATGATAGATGAAAGAGCATGCAATCCAAGGTGAGTTGAGAGAGTGGGCAAAGAACGCTCTCAAGCAGTCTCCACTTTTTAGTTCCCTTCATATCGGCGATATAGAAATAGTACTTTCCTACAGCAAGGTGGTCGAGTACACACCTCAAGAGGAGTTGTTCAGAGAAGGCGAGACACCCACCGCATTTTATATGCTGTTGTCAGGTGAGGCCTCTGTGTGGATGAATCGTCCTGAGTTGAACTATCAAATTGAGCTTCATCAATTATCCTCTCTGGATCTGGCTGGTGATATAAGCTTGATGACCGGGAAGCCACGCTTTGTGACAGTCGTCGCGGCGAGTCGTTTGTACGTCTTGCAGTTTGACTTCAACGCGTTTGATTTGATGATGACAAAGCTACATGGCTTCGCGCTTCAATTTAGTCGCAATCTAGGAGAGCGGTTGGCGCGTGTCATGCAAGACCTCTCGCCGTCTTTGATGGATGTGGCTGATGTTGGTCAGATCCCTGCCGATGTGTTGCAACTCTTTCCCACCGCGATGTTAAACAGACATCGTTTTGTTCCCGTCTTTCTCAAGGACAACATGCTGAAGCTGTGTATGGTCGATCTTCCAGATCATCATCAACTAGGCGCGATCCGCGAGTTTCGCCAAGGGCTGCGGTTACAAGTCTACCGTATTAGCCCACACGACTTCGAGATCGTGTTGAAGAAGCATGGTCTGTTTGATCCTTCTCTCTCCTCTTCCTCCGGCTCTTTAGAGCAGTCAGGGGCGCTGGCGAGTGTCGTTGGGCGTAGCCTTTCATCCGATGCATTACCTGCGCACGCGAGCCAAACACAGCTCGCTGGACTGGCAATGGCTGGACTCTTGCCGGGCGATCGGCAAGGCAAAATGGCGATGGCCAACCGCTTCGAAGTCCGCGAGCTCACACCCGAACAAAAACGCGAGCGGCTTGGCAAAATCCTCCCATTGATGAAAGAGATGGCCAAACGGAACGCTTCGGACCTCCACCTCTCCGCCAATCAAAAAATGCGCTGGCGGATCGATGGTGACTTGCTCGAAATTACCGAGTCCAAAGAACTTGGTAGAAATGAAGTCTTTGAACTGCTTGAGCCCATGATGCCGGAGCGCAGCCGCCTTGAGTTTGAAGACAAGAGCCACACTGACTTCTCTTATACCCTCGAAGGAATCGCTCGTTACAGGGTCAATATTTATCGCGAAGATAACGGTGTCTCCGCAGCGTTGCGTCAGATCCCGATCGGCATCCCATCCGCCAAAGAGTTGCGTTTGCCCCAAATTATTCGGAACATGGCGAACTTCCAACAAGGGCTTGTGCTCGTCACCGGACCAACAGGTTCAGGTAAGTCAACTACACTCGCGTCTATCCTCAACTCGATCAACGAGAAAAACAAAAAACACATCATCACCCTCGAAGACCCCATCGAATTTGTCCACAGGAGTCAAAAGTGTCTCGTGCACCAACGTGAAATCGGGACACACGTGGGAGGCTTTGACGAGGCACTTCGTGCAGCCCTTCGTGAAGACCCCGACATCATCCTCGTTGGTGAGATGCGTGACCTTGAGACGATGGCCCTGGCCATTGAAACGGCTCACACCGGTCACCTCGTCTTTGGTACACTTCACACCAACAACGTCATCAGCACCATCGACCGGATTATCGATATGTTTCCGGCTGAACAACAAAGTCAGGTACGTTCATCGTTGAGTGATACCCTCAAAGGGGTGATCTGTCAGTCACTTTGTAAGAAAATGGGTGGAGGACGGGTCGCGGCCTTTGAGGTCCTGACGATGAACTCAGCGATCGCCAACATGGTTCGCTCTGGTAAAACCCACCAGATGGCCTCATCGATGATCGGTAAGGGGAACCTCTTACTCAACTCTCACCTCGAAGAGTTGGTCAAGACCAACCTCATCGATGCACGCGAAGCGCTCTACCGCTCTGTTGACAAAGAAGATATGCGTGGGCGCCTTGGGCCTCGTCTGCAAGCTGCCTTGAGGAAACTCGGACGAACAAGCGGCGGCGATACGATGGGGTGATCGTTTGTTTGAGGGGGTTAGCTGTCGATACTCACACAGATCTTGCCAAAGTGTTTTGCACTCTCCAGGTAGCGAAATGCCTCCTGAATGTCTTGCCATGAGAAGACTCGATCGACGACGGGGTGGAGTTGGTGGTGGGTGATCGCGCGGTTCATCGCTTCAAATCCTTCGCGGTGTCCAACGAGGATACCCTGTACCCGGATCTGATTCATCAAGATCGAAGTCAGCGGGACTTTCGATTGGACACCTGAGAGCACCCCAATCATCATGATGTTGCCACCGATCTTTACAGCACGTAGAGATTGCTTGAGTGTCTCTGCGCCTCCGACTTCGATGATGTGGTCGACACCTTCGCCTCCAGCGATCTTCTTCGCGATCTTCCCCCACTCTGGTTGTTCTTTGTAGTTGATACCTTCGTCTGCGCCGAGCTCGATCGCTTTTTCGAGTTTCTCGTTGCTGCTCGATGTCACGATTACACGTGCGCCCATGATTTTGGCGAACTGGAGGGCGAACAGCGAGACACCACCTGTTCCCTGTACGAGGACGCTCTCTCCGGCGCGAATTTTGTTTTGGGTGACGAGAGCGCTCCATGCCGTGAGCGCTGCACAGGGGAGGGTTGCGCACTCTTCGTTGCTCAGGTGCTTGGGATGTTTGACGAGGCTCTCCGCGTCGACGAGCATGTATTGTGTGAGTGTCCCGTCGAGGGGGCCACCTAATGTCGCGCGGGCTTTCTCTTTGTTTGGGGGACCATTGAGCCACGTGGGGGCGAAGTTGGGAGAGACACGATCACCTACTTTGACGCGCTGAACACGTTCACCTAGTTCGACAACCTCACCGACCCCATCAGAGCAGGGGATCAGCGGAAGTGGTTGTTTGGGGTTGTAGTGTCCTTTGACCATCAAGAGATCACGGTAATTAAGTGAGACGGCTTTCATTTTGAGCAGGACCTGTCCTGGACCGGGAGTCAGTCTTTCACGCTCTGCGTGTTTGAGCTGCTCGATGCCAAATGATCCTTGTAACTCGATCACATTCATGGAGACTCCTTTGTCTTGTTTGATCATGTGTGCAGTGTGTCGTTATTTTTGCCGAATACTTGCCGAAAAGTAACGAAGTTTTTTGCCTTTGTGGGTGGAGCTGGTCAGAAGGACCCGAGCGCGCTCTGAGACGAGAATATCACCGTCGATCGTCGATTGTTTACTCCAACCGATCCCGCTCTGTCTTGCGTGGAGTTTGCCTCGAAGGTGGCTCTTTTTCATGATCAACTCTGATTGCCCCCAAACTTGTACATTGGCACGTTCACCTCGCAGCTTGGATTGTGTGAGTTGTACAGATGCTTGGTTGAAGGTCTTGAGTGAGCGCAATGTTGCGCGATGGAGTGTGAGCGCTGTTTGTCCGTATGCTTCACAGCTCCAGTGTCGAAGCTTGCTTTTGAACAGGCGCAGTGTGTGGTTGTCTGTTTTTAGCGTAAAGTCTTCGTAGCTCTTTGTGCGTCCGAGAGATGAGAGCTTGGCTTGTTTGGTGCGGAAGGCCAGCGTGATCTCCTTGAGTTTGCTATGTCGGAGCGTGAGTTTGGCCCCAGGCTGAAGGCGGATGCTCCAGTCGAGTGCCTTACAACGTTGGATAAACAGATCCATCTTGAGGGGAGTTGGAGCGAGCCAGACACGTTTGACTTGCTTTGTTGGGAGGGAGAGATCGGCGATGGTGCCTTTTCCCAACGCTAGAGATATCCCGATATGATGGCTATCAATGAGCCGGACCCTGGCACCTTGTCTGATCACAAGTTGATCGATGTGGCTGGATCTTCTCAAGACACAGGTCGCGTTTTTATGAATGAGTACACGAGCCCCTTTTGTGCGGAGTTGACTCTTTTTGAGCCTGAGTGTCGCGGTGGAGTGTGCGATGATGTCGAAGCCTTCCTTGGCGCTGATGGTGCTCTGATCCAGGGATACATACCCAGCCGGAAGGATCGCGAGGCGTCTTCGTTGCCATGGTTTTTGAAGGAATTGGATCGCGCTGTTGTAAGCTTTGAGCTGTGAGCGTGTGATCACAATGTTACCTTCCACCTCCAAGCGTGTGGACCGTAGCTCCAACTTGGCATCTCGAACCAACATCAAATTGCCCTTGATGCGTGTGGGTCTGTCGAAGACTTTGGTCTGTTGGTTGAGCAGCAGGTCACCGTTGATGACGATGACAGCAGGGCGTGTGATCTCGAGCTGATCGATGGCGATGGCGTTGCTTTTTCGTCCTGAGAGGAGAGCCTGATCAAAGCCTTTGTATCCCGTCGTGAGTCGACGAGGATCGAGCTTCTTTTTTTGCACGGGTGAGTCTTTGCTGCAGCGGAAGTCACGGGGACGCAGGTGGATCTTTTTCCAGCGCTTGGCTGGGAGCTTGAGGAGCGCAAAGAAGACCGCGCCGTCGAGATCGGTGAGTGAGATCGTCCAGGTTGTTTTCCGTTTGGCTTTGATCCAAAAACGAAGTGATTGAAAGTCACGAAGCAGGAGTTGATGGTAGAGCACCGCGGGAGCTTTTTTCACGCCCCTTTTGTACGAAAAGAGCAGGCCTTTTTTGCCCACTTTGGCAGCTCGTGTGCTTTGTGACAATTTGGCAGTGCGGTCTTTCGTCTCCGCGCGTCCAAAACCCACAAGAAACCAACCTTGTAGTGCTTTTTTCTCAAAGGTGATGTGTTGACGTTCTGTCTTTTTTGGGGCTGCGTAGAGCACATGAGTGGGGAGTAGACAACACAGAACGCTTGCCAACATGAGCTTCCAACAGGCTGTTGTTTTTATGGAAAACACGAATTTATCCTCCTCCGTGTGTCTGGTTTGGGCACAACATATCACAAAAATCAAAGCAGGATGTGTGCCACTTTCAGAGGAGTTTGTCGAAGAGTTGTGGATGGAGGGAAGGAGGTGGGGATGAATGATTCTCACCTTTCACAAAACCGTAGGGTGGGGATATTTTTGTTTGGGTGTGAATCGAACATAGGAGGGCTGTGGATGGGGCTTCAGATTTTCTATCTAACGGCCTCAGAATTCGTATGTTGATTGATCGTGTTGTTGATGGTGTTCTGGCCGTTTTTTGGGGCGACGTCGTCTGTGGCGGGGTTGCATCACCGGGTCATTGGTGCGTTGTTGGGGCATGATCTGCTCTGTGTTGTCCATCAGCTCAAGCTCGTCGAGGATGTCCAACTCATCGAAGAACTCAACTTCGTCGAAAAATTCGAGCGTACGCTCATCATTTTCGTTGTGTTCTGGACTAATGTCTTCGAGCACATCGATGAAATCCATGTCCAGGTTTTCTTGTGTGAGGGGTTCCTGGATGTGTTGTGGTTGTGTGGGTTCAGCCTGAAGCTCTTCGAGAGTGGGAAGTTCAAAGATCTCACCCACTTGTTTGTGTTGGAATTTGCGCTGTGGATCTTTTGCGACGAGCCAGTCACAGACTTCATCGTATAGACCCCATGGGATCGCTTTTGTGGAGCAGATTCCGTAGTGTTTGAGCAGGTGGCCCTTCAGGTCATCGAGAGAGACGCTGGCGCGTTTCATGAGGGGGAACAATTGCCCACGTGCCGGTTCGCTGATGGGATCGTCATCGTCGTGGCTTGCGGAGCGGATGATCGAGATGGCCTGGTGAATGGCCTCTGCGTGATCCATACATCCTTGTTCTTTGTATTCTTTTTCCATGTAAGCCAACAGATCTGTGATGATGTAAGCCTTCATGAGTCTCTCCTGTTTCCGTGACAAAATCAATTTGTGTATTGTGGTGTTGCAGGCTCGTTGCCTTGCACAAACCAGTATGCTCCACAGAGGTGTCACAACTTGTCATACGAAAAATCGATTCTTTGTTTTTTTTGGTTTACTCTATGGGGGATGGAAAGAGTGATCTTTGTGTGGTGCTTGAAGCCCTAGGACAGATCGTGTGTGTCAAGAAGTGACATACTGAACAAATAGAATGTATGCGTAAGGTGGCTGTCTTTTGTGACGTGATACAAAGACACACAACAACCTCATCCGGTGTGTAAGCCTATTTTGGTGAAGGAGTTCGTCGATGTTACTGGAATTAAACATCAAAAATCTTGCGATTATCGAGTCCGTTGAGATTCGATTTGGTCAGGGATTAAACGTTCTGACAGGTGAGACAGGTGCAGGAAAATCGATCTTGTTGGCGGCTCTCAATCTCGTCTTAGGAGGTCGTAGCGATCGATCTTTGGTACGTCATGGCTGCAAGGAGGCCTGGGCAGAGGCGTTGTTTGACGTGGAGCCGAGTCTCTTGCCCTTGTTGGCAGATTGGGGCATTGAAGCCGAAGAAGATGAGCCCCTCGCGTTGCGACGGGTTGTGCAAAACAACGGACGTTCTCGTGCGTACATCAACTGTGTGAGTGTTCCTGCGAGTTTGCTTCGGCAGTTGGCGACGCGGATCATCGACTTTGGTCGCCAACACGATCAGAGCATCCTGATGAACGCCGAAAATCACATTGATCTTTTGGATCGTTATGCACAAGCAAAGCGAGAGCGAGCGATCGTCGAACAACGTTACAACCAACTCTCCCAACTCTTCCGCGAAAAGAAACAGCTCGAAGAGACACGACAGGAGAGGGCAGAGCGTGTCGATTTTCTTCACTATCAATCGGAGGCGATCACCGAGCTTGATCCGCAACCTGGAGAAGACAAACAACTCGAAGAGAAACTTCAGGCACTTCAACAATGTGAAAAGCGACAACAGCTCGCGCAACGTGCGAGCGCGATGCTCGACAACGAAGGAAACTCTGTCAGAGACGCGCTCGCAGCAGCGCTCGATCCCATCTCCGATCTTTCGGGGCTGGACGAAGAGGTCGAATCCTTCCACGACGATCTACAAAATGCCCTTATGCTGATCGAAGAAACGGCTCGCTCTCTTCGTTCTTATGGTCGAAATCAACACTTTGACCGGCAGGAGATGCAGGAGGTCCGGGAGCGACTGGATCAACTCCTCAAACTACAAGAACGCTTTGGCGGGGATCTTACGACAGTGATTCAGCGACTCGATGATATCGAAGAGGAGTTGGAGGAGCTTGCTGCGCTCCAACAAAGAGAACACACCCTTGAGGAGGAGATTGAAGATGCACAGCGACGACTCCTCGAAGCTGTTGGACCGCTCTCTCGCAAGAGGCAAAAAGCGGCGGCCTCCCTCGCCGATAAAGTGGAGAAAGAGCTCGCCGATCTGGCGATGCCTGGAGCGCGTATCTGTGTGCGATTCTTTGCCTTGCGAGCGCCTGATGGGTTGGCGTGGGAGCTTGATGAAGACGATACATTCGAAATGATCGATGGTTGTGAACAACCCAGTGAGAAGGTCATCCCGCTCAACGCCGAGCTGGAGAACGAAGAAGAGGACGTCGAGTTCGTAAGAATCGCTTCGTGGGGCGCTGAGAGAGGTTACTTCTATCTCGCCGCGAACGAAGGCGAAGAGATGTACCCACTCGAACGTGTTGCTTCAGGTGGTGAGCTGAGTCGTATTTTGCTCGCGCTCAAACGGGTGCTCGCTGGCGCGTCCTCTGTGCAAGCCTTTGTGTTCGATGAGATTGACTCAGGTGTGGCAGGTGCAGCCGCGACGATGGTCGCCAAAAAGCTACGTGAAATTGCCTCTCAAAACCGCTTCTCATCGCAGATTATCTGTATCTCTCACACTCCACAAATCGCGGCAGAAGCTGATCACCACTTCCATGTGCGAAAACAAACCCAACGAGGACGTACGCGCTCTAGAGTTGTCCCACTGCTCGGTGACGAGAGAGTCTACGAGATCGCGCGAATGCTCGCTGGCGATCAATCGATGGACAGTGCGCTTGAGCTTGCACGCAAACTTGTCCTCCCTCCACCTGTCGCGCTTGCCTCCTAACGCAACGCGTTCCTATCCTTTTTTCTCTCAAGATTCATCATCATCCACCGTTCATAACCTGCAGACTTTTTTCCCGTAATAGACGCAAGCCATTGCTGGACAATGCATGTTTCAGTTTGCTATGATGGGATACGACTTTTCGTAGTGTGTGTGATCCCTCCAACTTACAAAGTGCTTGACGATGATACTTTGGCCTTTAGATCCTTCCGAGCAAGAAAACAGTAAACTTCCGATATCACGGTGGCCATGGTTGACAATCGTGCTTGTGCTGGTTGTCGTGGCGTCGTTCTTCTGGAACCAGAACGCTCAGCAAAAGAACAAGCAAGCGATACAATCGGCACAAGAGAAGACCTCTTGTTACTATTTGCAGTATGACCACCTACAGCTTCCCAAGTACAAGCAACATCTCTTTCCCAAAGCGCTTCAAGAGCACGCAAAGAAGATCGCGTTGCTAGAGACTTCTTACCGCAACAACGCAGCCGAACGTAAGAAAGCCCAGCGTTGGTTACACGGTGATCGATGGTCGAGCGCCAACACGCTGACCTTCAAAGTCGAATGGGATGATAAACCCGCGCAGGTCTCGTGTTTTCGATATGCTCGTTCTCAAGGTCTATTTGAACGCTCTCATCAAAAACGCATCTATCTCAAATTGGCCCAACTTGAGAACAAAGAACTCCAAGAGCAGCGGCAGGAGTTTAAGACACTGATCAATGCGCTGCAAGCGAAGCGTCAGTTGCTTCCTGTGTTCCGGTTTGGGATGGTCTCTGCTGAGCGTCGTGTTCAGACCATCTTCACTGCGTTGTTTTTTCAAAGTGATGTCGTGTTGTTGTTTTGGCAGCTCTTGTTGCTGATATGGTTGGGAGCGACCTTCGAGAGACGTTGGGGAAGTCTCCTCTTTTTCGGTGCTTTTTTGCTCTCTGGCGTCTTAGCACATGGTCTCTTGTGGACTTTGCTCCCGGAGAGCGCGCGTCTCGTCGTTGGGATGGGGGGAGCGCTGGCGTTTTTTGCCGGTGTGTGGTTCGTTCGTTATGGATTGGGGGAAGCTCGCTTCCACATCGGTTTGCCCGCGACAACGTTAAAGCAAGCTTTTTCGTTGCCTGCGATCCTCGTGTTTGTGCTTTGGCTCGCACAGTTCGTGTTTTCGACACTACAATCCGCGCTCGCTGAGCCTCTGTTGTTTGTCCCTCAGACAGTCTGTTTGGTGCTCGGTGTGTCCTTTGGTGCCCTCCTGCAAAAGCAAGCAGAGGATGGTCCTCTTTCGGATGATATTTTGGAGTTTGCTGAGCCTGCCCAAGTCTACAAACCCATCAAGTCACCACGCCAAAAAGAAGAGACTACCGAACACTTGATGCGTGAAGCGCAGCAACTTGTGAGCAAAGGTTCACACAGAGAAGCTGTCAATGTGTACAGGCAGGCGCTCAAATCCGGAAAGGCTCCTTTTGCCCTTTATCGCGGCTTCCTCTCCGCTTGTACCAACGCGAGGGTCATCCCATTTGTCGAGGAGTATTTGCAGGCGATACACGCAGCTTCTTTCGAGAAGATGTTCGACAAAGTCCGCGACTTCTACCAACAGTATCAAGCCCACCACAGCGAGACACATATCGCGCCTCGCCAACGACTCGCTCTTGCGAACGATTTGAAGCGCGCAGAGCTGCTCGAACAGGCCGCCACACAAGCTGGTCGCATCGCCGAAAAAGGCCCCCAGAATCCATTCTTTATGCAGTCCCTTTTGCTGCAAGCGGAGTGTATGCTCAAGCTGATTGAAGAGGGCTCTCTGAACCATCTCTCCCCCACGCAAAATAAAGAGGTCGTCGAAGTTGTTCTCCAATTGTACGGGGCGAATGAGTACCTTCAGCTTTATCCCGAGTATGCCGGAAAACTGAGAGAGACACAGGCCAAGGCCGAAGACCTCTTGGGTGATTTTGTGACCCAAATCGTCGAGGCCAAATCACGTGTTGCGTTGCCCGCATTCTCTGAAGACCAAGCAGGAGGTGTTGATAACCAGGAGAACGCACAAGAGCTGTTCGAAGCCCTCAGCAATCTTGGTAAAGATGCTGCGTCGTTTACTTGGGCTGATATGCCCGCGATCCGCGAAACCAACCTCGAAGAAGATCCCCTCATGTTCGACTTCGAGACGTGGTCTGATGAGTGGGATATCCACGTCGATGGGTTGGTCTCTGCGACTTATGAAGCTGTCGGGGAACCTGAGCCGCTCTCCAGAGATTCGCTTCATCAGGCTGAACGTATTGTGGCTTCACCTGATATGCTCGAAGATCTGATGGCCCAGCCCTGGAAAATGGAGAGCCAGCTTGAGGACGCTGTGCAAAACGAAAATGTCATGTTGTTGACTGAGGAGCTCGTCGATGAACACGATCCCGAGCTTGGTATGCTCGCGCCGATCGTGGGCACATTGATCGAAGAAGCGCCTGAACCCATGACACCTTCGACTCCTCCCATCGAGCTATATGATGTCGAAGAGCCCGATGAGCAGGGAGAGGGAGGGTTTGACTTTGACGGTTGGTCCGGTGAATGGGATCAGCTCATCGAAGAGGCACAGGCTGTGAGCCAAGAGGCCCTTACGGCGATTGATGAAGAGCCGATTGTAGGCACGCTGCTTCCTTCTGATCACGTTGTCACCCCACCTGACATGCTCGAAGATTTAATGGCACAGCCCTGGAAGATGGAGAGTCAGTTGTACGAGGCCATCGACAACGAGCAGGCAACAGTTCTCGCCCCCTCAGAGTACGAAGGAGATATGGATCTGGTGCTTGGTGTGTTGCTTGAAGACCCCTCAGAGTACGAAACATCCCTTCGGAAGAAACACGCCTCTGCAAACCACCACCTCGACATTCACGCTGACAATGGGCGAAAGGATCTCACGACCCTCGAACTCGATCAACCGATCAAAGCGGCAGACACCAATCAATTTTTCTCGTATGCAGAGTTGGAGGCGATGGCCAAAAAGAAGATGTAGCTTGGGTGGGGTTGCGTGTTCGGAGAGGAGGGGTTTTAACTGCTTTTGATCTTTTGAATGGCTTGCTGCACTGAGGTCTTGAGTTTTGCGGGGGTGCTCTTGTCTTCGAGGACTTTCTTGAGCGCGGGGAGTGCTGATTTGGCTTGTGAACCGATGCTACCGAGGGCTTTCGCGACACCATTTTTGACGCGATCATCTTTGTCTTGTAGCGCCTGGATGAGCGTTTTGACGAGGGGCGCTGCTGAAGGGCCGAGTTTTCTTACGATCATCGTCGTCGTAAGGCGGACCTCCCACTTCTCACTTTGGAGCGTCTTGCTCAACAAAGGCATCCCTGGTTTTCCAAGTTTATCACCTAGCTCGCCTAACATCTCTCCGACTTTGGGAGGAAGCCACCACAGCTCTTTGTGCTGCATCGCTTGAAGCAGCGCGGTGTGGCCTGCTGGCCCGATACGGACGAGGCTGAGGACGGTATTTTTCCAGATGACGCGCTCTTCTTTTTGGGTGTGGAGGAGCTTGGTGAGCGCGGGGACTGCGGCGGCTGCTCCTGGACCGATCTTGCCGAGGGAGATGACAGCGTGCTTGCGGACCTCTGTGTCGCTCTCGCCGATGATGTTGATGAGGATTTTGGTCCCTGGAGCGCCTTTTGCTCCCATCATACCGAGAAGCTTGGCGACCTGGAGTTTGACCTGCCAGGAGTTGTCCATCACCGTCTCTGAGAGAGGTTTGATCACCGCGGGACCGAGTTTGATGAGCGCTTTCATCGCGGCTTTCCCAACATCACTGTCTTTGTCCTGCATCAAGTTTGCGATCTGTGGAGCCGTCGAAGCTGCTTTGGGGCCCAACTCACCAAGAGCCCAGGCGACTGCTACGCGGACACGCCACCACGCCTTGTTGGCGATCAAGCACTCCACGAGTGGATCCATTGCTTTGATCCCTGCTGGTCCCATTTGTCCGATCGCACGGGCTGCTGCTTCTCTGACCTCAACCTCTTGATCTTTGAGATGTTTGATCAACACAGGCAAGGCCGGCTTGGCGCCTGGCCCCAACTCCTTGAGCTTGGAGAGGGTGGCCTGGCGTACGACAGAGAGAGGGGAGTTGAGGGAGACTGCGAGCTGCGCCGCGTCTCCTGAGGTCATGCGAGAGAGACCTGAGCGAGCGATTTTTTTGACCTCTGGATCCCGAGACGCAAGCGCGACCAGCCATTTGGGAATCGCGACAGGACCTATGTCTTGCAATGCTCTCAAGGCTGCCTGACGAACTTGAGAGCTGCGGTCCTGGATCATCGCACGGTGCAACATCGGAATCGCCGGACGAGCTTTCTCTCCGTATTGCCCCATCTCCTTGATCGCCTGCACCCTAACGGACGCTTTGCTTGAGCGCAGTTGCCTTCGTAAACGGACCATTGGATTTTCTTTTTTGACTTGTTGGCTGCTCGATGGACAACCAGACAACGCCAAACACAACCATCCAATGCATATACATCGCATCACTCGCATGAGGGACACTCCTTTTCTTTTCGAATCTCTTTATCTGTAAGGGCACATTTTGTCATCGCGTGCCAAAGCACACCGTGTGTTGTTTCTCTTTGTTTTGTGAGATGTTTCGTCGCATCTCACCCACCAAAAAGTCAAGTTTCACGCGGTTTCTGCGCTCACATTCCGACTTGGATACACATCTTCGGATGCTCTCCCAAAATAGTTGTCCTCTCTTTCGTGGACAAGTCGGGCGCTGTTGTGGGGCTTGTGTATGGGAGTGGGCTGGGAGGGAGGAGGGAGGGATTAGCGAACGTCGAGCAGCTCAACTTCGAAGATCAGCGTGGCGTTGGGGGGGATGACACCGCCAGCGCCTCTTTCTCCGTAGCCCAGGTGCGAAGGGATCGTGAGCTTACGCTTTCCACCGACTTTCATCCCGTTGACGCCTTGATCCCAACCTTTGATCACCATTCCTGCGCCGAGACGGAAGGAAAATGCCTGGTTTCTGTCCAGTGAAGAGTCGAATTTTTGTCCGTTGGTGAGCCAGCCTGTGTAGTGTACGAAGACCTGCTTGCCTACGCTCGCCTCAAGTCCATCACCCACCTGCAAATCTTCAATGACCAATTCTTCCGCCATGTGCGTTCTCCTTTTCAAACAATCGTTGGCAGTGTTAATCAATACGTGAGGCAACATAACAAAGACCCTCAGGGAGAACAACCCTAACCGAAAAAAGACCGCCACAAAGTAGAGACAAAAGGAAACAAAATGGAAGATCAAAAGACGATGAGAGAAGCTGCAGAGCAGCTATGTGAGACATTCCAGCTACCGATGAAGGTCGATCGGTTGGAGAATGTGGAGTCGTGGCTGCAGTGGCTACAGGCACGTCTTGAGGAGCGAATGACACATCTGCTGCAAAAAAATCACCAGGAGTTAACGCAGATTCTCTACAGAGTCGATATCCCAGAAGAGGCGATCCAGGAAGTGTTTCAGAACACTGTATTGACTGAGATCCCCTCAAAGCTCGCGACACTTGTGATCGAAAGACAGCTACAAAAGATCGAGCTGCGACGCAAATGGTCCGAACAATTCTCCCCGTACCCCAAATAACTCATGCGATGGGCTTTTTGCTATTGGTCTTGTGTGTCTTTGGATGAGTCTTCCTCAATCGCTTTGCGTTCGAGGAAGGCCTCACGGCAGAGGATGAAGTAGCTGTTGATGAAGGTCCCTTTTCTCCATGCAGCGCCGATCGAGACGTGCTCAGAGACGCCTCGCATAAAGTCCTGCATGTGTCCGTACACAAGTGACTGAAGACCTTGGTCTGTAGGGGAGATGGTAGGCCATCCGGGAGCCACACGACTGTCCGGGGTGCGGTAGTAGTCGATCACGACGCCACCGCGTTCGCGCAAGGTGGGATACTCCTCAGTGGAGTACGCGACAAAGTAGCCTGGACCGACGAGGTGGCGGATCGAGGTCTCGTTGTAGCCAAACAGTCGTGGGGGACCACCTTGGGGCAGACAAAAGCGTTTTTGAAAGTATCGAAAGGCAGGGAGCGAGTTTTTTCCGTGGTGAATCACTTGTGTCAAAGGCGAGCACCCCTGTGGGACGAAGAAGTCAAGGGTGAGGGCTGGTGACGCCGCGGCTTTCTGAAAGAGTCTCGCCTGGTGCTTGGGACCCAAAGTAAACAGCTCACCCATACGACTTTGGTGGTTGAGCGCGTTGAGATGTTGGCTGATCTCCAAAATAGACGCCTTATCGTCCAAACACATAGCAGCGAGTGACATCACAGTTTCCTTTCTCAGCGATTTGGCAAACGTACATTACTTCTTATTGGGGCTGTCTTGGGCTTTTCCAATCGACTTTTTACTTGGAATCGCTTTTTTCCATCCGACAGCCTTACACCTTGCACAAGGCGATTTTTAGCGGAGGTTGTCCATCATGTGAAGGAAAATCTTCTTCGGGCAACAATACATCGAGATGTTGTATCGGTCTACCGGCTTTTTCTGCACAGCGTGTGAGTGAGGCGAGCCATTCATCGCGATCGACATAGTGGACGTTGTTGGTCGCGATCAACGTCCCTCCAGGTTTGGTCGCGAGCAGCGCCGGTTTAAACAGGCTCTGGTAGTCCCTGACTAGATCCACCGCACCAAACGGTCCTTTCGCCCACTTTGGAGGGTCGAGGAAGACAATATCAAATGTCGAAGGTGCGATCTTCTCGTAACTGCGTTTGCGCCCGCGACCCTTGACCTTCAACCCTGCGAGCTGTCTGATGACAGGAAAGACATCTTGTTGTACCCATTTGCTCTGTTGGACGGGAAGATCGTTGAGCGCAGCGTTATCCCGGCCTATCTGCAAATTGCGTTGGGCAAAATCGACATTCCAGACCTCTTTGGCGCCTGCGAGGGCTGCGCAAACCCCAATCCCACACGTGTACGCGAACAAATTCAGCACGCGCTTGTCCTTGGCGTGTGCGAGCATGTAACGTCGTCCCACCCTCATGTCCAAAAACAACCACGGGTCGATCCCTTCGTGACGTGCCTGGATGTGGTAGCGCACACCAAGCTCGTCGAACGCCATCTGTTCGAGGGCCTCCGGTTGTGGAGTGTGCCACTCCTCGAAGTCCTCATATCGCTTCTTTTTTCGGTGGTTATAGACAAAGTGTAGATCTGGCCACAGGTGCTCTCGCAGGACCGCTTCTAGTCCCGGAAGGTCGTCTTGTCCCACGGGGTCTTTGAAGGTCTGTGCCAAAATCAGCGGGCCGTAACGGTCGATGCAGAGACCGGGGATGCCTTCGACGGCGCCATGAAAGAGGCGATAAGCGTAGGTGTTTTCTTTGTGGAGTTGTTCGCGAAGTGACGCGCGGCGCTGGATGGCCTCGATGACTGGGGCCCATGAAGGCATGTTGATTCCTCTCGCTCTGTTGGTCATGAGAGCCGTTGAACCTGTGCCTTCTGTGTGGCGATAGGGGGAGGTTCTACGGACGGGGTCCTACATTTGCAAAGGGAGTTGTGGCATATTTGCCTCGTCCTGTAAACTGGGCTTTGTTTTGTGTGTCGAGGGTTGGGGCCTTACCGTCGAAGTAATTGTTGTTGATGCTCACGCTGACACTTTTTCCATCTCCGATATCCTGGATATGTGCCCTGCCACCGATAAAGTGGTTGCGCAAGAACACGCCCTTTGTGTTGGCGATCATCATGGGGTAGGACGCACCATCGAAGATCGAGTCGACGACACGGATGTCTTTGTCCGATTTCGCGAAGTGAAGGGGGCAGTGGCAACCTGTAAAGTGGACCCGTGTGAACATCGCGTTGCCACCTCGAAGTTTCGTGCAGTCAGGGCCGATTCTCGGTTTCTTTAGGTCGATCACGGAGTCCGTCATCGTCCACGTCCCACCTGTCAGGTGGATCGAGTTCCCCTCACCGATAAACTTCGTCTTGATAAATGTTCCACCATTCATGAATCTTGCGGCGATAGAGCATTCGTTGATCAGGCTCTGTGTGAATGTGAGATCAGAAGTCGCGCGACCATCGAGGCAGAGACTCCCCTTGTGCAGCTCAAGGAATGTTGCGACGACTTTTCCATCCACACGTAGGCCTCGCCACATCGTCTGCGAAGGCTTCATCGTGATGGGCATCGCCTTGGTCCCGTTGGCGAGCAAGGAACCTTTGACAGAAACGGTGACACCGTCTGCGAGTGTGACTTTGGTGCCAGCGCAGAGCGTGAGGGTTTTGCCTGCGGGGATGGTGATGGCTGCTTGTACTTCGATATTTCCACACCACGAACCAGAGACATCTCCACCTGTGATCACGCGATCTTTGCGTCCTGTCTCTGGAGCGGCTTCTGGCGTGGCCTCTTGTACGGACTCGGGCTGGGCTTCTGCGACTTGCTCTGGAAGCGTCTCTGTGCCGGCGTCAGGTGTCGTTGTCGGCTCTGGGGAGGGCTCATTTTGTACGATGGGCTCTTGCGCTTTCTCTGTGGGAGAGGTTGTTGGTTCGCTCGATGCTTCTGTTGAGACGGTAGGTTCTTGGGTTTGCTCGGTGTGTGTTTGTTCGGCGTGTGTGTGTGGCTCTTGGGTTGTCTGTTCGTTGCCTTTGGATGTGGGAGAGCAGGCGACGATATACAGTGGAATGGCGCAGCAAGCGACGATGTAGGAGAGCTTTTTCATCGAAAATAGACCTTTTCAGCTCGATAGAGACGAGTGATACGTGTTGGGTGAAGGCTTCTCTTTTTTTGAGAACAACCGACCGAAAGAGAGTTTTGCATTCAATACGTTACCACAAAGTATTTGGATTTGTGTAGTGGGAGAGTTGTGAGGGTGGTGTGGTGATTTCAAAGGGGATTTGGGATATATGCTTTACAAGGGGAAGATGCATCATTATCTATCTTTAGCATGCGACGAATGTTATCCGCTCGTTGCCCCGTATGCTGGCTCTGCTATGATAGGATACGAACATTGAATTGATTTACAGATGAATGGACACTGAACGAAGAGAATATGGGGTGAATGCAAATGGCATCCGGAGGAAAGAAAGACAACAACAGAAGAGATGGAGAGCGCAAAGAAGGCATTGGGGTGCTCGAACGCGAGAAGGTGAACACCAAACGGCCCAAGTTGTATCGCGTGATTCTCCACAATGACGATTATACCACCCAGGAATTCGTCACACATGTGCTGGTGTTGTTTTTTCACAAGAGCCCAACAGAAGCCGCACATTTGATGTTGCAGGCGCACATGACAGGGATCGCGACGATCGGCGTGTACACCAAGGACATCGCCGAGAGTAAGGTCAATAAGGTCATGGATTATGCCCGAGAGAATGAACACCCACTCCTCTTGAGTATGGAACCTGATGAGTAAAGCCGAGCCAAAAAACGGCAGGTTGTCATCTACGATGAGGATATGTGTGACATAGTGACGACACCGTGTGGTAGATATCCTTAAAGATAGAGACTTTTCAAACACAGAAGCCGATTGGGCTGAACACCCGGTTGGGACATGAGGCAAAGATGCTGAGTAAAGATGTCGAGATCGTCATTCAAGTTGCTGTCAATGAAGCAGGGCGTCGCGGCCACGAGTTTGTGACCGTCGAGCACTTGCTGTACGCACTTTTACACGATGACGAGACGGTAAAGGTGCTGCGACACTGTGCAGCGGACGTTGACAAGCTCAAGGAACAGCTCGATGAGTTCCTCTCCGAAGAGATCGAAGTGGTCCCTGAAGAGTATTACTTCCAACCACAAACAAGCCTTGGATTTCAGCGCGTCTTACAGCGTGCCTCTTTGCATGTCATGGGCGCAGGTAAGAAAGAGGTCAAGGGCTACAACATCCTGATCTCGATCTACCGCGAAGAAGACTCTCACGCGCTCTACATGCTCCAAGAAGCTGGCGTTGAAAGGCTCGACATTGTCGCTTTTATTAGCCACGGCACCTCCAAGCTCGACAATCCCTCTTCCTCCATGTCCTTCTCCGACGACACAGGCTCCTCTTCCTTTGAAGAAGGTGACGACGCGATGGGAGACAAAGGCCCTCTAGAGGCTTTTTGTACTGAGTTGACCGCAGCCGCCGAGCGAGGCGAGCTGGATCGCTTGATCGGTCGCGAGAAAGAGCTCACACGTACCATCCACGTACTCTGCCGTCGACGCAAAAATAACCCCCTCTACGTCGGTGAATCAGGTGTTGGTAAGACGGCGCTCGCTGAAGGTCTTGCCCAACGCATCGTCAACGAACAAGTTCCCGCGCCACTGCGCAACGCCAAACTCTTCTCACTTGATATGGGGATGTTGCTCGCAGGGACGCGCTACCGTGGTGATTTTGAGAACCGTCTCAAGGCTGTCCTCAAAGCCCTCGAAGAAGAGGACAACGCGCTGCTGTTTATCGACGAAATTCACACCATTGTTGGCGCAGGCGCGACCTCAGGTGGTTCGATGGACGCCTCCAACCTGCTCAAACCCGCGCTGCAAAGTGGAAAACTCCGTTGTATCGGCTCGACGACCTACAAAGAGTATCGCTCCTACTTCGAAAAAGATCGCGCACTCGCGCGACGTTTTCAAAAGATCGACGTACTCGAACCTTCTGAAGAAGATTGTATCGAGATCCTCGAAGGGCTCAAAAAGATCTATGAGGACTTTCACGAGGTCCGCTTCGAGAAAGAAGCGCTCACCAACGCTGTCGAGCTCTCCGCCAAATACCTCCACGATCGAAAGCTGCCAGACAAAGCGATCGATCTGATCGACGAAGCTGCTGCGGGTGTGAAACTTCGCCAGTTTACTGCGGCTGAAGAGGATGGCCTGATGGAGGCCGAGATCCCCCACGCAGATCGTATCGAGATGAGACGTCTTCAAGACAAAATCGACGCTGAGCGTGACGCAGAAGAAGCAGAAGAAGTCGGGGAAGTCGAGATCGAAGAGCCAAGGCCTCCTCGCACCGAGTGGCCGTGGGTGACAGGTATCGATATCGAAGAGACTGTCGCACGTATGGCGCAGATCCCACCCAAACAGGTCAGCGTCGATGACAAACAAGCGCTCAAAGATCTCGAAAAAGATCTCAAGGGTGTCGTGTTTGGACAGAATGACGCTGTCGAGCGCGTCTCTACCGCGATCAAGATGGCACGTGCAGGGCTACGCAACCCCGAAAAGCCGATCGGTTCGTTCTTGTTTACAGGACCTACCGGGGTCGGAAAGACGGAGTTGGCCAAGCAGATGGCGCGTACGCTTGGGATCCAATTTGTCCGCTTTGACATGAGTGAGTATATGGAAGCCCACTCCGTCAGCCGCTTGATCGGTGCCCCTCCTGGGTATGTCGGCTTTGATCAGGGCGGTCTGCTCACTGAAAAGATCAACAAAAACCCCCACGCTGTGTTGTTGCTCGATGAGATCGAGAAGGCACATATCGACGTGTTCAATATCCTCTTGCAGGTCATGGATCACGGTCGATTGACTGACAACAATGGTCGCTCGACGGACTTCCGACACGTGATCTTGATCATGACGAGTAACGTCGGAGCGCGTGATCTGACGGCCAGACGTATTGGATTTGGCGACAGCACAAACATCGGCGCAGACGAGACCGCGTTCAAGCGGCTCTTCTCCCCTGAGTTCCGCAACCGTCTGGACGCACGTATCCCATTTGCGCCACTCAAACCCGAAGCGATGGATCGTATCGTCGATAAATTTATCCAAGAGTTGGAGATCCAATTGACCGAGAAGAAGGTCTCGATCGATCTTCAACAAGATGCGCGTCGTTGGCTCGCAGAGAAGGGCTACGATCCTCTGATGGGTGCCCGTCCTCTCGCGAGGGTCATCCAAGAAGAGCTCAAACGTCCGTTGACCGATGAGATCCTCTTTGGTGAGCTTGAAAATGGTGGTGAGGTCGTCATTCGCGTCGATCTCGAAGCCAAACCACAAGAACCTTCCAAAGACGGACCTGAAGGTGGTCTCTCCATCCAATGCACTCCTCGTACTGAAGAGGAAGAAGAGACACCTGCTGACGAGGAAGCGTAGAGGTCGAAGGTTTTTTGAGGGGGCTCAGGATTTCTTCTTTGTGGGGGTGACGAAGAGTTTAAACAGGATCGTGCTGAGGAAGCAGAACAAGAGGGAGGCGAACGAGAGGGCGACAAACAACCATTTGCCCGTCGAAGCGATCCTGACCAATGAGGTTGTTGTTTCGAGCATCGTCTGCGAGAGCGGGTAGCTCAGTGAGATCCACACGATCCCAATGTTCTCCACTACATCAAAAAAGAACGCCATGAAGGGGACCAACTGCAAGTACATCCCTGGGGATGTCTCCTCAAACACTTCCCGCAGCAGGGCGGCGAGAAAGAGTCCGATCAACAGTGCGCTGAGGAAGGCGTAGAGGAGATCGAGGGTCAAGGCGAAGAGCACGATGTGCTGGCGTCCCTCTGTACCGAGCGCGTGGATGTAAGACTGGAATTGGTGGGGAGTGTAAAAGACCTTCCAGTCGATGGGAGTCGCGCCGCCTGTGAGCTTAAACACGATCTCTTTGTGCCACGGGAAGATGAAGATGTTGATGAGCGTGACGAGGACGAGTAGGAGTGTGGCGAGGCGCCCCTTTGAGGCGACGTAGAGTGTATCTGAAAAGGAACGCCAAAGACGTGAAACCATAAGCTTCTCTCAAGTGTGTGTGTCGAGACAGATCCCTGCTCTGGCCGGAAAAGGCGGGATGGAGTCCTCTCGAAAGGGACCATCTTTTTGTGCCTCTTCGATGTCTTTGCGCATGAAGGATGCCTCACGTTGCATGATATGATTGAGCGCATGACCGAGCTCTTCGACCTCGAAGTGATGGCCACTGTGGGTCACGACAGGCAGGTAACCACGCTTGATCTTGTGTTGACCTTGTGCACCTGCTTCTACCAAAAGCCCACCGCGCTCGATCGCGTATTCGATGAGGCGATAATAACAGAGTTCGAAGTGAAGTCCGTCACAATATTCAAAACAACCCCAATAACGACCATATACATGCTTGCCTTTGGCGAAGGAGAGTGTCCCTGCGCGGACCTCTCCATCACGTCGTGCAAACAACAGCAGAGGACGCGCGCCGAGTGAGGTCCGTGCCTGTCGAAAGAAGTCATGGGTCAGATAAGGTTGTCCCCACTTCCTCGCAGCTGTCGACATGTACAGCTTGTACATCATCTCCCAATCTTCATCTGTGGCCTCGTCACCGTAGAGCAGCTCGATCTCCAACCCTGCGCCGCAGGCCTTTTTGCGTTCTTTTCGGATCTGCTTGCGGTTACGTGAACGCAAGGCCCCCAGAAAGTCGTCAAATGACGTGTACTGATTGTTGCGCCAATGAAATTGGTACGTCGCCCGACGGATATAGCCTTCTCGTTCGATAAAGTCGGCTTCTTCGTCTGTACAGAACAAAATGTGAAAGCTCCACGCACCAAGCTCCCCGACGAGCGTTTTGAGTCGGTTGAGGAGTGTGTGCCAGACATCTTCTTTGTTGGCGTTGGGATGGACGAGTAAGCGTGGTCCTGTCGCGGGGGTAAAGGGAGCTGCGATCACGAGTTTTGGGAAGTAGGGAATCCCCAGACGGTGTGCGGCGTCTGCCCATGACCAGTCAAAGATGTATTCGCCGTAGCTGTTGTCTTTGAGATATGCGGGCGCCGCACCGACGAGCTGATCGCCCTCCCATACGAGGACGTGGTGAGGTTCCCAGCCTGCTTCTGCACCGACACTTCCGGAGGTCTCCATCAGCGACAAAAAGGCGTGCTCGATGAAGGGGTTGTTGTCACCTGTCAGGGCATCCCAGGCGGCGGCATCGACTTGTGCGAGTGAGGTGATAATCTCGGTCCGCATCAGCGCTCTCCACGTTGAAAGAGTAGGGAGAAGTTGTTCGCTGGCATGGTGACCTTTTTGTCAAAGCGCAAGCCCGCCTCTTCTGCACAAGACACGATGGCTTCGAGATCTTTGATCCCCCAGGATGGATTGCGCGATTTGAGCGAACGATCAAACGCCACATTGCTCTCGGAGGTGTGCTCACCATCGATCTTGTAAGGGCCATAAGTGTAAAGCCATCCACCTGGGGCGAGATACTTTCCTGCGCCTTGGAGAAGGCCGACGCAGGCTTCCCAGGGGGCGATGTGGATCATATTCATACTCATGATGACGTCGACAGAGTCGAGATCCCATTCTTGTGAGGTGACGTCTAGGTGGATGGGCGGGAGCCAGTTGGGATGGGGTTGTTCTGTTTGGTAAGCGCGTACACTGGCCATATAGCTTGGATCGATGTCGCTTGGTTGCCACTGGATGTGTGGGACACGTGGTGCGTAGGCGGCGCCGTGTTGACCTGTGCCGCTGCCAATTTCGAGCAGCGTGCCACGCTCTGGAAGGATCTCCGAGAGTACAGACCAGACAGGTTCACAATTTCTAACTGCAGCGGTTGAATGGAGCTTTTGATCCAACGGTTTTGTCTCCTTGTGCCGTTTCGTTCCAATGCGATTGGAAGATGGTTTGTGAGGCGTTTTGTCTCGATACTGAAGTGTGAGAGGCTCCTTGAGAACCATCTATACGATAGGAAGACTCGACCAGGATAACAAGTCGATGGTGACTTTTGATCACAGGTTGGTGTGATCTTTGTGGGGGCGTGTTTGGACCCTCGATGGTTGACCCTGCGCTTGACACGCAAGGTTGGCGATGATATCCTTCTGGACGCTGATTTTTACCGTTATCACCGGGTGTTGTGCTGTTTTTCTTGTGGAAGGAGTGACCATCATGGCAAGCCAGGAGCATGTCGAAGAGCTGTTGAGCAGCTATCACGTCGTTTTTCTCGAAGAACTCTACGAAGACTTTCTCAAAGATCCATCTTCTGTGTCTGCGGAGTGGCGTGAGCAGTTTTTTCGAATGCAAGGAGCGTCAGGCTCGGCGCCAAGTCCTGAGCTGCCACCTGAGGTGATGGCTTCTTTTCACTCATCTCCTCCAGCGCCTGTAAATGGTTCCAGTCCTCAACAACGTATATTCGATCCAGCCAAAGAGTTACACGAAGTTGAGACGCTCTCCGGTGAGTGGTCTGTTGTCTCCTCTCACAGTCGGGACAATTTGCCGTCACTGCCTCTGGACGGAGATCTCGCGACGCTTGACGAGCGGGTGCAGTTTTTGAAAACGCTGTCTTTGCTCTCAAGTATGCCTGATGAGACGATCAAGCGCATCGCTGAGGTCGCCAAAGAGGTGCGTTATGGGGCAGGCGAGTGTCTGATTTGTCGTGGAGACGATGGGCGTGATCTGTATCTGATCATGAGTGGGATGGTGTACATCAAGCGAGGAGAGAAAGTGCTCGCGCAGCTCGGTGTGGGAGAGGTCGTTGGTGAACTGGCGATCCTCGACAATCAACCTCGTTCAGCCGATGTCGTCGCTTATACAGATGTTCGTTTGCTCTCCGTTCGCGGAGATGAGTTTCAACGTTTGCTCCACGAAGATGCGTCGTTAGCGGTGACATTGTTGCAGCTACTTGCGTCTCGTGTGAGGGTGACAAGTGCGCGTCAGGAACGTGTTGGACAGCTCGTCCGTTCATACAGAGAGCGTGGTCATGTCGCCGCACGGATCAACCCCCTCGATCCCAATCCATCGATTCCGCCTGAGCTGACCCTGGCATTTTACGGTCTCAACGAACAAGATCTCGACACTCCGTTCTCTGCGCGTCTGGGACGCGAGACCAGTATTCGTCCACTCAAACAGATCGTCGCTCACTTACAGCGAACCTACTGTGATGCGATCGGCGTGCAGTACATGCACATTGACGACCGCAACGTCCAGGAGTGGCTACGTGTGCGCATCGAAGAAGATCAAAACCATCACGAGTTGGTGCGTGAGACACAGCTGCGTATTTTGGAGAAGCTGACAGACGCTGAGATCTTCGAGACTTTCTTACATCGCCAATTCCTGGGGGCCAAACGCTTCTCCCTTGAAGGGGCTGAGAGTATGATCCCGCTGTTGGATCAAGCGATCGAAAAAGCCGGTCTCTACAACGTCGAAGAGATTGTGATTGGGATGGCACACCGTGGTCGTCTGAATGTCCTCGCGAATGTGATGGGCAAACCTGTCAGCCAGATCTTCCGCGAGTTCGAAGATCTCGATCCTGAACTTCATCTTGGTCGTGGCGATGTGAAATACCACATGGGGTACTCATCTGATCGCGTCGCAGAAAATGGCCAGCCCGTCCACCTGTCGTTGTGCTTTAACCCGAGCCACCTGGAGTTTGTCGGTCCCGTTGTGATCGGTCGTGTGCGTTGTAAGCAAGATCGTCGTCTGACCAACAAGCGCAAACGCGTGATGGGGATCGTCATTCACGGTGATGCAGCCTTTTCAGGGCAGGGCGTCGTGCAGGAGATGCTCAACCTGAGTGAGCTGCCCGGATACACTGTCGGTGGGACGATCCACATCGTCGTCAACAACCAGATCGGATTTACGACGACACCTGATGACGGACGTTCTTGTATGTACGCGACGGACGTGGCGCGGATGCTTCAGATCCCGATTTTCCACGTCAACGGCGAAGATCCAGAGGCCGTCAATCAGGTCATCCGTCTGGCGATGGACTTCCACAATACATTTGGTAAAGATGTCGTGATCGATATGTACTGCTATCGACTCCACGGACACAACGAGGGAGACGAACCCAACTTTACACAGCCGATGATGTACCAGGCGATCGGCAAGCGCCAATCTGTTCGCTCCGCCTATATCGAAAACCTCCTCAAGCTCGGCTGTATCACTGAAGAAGAGACAAAGGAGATCGAAGAAGCTTCACGCGCACGTCTCCAAGCCGAGCTCGATCTTGCACGAAGCCCCGCCTATGAATACGAAGGGGTCGATGCTGGACGCGGTGTCTGGACGCCTTTCTGTGGTGGTGCTGATGAACAGTGTCCCGAGGTCGAGACACACGTCCCCAAAGAGAAGTTGTCTGCGCTGCTCAAAAAAACCATCACTCTCCCCGAAGAATTTACACCCCACCGCAAGATCAAGCGCTTCTTGAAACGCGATCTTGCGCGCGCAAAAGGCGAACAATCACTCGATTGGGGGAGCGCTGAGAAGTTGGCGTTTGCGACACTGCTCGAAGAAGGCGTCGATATCCGTGTCAGCGGACAGGACGCGGAACGAGGCACCTTTAGCCATAGACACTCGGTGCTCAGCGATGTCACCAACGGGCAAAAGTACACGCCGCTCTGTCATCTCTCGGAGGAACAGGGAGCCTTCCAGATCTACAACAGCCCCCTCAGTGAGATCGGTGTGCTCGGCTTCGAATATGGTTACAGTCTCGATGCGCCCGATCAACTCCTGATCTGGGAAGCCCAATTCGGAGACTTTTGTAACGTCGCGCAGGTGTTCTTCGATCAATTTATCTCCAGCAGTGAAGACAAGTGGAATCGCCTCTCTGGGCTTTGTGTCTTCTTGCCTCACGGCTTTGAAGGACAGGGGCCAGAACACTCGAGTGCGCGTCTTGAGCGCTTTTTGTCGCTCGCCGCCGAAGACAATATGCAGATCGTCAATTTGACCACACCCGCACAATTATTTCACTGTATCAGACGACAGGTCTTGAGACCCTGGAGAAAACCTCTTGTCCTCATGTCACCGAAGAGTTTGCTTCGTCTTCCCGAGGCCATTTCTTCTCTCGATGAGCTCGCTGAAGGTGCATTTCAGCGATTGATTCCTGATGTGAAAGAACTCGACACCACCCAGGTCCGTCGTATCCTCTTGTGTAGCGGAAAAATCTACTACGAACTCGAAGCTGAGCGGGCAAAACGTAAAGTGACTGACGTCGCGATCATACGTATTGAACAGTACTACCCCTTCCCACAAGCCCAGCTCGAAGCGCAGTTGATGCGTTACCCCAAAGATACACCTGTGTTTTGGGTCCAGGAAGAGCCCCGCAATATGGGCGCGTGGCCTTTTATGAGATTGCGTTTTGCGCACCATATCAAAGCCAACGGCGAACACCGACTCAAACACATCACACGACCCGAATCAGCCAGCCCTGCGACTGGTTCGAAAGCGGCACACGTACTCGAACAAAACGAAATACTGCGCCGCGCGTTCACCTTTGAGGATGAGTGAGAGACTATGCCAAGATATACGATCCAAGAGTCCCAGCGCGGCTTGCTCTACGAAGATGGCAAGCTGATCCGTTTTCTCGAACCAGGACGCCACAACGTCGGTGGCTTCTTTTCTGCCGCTGAGTACCAGCTCACCCTGCTCGATCTCGCTTCAGGATATGCAGACTACACTCCAGAGCTCAAAAGAGTGCTACCTAAGGGGACTGCTGATGATGTGACGATCGGGCGAAACGAGATGGGGATTCTTTTGGTTGATGGGATCCCTATGAGGAGTCTGCCCGCTGGACGGTATTTGTTATGGAAGCAGTGGCGTGATGTGACGCTTGAACGCTTCGATTTTTCAGGCTACAAAACCGATATGCCACAGGCGTATTGGTCGCTGTTGTCCGCAGATGTATTGCAAGCCCACACCGTTCAACCATACCAAAGGCGTCCTCTGTACATCGATGGTCAACTCGTCGAGATCCTCGAAGCTGGGCGTTACGGAATCATCTACAAGAACCACCACGTGACATACGAGACGATCGACTTGCGTGAGCAGGAGTTGAGCATCGTTGGCCAGGAGGTGATGACCCGCGATAATGTTTCGCTGCGGATCAATTTGATGCTCAAGTACAAGATCGTCGACGTCGAAAAAAGCGTTCACGCGGTCCAAGATCTACACAACGCCCTGTACAACGAGTTTCAGGTGACGGCGCGGCACTTTGTCTCGGCGCTGACGATCGACGATCTACTTGGGAGTCGAAAAGAGGCCTCTACTCAGATGAAAGAAGAGTTGAGCGAGCGCGCAGCTGAATGGGGTGTGGAGATCGTCCAGGCGAATCTCAAAGACCTCGTGCTTCCTGGTGATATGAAGACCTTGCTCAATCGCGTCATCGAAGCGGAGAAGGAAGCGCAGGCCAACCTGATTCTGCGACGTGAAGAGACTGCCGCGACACGTTCTCTCGCAAACACGGCCAAGATGCTCGAAAAAAACCCCATGCTGCTGCGACTCAAAGAGATGGAGCAGCTCAAGGAGCTCGCCGGACATATCGGTCAACTCACGATCGTTGCGAGTTCGCAAGATCTAATGGGCAAGCTGCTCGCCTCCACCATCGAATCTGACAAACACGACGCATAACGACATCTCCCCACATTCCCACTTCCGCCACGAACGTCCCTGACATCTCATGTCATGATACAGTAAGTGTATGACATAGAATCGCTTTTTGCTTGCTTTCAGTCTGCATCCCTCAAAGATCCTCAAACCCACATGACATGAATGTCACAACCATACCAGCTTTTCTCGTTGGAGATGTCGCTGTCGATTGGTTTATATATACGATTTTAAGTGTTTATGTGATTTTTGAGGGTGTGGCATGGTTTATGCTTAAACAAGGGGCGTGTTGAGCATGAGTCATGAAAGAATGTGATGCATTGTTCTGATTTGTAAGATGTTTTTGCTTTTTGTCTTTTTGTCAATGTTTGAATGAATGTCTTTGTTTCTTTTGTTTGTGCCTTTTGTTGATATGTTTGTTTCGCGCTTTTGATGTTTGTATTTGTTTCTTTTTTTGAATGTTTTCGTATTTTTACACGTTTTCTTTTTGTGTCATTGTTTGCAAGTATTTTTTGTTTGTTGTTTTTATTTCTTCTTGTTTTGTGATGGTAAGTTTGTGTCTTTTTGTTTTGTTTGAATGTGTCTTTGTTTCGATGACAGGTGTCTTTTGGCACTTGTGTGTATAGACGCGCTGGAGAATGTTTGCCCTGGCGCGACAGCATTGCTGGTCGAACCCAAGGTTCGCGCGAGCCCCCACTGTCATAAGCAGCGGGGGCTTTTTGCGTTTCGGGGAGGGGGATGGCAAAATCGATGGGCTTTGAAAGGGGCTACACGTAGCCAGCGGCTTGCAGCGTGAAGAGGTGGGCATAGCGACCATCTTGTTCGAGGAGAGCTTCGTGAGAGCCGGCTTCGATCACACGTCCGTGATGGAGCACGACGATATAATCAGCCATGCGGACCGTTGAGAAGCGATGGGAGATCAGGATCGCCATCTGTTCTTTGGTCAACTCGCGAAAGCGTGCAAAGATCGTCGCTTCGGCTTCTGCGTCCATAGAGGCTGTCGGTTCATCGAGGACGATGATGTCGGCGCTCTCTCTGACGAAGGCCCTTGAGAGCGCGATCTTTTGCCATTGTCCGAGAGACAGCTCACGTCCATCTTTGAACCATCGACCGAGCTGTGTTTGGTATCCATCTGGCATCTTGTCGATAAAGACGTCTGCCATACCTTTCTCGGCGGCTTGTTTCCAGGCCTCTTCGTCTTGCATCACCTCTTGTTGTCCGACCCCGATGTTTTCACCCACGATAAATTGATAGCGCACAAAGTCCTGGAAGATCACACCGATACGTTGTTGAAGGGCGTGAACGTCCCAGTCTTGTAAGTCGAGACCGTCGAGTGTGATCTTGCCCGAGGTGGGTTCGTAGAGCCTGGTGAGGAGTTTGATCAGGGTGGTCTTTCCACTACCATTTTCTCCGACAAGAGCGAGTTTTTGACCTGGTTTGATGTGAAAGCTCACGTCCTCTAAGGCGGGCTCTGCGTTTCCCGGATACGCGAAAGAGACATGTTCAAAACGCACACCATCGCCAGGGCTTGGTCCCTCCGTCGCGTCCCCTTTGGCGGGTGGGGCTTCTGTTTCGAGGAATTCGTAGAGGTTGGAGAGGTAGAGGTTGTCTTCATACATCTGTCCTACGGAGGAGAGGACCGCTGAGATCGCGGATTGTCCCTGTCGGAAAACCAGGATGTACATCGTCATCTCGCCGATGCTGATACGTTGGATGATCGTGGCCCAGACGATCCACGCGTAGGCCGCGTAAAAGGTCAGCGTGCTCAACAGGCCAAGGACAAATCCCCAAAAACCTCGGCGGATCGTGAGGTCGCGGTCTTCGCTGTAGAGCTTCTTAAAGATCTCAGTGTATCGCTTGAGAAAGATCTCGCCAAGCCCGAAGAGTTTGACCTCTTTGGCGAAGTCTTCGCGTGCGAGGAGCATTTCAAGGTAGCTCTGTTGTCGAGTCTCTGGCACACGCCAGCGAAAGAGCCGGAAGGCCTCTCCTGAAAACTTGGCCTCTGCGATAAAGGACGGCAGCGCCGCGAGAATCAAGATCAAGACGGCCCACCAAGAGAATTGCAGCAACAACACGCCGTACATTGAGAGGGTGATACCGTTTTGGATCAACCCGAAGGTCTTGGTCACGAGGCTGAGTGGGCGGCGTGAGGCTTCTCGACGAGCGCGCGTCATCTTGTCGTAAAATTCCGCGTCTTCGAATTGTGAGAGGGAGAGCTCCTGGGCTTTTTCGAGGATCAGTAGATTGACCCGATGACCTAACAACGCACGCAGTAAAGATTGGCAGATCGTGATACCGCGCTGCGCTGCCGTCAACGCGACGACCAACACGACTGTGATGATGACGTAGCTGAACGCGGTCCAGCGCGCTTCGGGCGTGTTTTGTTTGGCGGCGTCGAGGACAGAGTCGACGATGAGCTTGCTGATATACGCGGTCGCACCAGGGAGGACGCCAGCGAGCAAAGTGAGGGACATCAACGCCAGCGTGAGTTTTTGGCTGGTCTGCCAGACTAGCTGCATGGCCTCACGGCTGTAGCGAAAGACACCAAAAAACTTTTGCAAAGTGGCTTGTAGGCTTCCAGATTCTTGATCGTTGTCTCGTGGTCCTGTCATATGACTCCAGTCGTATGTCGAAAGAGTGGAATACGCCCAGTGGGGACAAAGCTTCTATTGTGTTCTCTTGGATGCTGGGCTTTCAGAATATCGCGATTTGGTCTATACCTCTACAGGAAGATCCAAAGCCTTTTCCATCCAACAGGCTCAGGTTTACCCTGACTCCGTTGTTTTCGAATCACTCGTATTCTAGATGTTGTTGCACATGTATAAGGCAGATGGATGGGCCCCTGGAAAGTTGTGCATACTTTTGGAAAATGCAAACAAAAACTTCTGTTTGGTGTGTCGTTGGATGTTTCATCGGTGCGAGAAAGGATCATGATGATGAGATATTGGATTGGGTGTGTGTTGTGTGCCTTGATGTGGCTGTGCACTGTATCATTCGCTGATGCAAAATCTGTGACAAAGGCAGACGCGAAAAAGCAGTCTTTTCGAAGAGACAAGACACCCTTTGAAGAGGTGAAGTCGATGATCATCCACTCTCGCTATGGTTTTTGGAAGGGGATTTATCTCGAACGCAACAGCCAGAAAGTCAAGCTTGGTTTTGTTGGGCAGCGCTATGCTGAAGTCTTTCGTGGTTCGAAAGATGCCATCGCGTTCGCCAAACGCTATAACAACTTTATGACTGCTGGATTTGCTGTCGGGATGGCCTCCGCTGCGATGCTCATTGTGCAAACAACCGTCTTCGTCGTGTTGCCACTCAACGGAGCGTTTGGTGGGGCATTTCCCTTCTCCGACCCTGTGTATTGGGGCACCCTGATTGTGTCGCTTGGTTTTTCTGTGGCTTCTGGTGTGCTCGTTGGCATTGGCTATGACTCGCTTTACAAAGCCGTCAAGTCGTACAATCTCGACTTGATCAAATACCACTTCCAGCAGGCTGCATCGACAGAGCTGTCTTTGCATCCCAAAAAGAGCAGACGTTGTCAAAAGGCAAAGAAGCCCCACCAGCATGCACAGATTTTGCTTCAAACGAGCCTGTAGCCTTGAGACGATGACAAGCAAGAAAGTCCACGAAAGACACAAGGAAGGTGTGAGATGGCAGATTATTCGAGCACATATCGTACATTTACATCCAGCGATGGGTTTGAGATCCTCGTTGGGAAGAACGCCAAAGACAACGATATTTTGACCTTTAAGGTTGGAGACCAAAACGACTTCTGGCTTCACGTCGCGCCGACATCGGGTTCACATGTGATTGTCCGCAACCCAGGCAATCTCGACAAGCTCCCTAAGTCGACCCTACGCGAAGCCGCTGGACTCGCGATCTTTTACAGTAAGAGCAAAGGTGGTGGTCGTGTCGCGGTGAACTACTGCAAACGTCGCTTCGTGAAAAAGACCAGGGGAGCGCCCGCTGGTCAGGTTCAGTTGCAACGTTACGACACCATTAAAGCTTCTTCTAATGACCGTCCTTCCGAATAAACGGGGTAGAATCGAAATACCATGCAGCAGCTCCTCAGTTGTCAATCCGTCAGCAAAACACACGGCAACCGCCAACTCTTCAAAGACATCTCGATGGGGATCCAGGAGGGCGATAAAATTGGCCTGATCGGTCCTAACGGGTCGGGAAAGTCGACATTCCTCAAGATCCTCTATGGCATCGAATCACCTGACACTGGTGAGCGGTCGTTGCGCAAGTGGACGGAAGTCGCGTATGTCCCGCAGGTCTCCGAGTTCCCCGCAGGACAGTCTATCCGCCAAATCGTATATGCCGCGATCACCAACGATAAACTCGACGAGTTGGAACGCACCACGCAAGTGGAGATCACTCTCAGCCGCGTTGGGTTTGAGGACAATGAGCAGCAAGCAGAGGTCCTCTCCGGTGGCTGGAAGAAGCGCTTGAGTATCGCTTGTGCGCTCGTCAACTCTCCCGACGTGTTGCTACTCGATGAACCGACCAACCACCTCGATCTCGAAGGCATCTTATGGCTTGAGGAGCTCCTTAAGTCCGCCTCCTTTGCGTACTTGGTGATCTCTCACGACAGGATCTTTTTGGAGAACGTCGCGCGCCGTGTGATCGAGTTGAATCCCCGTTATCCCGAAGGGATCCTCTCCATCGATGGCAATTACAGCCAATTTTTGTTGAAAAAAGATGAGTTCCTGCAAGTCCAACAACAGATTCAAGAGTCCTTGGAGAGCAAAGTCCGGCGTGAAGTGGAGTGGCTGCGACGTGGCCCGAAAGCCCGCACGACAAAAGCTCGATTTCGTATTGAGCAGGCTGGAAAGCTGATCGAGGATCTGTCCGAAGTCAAAGGACGCAATCAGCTCAAACACAAGACGGACATCGACTTCACCTCGTCCGATCGCAAGTCCAAAGAGTTGCTCGTCGCCAAACATGTCGCCAAAGCGCTCGGTGGGAAGGTTCTCTTCGAAGATCTCAGCTTTGTCTTATCTCCAAGGCAGTGTCTGGGCCTTGTTGGACCCAACGGCTCCGGGAAGACGACCCTCATTCGTCTGCTCACAGGTGAGCTTGAACCAGATTCAGGGACGATTAAGCGGGCGGATGGTTTGAAGGTCGTACACTTCTCACAAAACCGAGAAGAGTTGGACCCGAAGCAGACGCTTAGACGTGCGCTTGTTCCTGATGGTGGGGACAGTGTGCAGTTTCGCGATCGTTCGTATCACGTCGCGAGCTGGGCGCAGCGCTTTTTGTTCCGGACTGAGCAACTTGGGATGCAAGTTGGTCTGCTCTCCGGTGGTGAACGCGCCCGGATCTTGATCGCGCGTTTGATGCTCGAACCGGCCGATCTGTTGATCCTCGACGAACCGACAAACGACCTGGACTTACCAACTCTCGAAGTCCTCGAAGATAACCTGCTTGGTTTTTCGGGGGCGTTGCTGCTTGTGACACACGACCGTTACATGTTGGATCGCGTCTCGACGACCGTCCTCGGGCTCAATGGCAAAGGGAAAGCCGAGTTCTTCGCCGATTACTACCAGTGGGAAGAAGCTCGTAAGGCGCAAAAGAAAGCCGAGAAGAAGCAGAAGACAAAGTCCGCATCGCCTCCTCCCTCACAAAACAAACCCAAGAAGCGCCTGTCCTATATGGAGAAGCGGGAGTTTGACGAACTAGAACCCAAAATTATGGAGCTTGAAGAGACACTCGAAGAGGTGCAGGCTGAGATGTCCTCGCAGGATGTTGTCTCTGACTCTACGAAGCTGCAAGCGTGTTACGAACGCAGTGAAGAGCTTCAAAAAGAGATTGAGACCTTGTACGCCCGCTGGGCCGAACTTGAAGAGAAAATGTCCTAAGATGATGGAAATTCGTGAATTTGCCGAACGTATCTTTTTTTCCGACACCCTCGAAGGGAAGCTGGATAATCCCGCAGGAGAGGTGAATCCCCAAACGCGCGTCCCAGAGCTCTCCGATCTGTCTCCCGGAGAGGCGATCGCATGGCAACAGCCGGCACGTGCGCCGGGGATTCGTGTCGCACCTAAGAAGAAACGCAAGAAAGTCCCACACCCAGACGCGCTCCACCAAAAAGAGATGAGGATTCGTTGTTTGCACGCCTTCGCGAATCACGAGTTGATGGCGTTGGAGATGATGGCGTGGGCCTTACTCGCTTATCCAGACGCGCCCAAACTGTTTCGCAAGGGTCTTGTGCGGATCATTCTCGACGAGCAGCTTCACCTGCAGATGTACATGGACCAGATCGCAGCGCTCGGCGCGAAGTTTGGCGATCTACCCCTTAACGACCATTTTTGGCGCGTGGCGGCCGAGCTTCACAACCCCGTAGAGTGGGTCTGTGGTATGCACCTGACCTTCGAGCAGGCGAATCTCGACCACGCACCGTACTTTAAAGCGGCATTTGAGCGCGTTGGAGACGAAGGTTCAGCAGCGCTTATGCAGCGCATCTTTGAAGATGAGATCATGCACGTTCGCTTTGGGGGTCGCTGGCTCAAGCACTTTACCCCCGAAGACATGAAGACGTTTGACATGTACTTGGCCTCACTGTCTCCTCACAACCAGGCGTTCCGGGCCAAAGGGCACGATTTTAACGCAGATGCGCGACGTGACGCCGGTCTGGACGAAGATTTTATCATTCGCCTTCATGAATATTCCAACCAAATGTAGACGGTAGACTTGATGGATAACGACAACAGCTCGACAAATTGGGATAACTTCTTCACCCCCGCCGATGAAAAACACATCAAAAAAGAGAAGGCGAAAGCCTATGACATGCGCAAGTCACAGTGGTGGAAAAACCAGCGTGGAAAGGGAGTCTGTCATTACTGCAAGGTGAGGGTGCCGGCCAAAGAGTTGACGATGGATCATATCGTGCCGATCGTGCGGGGAGGAAAGACGACAAAGGGGAACGTCGTCCCGTGCTGCAAAGAGTGCAACAACAAAAAGAAATACATGCTCCCGATCGAGTGGGAAGAGTACCTACAATCCATCTCCGACGAGTGAGTTGATTTCAGGGGGGCTAGCTGGGGTTTCGTAAATTTTCCATGACACCAGCCTTATATGTCGTGCGGTTGGTCAACAAACCGACAAACAACGGCAGGACGATCGCGACGAGGAAGACCTCCAAGGCATGGGACCACGCGTAATGAAGGGTGATATCCATCATCGATGTGATCACCGCGCTCATCCCCCAAGACAACCCAACGACGATCGCTGCCGTGATCACACCAATCGCCAAAAACTCGATACAATCGATGAGCACGATCGTCTTTTGTTCACAGCCTAGTGAACGCATCAACGCGACCTTGTTGCGCCGCTCTGCCTGCGCCATACTCAACGTCCCCGCCAGGAGTAAGAGGCCGATGAATACACACGCCCAGGCCAGCCCTTTGAGGATCTTGATAAAGTAACCAAGTATCTCTTTGACGTTCTTGAGGATCCCTGCGATCTGGATCGTGCTGATGTTGGGATAGGCTTTGTTGAGCTGTCGCTGAAACGACGGAATGTCCTTCTTGTCGTGTAGCGTGACCGAGGTGATCATGACCTGTGGAGCGTGCTGCAAGACCTTCTTGGGGAGGACCAAAAAGAAGTTGGGCAGCATACTCATCCAGTTGATGCTCCGAATCGATGTGACCTCAGCCTTTAGCTCTCGTCCCTGGATATCAAATGTCACAGTATCACCGACAGAGAGACCCAGGCGATTTGCGAAGCGCATCTCGACACTGACTTGTGGTTTCGCCGAGCCTGGCGCCCAGAACTTACCAGCGATAATGGTCTCGCTTTTGTTGAGCTGTTCTTTGTAAGTGAGATTTTGCTCGCGGGAGAGCAGACGTGCGCGGCTGCGGTCTTCGAGGGTCATCCCCTTGAGATCTTTGGGCGTAACATCTTTGCCATTGATCGCTGTGAGCCTCGCCCTGACGAGCGGGTTGAAGTCGGCTCTGTCGTGCTTGTAAGGCTTGAGAATGTTGTTGATGCCCTTCACTTGGTCCGTTTGTACATCGACCATAAACAGGCTGGGGATCTTACGCCCGTCGCCAAATTGAATGTCCGTGATCAGGCTGTTTTGCAAGATATTCAGGCTGCTGATCAGCGTGACGCCGATGGTGAGGGAGAGCAAGAAGGTCATCGTCCTGACACGTTGACGTACGAGTTGTCGTAGGCCATGTCGCAACGCGAAGGGGAGGGGGTTGCTGCCTTTGATACGGGCACCTATCAACGAGATGACCCAAAGACAAAGACCGATCAACAAAACACAAGCCAACAACAAGCCGAGGATGGTGATCGTAAAGAATCCCGCGACAGGCAGACTGTAAGCGGTCTTCAATGCGTACAAAAAGAAGCCGATGAGGAACAAGGCGACTGTCGTAAACAGCGCACGTCTGGAGATCTGGATGCGGTTGAGACGACCACTCAAGATCTCCTGTGGTGACAGACGTGCGAGCTCGCGGACTGTCGCGTAATTGAGTCCAAGTGTCAGCGCACATGAGATAAAGAAGCTCTCAAGCACAAAGAGCGGGTGGACGCTGACTTCCAGTCCAACTTGTAGGAGCTGATTGAGCACTTGTCCACTCACGAGACTCAACACGGAACCAAATATCACGCCGAGTATCCCGCCGAGTATCCCCATGAGCAGACACAATCGATTGTAGATAGAGGTGACATCCGAAGGACTAAAGCCTACGCAGCGAAAGATCCCGACAGTGCGTAGCTGTTCGTTGAGGAAGGTCGTGACACTGGCGGCCATTCCGATCGCACCGAGGAGCAGGGCGACGAGCGACACAAAGACGAGAAAGATCGCGATACGTGCGATGACTTCGCGGACGTTGGGCTGTGAGTCCGTGTAGGAGAGGACTTGCAGGTATGGATCGCGAAGAGATTGTCCGAGTTGTTTCTTGAGCGCTGTGGCGACAGGAGCGGTGTTTTTGATGCCTGCTTTGGCAGCGATCAGATAGGTGTGTCGGATACGGCTGCCAAAACGAATCAGCCCCGTTTGTTTGGCGAGGGCGCGGGGGATCATGACACGTGGCGCGATCCCTCTCGCGGTCAGGACCTGGTCAGGTTCTTCGTCGATGAAGCCGATGATTTTGAGTGAGATATGACCGAGCTTAACCTGCTCTCCAAGCTTCAAGTTGTGTGTTTGGATCGCTTCTTTGGCGACGAGACAGACCTTCTCTTTACTGGCAAAGAACGTCTTCTTGATACCTGCCGGCGATAACTTGAGCGTGCCGTAAAATGGGAAGGCCGGCTCAATCGCGCGGACACTGACCAAAAATGGTGTGCCATCTTTGCGTTGTGGTCGTAACATCGAGACAAACTGGTAGAGTCTCGTCGTGCGGTAGCCTTGTTGTTTGAGTGTGTTAACAGTCTCTTCGGTCTTTTGGTCGAAGGGACGCCAGCTTCTGATGGAGACATCGGCGGCCAAGAGTGAACGCGACTTAGACGCGATGTTCCCCTGGATGCCGAGGAGGAGGTTACTGACGGCGAGCAAAAAGCCGACGCCGATGGCGATGGAGGAGGCAAAGAACAGCATACGTCCTTTGTGCCTCATGAACAATCGCAAGACGAGGCGGTTGAGACCTTGTGTCGGCTGGATGGGTGGTTGTTGATTCGACATGTTATGACTTCCGTTGTTCGATGCGTCCGTTTTTCAGGGAGACATGGCGTTCCATGGTCTCGGCGAGCTCCATATCGTGTGTGACCAAGGCGAGTGTGGTGTGAGTGTTCTCATTCATGGTCATCAAGCTCTTGAGGACTTGTTCGGAGGTCTTGGGATCGAGATTCCCTGTCGGTTCATCGGCGAAGATCAGCTTAGGTTGGTGGGCATAGGCGCGGCCGATGGCGACGCGCTGTTGTTCCCCGCCGGAGAGTTGGTGTGGGTAGTGGTGACCGCGCTCGGAGAGGCCCAGTTTGTCGAGGAAATCTTTGGCTTTTTGTTCGGCTTCTTGGGCGTCTGTGCCGAGGATTTCGAGGGGGAGTGAGATATTCTCGATCGCTGTAAAGCTTGGGACGAGGCGAAAATCCTGGAAGACAAAGCCGACTTGTGTGCGTCGCCATGCGGCGCGTTGGTCTTCGTTCCAGTTGTGAATCGGTGTGCCTTCGAGGAAGATCTCACCGGCGCTCAGTGTGTCGAGACCTGCGAGGAGGCCGAGCAGTGTAGACTTACCAGAGCCACTTGGACCTGTGATCGCGACGGTCTCGCCGATATAGATCGTCAGGTCGAGTTCGTTGAGGATGGTGAGCGGTTTGCCTCCAGAGATGAAGGACTTCGAGACTTTCTTGAGCTCCAAAAGGGGGGCTTTTTCGGACATTTGTAACTCCGTGGAGAGCGTTTGTTTCGTCGTGATTGGATGAGGTTTAACGTTTTGCCTTGGCGAAGAGTTGTTCTTTTTGAAAGAAGGCGAGGACATTTTTGGTCACGATGGTGTGGCCTTTTGCGTTGGGGTGGACGCCATCGGAGAGGTTGAGCTCTTTGCGTCCGGCGACATCTTTGAGCAAGAAGGGCATCAATTTGAGCGTAAATTGTTTGGCGAGCGCGGGGTACATGGAGCGAAATTGCTTGGTGTATGTTGCGCCATAGTTGGGTGGCATTTGCATTCCGGCGAGGAGTACGCGGACACCTTTGGCCTGAATGGTCTTGATGATCTTGGCGATATTCTTTTTGGTGTGCTTGAGGTTAAAGCCACGCAGTCCGTCATTGGCACCGATCGTGAGAAAGACCGTGTGGACATCTGGCGTCAGGATCCAGTTGAGGCGTCGCAACACTCCTGCTGATGTATCTCCGCTGACACCGGCATTGCGCGTGCGAAAGGGCACGCCCTGTTTTTTCCAGTGTTGACCTATCAAATATGGGAAGGCTTCGCTCTTGGCGAGGCGAAACCCTGCGGTCAGTGAGTCTCCCACGAACAACACGACGTTTTTGGTTGCGGGTTTTTTGGCGACTTGTTTGGGCGTCGTGCGTCGTTTGGTGTCTGGTTTGAGCGAGCGATTTGTCGGAGCCGATGATGTCTTCTTACACGCAGAGAGCCCGAAGGAGAGGCTTGTCGCGAGGAGAAGAGTGAGTATGCGTGTGGGTGTCGAAAGGGTCATCGTTGTGCCTCCTATTTGAACGTGAAAGAACGGCGATTCCAACAGGATAGAGAGCAAAGTTTTGAAAGGGTAGGGTGGCGTCGAGGCGATGACAAGCTCTTGTCTGTATGTGCGCGTCGTGAGGACAGACTTTCGCTTTCCTTCGTTCCTTTTCTAGGGGGATATAGGGGATTTGTAAAAAAAGTGAAAAGATGACCTTTGGACAGAAAGTAGGTCGCTACACAGGGCCAAAAAAAGCAATCCAAACGGACATGCACTGACGTAGAGAGGATGGTCGTTATCTTCTCTGTTTTGTATTGCCAGGAGCGTCAGTGATGGGTCGTGAGAGTCTTGTGTTGTTGTTTTGTGTGCTTTTGTGGGCGGGATGTCCCTCTACCACTCACATCCGTCAAGAGAAGGGGAGTGAGCGGTCTGTCACTCCAAAAGAATCCCCACAACAAGTCGATGGCAAGGCCGAACGTCGAGAAGATATCCCCGACACAAAGAGCGTGGAGATTGTCAAAGAGCGGACCGTTGATGTAAAGACAACGCCGTGGGGGGCGTTGAAAATTGTCGATATCCATGCTCACATCGGGACATTCAGTGGGTACGATCTGAGCCTCTCCAATCTCATCGAGAATATGCGTCGTTACGGCGTCAAGACCGCGTTGATCTCCAACATCGATGGAGCCAACCTCCCTGGAACGACCGCCAATCTCGACGAGAAAAAGGCAAATCAGGCGACTGTGTTGGCCGTACAAAAGTATCCATCCATGCTGCGAGGGATCGCGTGGACCCGGCCCAATGATGGTAAGCCCGATTTGATCGAGCCATTTGTTCGTGATGCGAAGCTCAAAGATGGCAAAAGCCGTGTCTTCGTCGCGATGAAGTTCCACCCAGATATGAATCAATTTTCGGCTGATGGGGCGTCACTCAACGGATATATGAAGTTGTGTGAAAAGTACGACCTGGTCGCCGTGTTTCATTGCGGAGGCAAGTGGAGCCACTCTGACCCCGAGAAGATCTACACACTCGCCAAGAGATTCCCGAAAGTCGCCGTTGTGCTCTATCATATGGGCTTCTCTGGAGAGCATCAATTTGCGATCGATGTGGTCAAACGGTCTCTACAGAAGAAGGACGCGAGGATCTTTTTGGGGACCGCACAGGCCGATCCAAACGCCGTCGTAAAGGCGATCAAAGAACTCGGTAGCGAGGCGGTGATGTTCGGGACAGACGCGACGTATTACGGCAAGGCACACTACGAAAAGTACGAGAAGATGATCAACCTGATGAAGTCTTCACTCACACAAAGACAGCTCGACGATGTACTTCGAGACAACGCGAAGAGATTGTTTCGGTTGCCCTAGAGGTTCTTCTTTTTCAGGTAGGTTTGATGTGATGAGGTGGGATAGAGAGATGGACTCTACAGTGTTTTTGAAGGTCCTGCTGAGGGCATTACTTTTCAGGTTTCCACTGTCGTAATTTGCGAGGCCACGTGCCATCTTTTTTGGCTTCGCGGTGGAGCTGCTTACACAGAAAATCGATGTACTTTTGGGCCCACTCGGGGGCTGCTGCTTGTGTTTCTTCTTTGGGGGTGAGGGTGTCCAGGCCGTTTTCAAGTGTCAGCGTGGCCACGTAGTAGAGGGTCTGATCGGGCAAGAACACCTCGACGTTATATACGCTTTGTTCGGGGGAGTGCGTCTTTCGTGTGAATTGAAAGCGGGCACCAGAGGTTGGCTGTCCTGTCGAATTGGTCATGGAGCGAGCTATCCTTTCAATCTATATGGGATCACTTGGGGCATCGTGTGAGTGTGGCGTATCCTGCAAACAACTCACCTGTTGTATGCCCGTAGCGTGGGTGTTTTCGTGAACGTGGGCTGACGAGATATGAGTTGTACACGTTGTACAGACGGTTTCTTCGTTGTCTGTGTGTACGTCTTCGTCGTCGTTTGTATACCACAGGTTTGTCGTGTGTCGAAGGTCGGCGTCGGAGCTGTGGTGTGGGGGCCGGTGCTTCTCGGGGCGATATCTTTCGCAAGCCCTTGCAAAAACGTCTGCTGCGTTTTTTGCGCCATTGACAACGCCACAATTGCGCGCGTCTTTTTTTGCTTTTGCGTGGGTAACGCCGGAGGTACTTCATGCACGCTTTGTGGAGTTTTTTTTCTCGCGCGCACCGCTGCCTGGGGGTCATACTTGCGGGACACGCCGCGACCGCTGCGACCTCTGGCCTCGCGGCGAGCGGACATGTGTTCTGTGAGCCCGGCGTATAAAGGGCCATGTTGCCTTCGAAGGGATCGCTTTTGGGAGCGTGTGAGAGAAGTTGACGGCGTTGACGCCACAGATCTGGGTCTGGGAGATACATGTATGCGGGGTTGACACCGGGACGCTGTCCAAAGCCTGTGTGCAGGACACGGATGCGACCATTTTTTTCGATTTTGTCGACGAGACCGACATGTGTGATGGGATCGTCATCCAGCCGGCCGTTGCGATTTCTGTCGACGGTCGCGTGCCAAAAGACGACATCACCGGGGCGAGGGAGTCCTCTGTGTAGCATCCCATAGTGTTTGAAGTGGTGGAACAAAGAGAAGGTCCCACTTGAGCCTCGATATGTTGGTGAGGCGAAGACATCGACACCAATGCGCGAGTACACACAACGTATCCAACCCGAACAGTCATTTTTGTAGCGTGCGTATCCGGCGTGTCTTGTGCAACGGATCACCTGCCTTCCGATACTTTTGCGTGCGATCTGGACGATGCGTTTGCGACACGATGAGATGGCTGGAGAGCGTTCGACTGGGAGCCGTTCATTCCACCGGGGGAGTGGCATCAGGGCTCGTATCGCCCGGGGGAGAGCGTTATTTGTAGGATAGACCTGTGTCAGCGGACGTGGCAAAAAGAGCGGCGAGAGTAGAGAAGGCAGGGTCGCCGAGATCACCTGTGGTGTGGTGGAGGGGGAGACTTTTTTGGGGTGTTTTTGCGCTTGTGAGGTGGTCTTGCAGCCCTGAAGTGTGCCGAAGGTGATGGCAAACGCGAGGGCAAACAAAAAGTAAGGAAGTCCTGATAGGCCTGGTGTCATAGAAGATGATGAGTGTGACATGATGAGGTCTCCAGGGTCGATGTGGCGATGTCTGTGGTGTGTGCGCAAGAAGAGGAGAGAGGAGACACGCCGCAAAGCGATGGTGTTGTGCTGTCATGGGACAGGGCAGGTGTGTTCGCCTTGTCCACAGTTGGTACTATCATGTTTGTCGGGTTGACGCGAAAAATCAACAGGCGCTTTGTTGAAAAAACATCTCCCAGGCCCCTGGGATAAGCATCCGGGCGAATGTTTCAGGTTTTTTGATCCCCTGCGCCTGAAAGACCTCAAGCGGTGTTTGGGATGTGATGTGGTCGCGCTGTGTCGGATGGATTTTGTCACGAAAGAGGCGGGCAGCCTGAGCGTATAGCTCCATATCCACAAGCTCAAAGCCGACCTCCGCCGTGAGCAGGTGTTGAAGCGCACCATGTCTGTCTCCCTGAAGGCTTGCGATTCCCGCGTACAACAACTCCGATAGTGGCGCAGACCAGTGCATACCTTCTTGGGCGATCTGCTTGGCCGCGCGTGTTGCCTCTCTGATATACATCCGAAATGATGAAGAGGACCTGTTTTGTAGATGTGATGTCGCCGATGCAATCGCTAGACGGCCTCGCAGGTTTGTGATCTCAATGCGGTGAAATTGAGAGCGCAAGATAAACGCTCGCTTGAGTCGCGGCCAATGTCTTTGTGTGAGTTGTTGCCATGTGTCTTCGACGTCTTGTCTGTAAAGCGCCAGCTCCCCTTTGACGAGGATCTCGATGTAGTGCTGCAAAGAGAATCCTTGTTGTGACCACTCCTTGAGCGCCTCATCCACTTCGTCGTGTGCCCGCTCGATGTCGTCTTGTGCGATGTAGACCTTTGGCAGGATACCAGAGCGTAAGAACGTCCTGGCGTATCGATCTCCTCGCTCTTCGGCCTCTTTGAGTGTGCGTGGTAGCTGTTTGATAATGTCGGCGTATGCACCCAAAAAGAGCTGCGTGTTGAATGTATAGATCTGCGCATTGGCGCGCTCCCAGAACACGTCCGTACACTGCTCTCTGAAGATCTGTTCGGCGCTTTGGTGGTAAGAGAGCGCGCGCTTCCATCGACCTTGTGTGTACAGGACGATCCCCGCTGCGAGGCGGGCTGAACCGATCGCGTGAGGGTGCTGAGTCTGTTTGGCGGCGCGAAACGCGATGTTGAACAGGCGCTGTGTGGCCTGTGTGTCGTGCTGTTTGTACGTTGAACTGTACGCAAGCTCCGTGGAGATTGCGAGGGAGATGCGGTAGACATCTCCCGAACGTAGTGCGTGTCGAAGGTACTTGGCGTGCAGGTCGGCACCTCTGATGGGATCCACCATTCCGAAGTGTCTTGAGAGGGAGTTGGCTGTGTCTAGCAGCAGTTTGTCTTGGGGAAGCAGTGACTTATGACTATGCAAGTCAAAGTCGAGGCCGTGCAGGCTGATCAGGGTGCGGTGGTAGAGCCAGGAGATGAACGCTCGTAAAGGCGTGGAGGCGAGGGTGATGTTCGAGTTGAGCTGCTCGATGATGTCCGTGAGGAGGGTGAGCGCTTCTTCGAGGTGTCCACTGCGCAGGAGCTGTTGGCCAGCGCGCCTTTGGAGTTGGTAGCGCTCCTCAAGGTTGTCCGAGAGCTCGGAAGCTGCTTTGTACGCGGCCGCAGCGTTGACACTTCTGCCTGCGTTGGCGAGGACCTTGGCGTATGCTTTGAGATGTTCGCGTTTGTGGACGATGCCGTCGTCATTGGAGAACTGGAAGGCCAGCTCATACAGGCTTGCGGCGTGAGCAAATGCGAAGGTCTCTGCCGATTGTTTCGCGGCTTTGAGCAGGTAAGAGAGGGCTTTTTCTGGGTCGCCGGCTTTTTGATAGTGGGTGGCCAGACGCTGGATCTCCACTTGAGGCTCTTGTTCGAGGGCTTGCGCGAGGGTCGCATGTAGGCGCTGTTGTTGTACGCTGTCGAGCTGGTGTAAGAGAAGTTCGCGGAGCTTGTTGTGGTAGGTGTCAACGGTCTCAAACTCTCCGACGCCGTGGACTCTTAGCAGGTATTCGGCTTGGAGGGAGGCCATGAGGGCGCCTTCATCGATATCTTTGAGCTGTTGACGAAGCGTTGCACGTCTGACGGGCTGACCTGCGATCGCGACGAGTTGGAGAATGTGGCGTGCTTGTTCGGGCAGCTTCTCGATGTGCGTGGAGAGCAGCGCTTCGAGGGATGTATATGTTTTCGTAGCCTTCGGATTTTGGTCCGCTCGTAGGAAGCGCAACACGGTCTCCAAAAAGAGCGGATTGCCACCGGATTCTTGTACAAGTGTCTGTATGTCTTTTTCTGGGAAGACGTCTTCACCGAGAAGACCGAGCGCGAGTTCTTTAGCGTCTTCCAGGGAGAGCTCTTTGAGCTTGATGTGATGGAGTGTTGACTCTTGATGGACAGCTGGAGGGGAGAATTTCTTGAGAAACGCGCCTTCGTCGCGTTCACCGTCCCGATAGCTCACGATCAGCATGACAGGTGGGGCGTGGGGAGGGCTGAGCAGTGTGTTGAGCAAAGAGGCGCTGTCTTCGTCGCCCCACTGCAAATCATCGATGGACATCAACACAAGACGCCTTGAGGTGAGTTGGTTGATCAGCTCCCGGAAGGCTTTAAACGCACGCTCTCGTAACTCTTGTGAGTCGGTGATCTGAACGGCCGTGTTGAGTGCGTGTTTGATCGCTTCAACTCTGCGTAAGACCGGAAACAACAGACTTAGCTCGCGAATGTCTGTCGGCAGCCATGGTTCCACTTGCTTTTGGGGGAGGGCGCTGAGATAGCGGCTGACGTTATCCATCAACCCATCGATGGCTTTGTAAGGTACGGACTCCTGCTTGTAACAGCGCGAACTCAGAAGGACACTTTGTGGTTCTTGTTGTTGCAAAGCCTTGAGAAATCGCCTGACAAGTTGACTCTTCCCGATGCCAGAGGGGCCGGTGATGTGGACGATTGTGGTCGTGCCTTGTTGGGTGAGTCGGAGAGCTTCGTGGAGGGTACGGAGGGCGCTCTGTCTACCGACAAAGGGGCGCCTCTTTCGCACGGTACTGGTCGTGATGTGTTCGGTGCTGCCAAGGGTTTGCAGAATGTCTTGTCCTCCGGGGCGTTCTTCCGGATGGATCGAGAGTAACTTCATACACAGCGTCTCAAGATCTGTGGGGAGATCTTCGACGAATTGTGTCGGGGAGATGGGGAGTTGTTGTTGTTTCTGTTGGAGGATTTGGTACAGGTGCCCTTCGAATGGTGGGCGGTTGGCGAGCGCCTCGTAGAGGACGGCGCCGACGCTGTACCAGTCACTTGCCTCTGTGGGGGATGAGGTTGTGGCCTGTTCTGGAGGCATATAAGCGGGGGTTCCCGCGAGTTGGATGCTGGAGTGCAGATTCTCTGGTGCAAAGTCAAAGACGAGTCCAAAGTCGAGTATCACAACACGCTCAGAAGGTGTGACGAGGATGTTGCTCGGTTTGAGATCTCTGTGTAGTTTTCCGGCTTGGTGCAGTGCCTGGATGCCGAGTGTGAGCTGTTTGAGGGCGTGACGGAGTCGCGTACTGTCGAATGCTGGGGATTGTCGATGTGCAGAGGTGTGTCTCGATGTCTCGTTTTGGAGAATGGGGATGGAGCTTGAGGACGGTTTGGAGAAGGAAGCTTCGAGCTCTTCGTCACTCATATGTTGTGTATCGACGTGTGAGATCTCTTGAGGTGGCGCCTCGGGCGTTTCCGCAGGCATTGTACGTACGCGCTTCGGGAGGGGACGCTTTTTGGGGGGCGCAGGGGAGGAAGCAGAGGGGGGAGCTGGTGTGCGAAGTGATGCTTTTGTGATGGTCTGGCGGACGTGTGGTTGGGGTGGAGATGTACTTTGAAGCGGCGACGCGACAGGGGAGAGTGGGCTCTTTCGTATGTAGGAGAGCAGATCGACCCCTTCGATGAATTCCATCGTGAAAAACCATTGGTGCCCATCTGAGAAGGACTCGTAGATGGAGACGAGATTGGGGTGTTTGATATCGATCAGCGCACGAAATTCGTCTTTGAAGCGCAGTAAGGCTTCGGCATTTTTGGCCTTGAGGGTCTTGAGCGCGACGTCTTGTTTTAGCTTTCGATCGAAGACGTGGTAGACGACACCAAATCCTCCCTCTCCCAGACGTCGTTTGACCTCAAAGCGTCTCTCTCCTTGGTCGTAAAAAAACCTCGGTTGATCTGGAGAGTCCATGTGCATGTTATCCTTCGTCTGTACGGTTTCTTCCCACCTATACTCGGCGTCGCCGCTGCTCGCTTGCCACGATATCGAAACCCTACTTCTGCGTCAAGTTCGCAACCATTTGCACCCGCGAAGCCTCTGTGAATAGGCGCATTTTGAGGGCAAACAGTGACTTTTGCTTGTTCCCCATCCAAGGGCATGATAGATTGTGTGCGTTTGCCATGGGTTTGTTTGTGTGTCCGAAGTGTGGCGTGAAAAAGTACACAAGCAAACAAACAACTGAAGTGCGTGCGAACGATGTTGTATTCTACTTTGATGAGTGTCAACTATGCATGATCAAGAAGCCATCACACATTCTCCCGGGAAAAACATCACCCCTCGATTTCTTATCTTCTCAAGACAGGCTGCTTCAGCTGCGTTGATCGAAGATTTGCTCACACAAACACAAGCACGTCCACTGCCCCCCATCGAAGATGTTCGTTATATGATCGAGTCAAAACACGAATCTATCGATGATACAGGTGAAGCTCGCTTTCCCATGCCGTCTTTTTCCGTCTCGACTGTCTACGACGTGCAAGAGATTTTCACGTCGGTTATGCAAGCCAATATGGACGGTATGCCTTATCTCGCGCTCTTCTTCGATCTCTTTCCAGACGAACCTGAGGCTCACTTGAAGGTGATCGAGCAGCTCTGTGGCGAGCAATATGATATCCACGTGTTGTTGTGTATGTCCCAAGAGGCAGCCCAACAAAAAGCGCCCATGCTCACGGAGCTTGTCGGACATAAACTTCTCCATATTTTACGCAAGCCATTGTTGGAGTTTGAGGTCAGTCAAACAGTCAGTCATTTGATCGCGCAGGAGATTGAGCAAGTCCGCTTGTGGGAGAATGACATTCGTTTTGCATGTGCTGCGCGGGGAAGCAGCGATGGGGTGTGGGATTGGAACCTCAACACCAACGATTTTTTCGTCTCCAGGCGTTGGAAAGAGATGCTCGGTTATCGAGATGATGAGATCTCGAATGTTCTCCATGAGTGGTTCCAACTCGTCCACCACGATGATCGAAAAGACCTGCGCGCCAAACTCATGCATCACATTCAAGAGGGCGAAGGCTTCTTTGTTGGTGAGTATCGCATTCTCCACAAAGACGGGACGTATAGTTGGATGCTGTGTCGTGGACGCACTGTTCGTGGCGCTACGGATCGTTCCCACCACCTGATCGGTACACAGACTGATATCTCCGAATACAAAGCCATCCAAGAGCAACAACAACACGACGTCTTGCACGATCCTCTGACTGGACTGCCCAACAGGACACTGTTTTTAGACCGACTTGAACAAGCGATGGTTCGGGGGCAGCAGCGAAAGGCGTATCAGTTCGCTGTGTTGATCCTGGATCTCGACCGCTTCAAGACGATCCTGGATAGCTTGGGGCACTCCGTTGGTGACCAGCTTTTGATCGATGTGGGACAACGCTTCAGTCGCCTGATCTCACCGACAGACACGATCGCGCGGCTTGGTGGGAGTGAGTATGCGATCCTGCTCGATGATGCCAATGGTCTTGAGCGCGCACCACAACTGGCTGAGCGTATCCAACAGAGCCTGACGCTTCCCTTCAATTTAAGCGGGCAAGAGGTCTTTACTGGCGCAAATATCGGGATCGCGTCTAACAAAAAACGCTATGAGCACCCCGAAGAGTTGCTTCGTGACGCAGACTCTGCGATGAACAAGGCGAAGGATACGGGGAAAGCCCGCGTCGAAATGTTTGTCACGGATATGCACGTGCAGGCTGTGACGTTGTTGCAAATGGAGACGGATTTACGCCGTGCGATCGAACGCAAAGAGTTTCGTATGGTGTACCAACCGATCGTCTCTTTGCAAAACGGTCAGATCATTGGATTTGAAGCGCTTGTACGTTGGTATAAATCCGAACGCGTCGCGATCTCCCCTGCGAGCTTTATCCCCGTAGCTGAAGACACTGGACTGATCATCCCCATCGGAAAGTGGGTCCTCGAAGAGTCATGTCGACAGATGCAAGCCTGGCGAGATATGTTCTTTCAAGATCTTCCTCTGAGTGTGAACGTGAACCTCTCCAGTCATCAGTTTGCACAGGACGATCTTATCGAACAAATCGAAGAGACGCTGCGCACTTCAGGTGTCTCAGGCAAACACATCAAGCTCGAATTGACCGAGAGCGTGTTGATGGACAGTGAGAGCGCACACAGCGTCAAGAAAGTCTTCGATAAACTCAAAGAACTGGACATCTTGTTGTGTATGGATGACTTTGGGACAGGCTATTCATCACTGAGTTATCTGCACAAGTTTCCCTTCCACACGTTGAAAATTGACCGCTCGTTTATCAAACGTATGCGCAAAGACGCCAAGCACGCGGAGATCGTGCGGACAATCATTTCACTTGCACAAAACCTCCATATGAAGGTCGTCGCAGAAGGTGTCGAGACGACCGAACAGCTCGCCGATCTTCGTGAGCTTGGATGCGATTATGGGCAGGGATACCTCTTCTCAAAACCCCTCAGCAGCGAAGACGCGACAGCGCTCCTCAGTCGCCGACCTCGTTAGCTTCTGCCTGGATAAGTGTTGTATAGCGCTGAATGATCAACCACGCCAACACAAACCACACCCCGATCATCAACGGTGTAAAGTACGGAACCAAATAAGCCCACCCCATCGTCGTAAATGTGAGCACAAGCAAAGACGCGAGCCCTTTGGCGACCCTATAGGTCATGATGTCGACAACCGCTTTGCCCTGGGTCTTCTCTTTGTAGCCGAGGGGCAGGTAGAGCAACTCCTTAGAAGCTCGGAAGACGGAGTAGTCGAGGGATTTGCTCGTCACCTTGGCGATCGCCATCGTCAAAAAGAGCGGCACGAGCATCGCGCCTCCCACCGCAAAGCCTAACAACGCCGGCAACAACAAAAAGGTCGCAGAGACACCCAGAAAGCGCAAAATCAATCCCGTCGAAGATTCCAGGACCAGGGCGACAATTGCGATCGCTGTGTACACCTTTCCGATGACATCTGTGCGAAGATCCTTTTGTGGGTAAGCTTGTTGAATGACTTGGTTAAATTGGTAGTCGATCAACGTGATCGCGATCTGTGTCGCGACGATAACGAGCAACATCAACAGTAAGTAACGACTCTTTCGGACGATCTGAAAACCTTCTGTGACGTTAGGAGGTTCCTTGTCGTAGTGTGCATCTCCTTTGTATCCCGCAAACTTCGCGAACAGAAAACACCCCGCGCCGATCAACAGGAGCAGCGGAAAGAGCACCCACAATACGTTATTTGTACCGATACTTCGAGCGAGACGACCCACAAGCAGGTTGCCTGCGATCCCTCCGAGAGAACCCATCATACAAAACGTGCCATACACCCACTTGGCCGTATTAAGTGGAAAGACTGCGTTGGAGAAGCTCCAAAATGTCTCGACGAGTACGACGATGTACAGATCCTTCCAGATGTAGAGCGCGTAGGTTGAGCCGGGTAATTGAGCTTTTGTTGCGAAGATCAGGCCAAGCAAGAGCAAAGCGCTCGTCGTCGTGATCAACGCAAACAGCCTGACGAGTTCGATCCGCGAGGCAAACTGGTTGTAGAGGAGTGTCGTGAAGAGGGCACCTGCAGCGACAAACAACCACACGATGGGGAGGGATTTGTAGCTATGTTGTTGCAAAAAGATCGACTCCACGGCGGGACGTGCGAGCGCGTAGCTGAGCATCAACGTAAACGCTAACACACACAGTCCAATCACACGGATCAGCCGAATTCTTTTTTCTTCTGAGGATAACGTGATATCGCTCATCGTTCAAACCGATAGATGCGGTTACCAAAAGGCACCGGTTGGATGTGGGTAAGAAAGTGCAGGACGGCGTCGACAAAGGCTTTGTGACCTCGTTCCAATGAGGCTGTGATGCTATCTTGGTCGAGAGGGTCTTTGGCGTCGGGGTTGGAGTACTTGTGACCGACGACGAGTGCTGCTGTGGGGATCTCGTATTCATTGGCGAGGACGACCTCTGGACCGAGTGTCATCGAGTTGACTTGTGCGCCCATCTTTCTCCAAAACACATTCTCGGCAGGTGTCTTGGTCCTCGGTCCACCTGCGTACGCGAAGACGACCTCTTGGGCCGTTTCATCCCATTGTGACTGAAAGTAGCGGTGCATCTGTGCATTGAGTTGGCCATCAAACAGACCGCCTTCGAGCACGAGGTGACCGTGTTGTGCTTCTGGTTCGGGAAACATGGAACAGGCACTTCCATCGGGGAGACGGTTCTCTGGCATCAACAGGTCGGAGACGAGCATGGGACGATCGAGTGGGACTGCGAGGTCGAGGACGCCGACCGAACTGGTCACGAGGAGCGCCTGACATCCGAGCTTTCGTAGTGCATATGTGTGGGCTCTGTAGGGGATTTGGTTGGGAAGATAACGATGAGGGGCGCCGTGGCGTATGATGACGTGACAGTCGCGATTAGGGATGGGGCAGCTGTGGATCTCGACGTCTCCCCACGGGGTGCTGACTTGTTGGGCTGTGAGCGCGTAGGGGCCGAGTTGTGCATTCGAGAATGCGCTCCCCAATATGACTGCGATGGACATCTTTTTCTCCTTGTAGGACACCTTTTATGGGTTCGTCAGGTGGGACTTTGTGACGATTTTGTTGTAGCAACTCCGGTGTGGAGAGGCAAGCAGAGTGAGTGCTTTCGACACCTCATGTGGTCGAAGGGGTGAGGGAAGACGTAACAGTAAGAGAGGTTCTTTTTCAAACGATGTCAATGTCTTTTTTCTACTGATTCGATTATATCGGTGTTTTACGCGTGTATGCTGGCTGTCTTCATAAGTGGATGGGTTGACCTGTTGTTTTGGAGTGTGTTGTTCTATGGGGACTATCAACAAAAAAACGCAATCAAGCCGCCAGTGTGAAGCGCGGTGATGATCTGGATGACGTGAGGAAGAGCTATGTCGAAGAGAGACAGGGCTGTGCGGTATTGGAAGGCCAATATCCGTGCGGTGTGGGTGCTATTGGTGATTTGGTTTGTGGTGTCATTTGGCGCGGGCATTTTGTTTGTCGAGCAGCTCAACAAGATCAAGGTCGCGGGTTTTCCGTTGGGTTTTTGGTTTGCGCAGCAAGGCGCGATCTTTGTCTTTGTGGGGTTGGTGTTTGCTTACGCGCGCTGGATGGATCGACTGGACAGGGAGCTTGATGTCGAGGAGGAAGAGGGATGAGTATCCAGATCTGGACGTATATCATTGTTGGCGCGACCTTTGCGGTCTACATTGGGATCGCGATCGCGACGAGAGTGCGCAGCACGAGAGGATTCTATGTTGCAGGACATGGTGTACCTGCGTTGTTTAACGGTCTCGCGACGGGTGCGGACTGGATGAGCGCGGCGTCCTTTATCTCGATGGCAGGTTTGATCTCGTTCATGGGATATACTGGCTCTGTCTATCTGATGGGGTGGACCGGTGGTTATGTCTTACTCGCCTTACTGCTCGCGCCTTACCTGCGCAAATTTGGGAAGTTTACGGTCCCCGATTTTGTCGGAGATCGCTACTACTCGAACACCGCACGTCTTGTCGCTGTGTTCTGCGCGATCTTCGTGTCATTCACCTATGTCGCCGGTCAGATGAGAGGTGTGGGGGTGGTCTTTTCGCGCTTCTTGAACGTCGATATCAACACGGGCGTGATCATCGGTGTGTTTTTGGTCTTTTTGTATGCCGTCTTAGGCGGCATGAAGGGGATTACATGGACACAGGTCGCACAGTACTGCATCTTGATCGTGGCCTACACGATCCCTGCGGTTGCGATATCCTGGAAGATGACGGGAAATCCGATCCCACAGCTTGGCTTTGGTTCAACACTTGTCGAAGGAAAGCACGCGGGGATGGAGCTGTTAAAGGTCATCGATCAGATCCATCGAGAGCTAGGGTTTCCAGAGTACACGGGTGCCTTTGTGATGGGTAAGAAGAGCATGATCGATGTCTTCGCGATCACGATGGCGTTGATGGTGGGGACGGCTGGTCTGCCTCACGTGATCATTCGTTTTTACACGGTGCCGTCTGTGCGGGCTGCGCGGTATAGTGCGGTGTGGGCTTTGTTATTCATTGGGATCTTGTACACGACAGCGCCTGCGATTGCGACCTTTGCGCGGGTGAATATGATCCAAACGCTTCACGGTATTTCGTACAAAGATCGGCCTGATTGGTTCCGCAATTGGGAGAAGACAGGGTTGATCAAGTTCAAGGATAAGAATGGTGATGGCATCATCACCTACAGTGGTGATCCGAAAAAGAACGAGTTGATCGTGGACAAAGACATCATGGTACTGGCCAATCCAGAGATCGCGAAGTTGCCTGCGTGGATCGTCGCGCTGGTCGCTGCGGGTGGACTTGCGGCGGCGCTATCGACGGCGGCAGGGTTGTTGCTCGTGATCTCTGCTTCTGTCTCTCATGACTTGTTTAAGCGGGTGTTACGACCGGATATGAGTGACAAGCAAGAGTTGCTGATCGCGCGCGTTGCGGCAGGGGGAGCGGTGATTGTGGCGGGCTTATTTGGTATCTATCCGCCTGGTTTTGTCGCCCAGGTGGTGGCGTTTGCCTTTGGACTTGCGGCGAGCAGCTTCTTTCCTGTGATTGTGCTGGGGATCTTTTGGAAGAAAGCCACGAAAGAGGCTGCAATTGGTGGGATGCTCACAGGGATCTTGTTTACGGCGAGCTATATCATCTACTTCAAGTTTATCAACCCGGCGCACAACAACGCCCAACATTGGTTGTTTGGAATCAGCCCTGAAGGCATCGGGACGATCGGGATGATACTCAACTTTGCGGTGATGTTGGTTGTCTCTCGTTTTACGGCAGCGCCGCCAGAAGAGATACAGGACAACGTCGAAGCCATCCGGTTGCCGACACTCTCTGAGTGACTTGAAGCCTGCGCCTGTCTGCGTTACAGTGACCCGGCTCGCTCTACGGGTGAGAGGTTCTTCTGGACAATAGGAAGTGAGGTGTTTGTTTGAAGACCAAAGAAAAAGTCAAAGAGTTGCGGATGAAGTACAAACAGTCTGTGTTTCAAAAGCATCCAGTGGAATCGTTTCAGCACGCGACGGCTGTTGTTGAGGGGTTGTTGGAGCTCGATTTGTCGATGGATGAGGCGTTGACACAGGCTGGAAAGTGGATGCTTGCGCACACAAAAGGGCCTTCTATTGACGAGTGGAAGGGATTATTGCGCTACCATATGGATCTGATCTCCAAACGCGAGTTGACCGCGCTTGAGCGTCGGCAGGCTTTCGAAGTCACGTACTTTTTTGTCATCGGGATGAAGAAGTGGCACCGCAATCTCAAGAAGATCCCTCAGCTATATGATGCGGTGATCGGTGCGACCATTCCAATTCTTTCACAGTCCAAAGACATCCCTACGAAGACCCGCTTGTTGCTTATTCGTGCTGTCGAAGACGTCCTCGCGACGTTGGACAAGTCACCAAAGGGACGTTATCGCCTCGCTGAGCTGCGTATGCACAGAGGGCTCTTGATGGCCGATTCCAAACAACCAAACGATGTGGATCTGGGGCTACGTCTATTGCGTCAACAGGCGACGATATTCTCGAAACTTGCCGCCAAATCCTACGAAGGAGCCAGTGAGATGGTCGATAAAGTCAAAGCCTACATGGAAGAGATTAAGAAGAAACTCGACGACCAAATTGCATCCTAGCAGCGGGAGCCGATCCCACCCACTGCCCTCTTTCATGCGCTTTTCTTCCTTGCGGTCACCTTATCGTTTTGAAGGGGCAATGAGAGTCGGTCGCTGACCTGTCCACATCATCCCCCACATCGCGCCGAATTCCTTACCAATGCTTCCTGTCTGTGGGGGTTTTCTGAAGCGGTTGATGCTGATCAAGTCACCACTCTTTGTGAAGCGCGCTCTTGCGCCCATGAGGGTCTTCGCTGGGGCGAGGAATAACCCAAACCGCTGGTCTTTGAGATCAACGATGGTCTCATCGGGTCGCTTCTCGATATGGAAGCTGATCATATTCCCTGCAAACCACATCATGAGCTTGCCTTTATCGTGGGCCAGTGTCTTTTCGACGAGCGGGTCTTTTGGGCGCTTGAGGAGCGTGAAGTCGATCTTCTTTGGTGCCCAAGATGAATACATTCCCACACCGATGTCACCCTGTTTGTTCCGCGCCAAGACACGCCATAAGATCGAATTGAAGAGCGTTGGGGTCGCCCTGACCTCAACAGGTTCAAAGCCCGACTGTACGAGTTGTTTGTGGGCTTTTTTTTCGGTCTGTGTGGAGACAAAGGTGCCAAACAATAGATAACATGTGGTGAAGACTAACATCGCCGCAGTGACACGCTGTCCAACCTCTGGTCGCCCCCTGTAGACAAAGCTAAACGCCAGCGCAAACATCAATGGCAGCGTGTAGATCGGATCGATGATCGAGACACCATCAAACGCCACTCTCATGTAGCTGAAGGGAAAGAACAATTGGGTCCCGTATGTGGTGAACATGTCGAGCATCGGGTGGGTGATGATCGCCCAAAAACACAGATGCATCCAGGTCCAGTATGCACCTTGCTTATTCGCCCATTGCCACGCAGCGTACGCCACAAGAGGTGCTGCCAAAGGAGCAAAAAATAGCGAGTGTGTTGGTCCCCTGTGGAAGAGAATCTCTCCCCACTGACCTCCCAATGCTGCGACGATATCGAAGTCCGGTAGGAGACCACAAAAGACACCTGTGTAGATCGCCTTTTTCCCCAACTCCCCACGCCACCCAACTTCTGCAACTGCCGCACCCAGTACCGCCTGTGTGATGGTGTCCATTGTGTCCAAAACTCCTTATGTCCGATGAAAAAGACTTGTTTTTGTTGCGCTTCTCTGCCAATGTCTGTTCACTTTTGACGAGGTATGCGTATTCTATATGGGGTGTGGCGTTGAAAAAGGCCACCCACACGAACCACATCGTTAACGTATTTTGGATGGAGGTGCGAACATGTCGATTGAATGGGATATCCCAGAGGAGCTGCTTCAACAGGCTGCGGAGGCGATCGTGCAGGCTGATGCGCTCTTGATTGGCGCAGGTGCAGGGATGGGCGTCGACTCCGGACTCCCTGATTTTCGCGGAAACAAAGGCTTTTGGAACGCTTATCCTCCCTTTCAAAAACGTGGCCTCTCCTTTATCGACATGGCCAACCCAAAGTGGTTCTACAACGAACCTGAAGTGGCCTGGGGATTTTACGGACACCGACTGCATCTGTATCGAGATACTGTTCCCCATGAGGGTTTCTCTGTCTTGCGTCGGTTTGCCAAAGACATGACACACGGAGCCTTTGTGTATACCTCTAACGTCGATGGACAATTCCAAAAGGCCGGCTTTGACGATGAACAGATCGTCGAATGTCATGGCTCCATCCATCATATGCAGTGTGCGCTCCCTTGTGCTTCTCATATCTGGGATGGTCACTCCGAGGTCGTCGAGGTGGATGAGGAAACCTTTGAGGCTTCACCTCCGATGCCAGCATGTCGACACTGCGGCTACATGGCCAGGCCCAATATCTTGATGTTTGGTGATGGGATGTGGATCGCGAAGCGGACAACTGAGCAGGAACGACGCTATAAAAAGTGGCTGGCGTCACTGACGGGTCATGTTGTCGTGATTGAATGTGGCGCTGGGACCGCGATCCCCTCTGTCCGTTGGGCCTGCGAAGGGGTGACAAAACGGGCCGGTGGTACACTCATTCGAATCAATCCGAGAGAAGCATACGGACCTGCTGGTATTCTCTCGTTTGAGTGTGGTGCGCTTCGTGCTTTGAGCGCCATCGAGGAACGTGTCCAAGAGCTTCGCGCTTGATGTCCACTCTCCCGCTTCCCTCTCTCCATCCACGACACAAAAAACGCTGGTTTTCACTCCTCGACAAGACCTATCCCTCCCTTTTATCTGTGCTTCAGGGCTGTGCGGTCAATACACAAGACTGTGACATCGAAGACGTCGCGCAGGCTTTGTTGTTTGGTGCTTTGACCTTTACAGTCTGGTCTCGACGATGGGAACGGGATGATTTCACAAAATGGATGCAGCTTTGGTCCAGGCTTCCTGTCGCATTGGAGCCCGCCATCGTGAAGTGTGTTGAGAGAGAGCAGGCTGGACTGTGCGAGGTGCTCTTCTCGTGTGTTGAAGAGGCACACGCGCTTCTTCTCGAATGCCCTGAGGATGCGGGGGATTGGCGTGAGGTGTTCTTTGCGTGGATGGGTCTGTTTCCTGTCTTTGTCGAGCGTTGTAAACCCTCAATGCGCCGGCAAAAAGGAGCCTTTTACACTCCTTATTCTCTCGCGTCTTATATGGTGACGTCTCTTCACCAACAGCTGCGAGATGTGTGTGGGTATCCTCTCGGTCTGGCTGCGACGAAGCCGGTCATGGTTGAAGAGAACGCTCGACCTCTTCGTCTCTTCGATGTCTCTGTTGGGACTGGGGCGTTTTGGATCGCTGCGTTGTTCACATGTCATGATGTCTTACATGCATACTGGCGAGAGGATGGGCGCTCTGTTGAGGCGCAAAGAGAGCAATGGCAGACGTTTGTAAAGGAGGATCTGCCACGTCGTCTTTGTGGTGTCGAGTTGATGTTGGGGGCCTATCTGCTGTGTCCGATCATGTTGACGGTTGTACTCATGCATCTCGGTATCGACGAAGAGAGCACGTATCAGTTGCCTTGGCAACTGATACGTGGCAACACGTTGTTGTCTGATACTCCAGAAGCTGTGGACGTCTTGATGGGGAACCCTCCTTATGCGATCCGTTCGGGGACATCGCTAGATGTCCATTGTCCGATGTGGGAGGCGTACAAGCACGAGGTGAAGGAGGAGAGGAACAAACAACCTCTGTGTGATGATTACATCCGCTTTTTGGCGTTTGCCCACCGACAGAGTATGGCAGGTGAGCGGTGTTGTGTGTCTCTGGTGACCAATCATACATTCTTGCGTGGTTATCTACACCGCGGTGTCAGACGTTTGCTACTGAGAGACATGAAGCACATCCAGCTGCTCGATCTTCACGGGAATGTCCGACTTGCAGAGAAGACGCCCAAGGGGTGTGTCGATGAAAATGTATTTGGGATCCAGCAAGGCGTCGCGGTGATCCATTGGCTTTATGAACGCGGCGCAGAGGGTTGTACCACTGAGTTTTCTGAGCTGTGGGGGACAAAAGAAGAGAAGTCCAAGACATTGCGGGAGGGGGGATGGGAGGTGCTTCCTCTTCGACCTGAAGGCCCTTCCTACTACTTTGCGCCACAGCCTGCAGTTGTTCCAGCTGTGTATCAGACGGCGCGGCCACTTGATGACATTCTGCTCAAGGCTTGTACAGGTTTGTTTACTGGGAACGACGCACTTTTGCTCGCTTCTTCGAAGGAGAGCATGAGAGAGCGTCTGTCTGTTTTGTCGGACATGACAATCGATCGTGAGGAGATATTTGATATCTTGAAGTGTGCGCGAAGGGGAAAGTGGCCTTCACAGCGTGCTCGTGAGCGTCTTCATGAGGAGGGGGTTGTGGAGGAGAGGTTGTGTCAGATCGCATATCGTCCTTTTGTGCCTCGCTGGACCTATTTGAATAGGCTCTTGCAACGACCTCGTCTTGAGGGGATGTCGCCGTTGCTTCGTCCAAATCTGGCCTTGTTGGTGTCGCGTTGGTGCAAAGGCGAGCAGCCCGCACATGTATTCGTATCCAGGCAGCCTGTGGAGAAGATCTTTTTGTCCTCCAAGACCTCCAACAATGTGTTTGTCTTCCCACTTTATGAGGACTCTGGAGGGACTAACGCGCGACGAACATCGCTCTTTGGTGCCTCATGGAGAGAGCAATGTCTCACTCAAACAGCGCTGCGTTGGCTTCCCTATGGGTGTGGTGACTTGGAGGAGACGGTTGGGCCGGAAGATCTCTTTCACTTTATCTATGCGCAGTTGTTTGATCCACTCTATCGGGCTACGTACAGCGCTGCTCTGCGCATGGACTTCCCGCGTTTGTTTTTGCCCGATGGGTTGGAGTCCTTTGCGAAGATGTCACAGTATGGAGCCGATCTTGTCGCGCTTCACTTGATGGAGCAGGATTATCCGGCTGCTTCATGGAATCGTCACGAGCGTCCTCTGAAGAGGGGCTGGTCGTGTTGTGAGAGTGTGAGCAATGGGAGCAAGGACATGTGGGATGTACAGGCTCTCTCTTTTGTGGATGTTGGTGGTCTGGAGATCACAAAAATCGGTGGAAAGAAACACGCGCTCCAAGAAGTCATCGATGGAAGAGGGCGTGTGTACATCAACAAAGCATCCTATCTCGATGGTGTTGATGAGGGTGTTTGGGATCACTATATCGGCGGGTATCAGGTATGTGCCCATTGGCTGAAGATGCAGAAGAGAGACAAGGGGAGCTTTGACGAGCGCGCACAACAGTCCTTTATGAGGATACATGAGGTCTTGCGTCAGACACGTGTGTTGATGGAGAAGATCGCGTTTTTTAATGCAGCGGCCTAAGTGGTCCTCTCGCGAAGTAAGCGCATGAGCATGATGTTGCATTTTTCCCGTAGGGTCGGGCCTTGTGTCCGACCTCGATGTTGTATGTCTTTTTCGCAAAAGGACCACTTCGTGGTTATTCTGAACGTCGCCTTTATCGCGTTTACAAAGTGGTGTGGAGTTGGATTTGTGGGGTGGTTGGCAAGGCATGAATTGGGCGTTGAGAGGTTTGTTTTGAGGCTTCAATTCTACAGGCTTCGATACACACCTGTATATCTCCAAATCGCACGGGAACGTCGGGAAGGACGCGCTGTAGGTGTCCACGATAGAGGCGTTTCTCTCGATGATAGCTGCCGTTTGTGCTGCCGATGTCTTCGACGTATAGAAGACCTTTGTCGTGATACAGGCGTGCGTGGAAGGCGGAGATGGTCTTAAACGGTAGCACGATCTCGCTGAAGCTGGAGCGGCCTATGTAGAGGATATTGTGTCGGATGGGGACGTGCCATCCTTGTGTCAGGTATGGGGGATGTGTGTGGGATTGTGTGTCCAAAAGACGTATATGTGCGAGCATCGTTTCCTCCAACAGAGCCTATTGTGTACCGATCTTTGTGTGATGTGCTCGTTGTCAAAAGCACGAATTATGCCGTTATGACGGCATATTCTTTTAGATTCGGTTGATTGGAGGCGTTGTGGTGACTTGGTTGGCGTGTGGAGAGTGGGGAGGTGTCTTCTTTTTGGACATGTCTGTCTGGGGATTGGACGCAGTTTAGTGCGCTTCTTCCCAGTTTTTGCCGTGGTCGATGTCGACAACGAGTGGGACGTCGAGTTCGATGGCTTTGACCATCTCTTCGCGGATGAGTGTTTCGAGGACGTCGCGCTCGTGTTTGGGGGCTTCGAAGAGCAATTCATCATGGATTTGCATCAGCATCCACCCTTCGAGGAGTTCTTCCTTCAGGCGACGTGCGATCTGGATCATGGCTTTCTTGATCAAGTCGGAGGCTGAACCCTGGATCGGCGTGTTGACGGCGATATGTCTGGCTGCAGCGCGTACACGTGCGTCTTCTGAGTCGAATTCGTGGATATAGCGTCGCCGTCCGAGGATGGTCTCGACGTACCCTTGCTCTTCAGCGAGGGAGATCATTTTATCCTGGAAGGTGCGGACACCCGGGTAGGATTTGAAATAGGCGTTGATGAATTTTTTGGCTTCGTCAATGCTGACATTGATCTGTTTCGCGAGTCGCACCGGGCCCATTCCGTATATTGTGCCAAAGTTGACGGCCTTAGCGGCGCTTCGCTGAGATGGTGTCACTTCTTCGGGGGTGACGTGGAAGATCTTGCTCGCCGTGCGCGTGTGGATATCTGTTTGTTCGAGGAATGCGCGTTTGAGTTCTTCATCTTGGCTCATATGTGCGAGGATACGCAGCTCGACCTGTGAGTAGTCAGCGCTGATAAAGGTCCAGTCAGGGCGCGAGGTCACGAAGGCTTTTCTGATCTCACGGCCTTGGGGGGTGCGGACTGGGATATTTTGCAGGTTGGGTGAGAAGCTGGAGAGGCGCCCTGTCGCGGTCCCTGCCTGGCGTAATCTGGTGTGGACTCTGCTGACGCCGCTCGCGTCTTCTACTGCTTGTTGGGGGAGCGCTTCGATATAAGTTGATTGTAGTTTTTGAAGCTCGCGATGTTCAATGATCAACTTGGGCAGTTCGTGAAGATCTTTGAGTGATTCAAGGGTCTCGCTGTTGGTGCTCCACGCACCTTTGGAGGTCTTTTTGACCTTGATGTCGTGCTCTTCGTGGAGCTGCAGCTTGTCAAAAAGCAGTTGACCCACCTGTTGTGGCGAGTTTGGATTGAAGGAAGGATCTTCACTCCAGGTCTCGATCTTCGCTTCGATCTCTTTGAGCTGTTCGGCAAAGGACTTCTGCATCTCGTCGAGGAAGGGGACATCTAGCGCCATACCACGTCGTTCGATGTCGCCGAGAATAGGGATCAAGGGAAGCTCAAGTTCTTTTGTAAGCGGCGCGAGTGCGTAGGACTCTAGCTCCTCTTGAAGACGCGCTGCAAGAGAGAAGATCAAGGAGGCTTCTTCACAGAGATAGTCGCGGATATGTTCTGTGGGGACTTCTGGCCATGTGAGCTTTTTGCGACCTTTGCCGAGGACATCGACAGGCTGTTTTTTGGTCGCGTTGAGCCAGTGCATGGACATGGAGAGCAGCTCGTGTTTGGCGCCAGGGTTAAGAAGGTACGAGGCGATCATCGTGTCGTGCTCAATCCCCTTGAGTCGGATCTGTCGATCCATCAGCGCGATATAAAGCTCTTTGACGTCGTGGCCGATCTTTTTGATCTGCGCGTCTTCAAAGAGGGGGCGAAGTTGCTCAAGAGCTTGCTTGCTGTCCCATGAGGAAGATGTCGTCGTCGTCTCGATGGGATCGAGTGGGAGGAGGGACATCTGCGCTGGTTGAGGAGGTGGCGCTTTTGCATCTTCTTGATTGGGATGAAGGGGAAGATAATAGGTCTCTGTCTCTGAGAGAGCGAAGGCGAGGGCATAACACTCTTGTTCGAGGGCGGGGTAGTCGATCAGAGGATGGATCACAAGACTCCCAGCATCTTCGGCTTTTTTGATGAACGCAGAGAGTGTCTCTGCTGAGTCGATGTGGTGGTCGTTGCGTTCTTCTCTTGGTTTGGCTTTCTTTTTCTTGCCTGTGATCTTATCAAACATCGAGACAAACTCGACCTCTTCGAGGAGATCGAGTAAGAGCCATTCATCTTGTTTGCCTTGCACGAGCTCTTCGAGAGGCGGAAGGTCTTCGACATCGAGCTTGATGGTGACGAGCTGGCGGGAGAGGTATGCGCTCTCTTTGTGCTCGATCAGACGTTCTCTGAGGCCTTTGGGCTTGACCTCGTCGATCTTCTCGTAGAGTTCGTCGAGGGAGTTGTATTCGTTGAGTAGTTTGAGTGCGGTTTTGGGACCGACCTTGGGGACACCGGGGACGTTGTCAGAGGAGTCGCCTACGAGCGCCATATAATCGATGATTGTGTCGGGATGGACGCCAAACTTCTCTTTGACCTCTTCGATCCCCATGATTGTGTTGGGTTTACCACTTTTGCCGGGGATGTAGATCTGGACATTTTCGTTGACGACTTGGGTAAAGTCCTTGTCACCTGAGACGATCATGGTGTGGATATCTTGGCTCGATGCGCGGGTCGCGAGTGTCCCGATGATGTCGTCTGCTTCGATGCCTTCACGTTCGAGGACGACGAAGCCCATGGCTTTCAGCAGACGCTTGAGGGTGGGCAGTTGACTGCGCAGATCGTCTGGGGTTTTTTGGCGCGTGGCTTTGTAGTCTTCGTACAGCTCGGTGCGGAAGGTGCTCCTTGAGAGGTCAAAGGCGACGGCGATCTGTTCGGGAGATTCTTTGTCGAGGAGCGTGAGCAGAGAGTTGATAAAACCAAAGATCACGCTGGTGGGTTCGCCCTTTGAGTTTTTCAGGGGGTTTTTGAAGAATGCGTAGTAGTTTCGATACGCAAGGGCTGAACCATCAATTAAAAACAATCGCTGCGCCATCCAAGCCTCCGTGAGCGTTGTGCGAAAAGAAAAGAGCCCCTGTTGTAGTGCAATGTGGCGTTTTTGTCGATAGAAAAAGGGGGGAGGGGTTGATTTACAACGAAACTCTCAGGGCTGTGGCGTGTTTGCATGGTATTGGACAAAATACGTGTGTTTCTTTCATACTGTAAGGCAAATGCCTATTTTGTCTTTGTCTGCGACATATCGCTGTGATGCTTCGCGGTGTATCTTTTGATAGAAAACTTGTTTTGGGAGGAAAATATGAAGACCACATTGTCTCGGCGAGTCTGGAGGGGATTCGGCCTGTGGTTATGGTTGCTGTGTTTGACTGGAGGGGCGTTGACACATAGTGCTTGTGATTGCGATGGGACGCAGGTTACAGGTGATGGTGGAGAGAGCGTTCCAGAGAAGAAGGAGTCTCCTCTAAAGGTGACCTTCGTGACACCAACATCCAATCAGATTATCTCTGGTCAGATCGATATCGAAGTCGAGGTGACAGGAGGTGTTGGGATCCAGGACGTTTCTTTCTGGGCCAACGGGAAAGAGGTCGGCACTGTGTACAAACAAGCAGCGACCTCGGAGGTTGGAAAACCACACTTCAAAGTGGAGTTGGCGACCTACTTGATGGAGCGAGGGCCACTTCATTTGAAGGCCATCGCGACAGATATCAATGGAGTACCATACTCCGAGACGATCCAAGTGCGCTCGCGAGAGCGGTGGGTGGCCTCGTTTGGTGTGGGGACGATCCATCAATTTCAGGTGCGTGACGACAAAAATCTCTACGTGCGTATCCAGCGGACAGAAGAGGATATGCGAAATGTTCCACAGCCGACGAGGATGATCCGCGAGGGAGCGGCGTTGTTGACGACGAACCCTGTCGGAACAATCGCTTGGGTACACATTGGCGCGGAGCAGGAGTTTCGTCCCTTCTTGCTCGGCCCAGATGGACGTGTCTTTTTTGGTGCGAAGGATATCAACTCTGGTGTGAACCGATTTGTCGCGTTTGGTCGTGGCGATCCCAAGTGGGAGCAGGGATTTGAGCCGAAGCCTGAGTGGGAACACGCGCTCGCTGAGTGGACCGTGAAGGGTGCACCGACTCTCTACCAGGGTGGTCTGCTCGTACATATCGTCTTGCCGACAAAAGCCGGAAGACCCACACAGTCAGGGCTCATTCAGCTCGACGCGGGCTCGGGTCGGGAGCGATGGCGCTATCTCGGCGAAAAAGATGAGAAGATGGAGATCCTGCGTGGTCCATTCCAACTCTCTGATGGTCGTGCGTTGTTTTTCACACGCCCCTCAGGTACGAGTAATGCGGGATTCTCAATGCGTATGCTGTCCACCGCAGGGACGCAGTTGTGGAGCAAAGATTACCCGGACAAGAGCCTGACAACGGTCATTCAAAACCCTGAGAATCAGTACTTTTACGTCGGCACTGAGCAAAGAAAAAACAACGAAGTGAGGGGCTCTTCTGTGTTTTGTGTTGAACCCTCTACGGGGAATGAGTGTTGGCAACGCGACACAAAGACGAGTTGGCCCGAACACATGGCGTTAGGCAATAAGTTGTTGATCGTCCTGCGGCGACCTGTCGATGGGACCGCTGAGGTGAGCGCCATGCAGTTTTCCGATGGTCAAGAGTTGTGGAAGCTCTCCTACAAAAACCACAAAGTCATCGGTTTTGAGCACACGTCGCGGGATTCATTCTTTGTGATATCTCAAAAGCTCGATAGTTCGAGGGACCCCGTTGCGTTGCTTGTCGAGCGCTACGATGCGACAGGGAAACGCCTTTGGGAGTACGAGCACAAGCAGTTTTATCCTAAGAGGTGGCTCTACTCAGGCGATCAAGATGAGACCTTTTGGGTGATCGTGCGTAACGACCAAGATCCCACAGAGCGCTTTGGGACACGACTTATCGCGCTCGACAAACAAGGGGAGCGATTGTACCTCTTCTCCGAAGAAGCCCGGCGCTTTCAACAAATCCAGTTCCTAACGCCAGATGCTTTGTATCTCAGCTCCTACTACGTGAAGGGCGGCTCTCGTATCCATCAATTGATCAGCAAAGAAAAGTGAACTTCACTCACGATTGATACGTTTGGGGTTCTGCGTCTGTCATGACTCGGTGCCAAGAGGACCTCGCGAAAAGTGCGAGGAGATGTCTTGTCTTTTGTGTGGGTGTCATGTTAGGACATGTATTCATCATAGAACAAAGTGGTGGATGGTAAGGGGCCAAAGAAGACTTGCCATTCGATGTGAATCGTACTAAAGTAGCGCTCCATTAGTGGAGTCATCATGCCCTGAAGATATTCTATGTGCCCAATATCCTGCATGAAAAAAAGGAGTCTAAATGATGTCCAGAAATGTGAAGTTTGCGATCGTGTTGTTCTCAGCACTGTTGATGGTGCCTCTTTGGGGCTGCCCAAAACCCCGTCCCGTGCCCCCACCCGATATTGACCTGAACCAGGTCAACGAAGCGTTCCACATGTCCAAGGGTGTGACGTTCTCCAGTTGGATGCACAACTTTGAGCAACTCGTCAACGAGATTTACCTCAAAGACGACGTCGTCTTTGTTTCCGCACGTCGCCCCCGTATCGGCAAGTTGTCCTTGCGTGGATACGTCGATCGCGATGGTGTTCTCGGATACAAGCCCGGTGCAGACAAGTTGTTGTTCCGCATCGAGCAGTACAGAGGCTCACACCGTTTCAGCTACCGTCTCTATGATGGAAATGGCTGGCTGTACAAGAGAGATTACTACCGTCGTTCCGGTGCAGGAACGTTCTTGGCGTATGCTTTCTTGAGCGCTGCGCTTTGGCGTCCCTACTACACACCCCGCAGACGACTCGTGGTGATTCGTCGGTACCGCAGAACGTACCGTAAATCCCCCAAGTTTGCGGCACGTCGCAAGCGTTTCTCCTCCTACCGCAAATCCACACGCAAAGCACGTCGTAGCGCTTATCGCAAGAGCCGTCGTAGCCGTCGTCGTAGCCGCCGCAGCAGCCGTCGTAGCCGTTACCGTTCCGGTCGTAGCCGTCGTAGCGGTGGTAAGTGGTAATTCTTCTCCTCACCTGACCCTCTCTCCCCGGATCTTGCCAACTCCCCCCAACTCTTTCCTTTTGTCACATCACGTCATGCAACTTTGCGTTTTGCATCTTTTGATTCTTGACGTATACTTGTGACTGTGGCTAGATAAACGATGTTATTTCTGGTTGAATGGGTAGACATACGAACCGTTTTTCCACATCTTCCCAATACGGTCAATGCGCGCTTTTGTCTTGCTTATAGCACGGATACATAGCTCGAAGAGACAGTTTGTGTGGTCGGTTACAGATGTCATCATGTAGCCTGACCAAATCTGGGAAGTTTGTTGGCGACATAGGAGTAGGAGCTTGGAAAGCGTTCCCCTAGAGGGGATATCCTCTTTGCTATTTTCCACGCAAGTGGGTGTGACATGGCTGGACAAATTGACGAACATTTCGGCGTGGTACTGGATCAGTATCAGCTTTTGTTTTGTGTTTTCGGCCCTATTTTCGGCTTCTGAGACAGCACTCACTGCTCTGAATTACGCCAAAGTCCAACACCTCATCGCCAAGGATGAGAAACGGTATGGACGATTTCTTTTGTGGTTACAGCGTCCAAACCGTGTGTTGACGACGATCCTTATCGGAAACAACCTCGTCAATATCCTCGCCTCTGCTCTCGTCACAAGCATCTCCGAAAAAGTCTTTGGTAGTGGTGGTGTCGCCCTCGCTGTTGGTGGCTTGACGTTGCTCATCTTGATCGCTGGCGAGATCGTTCCCAAGACGTTCGCAAAACACCACGCACAATCCGTCGCGATGAGGTTACTGCCTTTGCTGCGGATCGCCTACCTTGTCTTCTTACCTCTGACCTGGACCCTCGTTCGGATCGCTTCATGGGTCGTTCGAATCTTTGGTGGAAGCCTGACACAATCAGGTCCATTTGTCACCGAAGAAGACATCGAATACATGATCAACCTCGGTACCCGAGAAGGCGTCCTCGATGAGGAAAAAGAAAAACTTCTTCAGTCGATCCTTGAGTTTGACGACATCACCATCCGCGAAGTCATGGTCCCCCGTATCAATATGGCGGCCCTCTCAATCGAGACGCTCCCTGAGGAGGTCGCTGAGTTTGCACAGCAATCTTCCCATAGCCGCATCCCTGTGTACAAAGAACAGCTCGATAATGTCGTAGGGATCTTGTACTTGCGTGATCTTTTCCGCTCCAACCACAACGACTGCGATGAGCAGGACGCACCTGACTGGAAGGATCTACTGCGCACACCTTACTTTGTGCCCGGTACGATGAAGATTTCAGATCTTCTTCGGGAGTTTCAAAGGCGCAAGAGCCATCTCGCGATCGTCGTCGATGAGTTTGGTGGGACCATGGGGCTCGTCACACTCGAAGATATCCTTGAAGAGATCGTCGGAGAAATTCACGATGAATTCGACCCTGACGAAGTACAGGATGTCGTGGAGATCTCAACTGGTGTGTTCCACGTCAACGCCAAGATCAGCCTCCGCGAGTTTGGAGAGCGTATGGATATCGAGTTTCCTGATGACGGAGATTACGAGACGCTTGGTGGATTCTTGACAGCCTTCTACGGGAAAGTCCCTCAAAATGGAGAGGGAGTTCACTTTGAAGGCTTCCACTTTAGTGCGCTTGATGCCGACGAAAAACACGTCCTGCACGTCGAAGTCAAAGTGCTCACAGAAGAAGAGAAAGCCGCACTTGAGCTAGAAGAAGACACCCCCTCTGGCGATACCCTCAACGCCTCCAATTCATAATCCACTCCCCACAACACCCAAACACAAGCCCCTTGTCTGTCAAATGACCACTACGCTGGAATGGACCGGTAGGATCTGTCTGTGTGGAGTGATTGTGACGTTGTGACGTGAGCGAATGGGTGTGGAATGGAGGGGGGCGTTGGAGCTGAAGGCTTAGTCGATGTGGTTGACGAGCTCTTCGGTGGTGTCTCTGAGGCGTGTGCTCATGGTTTTGAGGAATCCCCAGAGCAATTTAACGGCGATGCTTTGTTCTTGTCTCATCAACTCGATGAAGTTGGAGCGGCTGATGGTGAGGAGGTGTGCTTCTTTCTCGACGATCACTGTTCCGCTGCGAGGAAGTTTGTCGATGATCGCCATTTCTCCGAAGTGGTCACCTTCACCGAGGGTCGCGATGCGTTTCCCTTTGCGGAACACTGCGAGCTCACCTTTAAAGGTCACGTAGAGAATCTCACCTGCCTGTTCTTCTTCGATGACACGTTCGCCAGTGTCGAATGTTTTAAGGTAGGTGATGTTCATGAGTTTGACGAGCTCTTGGTAACTCATGTGTTGGAAGAGGGGGATGCGTTGGAGGAGATCCATTCTCATGGTGATCTCAGTACGCTTCATACGATCGGAGTTGCTGTCGCCTTCGATCCAGACGAGGACCGCGGTGATGTTGTCTTTTCCGCCTCGTGTATTGGCGAGATCGATCAGCGCAGGTGGGATCTCTTCGGGGTTTTCTTTGGCCATATGAGGGCCAACTTCACCTTCTTCGAAGTACCCGTGGAGTCCATCTGAGCAGACGAGAAAACGATCACCTTCGAGAAGATCAACGAACAAGGTGTCTGTTTTGACGTGGTCAGCGGCACCGACAGCGCGCGTGATAACGTTTTTGTAGGGGGAGCGTTCGGCTTCCTCTTCGGTGATCAGGCCCATGCGGAGTTGTTCGTTGACGAGAGAGTGATCTTCTGTGATTTGGAAGATCTGATTTTGCCGCAAGAGGAAGATCCTGGAGTCTCCGACGTGTGCGACGACACCTTTGTTGCCGGCGACGAGGAGAACGGAGAGGGTGGTCCCCATCCCACGAGAGTCGGCTTTTTGTTGAGAGAGATCGTACACAGCTTTGGCAGCACATTGTACGGACTCATCGACAAGTGAGAGGATTCGTTGTCGATTTTTCTCAGGGTTTTCTTTGACGAGGCGTCGGATTTGCTCGATGCGTTCGGCAACTGCGCGACGTAGGACCTTGAGGGCGGTCTCAGAGGCGACCTCGCCTGCTGCGTGTCCCCCCATTCCGTCGGCGACGCCAAAGATGCCGAGTTCCATATCTACGAGATAGTTGTCTTCGTTGTGCTTGCGTTGTTGCCCTACATCAGTTTGGGCCCACGCTTGGACTTGAAGCTCTTGTTGCTCCTGCTTCATCAATACTCTCTCTCTGCTGGTCGATCTTCTACAAGCGGTTTTGGGAGGTGCTGGCGGTTGTTTTCCAACCGGATGCACTTTTTCCATGACAAGTGATGCAAGAAGTATCTTTCACTGATACGTTCTTGTCAACCTTTTGAGTTTTGGGCTATCCTGGAGACATTGTCAATATTTGGTTTTCAAACCATCTCCTCATCAGCCTACAAGAAAGGGGAAGCGATTGTCTATTCGAGAAGGGTGGGCCACAACAGCCGACGCGATCAATCTTTATTACACAGTGCGAGGCGAGGGACCCAGCGTGATTTTTTGCAATGGGATTGGGGTCTCCACCGCGAGCTTTTGGCAAGCGAGCGCGCAAGCTCTTGAGAAAGTATACAAACTCGTCCATTGGGATTACCGAGGACATGGGCTCTCTGATCCACCACGCGATCCTGAGGCGTTGGATATCACGAGGTGCGCAAAGGACCTGGCCGAGGTTATGGACGCGCTCGATATCCCCGAAGCGGTCGTTGTTGGGCACTCGATGGGGGTGCAAGTCTCCTTCGAATTTTATCGTCTGTTTCCCGAGAGAGTCAGGGGGCTCGTCTTGGTGCAAGGTTCTTTTCAACGGCCTTTTGATACCTTCATGCACTTCACCCACTCCGCGAAGATCTTCAAAAAGATATCGGAGATGGTCATCGAATATCCCAAACTGGCTCGCGCTGTCTGGCCGATGTTTTTCCCGAAAGGGACGGCCAATAAAGTCGCGCGTATGGCGGGATTTGTCCATCCCTCTTTGTTTCCCGAGGTGGAGTTGGAGATCTACCTGTCACACATGAGCAAGCTGTCCCCGCTGTTGTTCTTTCACCTAGCGAGACATATGCAAAAACACTCGGCTGAGGAGCTGTTGGAAGAGATTGATCTCCCCGCGTTGATCTTCGCCGGAGAGAAAGATCTGTTTACACCCGTCGAGTTGTCCGTGGAGATGTACCAACGCATGCCAAAGGCGGAGCTGCAGTTGATTCGACACGGGAGTCATGCAGCCTTTGTCGAGCAACCCGAACTCTTTTGGATGAGAATGTTGTTCTTTTTGCACCACAAGGTGGCGGACTATGGGCTCTCTGAAGAGGCGCTTGCCCTGGTGACAGATCGGGCGTGAGGGGAGGTTCGGGAGAGCGGGCTTAGGCCGTGCGGGATTCGAATTTGTTGGGGCAGAGGCGGAGGTGTTGTAACAAGACGTTGAGGTCGTTGCCAGAGGCTTCGTAGACTTCGACGGCGTGTTCTCCGGGGTTTTGTTTCTTTTCGAGCATTTGCGTGAGGGGATGGAGGTAGAGTTGTTCATCCTCTTGAAGGCCGGCACTCGCGAGCGTGTAAAGTTGTTTCACCGAGTCCCAATCTTCACCCCAGTCCAGTGTCAACGCGCGCTTGAGCTGCTCTTCGTTGTACCAGATACCTTTGACGACCGCGGCCATCGCTTCCATCATGGAGGCGGGGTTGCCATCAAACATGCGCAGTTCGAGTGCGTTTTTCTTAAAGCGAACTTCCGGGAAGAGGGTGGACATGTGGAACTCCCAATCCTCATAAGTCGCTTGGTGGCCTTCGTAACCTTCTTCCATAAATTGGCGGAAGGTAAAGCGGGTCTTCATGGGGATCGATTCGCCACGGTTGATCAGGAACATCGGCGTGTCAAGCCCGTACTCTACGTAATCTTCGAGGGATTCGAGTTTTGGTGGGAGTCCACTGCGATCGGGGTCTGTGTGTTCCCAGATCGTGCGGCGGAAGGGCGTGTCGACGACTTCCCCTGCGTAGATGCGGGAGTTGGTCGTGATAAATTGGAATGTGGGATAGATCGCGATCGCCGCGTGGTACTTGTCGAGCGCGTCTTGTTTGTCCGAGAAGTCGATGTTGTACTGGATCGACATCGTTTGTTGCATCATGTGGTGGGCGAGTTTGCCTTGTTTGATCAGGTATTCGCGCATCACTTTGTAGCGGGCTTTGCCACTCCAGGGGCGCTCTTCACGTGGATGAAAGGGCTCGACGCCAGCGGTGTAAAAGATGATATCTTTCTCTGCGCCTGCGGTGCAAATGTCCGTGAGGTAGGATGTGAGCTGCTCGCGCATCTCCGAAAGCTCAGCTGCGACATACGATGAGAATTCGATCTGGCCGCCTGGTTCAAGGGTAATGCGTCCGTATGGAATGTCGAGACCATAACAATATCCATCTTCCCATACGAGCTTGTTGTCACCGTACTTGTTGCGAAACCAGTCGATGATGTGTTTGACGCTGCGTTCGCCAGTGTACTGGATAGGTTTGAGGGTCTCAGGGAGGACGCCTGAGACTTCGTATTCAAAACCGATCTTCCAGTCTTTGCTGGGCTTATAGGAGTCTGTGATAAAGCGAACAAGTTGGTCTCTTGAGAGAGGGGCCGACTGTGTCGATGTTTCGTTTGACACGCTAAATTCTCCTCGGCTGGGCTTAAGGCCTTAATGGCTCTGTTTGTCGTCGGGATGTTCGACGAGTTCTGTCAGGACACCCGCATTGGCTTTGGGATGGACAAATGCGATACGGGTTTGTCGTGAACCTGTACGTGGGGATTTGTCAATCATACGAACACCTTGTTCTTGGAGATGTTCGACAGTGTGATCGATCTGATCCGTTTCGAGACAGATATGATGGAGACCCTCACCTCTCTTTTCAAGGAAGGCTGATATCGGAGAATCTTTGCTCATAGGTTCGACGAGCTCGATGTGTGTCTCTCCGATGGGGATAAAAGCGACGCGTACTTTTTGATCGGGGACTTCCTCAACTGCGGAGACGTCGAGGCCAAGCTGTTTGTAAAATGTGGTCGCTTGTTCGATGTCTTTGACCGCGATCGCGATATGATCGACTTTCTTCACCATGATCTCTGCTCCTTAGAAGGATGGGCGGTGGATGCCGAACTCTTTGCGCAAGATGTCGGAGATCTCACCTACTGTTGCGTATGTTTTGACGGCGCTGAGGATAAAAGGTAACAGATTTTGTTCACCTTTGGCGGCCTCGGAGAGGTCTTGAAGAGCCTTCTCTACGGCGTCTTGGTTGCGTTCTTGATTGCGTAAGGTCGCGAGCGCTTCGACCTGCGCCTGCTCGCCTGCTGGATCGACGCGCAAGATCTGCTCACCGGAGAGGGGAGGTTCTTCTGTGATGAAGTCGTTGACACCCACGACAACACGCGATGTATTCTCGATCTGCTTTTGGAGTGTGTAGGCACTTTGGGCGATCTCGTCCTGGATAAAGCCAGCTTCGATGGCCTTAATCGCGCCTCCCATTTGGTCGATCTTATCGAGGTATTCATTGGCGAGCTCTTCGATCTGATCGGTCAGAGACTCGACGTAGTACGAGCCCGCGAGGGGATCGACTGTTTGTGCTGCTCCACTCTCGTGCGCGATGATCTGTTGTGTGCGCAGGGCAATACGGGCTGAGCGTTCAGTGGGGAGCGCGATCGCTTCATCGAGGGAGTTGGTGTGTAGGGATTGTGTCCCACCGAGGACTGCGGAGAGTGCCTGGATCGCGACGCGGACGATGTTGTTTTCCGGTTGTTGTGCTGTGAGCGTGACACCTGCAGTTTGTGTGTGAAAGCGCAGTTTGCAGCTCTTGGCGAGTTTCGCACCAAAGCGGTTCTTCATTAAGCGTGCCCAAAGACGACGGGCTGCGCGAAACTTTGAGACTTCTTCCAGCAGATCATTTTGAGCGGCGAAGAAGAAGGACAGGCGTGGCGCGAATTGATCGACTTCGAGTCCTGCTTCCAAGGCAGCTTCGACGTAAGCGATAGCGTGCGCGAGCGTGAAGGCGACTTCTTGGACCGCGGTCGCGCCAGCTTCGCGAATATGGTAACCGCTGATGCTGATGGGGTTCCAGCGGGGCACTTGCTCTCGGCAAAAAGCGAAGATGTCTGTGATCAGGCGCATGGAGGGCGCGGGAGGATAGATGTAGGTGCCTCTCGCGACGTACTCTTTGAGGATGTCGTTTTGGATGGTGCCTCTGAGTTGATCCCAGGGGATGCCTTGTTTCTCTGCAACGGCGATGTACATGCACAGCAAGACGGAGGCGGTTGAATTGATCGTCATTGAGGTGCTGATTTTTCCGATCGGGAGGCCATCAAGCAGGGTCTCCATATCTTTCAGGCTGTCGATCGCGACGCCTGTACGACCAACTTCTCCTCTCGCCATTGGGTGATCGGAGTCATAACCCATCTGTGTCGGGAGATCGAAGGCGACGCTCAGCCCTGTCTGCCCGCTCTTGAGCAGGTAGTGGAAGCGCTCGTTGGTCTCTTTGGCGTTTCCGAAGCCAGCGTATTGGCGCATCGTCCAAAAGCGACTCCTGTACATTGTGGGCTGGACACCTCGTGTAAAGGGATACTCACCTGGAAATCCAAGCTGCTCTTCGTACGTTCCTTGAGGATCCTCTGTCGGTGTGTGGAGTCGTTCGACAGGAGCTCCCCAACTGTGTTGAAGAGATACGCGCTCGGGGATGCGTTTGAGAGATGCTTCGACTGCGTTGGACTCCCACGCTTGCTTTTGTTCTTCGAGGTTTTTTTTGCCTTCGGACATTGGATTCCTCTCTATGATTGGAGGGTGAGCATTTCTGCGTTCTTCTTCAGGGCAACAAGCCCATCTTGTCAAGGGTTGTGTTGTTATTTTTGGGGCAGGGAGAAGAGTTGGATGTGGGTCTTTTGGGTGGGTTGTTGCTTGAGTATAAAGATCATCGCGATGCCTGCTGCAGTGGAGACACCTCCTGCGGCAAATAAGATGTTGGCGATGGTCCCTGTGGATTGCGCTTCATTGAAGGGGACGCTGACCTTGTCAGCGGGCCTCTCTGACTGTCCATTGTACGTTTGGAACTGTTGGTTGGCTTCGTTCATTTTTCCTTGCGCGAGGAAGCCTGTGACAGCACCACCTATGAGTAAGGCGCCCCCCAGTCCCGCGACGATCAAGCCTGCCGGGTGGAGTGTCGCGGGCTGTTTTGTCGGGGGAGGGATCTCTCTTCTTCGCTCAGTGGGACGTGTGCGGAGCGTGACCGTTCGTTTTTTGGGGAGCCGTGCCTGGATCAGTGAGAGCGCCTGTTGGACTTTGGAGAGCTTGTCGAGCTTTCTGTACTTAGAGCCCATGTATTGGCGCAGTACGACGTCAGCTTGTTTGAGCTGATTGGTGTGGAAGTAGGACAGCCCGATGTAGTAGAGAAGCCCAGTACGCGTTTTGTTGTAGCGTTTGCTCGCGGGTAACTCTTTTTGAGACAGCAAGAACTCGGAGAGTGCCTTGTAGTAGTGTTTTTGTGTAAAGAGATCAAAGCCGCGACGGTAAGCTTTGACTGCTTTTCCGATGTTTGCTGCCTCGGCTGGGAGGAGTGGGAGGGTAAAGACGAGCAAAAGTGCGAAGAGGGTTGGACGGATGCACGTAGACATATTGCTTCAGTTGCCTCCAAAAATATCTTCGGGGAGTTTGACGCGCCGTGATGTGTTGCTCATTGGTGTCCAGTAGAAGCGCTGGCTGAGATAGCCTTGCTTTTTCACGAAGATCTTCGTGCGTTGTCCTTTGAGCGCGCGGATTGTGAGAGGGCTTCTTCCCTTCGGTACATCGTTGACGAGGATGGTTGCTTTTCCTGGGTTGCTGTAGATGCGCAGAGTGAAATAGACGTTGGTATCGCGTGGAGTCGGAGGACGTCTGCGTACGACACGTCTGCGTACAACTCGTCTGCGCACAACGCGTCTGCGCACAACGCGTCTTGGACGCCATCTTTTTCTCCACCTCGGACGTGGTCTCACGATCGGCTCTGGGCGTGTGAGGGCTGTGAGCTTGACGTCTCTCATCTCGTCCTTGGCACCGACCCAAAAGAAATCTTTGGTGACGTATTTGGGGTGTTTGACGAGGACGTGCACGCGCGTATCTTTTTTGACCTTGACCAAAAGAGGAATATCCCCACTCACACGTTTTCCATTGATCAGCACAATCGCATCCGAGGGATCTGGGATGAGACGAAGTGTCGCCTGCTCAACTTCTACTTTGGGCAGTGGATTGGTCGTGTTGCGAGGAGGTTCGGGAAAGCGCGTTGGACTGGGCGGCGTGATCTCTTGTCTGGGAGTGACATTTCGTGTCTGAGGCTGTTCTGATGGTCCTGTGAGTGAACCGATGATGAAGAAGATCACCCCAAGCGCCAAACCGCCAGAGAGGCCGATGATGACCCACAACATGCCTTGTGAGGAGCTTTTTTTCGGCGTAGGTTGTTGGGGGGAGGGCATCTGGGCGATGCTATCACTTTGCTTTTCACCGCTGTAGCCTACTCCCGAGGTCGAACCTGGGCCCATCGAGAAGCCCTGGGGGTGATTGAGGGGAGGAGGGAGTGTGCCTTGTTTTCCTGGCAAGGCTCTTGTGATGGCTGAAGGATCGGGACCGACTCGGCTCTGTGGGGTGTGTTGTCCTGTCGACGCGAGCGAGACATTGCCTGGTAGCGCGTTGGTTGAGATCCCCATTCCTGTTTGGGGAGCTGCAGGTTGTGGGGCTCTTGTCTGTCTTGAGGGCGTTGGACCCCAGGCAGAGGGCTCCATGCCAAATACCGTGAAGAGTTGATCGGCAAAGGCTTCTGCTGATTGGAAGCGCTCATGGGGATGCTTGGCCAGCGCTTTGGCCACGAGCTGTTCAACGGCTGGTGGGTACCCATGCCCTGGTGCAAGCTCCGAGAGTGTCGGTGCAGGTGTATCCATATGATGAAGCAGGATCTCGTTGGTCGAACCCATGAAGAGTTGGCGACCTGTGAGCATTTCTACGAGCAATACACCACATGCGTACAAATCAGCGCGGTGATCGATCAGATCGATCTCACCTGCAGCTTGTTCGGGTGACATGTATCGTGGCGTCCCGACTGCGAGTCCAGTCTCCGTTAGGCGGCGATCTCGTTCATCTTCGACCATCCTCGCGATCCCAAAGTCCAGGATCTTGAGTGTACGACGACCACGTGCGCCTGGGATGAGGATCAAGTTTTCCGGCTTGAGATCGCGGTGGACCACCCCCTGACTGTGTGCGTAGGCCAACGCATCGAGTAATTGTTCGAAGATTTGCAGGAGGATCTCTATGGGAGGAGTCCCTTCCTCTTTGAGGTGCCATTGGAAGGTTCGGCCTTCGAGCCACTCCATGACGAGGTAGAATCCAAACCCTTCTACATGGTCAGAGTCGATCACCTGGACGATGTTGTTGTGGCGCAAGTTTGCGAGCAGTTTACCTTCTCGCATAAATCGCTTGACCATCATGTCGTTGTTGGTCAGGTGGGGATGGAGCAGCTTGATCGCAAAAGAGTTACCAAGCTCGATATGTTCGGCTCTGTACACCATGCCAAACCCGCCGCCACCGATCTTCTGCTTGAGCTGGTACTTGCCGATGATTCTGTCTATAAGTGGGTTTTTGTGGCCACCGAGGTGACCTCCACATCGGTTACAAAAGGTCGAACCGCTTGGGTTTGTGTACTGACACTGTTTGCAAATCTGCATAATCTATCGCTTTCAACACCGTCCCTGTCGGCAAGTCTCCAAACTGTCAACCAGCCTGACCGTACGTATGCCTTATGATAATCGATCTTTTCCCCAAGTCTGTTCACACGTAACAAACTCGGACGTGCCGTCATCCTCCGATTTGAGGAGACATTCGGCGATTCTATTCTCTGAAAGTGAACACACGTCACAAATATACAGCCCAATTTAGCATGCGCAACATTTTCGGGCAACTCCCTTGCGAGAGTCGTCCCTTGCAGGTGTCTTCTCGTAAGGTTGGGAGCTTTTTCGGAGGGCATTTGTCAGAAATTCTTCCACCAGTCCCAAATCAAGATAAGCAGACCCAAAACGATCGCCAACCAAAAGAATATCATCCATCGGCTCGTCGGTCGTTTTCCCAGATAGAGTGTGTGGAAGGCTTGTGTCACTGGTGAAAAAGTAGGTGTGTTGTCAGCGTCGTCTTCTGGGTGCTGGAATCCCGACAGGCCGAGGTGAATGCCCCCAGGAGGGGGAGGTGTGTCGAGGGCTCGCTGTGACGATTCAGGGGAGAACACAGGGCTGGAGGTTCTACGCTCAATCGTACAGGTCGCAGGGTCGATGGATTGTAGCTGTCCCCAAAAACTTTGAATCGATTGGAAGCGATCTTGTGGTTGTTTCGCGAGCGAGCGACGGATCAGTTCTTCGAGTTGCTCAGAAAATCGACACTGTGGATGTAGAAAGTCGAGTCGAGGGGGAGGTGTCGTGAGGTGCTGTCGCTGTAAGGACGACCAATCACTCCCTCGAAAAGGAGGTGAACCGGTGAGGAGTTGAAAGAGCAAGGCGCCACAGGCGTATATGTCGGCTCTTCGGTCGATTGTTTTTGGGGATTGTAGGACTTGCTCAGGTGCGAGATACCAACCTGCGCGTAACTGTTTTGGATGTCTGATGGCCTGAAGTCGCGCTTGCGGTGGTTGGAGTGTGCCCCAGCTCACGTCGAATATTTTGACGCGGTAGTGTGGGTGTTGACCCAGCAGCATGATATGGGATGGGCGTAGCTGACCGTGGATAAAGCCTTGCTCATGGATATCTTGAAGAGCTTCACAGAGCTGGCGCATCAGGCGCCAAACGAGTCGTGGCGGGAGCCCTGTTCTGTGTTCTCGAAGAAGTCGTTGTAAGGAGTGGCCCTCAAGCCACTCCACGAGCCAGTAGAATCCATGTTCACACTCTTTGTATTCGAGCAGGCGGGCGATGTGTGGATGACTGAGCTGACTCCATTGGCGAATTTTGTCTTTCGTGATGTCGACTCCACCGAGCTCATCGAGCACCTTTGGGCGCAGGAGGCGCAGCGCATAGTGTCCTGCGCCCTTTGCCTCTTCGACCATGTAGGTGGTGCCGTATGCACCTTGTCCGGCCCGCTCAAGGAGCTTGTAAGAGCCGATTTGTTGGCCAATGAGGTCATCTTTCCCTGATGGGAGCATGCCACATCGCGGACATTGTGGATCGTCTTTTTGAATGAGCGCTGTACAGGCTCGACATTCACGTGGCCAAGGGGGGGCTTTTTGGGTTTGTGTCCACCATGTACCGATGGGTTGCCACCAGGACGCCATGCTCTCTCTTCCTATCTAGTGTGTCGTACGTGAGGCTATTGTTCAGCCTTGCCCATCTTGGCTTTGAGTTTGGCGAGCGCGTCGTCAAAGTCATCATCAGGAGTGTGCGAGTGCTCCAAATCCTTCAAGCGGCGATCAAAGTCAGCCTCTTTTAGACCTGTGTGCAAGGACTCATTGACAACCACGCTCGCCTCTGTCGTCTCGATATCGCGCTTGATACGTTCGAACTCTGCGAGAGGAGACTGATCATCCATGTTGGTCGAGGCTTGCGCTTGTTGATTGATCTCGACTTGATCCATCCTCGCGAGTAAGAGGTCGCGCTCTTTGAGTGCCTGTCTGGCTTTCTCCGCGAGCATCTGCTCTGAGCGTTTGAGCGCTTCGATCGCAGCGCGCTGTTCGACCACCTCCAACTCCAGCTCGGCGACCCGTGCGTCGTAACGAGTTTTGTGCCGAAGTGCCTCTTTCGCGAGGTCTTCGTCGGAGAGTTCGAGTGCGCGTCGCGCTTTGTCTTCCCACTCCTCTGCTTGTTTTTGTTCTTTTTGCAACGTCTTCTCAAGGCGCTTTTGTTCGACAATTGCGTCCATTGTCGCCTGTCTGGCTTTTTGCTTCTCCTGCGCCAGATCTTCCTCCAAAAGCATCAGCTCACGACGGGGATCTTCGAGCTTGTTTAGCGCGGCGTTTGTGTTTGAACGGACCATTCTTTTGAATCGTTGCCAGATACCCATCTTTCGACCTTTTGCATGTGTGAGAAAAAGGATGTCTTTGTTTACGTATCATCCGTCTTTTTGGACGCTGAAGAGGCCTTCTCCTTTGCCAAAGAGGCTTTGTATTTTTGGAGCTTTATGTTGAGCGCCTCATCGGATGTCTCTTCCTCGGGGGTGTGGGATGCCGCTTGTGTCGTTGGCGCTTTGATCAAATGTGCTTCATCAATGTGCTCATCTTCGGTGATGTGCTCTTGAAGGTCTTTTTCTCCATCGCCTTGCTCTTGAAGGTCTTTTTCTTCAGGCTTCTCCAAAGGAGAGCCTTCTTTTTGTGTTCCTTCCTCTTCGTGTGGTGCGTCTTCATCTGGATCGTGTCGCAAGGCTTCAATAAACAGTTGAGGCAAGAGGCTCTTTTCAAAGCCAAATGTGACAGGAGGAATCACGTATATGACGGGAACCAAGAGCCACAACAATGGACCTCCTGCGAGACCTCCGATGAGCACCCACGCGATCTGTTGAGCGTAAGAAGAGCCCATTTCGAGTGAAGTCAGCCACGGCAACAGGAGCAAACATGAGATCGCTTGCGCCGTGAGAATGGGAGCACGCCAGCGCCGAGCGATTTCGATGAGAAGCTCTCGACGCTCTTCAAGTGTGTGCTTCCATTGGAGGCGTTGGTTGCACTCCAAAAGCATAGGCGTGATATACAGCCAGGTCAATCCTATGAGAAGTGAGAGTCCAACCCAATGGAGCGGACCTTGAGCAAAGGTCTCTAAATGGGTGATGTCGTGGAGGGCGAGCTCTCCCCAGTGGAGTTGTCGTACTGTGGGCTGTTGGAGTAGCCAAATGAGCGCAGAGCTTGAGGCGAAAGAGAGCGCTGCGGCAAACACGAGACTCAACAAGCTCCTGAGATCGCGGAAGAAAAAGATCACCAGAAGTCCCAACACGAGCCACGAGAAGAGGGCGATATGAGACCACTTTGACCAGAGCGTGGACCATTCGGCCGAGGGCGCATGAAGGCGGACTTGGAGACCCTGTTTGCGCATACGTTGTGTCAGGATGAGACCGCGTTGATGAAGCGCTGTGAGCGCAAGGTAGGCTTCATAATCACTTTTCCCTTTTGCCGGCGCGAAGGTGATCGTCGTCGTGTACTGTGTTCCTTGTTTTTGGACGTACGTCATTCTCTTCTCAGGACTCCAAGAGACGAGATCGAGCAAGGAGAGATACACATCTTGTTGCTTGAGAGGGAAGGAGATCCGTTTGAAAAGACTTGATTCAAGTTGTGGCTGCGCACCGTACTGAAGTGTGATGGGGACGTTTGCCTGTTGCCATCGGAGTGTGTGGAGTGTCCAGCCGCGACTCGCAGCCTGCAACACAGAGAGCACTTGTTTGGGAGAGAGCGCGTACTGTGTGAGCAGTTGAGGATGTAAACGCACGACAAACGCAGCCTGATTGTCTGCATGGACGAAGCCTATGCTCGAAGGTGCGATGAAGTGTTGTTTAGAGAGCTGCTTGGCGATCGTTCGCGTCGTCTTAAACAATTGCTTGGGCGTCGGTGCGCTGACGCGAACTTGTAATCGTGTTGGCCGGTGTGCCAATGCGTGGAATGGATCTTCGAGGGTGACACCGTACACACCAGGGGTGTGGGATAACTCCTTCTGGAGAAGTCGCCGGAGTGTTTGTAATGTTGGGGTTGTCTTGTGTGCCTTTGTCCCGTGGAGCTTCGTAGGATGCAGACGCACAAAGATCGAGAAGGTCGAAGGTGTCGTTGTGAGATCTTCCGTTTGGTAACCAACAGCTTGTTTGACATAAGGGAGATTACTGAGGACGTAGCATGCCCGATGAAGCCAGCGTTGTCGATGTTTGAGGTCGATGGACGCTGGTAAGTAGCCACGTAGCAAAAGTTGATGGCTGCGGCTCTTCGGGTGGTACGTCCTCGCGAAGCCTGGAAACACTCTCTTGCCAAAGGACCACACTGTCGAGTCAGTCGCGAGCTTTGGTGAAAAACGTATCGCCTCAAGGCTGTGTGGAACCCAGGCGAACAAGCGTTCGAATCCATACCCCATGCCGCTGCCCAGACAGCACCACAAAACGAGCAAAAGCAACGCGCTTTTTCGCATCGCCAGCCCCAATGTCAACACAGGCATACTGATCCAACGCAGCAAGTGCATGAGGAGCCAGGGGATGAGAATACAGAGCACAACAGTGACGGCATTTGGAAGAAAACCCTGGTTTGGACCCAGGGGATGCCAGAGCTTGATCAGTGAGAACGCCAAATACCCAAAGAGTGACCACTGGAACAAACCCACCAGGAATTCTTTTACATCAAAAGGCACCCATCTCGAGATCAGTCTGTAGAGACCAAAGATGATCCAGAGCCACCCCAAAAAAGTCGAGCTGCCTAAGATGCTCCACCCAACGGACATGATGCAGATGTCTATCACGCCATTGTAAAAGAGGTAGGCGTTGCTGTCTTCGAGTGTACTGCGTTTGCGCTGGAAGAAGACAGTGAGTACCCAGGGGAGGACAAAGGAGACAAATGAGTAGCCGACAAGCAGGATAAAGAGCAAACCCCATGCGACACCTGAGAGGGCGATCGTCTGGTTCTCTGTTGTTGCCAACAGGGGAAGCAAGAGGAGTGTATTCGCAATCAACGCGATCAAGAAGGCGACGGACAGAGAGCGGCTGACTTTTTGACTGCTCTTGTAAGCGTCCGCACGAGATGGTCGCACACCCATGTCGTCTTTAAACATTTTCACAAACAGGATGTGCATGTTGAACAACAACAGGGCACCGAAAAACACAGAGAGGAGCGTCCCCATGTACAAAGGGAACCCTACGAACTGCAAGAAAGAGAATGTCCCCCACACCGCCGATATAGAGAGGACGATGGTCAACACACTGTGACGGAGGTGACGTAGAAATAACAACACCCCCAAACATAGCAACAAGAGCATACGCAGCGCCTGTGTCTGAAGACCTCGTTTGTAGGCGTGAAGAGCCTCAAATCGATCGAAGAATGGGACGATCGTCACCTGTGATCGATTGTGGGCTGCTTTGGGCAATCGCAAAGCCAGCGCCGCGAGCTTCTTTTTGAGCAAACGAAGTGTTTCAAAAGGCTCAGCGTCCGATGAGATATGAACAAAACCTCCAACCGCGTCTGCACCATCTCTGCTCAAGATGCGCGTCCTTGGGAGAGGGCCCCAATGAAGCGTTGCGAGCTGTTTGAGGGGGATAGATGCCCCTGTGAGGGTCTTGATCGGCAGCGTCGCGATGAACTTTGTCAAACGTATGGGGAGCTTGACATGTATCGTATAGCGCAGTCCATTTCGCCCATAGCTTGGAAACGAGGAGCGGGTGTCGAGCGTTTGTAATGCTTGTTGGATGTGATGTAACGGGACGCGATAGAAGGTCATACGCTCAGGTTGGAGCCGTAACTGCAGCGTGCGCGAGACTGCACCAAAGGTGGTGACCGACGCGACACCTGGGGTGGATTGTAGTACAGGGAGAATCTGCTCTTTGTGAATCCGTGTGAGCGCCTGTATGTCCCACCCTCCAACAGGTTTCCCCTTGGAATCGTGGCCTTCGAGGTGGTATCCAAAATGGTATGTCGAGGGATGATATGTTCTTTGGTATTGGAGTGTCGCTTGTGTGGGGAGCGTTTTTCTTTGTGCCGACCGCAAGAGCGCGAGGAGATGTTCGGCTGTTTTGCGTTGTTTGTGGTGCCAGGAGACACAAAGGCGTGTGTGCCCCTCTGTTGTGGTTTGCTGGATTTGTTTTTGTCCAGGGAGGCTCGATAGCGCCGAGAAGAGAGGTTTGGTCACGTGTTGTGTAACTTGTTCAGTCGTGTGGTTTGGCCACTTTGCGAGCAGGCAATGTTGTGTGGGAGAGGGGATCGGGCGCACGTGAAGCGTTGAGGGTGTTGTCTTCAAGAAGAGTGATGAGCCTTGAAAAGGAGACCACATCACAAGCAACCCAATGAGCAGTAAGGCTGGTGCAAAGAACCAATGTCCATTGCGAGTGAGGCCGTCCGCGACAGAGAGCAGGTGCGGTTGAAGGGAGCGCTCCCACCAACGAAGTTTGGACGATTGTGGTGCTTGTTCTTCTGATTTGGGAGGTTGTGTCATCGTCTTATCTCCCTTTGTACCGTGGGAGTATCTTTCGTATCAGGCGACCACATGGCTTTTTAAGAGGGTAAGGCAGGCGAGTCTGACGACTCTGTTGCTGCAGCCACTTAAGCGACGTGTGTCCTTTTTGTGAGCATTGGTACACATACAGTGGAGTCGAGAATGTGTGTCCGTATGTGTAGAGCATGTGGATGAGTCGCTCAGATGTTTGCTTGAGTGATATCCGTATTTGTTGGGGGGTCTGTTTGAATTCGGAAGTGTAGAGATGTTTATGCAAGACACGTGATTGTTTGTGCCAGACATTGCGAGCGTATCCAGAGAGTTCTTTGGATGGGATCTCACGGAGGACTTTGCGCATGGTCGGGTATAGAGAACGTGCCTGCTTCCACTTTTTCTGTGTGTACGCATGGAGGAGCTGCAAGTAGAGTTGGTAGAGGGGCTGTAATTTTTGTACGAAAGTCTTGTTACCTTCGTGGTTGTTGCGTAGCTGTGTGATGTGGAGTTGTTTGGGGGATGTCAGGGTCGGTTTTCCACGAATGAGACCGATCCCATCGAGTAAGTAGGCGCCATTTGTGACGACTGACTCACCGACTTTCAGACCCCCCAGGACGATGTATTGACCTTGTAAGTGTGGGCCAAGTTGGACCATTCGTGTGACGTAGTAGGGTTGTTGTTTGTACGTCATGCGCGTGTAAACGTGGGCTTTTTCACCAAGTGTAAGGACCGCTGTCTCTGGGATGACGAGGGGATGTTTGACGCGCTTGGTGGATGGAGTGAGTGTGCGTCCACAGTGAGGGCAGCGTCCTTTGGTCGGAGCTGTGTAGCGTTTGTGTGTCGGGCAACTCCAGGTGTGTGTCGGATGATGACAATCGCCTTGTTCATCGAGGGGGAGTTCCCATGTCCCTGTCATGACCATTCCGCTGCGGAGGGTGCGTTGTTTTGTTCGGAGCGAAAAGCGTAGGTGCCACGTCGCGCGCTGTTTGTCTCGTCGTGAGAGTTTGGAGAGACAGCCTCGGAAGGTCGCGCCAGGGTGGTGATGGCTCGTGAAAGATGCACACATGCCGAGGGAGATACACTGACTCTCTTCGAGTGGGACATGTACGTCGAGCCAAAATGCGTTACTTTGTTCGATGTGGCCGAGCGACGTCCCCTCGGTGATGTGTGTGTGGTTGATGTGTGCGTCTGGAACGAACCAACCATCAAAAGGTGCGAAGAAGTGTTGGGGGAGAGTGGGCCGTGAAGAAGGCCGACTTGTGGGTTGAGATGAGCGGTGTGGTCGCCATGTGAAGAGCATTTGTCCTTTGCGGAAAAATTGTTTGCGCTCAGGGAAGGTCTCTTGGAGTGTTCCATCTGATGGGGCAAGCAGGTGCTTGCGCTTGGAAGCGTCAGGGCGCAGCACTCCGATCAGGTGGAGTGTTTGTGAGATGGGTGTGCGTTTGACTTGTGAGGTTTGTATGTCCGCGAGAGCGCGTGCTGAAGGACTGAGTGATAGCCCTGTTTGCATCCAGTGAGGCTGAGGTGCACGTGAGGAAGGGAGCGCGGGAGTCGGTCGCGATACATTGCGCCGGACTGTGGAGCGTTTTTGTGGGGTGGCGCGTGTCGTTCGCTTGGGAGTGGGGGAGCCATCGCGGTACTGACCGATAAACCACCCCATGTACCAGCCGATATGCCAGAAGGCGACAGCGATCAACACCCCGCGCCAGTTGCGTAACAACCAACGCAAAACGGTCCAGATCCGACCAAACATCGATGAAAGTAACACGATAGGTTCCTTTGCTTCGTAGGTTTGCGAGCGTGGAGATGGGCTGTTGATTGTGTGAGCCGATCCACTGTGGTCGTCTTTGTTGTGATGACCTCAGTATGTCATGTTGTTGAGATCGTCCTCATCATCTTCTTCTTGTGCAAGTTCGAGCAGCAATTCTGCGATGGGATCGTATGTATTTTGTTCTTGTGTGCGCTCTTCTTGGGCACGTAAGGCGATCTCTGTCCACGCACGGGTGTCACTTTGTACCTCATGCACAGCGCTGTTGAAGCGGTTCCATTGCAGCAACAGTTGGGCAGCGAGGGACTCGATCTCGGGGAGTCTTTGTTTGATGTCACTTGCTGATTGTGTCTGCATGTGTTCGAGCTTTTGAAAAGCATCGGACAACATCAAAAAAGCGCTCTGGGCTTCGCTTTGGATGCGGCTCAATCCCCGGTATATAGAAGGTGGAAGGTCTTGGCGCATGGTTTCTCTCCTTGTTGATGGCCTGGCTTGTTTGCTCAAGCATAGCTCCACGTAGAGTCATATCACGACATGGACCTTCGCTTCAAAGTTCTTTTGATCAAAACATTGAAAAGGGGGATTTTATTCGTTGGGTGGTGTGAAGAGGAGGGGGGAGGTGATTATGCGTCGATGATGTCGTCTTCTTCGTCGACGTAGACGAGAATATCTTCGAAGAGTCGGAGGAACAAATCGTGGATATGATCTGCGAGCTCGTCGGCATCATCGGTCTCAGCTTCGCGTTCGATGACGCGTTGGTAGAGGACGAGGTGAAGCTCGTCGAGTTCTTCCTCGTCTTCGGGCTGATCGATGCGGAATGGGTAAAGAAGTGGATTGAATGGGGTGTCATCATCCATCTCTTCGACAAGCTCAAGCTCAGGGAAGTCTCTCGTCTCGACGGAGATCGGAGGTAGTGGTTGTCCAAACATTTCGAGGAATTCGGACTCGATGTCTTGGATCACGTGACGTGAAATCTCAGCAAATTCTTCTCTGCCAAACTCCATGCCTTCTGCGTCTTCGCTTGTTTCGATGCCGAAGATCTCTGCGTATGCGGAGCGTGCTCCGTCGTAGTCTTCGAGCAATTCGAGACACATACCAAGTCCACTCCAGTATTCGGAGTCACTTGGGTCCAGTTCGACTGTTCTGCGGAAAGCCTCTGCAGCCTCTTCGTATTGTTCGAGTTGGAAGAGTGCTGTGGCCTTGAGGAACCATGCATCGACGATGTCTTCATCAATGCTCAGCGATTTTTCACAGAGCTCGAGTCCGAGTTCGAGATGTTCTTTCAGCTCGGGTGTGATGATGTTGTCGCCAGAGAGAAGGTCGAGTTGGTGGAGGTGATCGTGTGAGTGATCGTGGTCATGGTCATGTGAATGATCATGTGAGTGTGAGTATTGCTCCATCAATTCAGCTTCTTCTTCGAGATCTTGCATGATCTCGAAGAGTTTTTGACGTGCGAGTTGAATGTGGGATTCGGCTTGTACGAGGTAAGCGTCTCGTCGATCTTCGTCTTCTTCTGTAAATTGGAGAGCTTGCTCTCCTGTGCGGAACGCTTCGTCAAAACGCTCAAGGAAGTTGAAGAAGCGTGCTTTGTGCAGAAGGGGACGTGCGAGGCCGGGAGCGACCTCACAAGCACGGTTAAAAGAGCGTTCTGCAGCTTGCAACTCACCGAGCGCGAGGCGGATTTGGCCTTCAAGGCTCCAGAAATCATGTTGACTGTCATCTGCAGCCAAAAGTAGTCGTGTTTGCTCCAACGCTTCTACGAAGTCTCCTTCTTCTAAGAGACGCATCGCTTCGTCGAATTGTTGTTCCAGTTCTTGCATTTTGGTACCTTGTTTGTGTATCGAGGAGTTCACTCGGTCGCGTTGTTGTTGGGAGCCATCGTGTCCATCATCAGGCTCCTCAAGCGAACGAAAAAGCAGTTGTTTATGAGTTGGGCTTTGTAAGAAAAGAGGATTCACCTTCCTCTACTTACAAAGCCGCTCATTCTAGTAAAGATATTGATGAAAAAGTCAAGCGCTCATTCTTGATTTTTCCTGTTCGGTTGTCCCGTATGAAGTCCAGTGTTGTATGTTTGTCGTCCAATTCTCTAGTGGACGAGTGACGTATGAGCTTTTTTGTGGCCTGCGCTGGCTTTCGTCATCCTGGATCGGGATGTATACTGTGCCTGCAATGATAGATGAATATCGATCGCAGAGCGGTGCGGTTGAGACGTCAAAATGACTGCAAGGTCAGTCTGAAGATAGACGCAAAAGCGGCGTAGGGTGAGGCGATTGCGATCGTCTTTGTCTCCAGATCGTTTGTGCAAAGGAAAGGTTTTTATTCGATGAAATGTCTCTTTGGAAACCGAGCCTTGTCGATAGGGGGCATTGGGTTTGTGTTGTTGATCATGTTGGGGGGAGTCGGTTGTGGTTACAGCTGGAAGCAAGCGCTCCAAGACGCAAAACAGAAGGACGTGACCAAGCGACAGAAGTCATTTCGTTACTTTCGCAAATACCTGACAGAAGAGCTTGGCAAGAGAAACAGTGTCAATCGTCGTAAAGATGCGCTAGATGCGATTTACCAGACGGGGTTACCTCGCGCAGCAGGGATCATGAGGATGGTCTTGATGCACGAAAAAGACTCCTCATTGCGTTTGATGGCGTTACGTGGTCTTGCTGAGCTGCGTGCAAAAGGTGCGCTCGAAGAGGTGAAGGATGCGTTGCTCGAAGATCGCGATCCACGTGTACGAATGACTGCGGCTGCAGCGCTTGGAGGGCTCGGTGACATGCGCGCGCTGGGGGCTTTATACAAGGCCCTGAAAGATCCGAAATCCTCGACTCGGGCTGCGGCTGCTCGTGCGCTCGCTGTCCTCAAGTCCAACACTTCCGTGAAGCATTTGATGGTCTTGCTTGATGATCACTCTCAGCAAGTCCGCGATGCCGCACGGTTGGCGATGCTGGAGATCGGAAAAGGAGCGGTCCCCTACTTGATTCGGGACGTCAAAGGTTCTGATGCAGGACGTCGAAGACGCGCATTGAGTATGCTCTCCCAAATGGGGAGGCCCGCTTTTGACGCGTTGATCATGGTATTCCCCGAGAAGAAAACGCGCACCAAAGTCGCAGAGGCGCTCTCCAACATCACCCAGGATCAGGACTCATGGGAATATCTCGGCAAGCTGATCGATGCTGGTGGAAAGAGCGAGGATGGCGAGAGCAAAGAGCTTGGTGCCTTGATGCAAGTGGGGACTTTGTGGGCGATCAAGGCGATCTTTATGTTGTGGGACTCGATCCCCTTAACTGCGCGTTCTCAATTGCGCGCTACGATCGGGAAAATCGCCGCGCGGTTTGATGAAAAGGGGCGTGAGTTACTCTACAACGTCGCCAAAACGAACAGCAACCTCGCGATCCGCAGCACCGCGATTTTTGCGCTTGGATACACTGGTAACGATGCGCTCTTGCGTTTGGAGGTCTTCCTCAAGAGCAAGCAACCTGCGATCAAATACTCTGCGATCCGTGCGCTTGGCGATATCGGGAGGGAGGCCTTCTCTACGCTGCGTCCGTTTATGACCTCCTCGGATGAAAAAGTCCGACTCCTCGCGTTACATGTCGCAGGCAAAGTTCAGGACTCGACCTGTGTCGACGTGTTGATCGAGCAACTCGAAGATAAGTCGAGCAAAGTTCGGATGGCCGCGCTTAGCTCATTGGGGCGTTTGAAAGATCTTCGGGCCGTCAAACCTGTCCGTAAAATGTTGAAGGATCCCGACGCCAAAGTGATGTTGAAAGCCGTACAGGCCTTGATCTCGCTCGGAGATCAGGAGAACGTTCCAATGTATATCACCGCAATTAAACGCGGTCCTTATCCTCCAGACGCTTCATATGTCCGTACTCTTGGTAAAATTGGTGCACGAGAAATTATCCCCGTGATGGAGAAGTTGATGTTGCGCTACTTCAAGGACTGGAAGGACTATCTGCGCAAAGTTCGTCGTAAGCATCGCAAGCTCGCTCGAAAGATCGGCAGGAAGAAGGCTATGGAGAAAGCCAAAGAGGCTCTCAGTGAGCACCCCGCGCGCCAGCCAGAGGCGATTTGTTGCTTTGTCGAGGCGATGCGGTCGATGGTACAGGTCGGAGCATCTGTTCGTAAGATCTTTAAAAAAGCGCGCTACAAGCACTCCTACCCCTTCAATCCCCTGCGACGTACACCCCTAAACTGTCCGTGGCCACGCTTCTTTTGAGCAGAGAAGACAACAGCTTCGTCCAACACTCTCAACGTGTGGGGCGTTGAATATTGTAGTTCTTCATCTTTTTGTGCAGGTTGGTGCGTTCTATCCCGAGCAGCTCGGCTGTCCTGGAGATGTTCCAGTCGTTCTCTTGAAGCTTCATCAAAATATAGCTACGTTCGACCTCTTCGCGGATCTCTTTGAGGGTGCGATTTCCAAGTGACGCGAAGTCCACGACGGCCCGCTTTTTTTGGATCTCATCGGGCAGGTCGGCTGTGTCGATCACTGGACCGCTGAGGATGACGAGTCGCTCGACGAGATTCTTAAGCTCTCGGACGTTTCCGGGCCAACTGTACTGCTGGAGTGCCTGGACGGCTTTGGGCGTGATCGTCTTTTGATCGTATCCATGTTCTTTGCAAAAGAATTGGACGAAGTGTTCCAGGAGTAGGGGGACGTCATCTCGTCTTTCTCGGAGCGGCGGGAGGTGGATGGGGATGACGTTGAGGCGAAAGTAGAGATCTTCGCGAAAGCGTCCTTGTCGGATCTCTTCAGTGAGGTCGAGGTTGGTCCCCGCGACGACGCGGACGTCGACTTGTATTGTGCGATCGCCACCGACGCGAGAGAAGTCCCCTGTGTTGAGGACACGTAGGACTTTGGCCTGCGCGTGTTGGGACATATCGCCGATCTCATCGAGGAAGATCGTCCCTGTATGTGCGCGTTCAAACTCGCCTTGCCTCGTACGGATCGCACCTGTGAAGGCACCTTTTTCGTGTCCAAACAACTCACTCTCGATCAACTCTTCTGGAATGGCCGCACAGTTAACCTTCACAAAGGGCTTGTCTGCTCGGCTACTTCGAAGGTGGAGTGCACGTGCGACGAGCTCTTTCCCTGTTCCACTCTCACCTGTGATCAACACCCAACCTTTTGTTGGGGCGACCTTCTCGATATTTCGATACACTTGTTGCATCGGCTCACTGAGACCTACCATCTCCGATCGGTCGTGTTCGCTGTGCTCGAACTCTTGAACTTGTCGAAGCATCGTTCGTCGTTCGAGGCTTTGGCGTACGCTGAGCAAGAGGCGTTCGCGTTCGATCGGCTTCTCGATAAAGCTGTAGGCGCCGCGCTTGACAGCTTTAACAGCGTCGTCGATGGTGCCATGTCCCGAGATCATGATGACTTCGATGTGTTCGTCGAGTCTTTTGATCTCTTCGAGGGTTTTTTGTCCGTCCATTCCGGGGAGGTAGAGATCGAGTAGGACGAGATCGAAGGGGTCATTTTTGAGCGTCTCAAGTCCAGACTCACCGCTGCCACAGGTGATGACGTGGTAGCCTTCTCCTTCGAGGACCATCTTCATGGTGCGGCAGATGTTTTTTTCGTCATCGATCACAAGAATACGAAAGTAAGATGGATCCATTACATTCATCAAAAGATTCCTTTCGAGGAAAGACAAAGAGAGAAGCCAGAGTCCTCTCAGCGCTCTGGTACCAGGCTGTGTTATGGGGTCTTGGGAGATGATGGGGCGTCGTTGTTGTGCTTCATTGATGTGGGATGCTTCGATGAGTCCGGAGGCTGGAGCACGGGGATGATGAGCGAGAATGTCGCCCCACCCTGTGGATTTGCGTTGACTTTGAGTGAGCCGCCGTGATCGAGAACAATTTTTTTGGTGATCGCGAGTCCAAGACCTGAGCCAAATTGTTTTGTTGTGAAGTATGGGGTAAAGATCTTCGATTGTAAATGCTCGGGAATTCCAGGACCTTTGTCTTCGACTTGGATCGCGACTTGGCGGCCTGGGAGCGCGCCGAGCTGCAAGGTCACCTCGGGACTTCCTGCTTCGATCGCGTTTTTGACGAGATTGTGCATCACGCGCTTGAGTAGATTGGTGTCGAGCATACCCCAGCAAGGACCGGGGTGAGGGCGGAAGTGGACCTCTGCTTGTCCTTCAAACCACTGGTAGCTCTCCAAAAAACGGTGGAGGAATTGATTGATCTCTGTGGGAGCGAGTTGAGCTTCTGGGAGTTTGGCAAATCCGGAGAATTCTTCGACGAGACGACGAAGCGTCTCAATCTCCTCTCGCACGATCTCCTGTGAGGAGTCGAGGAGGCGGTGGTATCGTTGGTCGTCGCCGCGATATTGTTTGTGTAACTCTTGTACAGCCAGAAGAATCGGTGTGAGGGGATTTTTGATCTCGTGCGCGAGGCGCCGTGCGATGTCCTGCCAGCGCTCCAATTGCTCGGCAAAGACTTCGTTTTGTTGGTGCTCTTCCCAATAAGCGAGATGTTGTTGGAGATCGAAGTGCAGCGCTGTGATCGGATCTTCGTACAGAGGTCGCGGCGTCGAGTTATCAGAGGGCGTGGCTTCTTTGAGTTGTTCTCTCATTGGGTGGAGTTGTTGGATGAGGTAACGCAACAACCAACTCCAAGCGAGTAACAATAGCACGAGTGAGAGGCCTATTGCTGCGATCGAAGCCCAGATGATCCCTTGTCTGATCGCCTGATGACTTTGTGTGATCTTTTTAATGTAGGGAGCGAGCACTTTTTGATCTGGAAGAGGTTTGTGTAGTTCTCGTTGGAGTGTCGGCGCCGCGAGCAGTTTGAGTGGACTTGCGTAAAAAGAAGAGCCGATGAAAAGGCCGAGGAAAAGGGGCAAAAGGACCAGACATAGGCCCGCCAAAAGCAGCCTCTGGGAAAATGTATTCATGGGGTACCTGCCAAGGCAAAGAGAGAGTGTGCCAGGGACGGAAGGTGATTAGTCCGATCTGTGAGTTTGAGTGGTGTATGCTTTACCATACTGTTTTTGAACATAAAAATAACTGTTGTGTGATGTGGGGTGTGAAAACGGTGGAGTCTCATTTGTCCACATCGCCTTGGATAGAGCATACACCTTTCGGGAGGTCTGTGCCAACGATTTGGGGCGATACCCCATGAATACAAGGGGATTTTTGTTGTTTTTGGAAGCTGGCACTGCTCTTGCTCTATGTGTGGGGCGAGAACGTCAGACAGCAAGAGACAACAACTCTTGAGAGTCGTTTTCGCCGAATGGAACGGATGTCCCGAGGTAGGGCATAGGTAATTTTTTTACATGGTTGCGGGCTTCAAATTAACTATTTTTGCTCCGCTTCAAGACATCCAACCCTTCGATTTTGATAGAGAACACGCTGGGTGAATCAAGAGCCAGTGGCAATGGTAAAAATTGATGGTTGCGGGCTTTTTCATTTATTTTTCTCGCCATCAGCTCTTGGTTTCCCGCGGTTTTCTTCAATATCTTGCACATAGCATCATCCTCCCTCACGAGATGTGAGTGGAAGTTTGGGTTTACTTTCCTTTGAAAGTGCCTCATATACCGGCGAGGTAGAGAGGCTGGACGACGCTTATTTTACAATGGTTGCGGGCTTTTTCTTTTGCGTCGTTCAGCCTCTCTGTCTCGCCTTTTTTGTCTCCCCTTCGATGTCACGACACTTCAATCCCTTCACTTTCCTTTGCTTTCACACTCTCTCCCATCATTGATTACACTTCACTTCATTTCGTCGTTTGCGCCGTAACTGTGTTTGCGATTTTGTGATCTTCGTGATACACCACGAGAGAAGATTCTCTTGAAGGAGGGGCCGTAGCGCTGTGGGTCCAGCGTTGTTGGCGGCGATCCTCACGTATGAAAGCAGGCAAAGAAGGCAATGTTAGTACTAAAGGATATTTCATTGGGGTTCGGAGGGCGTCAACTCTTCCGCAATATCAATTGGCAGATGAAAGAGCGCGATAGGGTCGCATTAATCGGTGGGAATGGCGTGGGAAAGTCCACGCTTATGAAGATCATCGCAGGCCTCAACGAGCCAGACACAGGCGATGTGTTATCTCCAAAAGGGTATACGTTTGGGTATCTTCCACAGGATGGCATCGAGTTTAAAGGCCGTCCTCTCTTTGAGGAGGTGAAGTCCGTCCTCAGTGAGATCCTCGATTTGGAGAAAAATCTCAAGGAGTTGGAAGGGAAACTTGCCTCGCAGGACCCTGACTCTGACGCATATGTCGAGATCCTAGAGGTTTACGACCGAGAGTCCGAACGGTTCCGTCAACTCGATGGGTACCGTATGGAGGCCGAGGTGGGCCGTGTCCTCGAAGGATTGGGGTTTGCGAAGGAGGACTGGGAGCGTCCTTGTGAGACCTTCTCTGGGGGGTGGCAGATGCGTATCGCGCTTGCGCGGTTGTTGCTGTTGCGACCCAACGTCTTGCTGCTCGACGAGCCGACCAACCACCTCGATCTGGAGGCTCGCAATTGGCTCGAATCCTATCTCACACAGTATCCCTCCTCTGTATTGATGGTGTCTCACGACAGGCACTTTTTGGACGTCGTCGTCAACCGGTGTACCGAGCTTTTTATGGGGGCGTTGGATGATTACCACGGTAATTACACCTTCTTTGAGCGAGAGCGGGAGGCGCGTTACAACGCGCTCGTAGAGGCTAAGCGTCGACAAGATGAAGAGATCGAGAAGCTCGAACGCTTTATCGAGCGCTTTCGTTACAAGGCGACAAAGGCGACACAGGTGCAGAGTCGCGTGAAGCAGCTCGAAAAGATCGAGCGTATTGAGCTGCCACCTAACGCACAGACAGTCTCATTTTCGTTCCCCGAACCTCGTCGCTCGGGACGTATCGTCATGGAGCTCAAGAAGGTCACCAAATCCTACGATGGCGTGCGTAACGTTCTCGATGAGGTCGATCTTTCCATTGAGCGTCAGAGCCGTGTCGCGCTTGTGGGTGCCAACGGAGCCGGAAAGTCGACTTTGATGCGGATCATCGCTGGACAAGACTCCTTTGAGGGCGAGAGAATAGATGGATATCAGATGGATATTAGCTATTTTGCCCAGGATCAAGCCAAGGTCCTCAATCCCGATCATACGATCTTGCAATCACTTGAAGAGCTCGCTCCTTACGATATGTTACCGCGCTTGCGTAGCCTGCTTGGTTGTTTCCTTTTCCAGGGAGACGATGTCGAGAAGAAGGTGAAGGTTCTCTCTGGTGGTGAACGCAACCGCGTTGCGCTCGCCCGTATGCTGCTTCGTCCAGCCAACTTCTTGCTGCTTGACGAACCGACAAACCACCTCGATATCCAATCGAAAGAAGTGCTCCTCGACGCGCTCAAGCGCTTCGAAGGCACGATCTTGTTCGTCTCGCACGATCGCTTCTTTATCAATCAGCTCGCCGAAACCATCGTCGAAGTCCGTGATGGAAAACTCGAAACCTTCCTCGGAGATTACGAAGACTATTTGACGCGTAAAATGCAGCGTGGTGATATCGTCGGAGCATCTGATGGAGTCGAGTGGTCCACGGCTTCTGATGTCTCTGGTGTCCAAGGTGGCGTGCAAAAGCAATCCGTCGGTAAAAAAACCAATCGCGCCGTGTCTTCTGACAAACAACAGCGCGAAAAAGACCGACTCGAAGAGCAAGAGCGCAAACGGCAACGCAAAAAAACCATCCGACGACTCAAACAAGAGATCGAATCGATTGAGGCTGCGTTAGAACAAGATGAAGCCCGCCTCGAAGAACTCGAAGGTATGATGGGACAGCCCGGATTCTACGATGATTATGAAGCATCTTCGCCTGTGCTTGAGGAGCATGGTTTGTGCAAGGAGCGCATCGAAGCTTCCTACACACGCTGGGATGAACTCTCTCTGGAGCTCGCGGAGATCGAAGAGTCAGAAGAATCATCCTGACGTCAGGAGTGCAATGGTCTCACGTCCGAACTGTGGATGTGTCAAGACCTTGCTTTGCGAGTAACTGCATGATACTAAAGAAGACACTACGTGTACTTTTTATGTGTCATAAAGAAAAAGGATGGACGATTGACAGAGCGTAATCGTGGATGGCTGTTCTCGGAATCTTGGTTGACCATTTTGTGGATATTGCTGCTGTTTTGCCTTGGTGGGGTCGCTTGTCTGGTCGCACCGTTCAACATCGATTGGTTGCCATGTGGGCCCGGAAATACTTGCGCTGGCAACGCAAAATGCTACTACGTCAGCAACCTGAAAAACAATTTCTGTTTGGAGGATGGTGACGGATATCCAATCGCGAAGACCGAATCTGCTCCCGAAGAAGTGATCGTTCCTGACGAAAAAGTCGTAGAAGAGGGACCTGAACCCAAGCCAGAACCGAAGCAAGAGCCTCTCCCAGAAGAGAAGAAAGAGACGGGCACCGAACCCCTACCCGAGACAAATGCTGACAAGGAAGCGATCAAAGAGACCGCTCCCGAGCCCACAAAAGAGACAAAGAGCGAATGGCAGCCTGAGTCTGGAGAAAAAGTTCAGGAGACCAAGCCGGAAACAAAGGCTGATTAGAGCTTGTGTTCTTCGGTGTTTGAATGTGATTGGGTTGTGCCTGTGTGAGGAGACCCTCACGGCAAAAATCATTCTGGGGCGATGGATTGGCGATAAAACCTGCGTAGACGGAGATGACTTCTTTGTGGGTTTCTTGTATGGTATGGGTCTTGTATCAAAGCGATTCGCTCTTTTCATACAATATGAATCATAACTATGTGTCTCAAATAGATTTTGGATACGCATCATCAACTCGATCAAGAGGAAAGGAACGAGGGTCATGCGCAAAAAAGCAGTCCATTGGCAGTTCTGTCTGGCGATTATGTGCTCTTCTTTGTTGTTCGGGGCTTGCCCTGGTGGAAAGAATGTCAAAAACAAAACAAACACTTCTGCAATCACGACAGGGGGCGGCGTAACGGGGGGACCCAAAGGCTGCATCAAGGGCCGTATCGTCGATGAAGATGGTAAGGGGTTCTCTGGTGTGTTGATCAGCACACAGCCAGCGACCAGTCCCGAAGTCACAGATAGCAACGGGTTTTTTGAGATCTGTCACCGCCGCAAGATCGTTAACGCCGAGACGGGAGAGACTGCAAAAGAGCCTATCCCTGCTGGCGGGTATGAGCTGAAGTTTGTGAAGGATGGGTTTCACGCAAGACCTGCGACGATTGACTACAAAGGCCCCAAAATCTTTGTCGGTAAAATCGTAATGGTCGAAAAAACCAAGCCCCTTCCCTCTGTCGTTGAGACCAAACAAAAAGAAGTGAAGCGTTCTGGAGTCGGCGGCAAAGCGCCTGTTTCTGAATGAGCATTGGATTCTTTGCAAAGAAGCCAGACATAGGAGGACGATCGATGAGACGGAATCGCCAAGTGGCGTTGATTTTCTGGATGATGGGATGCATGTTTGCGGCTGTCCTTTTCACAGGATGCCCTTCTAACGTGGCCAAGGAAGGTCTCTTCCCCATCAAGGTCATTGCACTGACTACCGAAAAAGTCGGGATCCCCAACGCGAGGGTCTTGGTGAACAAGAAAGAGATCGGAAAAACCGATATATATGGGACATTCGTCGGTACATACCGAGGAAAAGTGCATTCAAAAATCCAGATCCGGGTCGAAGGACCAGGCTCTGATAACTACATGATCATGACCAGCCGTCTTCGCTTGCGGAAGACCAAGAATGGATTTCTACCCAGCGATATCAAGGTAGAAGCCTTCTTGCGTGGGGCTAGTGAGGTCGGTGGTGGAACACCAGCAGCCGGCAACGGCGGGACCGTCTCACCGACACCCAATGTTGGCTCAACTGTCGCGCCGACACCCAACGGCGGCTCAACGGTCGATCCCACTCCCAGCGGTGGGACGCCTGTTGCGAGACGAAATACAATCCCAAGACCACGTCCAATCGCACGTATCGAACCTCGAAGAGTCGATCCTGTGAACCCTCCTCCTTCTAATGTTGGAAACGGTGGAGGTATGACACCTCCTCCTCGTGTCGATCCGACACCTGCACCTCGACCCGTCGCGCCGCCTCCACCAAAAGGGGTCTACAACATCAGCATCACCGCGAATGTCGCAAATATCAAAGTGTACCGAGGGTTTCGTTACATCGGCACGATCCGCGACGCTGGTGGACGTTTGACCTTCAAGCACAAAGATCGCCGACGCAATCCTCGCAAAGTCAAGATCGTCTTCAAAGCCAAGGATCGCTATGCGTATACCGAGAAGAAGATCACAAAAGTGCTCGAAATCGACCCACAACAGGAAGAGTACAACGTCGAAGCACAATTCGAAAAACGTCCACCGATCAAAATCGCTGTCAATTGCAACGCTCCTGGTGCCAAAGTGAAGATGCGTGGGAAAGCTCAAGGGACCGTCGTCTCTGCAGACCAAGCTGTGCAGCTCGAGTACACCGGTCGTCCACGGCGAAGTATTCGTGTGACTGTGTACGCGCCGAACCGCAAAACGCGTCCTCGTCGTATTCGCAAGTACGTGAAGATCGTCAAAGGACAATACGATTATACTGTCGAAGCCAAATTCCGACTTCCTGAGCCTCCAAAACCCCGACCTGTTGCTGTGAACAATGGCGGAGGTGTTTTTGGTAGTCAAAACGGTAACAATGGCAGCGACAACCCACCACCACCCCCTGGCGGTAACAACAACCCCATCACACCTCCCCCTGCCAAAAAGTTCGACGGTGTGTACAAGATCGTCGTCTCAAGTACCGCTGGCGGAGTCAAGGTCTACAGAGGACGCTCCTACGTTGGGACGATCCCCGACGCGAATGGCTCTCTTGAGATCACACACAAAACACGACGCAAGAATCCACGCCCTGTGAAGATCACGATGAAGGCGAAAAAACGAGGCGCGTTCAAGGTCAGTCGGATCATCAAAAAAGTCGCGCTCCGTTACGGTCAGGCTGACGGATACCGTGAGGACTTCTCCTTTGAGAAGCGTCCTCCTATCACGATCAGCGCGATGGCGAACGTCAAAGGTGTGAAGATCAAAATGAACGGAAAGTCTGCAGGGACTGTTGTGGAAGCTGGTCAGGCAGTGCCTCTCGAGTACACAGGGCGTCCTCGTGGCACGATCCGTATCGAATTTTTGGCCCCCAACTCTCAGTATCGTCCTCGTCGTGTCAGACGTCGTATTCGGATCAAACGAGGTGTCTTTGAGTACAATGCAAAGGCGTCCTTCGAAGAGTTTGTCAACGATAAGCCTATCAACGCTCGATGTTTCCGCCGCACACGTGGACGCAAGCGCATCGTTATGCTCAAAGCGCCTGCACGTACTCCCTTCATCTTGAAAGGCGAGTGTAATGGCGAAAATGTCGGACGCGCGAACAAAAAAGGCTATCTCCGTGTGAAGATGCCTGTGGGGACGTTCCAACGTGTCATCGCGAAGATGTCAACGGGCAGTGTGCAGAAGGTCTTCAACGTGACCAAGGGGAGCACGGCGATGACGGTCCGCTTTGTGAGCGCTGGGAAAGGTTGTGTGTTGAGCCGGATCCGCAAAAAGATCCGCAACAAGATCTTCCTCGAAGAAGAAGAAGTCAGCTGTCTGCGCAACGTCAAAAAGGCACACAAAGAGTACTTTATCTCTCACCTGTATTTGGGCCGCTTCTACTGTCAGAAGAAAGCCTACACGAGCGGAAAGAGCGCTTTGATGACGTTGTATCGAGATCCCCGCAACCGATACAACCCATACCGCGCGATGCAAATGGGACTCGAATACGCTCGCTGTAAGGATTACCGCACCTCCATCCGTTTGCTCAAGCAAGCGGAGCGTATGCGTAACCGCTTTAGCGCCGCGGATAAATACCGCAACTCAAAAGCGCTCTTCCGTGGTTTGGGGCAGGTCTACGAGCAGCGTTACTACCGAGGCAAGAACATCCTCGACTTACGACGCTCGCTCGCTAGCTTTCGCCGTCTCTCGGAGATCACTCGCTCCGGTGATGGTGGCGCAAAAAGACAGGCGCTCGCAGAGATGGCGCGTATCAAAAAGCTGCTCTCTGAGCGCGGTGGACTCGAAGAATAAGCCTCTTGTTTTGCACCTCTCCCTGTTAGAACACCCACACGCCATTCTCCATGGCGTGTGGTGGTTTGTAAAACGCTCCTGAACATGAATCGCATATGGAAGTTGTTGACTGAACGCGGTGTTACGGAGGATTCATTGTGAACCAAAAACGAACTCTTGGGCTCTGTCTTTTGTCATTGGTTGCGCTCTCAACGATGGTTGGGTGCCCTCAGTCAAAGTCCAAACAGAAAAAAGCTGACGCCGGGGCCTCCGGCCAACCTGTGATACGCAAGACTGTCGAACAGAAAGGGGCATGGGAGAAAGGTTGGATCAAGAAGACGTGGTTGGACATCGCTGCCAACAACGCAGAGCTGCTCAAGCCCTACCTTGGAGAAGACGCGAGTGAAGAGGTCCGTGAGGATGTCCGGTCGCTTCTCGACAATCAACTCGCGAGCGCACTTCAAACATCTCGCAATCCAGGCTCTCTCAACCAAACAGGACGTGTTTTGCGCGCTCGTATGCATCTGCGCATGGCGCGTTTTTATGGGCTGCTGTGGACGATGGCTGCGAGACAACAAGTTCTTTACAATGCACAACGTTGGCAGCTTAACGGCAAGATCCAGCTCGGTAAGATGTTTCATTACTACTATGGGCGTCTTCTTTGTTTGCAAGGTAAGTCCAAAGAGGGCATCACATTCCTGAAGCAAAGTGTAAGCAAGCTCTCTGCTGACAAGCAGGATCGAGCACGTGCTTGGCTGATCGCCTGTGACACCTCGAAGAGCAAAGAGGACAAACAAAAAGCGCTCGCCGCGCTCAAGTTTGCCGATGATGACGATGGAAAAGATGAGCTGCTCTTACTCCAGGAGTTGTTTCAACTGACGCTCAAAAAGGCCATCGAGACGTCCAATGTGCGTGGGCGTCTCTTTGAGGCGTCTTTGCAGGGCAAACGTATGAAGCGCAAGCCATTGATCGGGGGACGTCCTGTCGACTCCGAGATGATCAAAGAGAAAGACATCAACGCAGAGATTCGATACTACGATCCTGCGATCCCAAGGGCTCGGATGAGAATTCATGCTTTCGAGGTGCTGCGCTTTCTCAAGAGCGCAAAGGATTCATTTGCGCCTCTCTTTCGGGCTGAAGCGCACATGTTTCTGGGGCAAAAACAAGAGGCGCAGAAGAGTCTCGCGCAGTTTGAAAAGGCTGCTCCAAAGAAAATGGTGTGGGCATACGTCTTCTTTTCTGATGGGATGACACTCGGCGATTGGAAGCGCAAGGCGCGTTTGATGAAGATCTCGTTGTTGCCTGCCTCTGAGCAGAAAAAACAACTGAGTGCGTTGGTCAAAGAGACCAAGACGTTCCCTGCTAAGCTGATGGTTGCGCTCGCGTGTCTGCGCGCCGGGGTCGAGGTTGAAGAGACAAGCAAGTGGGTTGAGCAAGGTGCCAACCTTGTCCACGATCTCAAATTGAGGTTAAATAAACACTACCGCGTTGGTAAAAAAGATATGGGCAGTGTGATCGTGCGAAAAATTCGCCTTTATCGCTATGCGTGGCGGGCGGGTTATCTGCTCGCGAGTCGTGCGGTGCTCTACACAAAGAAGCCTTATCTGGCGTCCAACTGGTTGGAAATTTTACATGATAAGGATGCTCTTCATAAGATCGCGAAAGGAAATGAAGCCACTCAGATCTTGTGGACCATCCGTGCTTTGTTGTACAAAAGAGATTATCGCACAGCAGTTCTGTACTTGCTGAAAAATCGTCGTGATTATCCGTCACTCGACCAGATTCGTGAACCCCTGAACCTCTTGTTGATTGGTAACAACAAAGGGGGGCCGGGCGTGATCAAAGAAGGCGGTTGAGCGCTCAACACAAGGAGAAATTACCAGTGAAAAGAGAAGGTAGAGTGAGCAAAAAGCTGAAGACCTGGGGCGGACTGGTGCTGTGTATGTGGATGGCGACCTTACTCGGTGGGGCGGCTCCGCTGAAATACACAGAGGACCGACTCCCATCCAACCTCAACCCCCTCTATGCTGACGACATGTACTCCGAACGTATCACTGAGTTGATCTTTGAGCGCATGATCGGATGGAACCGCGATCAAAAGCCTGTTCCAATGTTGGCAACTTCTTGGACGATCGCACCTGATAAAAAATCGATCACCCTGACGTTGCGAAAAAAGGTCAAGTGGCACGATGGCAAGCCTTTCACGTCCAAAGACGTAGCGTTTACCATCAAGGCGATGACCAGTCGTCGTTCACAGATCACAGACCGCTACCTCGCGCAGATCATCAAGGCTGTGAAGACACCTTCGGCACACACTGTGACGATCGTCTTTAAGAAACCTCTCAACAAGCCCGTAAAATGGCTCCAGTTTAAGATCATCCCCGAACACCGTTTTAAAGGGAAGATGCCCAAGCGGACCAATTACTTCAGTCAGAAACCCTACGGTACAGGCCCATTTAAGTTTCATCGCTGGATGGGGAAAAAGATCAAAATGCGCCGCTTCAAAGGTCACTGGCGTGCGAGCAAGATCCGCCTCAAAGGTGCGATGTTGCAAGCGATCCCTGATAAAAACATCCAGGTTGAGGTCCTTCGTTACGGTGGTATTCACGCGATCGTTCGTGTACGTCCCAAAGATATCCCTGTCTTTGAACGTGACCAAAACATTCGCCTGTATCCATATTCAACCAATGACTGGTGGTACCTTGGACTCAACCAAAAGCGCGGAAAAGTGTTTCGTGACAAACGAGTACGTGAAGCGTTCATGTACGCGTTGGATCGTGACAACCTCCGCAGCGCACAGCTCGGTGATGGCCAAACCATCAGCGGTCCTTTTTCACCCAACGATCCACTTTACAACTTTAACGTAATGCCTCGTGGGCAAGACCGTGAAAAGGCAGGCAAGTTGTTGGATCAGGCTGGTTGGAAAAAAGGCGCAGGTGGGATTCGTCGTAAAGGTGGAAAGACCCTCAAAATTCGTCTCGTGTTGCCCAAGAGTAAAGAGTCCTACAGAGCGCTCTGTCTCGCGGTGCAAAGTGAGCTGCGCAAGATTGGTGTCAAGGTCGATCTCGTCTGGAAGCCCGACGCTGCCTGGAAGAAGATGGTCTTCAAGCGCGGTGATTTTGACATGACCTTGCACATTTGGAACTTCGATGATCTGTCCTCGATTTACCCACTCTTCCACTCCAAAGGGAGCCGGAACTACATTGGGTTTAAGAGCAAGAAAGTCGATACCTTGTTGACCAAGGCGACCAAGACGACAGACCCCGTCATCTACAAGGCGATTTACGGCAAACTTCACAAAGTGTTGCACAAAGAGTTGCCCTACCTGTTTTTGTGGTCCTTGACCAACTACTCATCCATTTCTGCGCGTGTGAAGAATGTGACCATCCACCCCTTCAACTACTTCCACTTTGCGTATAGCTGGTACAAAAAGGCTGAAAATTAAGCCTTTTATTGTGTCTGCCAGTTTGCGCTGGCACCCCTTTCCCCAAACATTTCTTGAAGAAGAGTAGACGCTCCCATGGGTGATGTGTTCCGTGTTGTCGTAAAAACAGTTGGTTTTTACTTGTTGGTGGTCTTTGGCGCGACATTTGTGATGTACACGTTGTTGTGGGCCGCTCCTGGAGATGCCATTGAATCTATTTGCAATGGCCGCTGCACACCTGAAGCGGAGAAGCGTTTGCGCCAAGAGTGGGGATTGGATCTACCTCTCTGGCAGCAGTATGGTCGATGGCTTGGTCGTGCTGCGCGTTTTGAGTTTGGCAAGTCTATCGCAATGAGGCAAGGGAAACCTGTCGCAGATATGCTCAAGCCAGCGATCCGTCTGAGCAGTGGTCTGGTTTTGGGGGCGGCGTTTTTGACGATCTTGTTCTCGTTCTTTTTGGCGGTGCGTCCGATCAGAAAGTGGCTGCGTTGGCTGACGAGGGGAGGACAATATCCCTGGCTGTTTTTGTCTTTCGCGCCACTGTATATTCTCGCATATTGGGCCATCCTGGCGAGCAGTCGTATCCCACATTGGCTTGCCTCTCACGGTTGGCTCTCTCGAAAGACGTTGTCCTCCTGGCAAGACATCGATTTTATCCCACTTGGACAACAAGTTGATTCAGATGCATCCTGGATATATTGGGCGATCCATTTTGGTGTGGCGATGCTGTTGCTGGCGATCGGTAACAGCAATCTCGTCGAGCAGGCGTCTGGACTCCGTGCAGAACTTGAGCAGTTGAAGAAGCAAGATTTTATGCGCGCTGTCCGTTCTCGTGGGGCATCCTTTCGTTTGCACTTGCTGCACAATTTGCTGTTGCCATTGACGCAGTTTTTTACGACTCGTGCGATCATGTTGCTCGGGACCGTCGTCATTATCGAGACCGTTTTGAATATTAACGGGATCGGGTGGCTTTTGTGGCAGGGGATGGAGTTTCGGGATACGCCTGTCGTGCTCGCGATCGCGTTGTTTGCGACGGTTCTCGCCTGCTTTCTGCAAATGCTCAACGAGATCGCGCTACAGCTGATCGATCCACGCCTTCGTCAGAGATGAAAACGAACAGAAGATATCTGAGATGTGTTGCCGCCCAGAGTGAGGTAAGCCGGTGCTGAAGAGAATCAAGCTTCTATGGGAAGAGAACCCCCAACTGCTGTTTGGGATTGCGATCATTGTGGGGCTGTTTTTGTGTTCCCTTGTGGGACTCTTTCAGTCTTATGACCCGGTCGTTGCGAGGATGAAAGGTGTGAAGCCACATCAGCTTCCCTCCTGGCAATACTGGTTGGGGACGGATTACACAGGTCAATCTTTGATGGTGCTCCTCGTTGAAGGCACCGGAGCGTTCTTTTTGCCTGGCTGGATCGCGACCTTTGTGGCCCTTTTGGGAGGTGGCTTGATGGGCTCCTTCTCGGGCTACTATGGTGGATGGCTCTCCCACATCTCCCGTTACATCAGCACCTTGATCAACTCCTTTCCCAACCTGATCCTCGTGATTTTGTGCACGACTGTGTTTGGGCCCAACATCTTCTTTATTGCGGCGCTCGTTGGGATCTCATTCGTCCCTCATATTGCCGAAGAGATCCGTCGCAAGGTCTCACAACTGAAAGCCGAAGAGTTTGTCATGGCCGCTGAAGCCCACGGCTTACGCGATCGTCGGATCTTGTTTTTTCATATCGTTTGGCTGCACTGTTCACCGCTGATCTTGCGTCAGATCGTGTTTTTGTGGGGATACCTGATCATCCTTGAGACCAGCTTAAATTATCTCGGTCGAGGTGTTCTTCAACGTGGGATCTCATGGGGTAAGCTCCTTTACGACTACAGAAGTGGTCTGTTTCGTTCTCAATACTGGAGTCCTATTGTGGTGACCCTCACGGTCATGATCACGATGGCGGGATTTTACTTTCTCGCAGAAGGACTCCAACGTTGGAGCGAAGGACAGGGCATGTATTTTGACGAGCAAGAAGCAGACGAGACGACGAGCCCTTCACTCTAAGGAAACATCATGGTGGAAGAGAAAAAACCAATCCTGTCGATAGAAGATCTGCGCATCTACTTTCGTTCGCGCGGTCGCTGGGTGTATGCGGTGGATGGTGTCTCTCTCGATATTAAAGAGGGAGAAGGTGTCGCAGTCATCGGAGAATCCGGCAGTGGAAAGACTCTCACGATCCTCTCTATGCTCGCCCTGATCTCTGGTCAGCCTGGTGTTGTCGATGGCAAGATCCACTACCATGATGACGAGATCGACGTTAATTTGCTCCAAGGTGTTCGAGATGTTTTCGAGGTCCAAGAAGGGCGTAAGCTCAAAGTGAAGGGGGATCCTGAGCTGTGGCAGTCGCACTTTCGCAAGAGAGCGCAAGAGCTCGCAGGCTGTCGTATCGGGATCATCTTCCAAAACCCGATCGCTTCACAGGATCCCTTATGGTCGGTTGGGCAGACGTTGCGCGAGTCCATTCGCTTACGTGACCCCTCCATGCCACGGGCCAAGGTGCAAGAAGAGGCAGTCGAGTGGTTGCGTCGGGTACATATCAAAAACCCCGAAGGTGTCATGCGCTCCTATCCCCACCAGCTCAGTGGTGGGATGTGTCAACGTGTGATGATCGCGTCTACGTTGGCGATGCGTCCCAAGATCATTATCGCTGATGAACCCACAACAGGGTTGGATATGACGACGAAGGCGCAAGTTCTCTACTTGCTTCGTGAGGCCCGTGAAAAGTACGGCAGCGCGCTCGTGTTTATCACACATGAGATCGGACTTGTGACTGGATTGACCGACAAAATCGTCGTGATGAACAAGGGCAAAGTGGTCGACCAATTTCCCGCAAGTGCCCTGCAAAATGTCGAGATCAAAGATGGTACACTCTCAGCAGAGCACACCTTTGCGCAACACACTCAAGATCTACTCGAATGTAGTCTTGCGCTTGAACAGCCAAGAGAACGAAAACCTTTGGTGAAGAAATCCACTGAGTAGACAATACACGGTGATTGTTGGTGTCAAGTCACCAACAAGAAGTCCTCTGACATACTTGTGAGAGTCGAAGTGATGATTTTGCTTTGTTTGTGTGCCAGGACAAGGTAAAATTGGAGCGTTGCATGAATCGAATGAGGAGAGCTGACGCCATATTTGATCGCATCATTGAAGTTTTTTGAGTAGAAAGACGTCAAACTTGCGAAAGACTTTGCGGAAGTCTCGAATCATTCCCATCGATAGGGAGCTGTAACGGATGTCAAACGAGAAAGAGACCATTTCACCATCAGAGCAAGAGGCGTCGCCTTTTGGGCGCGTTGTGCTGCAAGCCTCTGATGTATGCAAGCATTACGCCTTGCGACAGAGCTGGTTCGCTCGTTTCTCTGGAGAGCCCCCAAAGGTGGTTCGTGCGGTCGATCGCGTCGATCTCTCTGTTAGGGAGGGCGAGGTGATCGGGTTGATGGGTGAATCGGGGTGTGGCAAGACGACCCTTGGGAAAGTGCTTTGTCGTTTGATTCCTCCGACTTCAGGTGGGATCACCTTACACGATCAAGATCTGCTGACGCTTTCATCTGAGTCGTTGAGGAAACTACGCCCTCGTTTTCAGATGCTCTTTCAAAACCCCTACTCAACACTCAATCCAAAACTCGATGTACACGATACACTCGAAGAAACACTGGACGTCAACTTTTCTCTCTCAAGGGATGAGAAAGAGCGCCGTATCACAGAAGTACTCGAGATGATCAATCTCCCTCATAAACGGAAAGCCTACCCAACAGAGCTTTCAGGGGGAGAGCGGCGGCGTATCGGACTCGCGAGGCTCTTGCTACTGCAACCTGCTGTGATCGTCGCAGATGAGCCTGTTGCCGGGTTGGACGCGTCTATTAAGGCGCGCATTGTGGACTTGATGATGGAGACACGTACGCCAGAGATGGCCTACATCTTTATCTCACACGATCTACATGTCATTCGTTATGTCTCTGATCGCATCCTCGTAATGTATTTGGGCAAAATCATTGAAGAGTTGCCCGTTGAGACATTCGATGAGCCTATCCATCACCCCTACACATCGACACTTTTGGAAGCTGCACACCAAGTCACCCTCAACAAGCAAGATGGGAGCGGTGGGATTGGCTTTGAAGATTTACCCTCTCATGCCGAAGTGCAAGGAAGTGGGTGTCCCTATGCGAACCGTTGTCCATGGATTGGAGAACGTGTTAAGCGCGAGCGATGTTTGAATGAATTGCCTGCTCTACAAGAGATTAATGATGGGCACTTTGTCGCTTGCCATGCCTTTGATTCGGAAGCGAGGTCATGATGTCAAAAAGAACTCTTTGGTTGTTTGTCGCTTGTCTATGTTGTGTCACGATATTATCGCCACTACAGGCCCAGGCTGTCGACTTTTCACAAAAGTACGGGCGAGGTAAACTCTTTCTCCGGAAGGGGCTGTATATCGACGCCATTCGCGAGTTGTATCAGGCTGTCGCCAAAACCAGTCGCGGTCAAAAACACTTTGGTGCCCACTACTATCTCGCCATCGCGTATTACCGCATTGGTGATATCACGCGGGCGATGAGAGCGCTGACCAAAGGCAAAAAGCTCACCAAAAAGAAAAGCCACGTTCAAAGAGCCGACCAGCTCATTGCGCAGATTAAGGTGCTCTTCGGGAAACTTCGTATCATCCCTGAAGTCGACCCCGAAGAGGTCGGTCCCCTCAAAATCAAGATCAGAACCAAAACCCCTTTCAGTCATGCGCAGAAAAGGAGAACGTACCGTATTCTCTCCAGTCGCTGGCAGAAAAAGGGGATCCTCGCCGATGGTAAGCCTTTTTATTTGCCAAAGGGCGAATACTACGTCGAAATCGCTCTGCCACAGTGTCTTGTCTATGGCCTGACATTGGGACCTGCGATCATGCGTAGCGTCTCTATTTCGGGAACGGATTACAGCGTCGCGCTCAAGAAAAAAGCCAGCTGTGAATGCCCTGGTGGACAAAAACCCAAAAAACTCAACAACGGAAAACTCACTTGTGAGTGTCCCTCTGGGACTGTTTGGTCTCAAAAACGCCAACGTTGTGAGATCCCCAAAACAGCAGGTGGCGGTGGCGTTTCTCCCGTTTTAATTGGAGCGATCGTCGGTGGTGTTGTTGTGGTTGGTGGCGGTGTCGCCGCTGGCCTTCTCCTTTACACAAGCGCTACTGCTCCCGTAACTGTCAACGTGAACGGTAACGTTTCGTTTGGAGCGAAGTAAGCACTGTCCGTTTGTAAAAATAAGAGTACATTTTCTCTGCTCTGCACGATAATCAAGAAGAGAGTTACTTTGAACCTTTTAGGTCCGCAAAAAGATTCGCGAAAGGAGTCTGTGTCCATGAAGAAAGTGTTATTTGGGATCCTGGCTGCTGCCATTGGATGGGGAGGCGTCTCCACTCAGGCACATGCGGTCAATGTCAAATTGGTTAAGCGCTTCTCGAAGTCTCACTGCCAGCACCCAAAGTGGTCGAAAGACGGTAGATTCATCGCATACGAAGTCCGTCATACACGCAAACGCGTGATCGAGCTGCGTATTCTCGACATCGAGACGAGTAAAACCAAAGTCGTCCGTCCCAGCTCCCTGAAAGTCAAAGGCTTCCGACTTGGTGGACTCTCCAGCAAAAGTGGTATGGTCTCTCGTGAGCTTGCTTGGTCCCCTAAAGGAAACAAGTTTTTGTTTTCCAGTAACGGCTCTGGCTCTGTTTACAACGTCTTTCAATCCAACGAAGGGCGCTTGAAGATCAACAGCCGTTCAAAAAATGATGGTCAGCCTGCGTGGTCCGCAAACGGTAAGCGCGTTGTATTCACCTCTGCACGTTCTGGCAAAGGGGATCTGTACACCTACCATGTCAAACGCATGAAAGCGAAGCGTTTGACCAAGTACACGGACAGTACGGAGTTCTTTCCTGTCTGGTCACCTGCGAGCAATAAACGCCTCGCGTATGTGCGCCACACGGATCAGGAAGACCGTATCTACGTGATCAACAACGTCTTCACAAAACGCTCCAAACGTCTGACCAAGTGGAAGAAAAACGTTCTCGAACTGAATCCATCGTGGTCACCGGATGGACAGCGTATTGCCTTCTTTACAGTCACCTCCGATGGGGTCTACGATCTCGCAGTCTCCGATCTTTCTGGGAATGTGCGTATCCTCGCGACAAACGTCATCAAGAGCGATCAGTACGGTCCCGCATGGTCTCCCAACGGGAAACACATCTTCTACGTACAAAAGAAGAGCAGAAACCGTGACGAGATCCGCGCTGTCCATGTCAAAAGTCGCAACGTCAAGCGTTTTAAGACTGGCACAAAGCTCAACAATGAACTCTCCGTTGTCGCACGTGACGGAAATTGGATGTTGGCTTTCACCTCACAAGGTCGCTCCAGTTCTTCGGGACAGATCTACCGTAAACTGTATCTCCTCACCACAAAACCCTTCTGACACTTTCCACACTCTTCCTCTGTCCTCTTCACGATAAGGAGCTTGTCTCAGGCTCTTTCTATTCGATATTCTTGCATCCAACCGGTCTTTGTGCGATTCTTTTTGCGTATATGTTCACAATCATATGAGGTATTACCCATAAAGTGGGGTGGTCCTTTACCGTCATGAGTCATTTGTGCAAAGAAGCTGCTCTGGAGGGTTTGATGCACACGTCATACATACGAAGTCTTTCGTATTTTTTGGGTCTCTCGACCTATCTCTGTCTGCAAACGTACACACCTGCTGTTGTGTTGGCCAAAAAGAGCGTCGCGATCTTTCTGATCACACCGGATGAGAAGAAAGAAGCGCAAGAGCTCAGCGCGAAGCTGACGTGGAACCTCTTACAAATGGCACAAAAGAGCGCCAAAGCGAAGGGATTGGAGTTGATCGATCGTGGTCTCTACTTTTCTCGCTCCAACGCACTGAGCGCCAAACGTTGGAGGAAGCGTGCAAAGCGAGTCGGGGATGAGGGGCTTGAGAGCTTCTCTTCGGACCCCGAATCGGCCGGCGGCACATTACTGCGTGCCAGTCGTTTTTACGAGTTCGCCTACAAGTACTACCTCGACCGCAAAGGGATGATGAACACTCTGACACTCTCGGGGATTTTACAATTTCGTGCGGGGCAAAAGAAGCGAGGGATTCGTTTTGTACGACGAGGTCTACAAGTCTATCCCACGGCGAGTCTCCCGACGCAATTGAGCGCTGTGGAGAAAAAACTCGTCAAGGCCATTCGCTGCCAGATGTCCAAGGACAAGCCTGCGACATTGACAGTGAAAGCCCGAAAGGGGGGAGGAGTTGTGTACATCAACGGAAATCGTGTTGGTGTCGGTGAGACGACGATCAAGCTCCCACCCGGTAAATACATGATCACGATGAGCAAAGATGGTTATCGCAACTGGGGACGCAAGTTGACTTTGCGTGCGGGGCAAAAAAAAACCGTCACTGCAAGCCACCAACGCAGCCCGAGAGCGTCGTTCTACCGTTCGTTGTGTGAGACACTCGAAAAGAAACCTGTGGGAGAGCCTTTGACCGATCAGATGACGTCTTACCTGCGGACACTCCGCCGTCAATCTGTCGAACGCCTGTTGATCGGTTGTTTTGCACCCTCCAAGAACAATAAAAGTGGTGTTGTCACTTGGTACAGTGTTGATCGTGACAGCAAGAAAGCCACAAAAGCCAAAGGACGCATCAAGGGGGCAGAGGCTGCGCAGAAGAAGGTCCTAACAAAGATGCTCAAGAGCATCGGTCTGGATGCACAGAGTGACCTTCCTGCTGTCAATACGTTCCAATTTCCGGCTTCTCCTGGGACTTGTGATGATCCGATGTCGATCCAGATCGTCAAGCCGAAAAAGGTCGAGCCTCGCAAGAGACCTGTTCCCAAAGTCAAAAAGTGGAACGTCGCTGTGGGGGACTGGATTGTCGTCTACACAAAGTATGGTTTTCGTCTGCAAGGAAAGGTCGTCGGGGTGAATCACCCTGTCCTCACATTAGCAGTCGCGACGGGGCGACGTGCACCGAGTGAGCTAAAGGAAGTCAAAATTAGCCGAAAGCTCGCGAAGTGGAGCTGGATCCTTGGACCCAAACAAGAAGGGGGCTTCAGGGTGGGAGAGCGTTTGATCGTGCAGACCATCTATAGAGTCAATGTGAGTGGTACGCTGGTCTCCGACGATGGTGACAAGATTCAAATCAAAACAAGACAGGGGGTTGAGTCGATCCCTTGGGCTGCGATTCGTCGATTACTTCGAAGAGATCAGTAGTTTTTTGTTGCGTTGGGGGTGTTCTGGGGAGTCCGGGGGTTTTGTGCAGGTCTCAGCACACAGGGATGTCAATCCTTCATCATCTACGTACAAGTCAAGTCTGTTAAGAACATCACCCTAAATGAACGTTACTTGCGACAGATGACGTAGACTTGCATTTGGCCTTTGCGTTTGTATTTGACGAGATTGAGACCTTGCCAGCTGGTACTTTTGCGCAGGCTGCGGATGTGGTATGCCGTGACGTGACGTAGTGCGAACAGTTTGGTGATGCGATATGTCACCTTGTTATTGCGGTAGCCGTAAACTTTTCTGTAGAACTTGAGGAGGGAGGGCATACTCTTATAGCTCACACGATAGCGGTTTTTTCCGATATTTTGGACTCCCCAAGAGGGCAGTTTTGAGCCACAAGGACCGGCTTTGCTGCGGACGGCAAAGACGTGGCCAACAGGCCAAAGCAGGGACAGGGCGACGAAGAGTACACACAAACGCTTTCTCACAGGGATTCCTCCTTCAGGTTGCAATACTGCGAGGGCCGACAGAAACGATCACATCGATTTTGCGGCCACATAGTAGCCCATTGCGAAGGAATTGGAAAGGAAATTTGAGCAGAAAGGGAGTAAGGAGGGGGAGGGGAGTGTTGGAGAGGCCTCAGCCTGCGACTTTGAAGAGGAAGGGATAGTTAACTTTGACCTGACCACCACCTTTGGGTTGTGGGAATTTCCAACGAAGGATACGTCGAATGATACAGTTTTCGACACGTTCGTTGTTCATTGTGGTCTGTGTTACGTTTGCTGTTTGGACATCACCAGAGCCGGAGATAATCCAGCTGACGACGATTTTACCAGCGAGCTTGGCGTTCTTACGAAGTTGACGTTCGTAACAGAACTTAATTTGGATCCAGTGCATACGGATGACGCGAGCAATTTGTGCTTTGCTGAGCGAACCGCGAAGGATGAGTCGACCGGGTTGGATGTTGACGATCTTTTTACGACGTCCACGTCCGCGGAGGTTCATCCCGCCACGACCGTAGACGCGTTTTTTACCGCCGTATCCCCAGCCGCCGCCGCCGCCGTACATTCCTCCGCCGCCACCGCCGCCGTAACCGAAGCCACGACCTGCGAGACCGCCCATACCAAAGGCTGTACCAGTACCGGCACCACCGAGGATTTTTCCGAGGAATTGTTGGTTTTGCTGACGTCCAAAGAGGTCACCACCAGGTCCCATGTTACCCATACCGGAGCTGAGCATACCGAGGAGACCAGACTTTTTGACGCGTTGCATATCGCGTGATTTTTGGTCTTGTGGTTGGTCGTCTTGTTTTTGGTCATCATCGCTGACCTTCTCGACCTTTTTCTCTTCTTTTTTCTCTTCTTGCTTCTTCTCTTCGAGCTTGGTTTCCTTTTTCTTCTTCTTCTTCACCGGTGGTGGCTCGACGATCAGCTGCGCAAAGCGACCTTTGAGCATCTTCTCGCTGAGCGCGTTGGCGCTGAGTGGGACGAATTGGAACATCAAGATCAACGCGAAGTGTGCGATCGCGGAGAACGCGATCAGACGCAAGTAAAGGTAATCGAAGTTACGATAGACCTTTGCGGAGTATTTTTGCGTTGGGTTCACGAAGGAGAATTCGATACTCAACTCGTTGGTTTCGAGTGTGAGGACTTCATCTTCGGTGATGCTGTAGACAAAACCTTGCAGGCCGCTGTGGCGCTTGCTTGGCAGTGATTTTTTGATCTCATCAAGGGGAACGATGGTCCCGTCACTTTTGGTGACAAAGCCGCTGAAGCGATCGGTAAAGAACGCCCCAAACCCTTTGCCATCTGGAATGACGAGTGGATAGTTCATATCCGGAAATTGTTCATCCGAGATGCTGAAGTCGTTGAGTGGGTGAACACCGACTGTAACGACTCGTGGGGAGTGGAAGTGACCAACATCGAGGGTGGTTCCTTGCCACTTGAAGCGAACCTGAAGACTTTGTTTGTTGGGATCTTCTTCAACCATATGCTTGCGGATATGGGGAGGAAGTTGATCTTCTGGGATGGGCGTGTCATCGATCTCGTAGGTTGTCTCTGCGTAACGAGGCTCTTCAACAGCCATTTCAACAGGCAGCTCCTGCTCAGGAACAACTTGTTGTGCTTCTTCGACGTAGACTTCTTCTTCGACGTAGACTTCTTCTTCTTCGACGACAGGAGCCTCTTCGACGAAGACTTCTTCTTCAACGACGGGAGCTTCTTCAACGAAGACTTCTTCTTCAACGAAGACTTCTTCTTCGACGTAGACTTCTTCTTCGACAACAGGAGCCTCTTCAACGAAGACTTCTTCTTCGACTGCGGGCTCTTCCGCGAAGACATCGACTTCTTCCTCTTCCTCGTCACCGAGTCCGGCGAAAGGATCGGAGATGAACTCGCCACTTGTTGGGGGCGCTGCGATTTCTTCATCTTCGGGGGCGAAGAGATCGAGAGGAGCACCACCGACTTCGTCTTCTACGGGGACCTCTTCATCAAAGAGATCGGCGCCAATGCCTTCGTCTACTGCTGGGGGTGCGACTTGTTCCCCTGGAGGGGTCGTGAAGACACAGATGGTTGTGTCACCGAGTGTGATCTGGTCACCTTCGGACAACAGCATTTCGTCGGCGATTTTTGAGCCGTTGAGGAGAGTTCCTTCGTTGCTCCAGCCGAGATCGCTAAGGATAAGTTGATCGCCATCAAATTTGATCATCGCGTGAATGCGGGACACTTTGTGATCATCGAGGCGAAGGTGAGCGGCGGGGCCGCTCCCAATAATCAAATCTTTGTTTTGGGAGAATTTGGCCGTCTTCTCGACACTATCTCCTTGCAAAATTTGAATGTAGATCGCATTACTCATTGTCGTATCTACGCTCCAGTTTGAAGTTGGGCTATCTGTACGCAACGATCCTATCTGTTGCTCTGGGGAGACCACAGAAGATCGAGGCGTGGATTCGGAATGGGACAGGTGTTACACAGAGTGAGAAGGGCTACGACAACTTACAGTTTTCGAGCATTTTGCCACATCTCTTGGGCAAAGCTAGAACGAATGTTGATGAGACTGTTGAATTTCGCGCGGCCACGGTTGACCATGTAACCGCCTTCTGGCTTGACGAGGTCCCCTTCAACAGATCCTTCTTCAAAGTCGATGACCATGTTCTTTTTGTACATGACCTTGTCTTTTCCTCGGATCGTTTTCACCCCTTGCGCGTCCGCGTCGGCGCTAAATGTAAAAGGGGTGAGGGCGACGGCCAAAAACGTAGCGAAAAATAAACGCTTCATAACATTGCTCTCCTATCGGCAAATGAGATCTCTCTCATGTGATTGTTTTTCAATCTGGCCTATAGTTCTGCCACACTCTGCTTATTAGTTCAAGACAACGGACCCTAAAAAAAGTTCCCCACGGCAAAAAGTTCTTCAGAAAAATACGAGGATGTTTGATAGGTTCTTGTTTTTTCGAAGAAAAGAGGAGGGGGAGGGCCGACCGTGTTTCTTGCCTATCGACGCGCGGGAGGTGCTGTTTTCTTTGGAGTTTCTTTCTTGGCGTCGGTCTTTTTGTCGTCGGCTTTTTTCTCGTCAGCCTTTTTGTCGTCGGTTTTCTTGGCGTCGTCAGTCTTTTTGCCGTCATCAGCCTTTTTACCGTCGTCAGTCTTTTTACCGTCGTCAGCCTTTTTACCGTCGTCAGCCTTTTTGCCGTCTTCGCCTTCTTTGGTCTTCAACATATCGGGGATGACCGTCTTTGTGCCGGCTTTGGTTGTGCGTTTGGCTGGCTTTTTGCGACGCTCGGGTGGGGGCGTCTTGCTGGTCTTGAGCATCTTGAGACGTTTCTTCGCTTGTTTGATGAAGCGCGTCGCTGTGTCGTAGCTGAGCAGCTTTTTGGCGGAGCCGTTGCTGAGGAACTTGTCGAAGTACTCTTCGGACTTCAACTGATCTTTACGGAGTGACTTCTCTGTAAAGTAGATGACACCGATCTGGAAGGTGGCTTCGGGATCGTTGGGTTTCATCGTGAGGATCTTTTCGTAGACCTTCTTGGCCTCGACGAGTTTCCCTGTTCCCATCAATGCGACCGCGTAGTTACGGTTGGCGTAGAGGTTTTTGGGCTCGCGGTCGATGACGATCTTGAAGTGATCAAGTGCCGTACGCCATGCACCTCGTTGGATCGCGATCGTACCGAGGTTGGAGTTGGCTTGTGGGTTGGTCTTCTTGTACTTAAGCGCCTTGCGGAAGCGGGAAGAAGCGCGTGTCAGGTCGTCTTTGCGTACAAAGACCATCCCGAGGTTGTTGTACACGCCAGGATCTTTCGAGGAGATCACCTGAAGGGCGACGTTCGCGACGAGTTGCGCCTGGTTGAACTTCTTCCAATCGTAGTACAAGAGGATCAAGTTGCGGTACGCGAGGACGTTCTTTGCGTCACGAGCGAGGATGGAGCGTGCCATCTGCTCGGCGTCTTTGAATCGCTTCGCTTTGCGATACAACATCACCATGTTGTTGCGCAGGCTGAGGTTGTTGGGAGCGGCTTTCAAAAATCCTTCAAACAAGGTGATGGCTTTTGTGGGCTGATCACTTTTGACATAGGAGTCGGAGAGCCAGAGCTTGGCTTTGGCGCTGTCTGGTTTGGCCTTGAGGTACTCTTCGAGGGAGATCGAGGCTTTTTTGTGATCGCCAAGGTTGCGGTAGATCTGGCCCATGTAGAGGTGAGCATCTGTCAGGCTGGAGTCTTTCGCGAGGCCTTTTTTACACTCTGCGAGGGCTGCCTGGAAGGCGGCGGTGTTCTCCTCTTCGAGCTTGGCTTTGCAATTTGCAACGCGCTCTTGCGCGGATACTTCGATGACTTTGGGTTTCTTTTGGATGGGGGGCTTTTTTGGACACCCTGTGAGGGTGATAGACGCCATCAAAAAGAAAGGGAGGATGAAAATCTTATGTTTCATGGATTTTCTCGTCTTATTTGGTCAATCAGAGTCGACATATACACAAACAGGGGAGGGATGAAGGTGGGGAGCAGCCACTCGGCTGCTCTCCACTGATTTCATCGGCCTTAGCTGTTGGTCTTCTCTTTTTTGGTTTCTTTCTTGGCTTCGTCTTTTTTGTCTTCTTTCTTCTCTTCACCGTCTTTTTTCATGTCCTTTTTGGGCATGACTTTCTTGGGTGCTTCTTTGGGTGCCATTTTCTTGGGCATTTTGAAGCTAGAGAGGCGAAGTTTCGCGAGACTTGGTTCGACGAGCGCATACTCGGAGCGACGCTTGCTAAAGATCGTATGTGGGTTGATACGGTTCTTTTTGCGCGCGAGCTTGTTGCGGGCTTTCTCACAGAGACGAACCCACTCGTTGTAAAGACCGAGCTGTGCGGACTTTTTGAGAACACCTGCGTATGCATCAAGTGCCTGCTCTTCCCATTGCAGCGCGACGTTTTCGAGTGCAGCCTTGTACATGGGGCGCAAACGTTCGGGCAGGTTTTTGGGAACAGGCGCAGCGTAAAGCTTGTCGACAAAGAGGTGATAGATCTCACCTTGACGGAAGACAGCAGCGAGAACCCATTTGGGGATCAACAGCTTGGCGACGTTGGTGTAATCACCTGCGAGGGCGCGACCTGTTTTGATCAAGTTTTTGAGCACGCGCTTGTCTTTGCGGCTGTGTCCTTCAAACTTGATGGCGACATATTCGCGACGGCGGCGCTCTGTGAGGAAGAACTTGGCTTCTGCGAGTGCGGCGCGGCTCGTGGTGTTTCCTTTGATGAATTTGTGTCCAGCGGTGATCGTTTGGTCACCGAGGGCATCGACCATCATGTAGCGCTCTTCCATCTGTTTTTTGTCGCCCATCTTGCGGTATGCGTGTGCGATCCGTGTGTGGACGTAGAGGAGCTTGTCGTTGTCGAGCAATTTGGGGGAGATTTTGGTGCGTCGAAGTTTCTTCAGGCACCACTCTTCACCCTCTTTGTCGATGTTTTTGCTCATCAACTTGACGGATTTTTTGAGGAATTTACCGATCTTCTCGTCCTGGTATTTGTTGAGGTAGTCCTCATGTGCGGCGTTGGCCTTTTTCCACATCTTGCGCTCTTCGTAGATGGACGCGATCGCGAGGTAAATTGTCGCGAGGTCTTTGTCCTCTGGGAAGTTGCGGATGTAGTGTCTGTACAACGCGATCGCACGGTCAAATTGTGCGAGTCCTCGGCGGTATGCAGCAGCTTTGTAGATCGCGTTGCTCTTTTGCTTGCGCTTCTTGGCGGCAGCTTTGGCGACCTCTGCGTCTGAAGTTTTCTTCTTCTTTTTACGGCGGCGACGACGACGGCGACGACGTTTTTTCTTTTTCTTCTTCTTGGCTTCGTCCTCTTCGGGCTTCTTGAGGTAGTCCTTGGCGTAACGCTCGTACCAGTTGGCAGCTGTCGCGTAGTCCGCGACTTGTTCGTAGTGTCCACCGAGCTCGTAGATGATCTGGTCGGTGAATTTTGCCTCTGGGTAGAGTCGAACGATGCGCTCACGGACTTTGATCGCCTTGAGGATACGCTTGTTGGTGCTGTACTGGACACCAGCGAGGGCGAGGGCGTTTGCCGCACGAGGGCTGAGTGTAAATTCTTTTTGTTTTCTCTTCATCCAGACGCCTTCTTTTCCGAACTCTTTCTCGTAAGTTACGAGACGCTCGGCGATCGCGAGTTTGGCGTCGTTGGTTTTGGCGGCCTTGAGATCTTCCATGATGTAGAGGTATCCAGAGCGGATAATCATGTAGTACATCTCTTTTTTAAACTTGGATTTGGCCGTAAGTTTGGGGTCTTTGATGAAGAGACGTGCGCTGTCTTGAAGCTTCGCCCACTGACCGAGGTCTTCGTAGGAGTAAAGGATCATAAACGCCGCACGACGGCTCAACTCGTGGTTGGGGAATTCTTTGGCCATCTTGGAGAAGATGTCCATCGACTTCAGGTAGTGTTTGTATGAGTAGTAGATCGTACCTGTTTTAAAGAAGGCTTGCAGACGCTCATCTTTGTCTTTAACGACTGTGAGGTAGCGTTGGTATGCCTTGAGCAGGCGTGCATCCCAGGAACCTTTTTTGATCTTCTTTTTGTCCCAGGTGACCTTACCGTCTTTGGTTTTGCGCAACCCGCGCAGTTTTTTACCAGCACCTTTCAGCTCGGCACTACCGGTACGTCCTGCGAGCGCTTCGTAGCAGAGGATCTCGGAGAAGGAGGCCTGCTTCTTGAATTGCCCTTTTTTGAGGGTCGTGAGGTAGTAGTGGCGTGACGCGCGTTTGTAGTAGTCACGTGCTTTCTTGCTCAGTCGTTTGACGTTGGGGCTGGTGAGCTTGGCTTTGCGGTAGAGCAGCTCGCCGAGATAGAAGCGCAGTTCGTATGCACTCTCTGTGCGTGGGAAGTAGCGCAGATACTGGTCGTAAAGCTTGATCGCGAAGTCGTAGTACTGCTCTTTTTTGCGCTTGTTTTGTTTCTCTTTTTGTGCGAGCTGGTGATATTTGGTGGAGTACTCAAGGAGTGTCTGCTCGGCGCTCTCTTCGGCGACTTTGTAGACTTTTTTGACTGGCTCCCACTTTTTGAACCAGGGATTGTCGGGTTCAAAGTAGGACATCAACTTGAGGACTTCTGTGTAGATCTTTTTGGGCTTCCAGATGCGCGCTGCGGAACGAACGATCTCGTTTTGGAAGACAGGAGTATCAGGGCCGAGAGTGCTTTTGAAGCCTTTCTCGTTGATACCCATCATGAAGCGGTACATTTTGATGGAGCGGACGTAGTTGCTCTGTCCGTAGTATTTACGAGCGAGCTTTTTACCGGCTCTGTAAGCGTATTGTGCGCCCATGACACCTTTGAAGTAATCGTAGGCGACTTTGGTCGCGTCCATCTTCGAGAAGACGAGGATGAGGTCACGCAGCGAGTCATTTTTGAGCAGTACGCGGCTCTCTTTGGTCTTTTTGTATCGGATGGAGAGTTGGACAACACGCTTAAAACGCTTGAGCGCTTTTTCGTAGTTCCCGACGTTGAAGTCACACCACGCGAGCATGTACATGGCGCGAAGGTGGACACCTCTCATGGAGACGCGAAGATCGTCAGGAGTGGTCTTTTTGCGGTAAAAGCCACGAGCCGTTTTGAGGGAGTACCCGTAGTTGTACATCGCGTCTTGGACTTTGTTCTTGTTGAAGTAGTATTCACCAAGTGCCGTGTACGCATCTGGGATAAAGCGGCTGCCGCGTTTGGAGAATTGTTTGATCAACGTCTTAAAGCGGGAGAGCCCTTCTTTGTGACGTTTGGTCTCCATCAGGTTGAGGCCAAGGTAGAACATGACCTCATCAGCGCGTGAGTATTTTGGGAATTTTTTGAGCAGCTTGCGATAGATGGTGATCGCTTGGCTGCGGTACGCGTTTGACTTGAGCAGATCGGGCTTGGGTGCTTTGGGGCACTTACTTGGATCGCCAATCTTACGGCACTTTTTGTCCCATTGTTCCATCGCCTTGTTGTGCTTTTCGAGGGACAAAAAGCGCAAGAACTTGGATTGCTCCCAGTACTCTTCAGCGAGCTGATAGTACATGGTCGCTTTGCGGCGACGGGAGGTGGGTTCGTCATCTGGAAGAGTGGGGATGACGCGTTTATAGAGTTTGATCTTCTGCATACGAAGCTTGGCTTGTTCTTGGTCCATCGCTTTTTGCAAGGACTGTCCAACCGAGCTACCGAGTGCTTTTTTTGTGCTTTTCTTTTTGCGTGCAGCTTCTTCTGCCAATTCGCGTTTGGTCTTTTTGCGTTTCTTGAACTTAAAAATGACCTTCTTCTTCTTCTTGAACTTGTATTTCAAGCGTTGGACTTTACCGGAGCGTTTTCGTTTCTTTTTGCCGTCGAACGAGAGGCTTTTATCTTGCGAAAATGCGGTGGGCACCGAAAAGAGAGAAAGGCAAAAGACAAAAACGATCGCCCGGAAGATCCAAAGCGAAGAGAGAAGAGCCTGACCTTGACGTTTCATATCAAGCCTCCGATGTGGGTGAAGGGCTCGATCTCACCTGCGAGACGACCACAATGGACGAATGGGGCGAGGGGGAGCCTTTTTGCTGAGTGTCTATCAAAATGTACCTGAGCGGTACTTTCGAGTGCGGGTAACGATTGTTGGTGTGCGTGGAGAGGATGGCGCATGAATCTGTCGGTGCCGTAAACATCACGATGGATTATGTGAGGGCGCGGGAGGATATCAAAAGTCGTTTGGTATACATGGGATGACCTCCTGTCAGATCCATTGATGGGGGGTGTTACTGTTTGCATTCACCCTGGATGAATTCTCGGTAATTCCCGATTTCATCGCGCCAGTACTCTCCTTGATAAGGCCAGTAGGTGTGAGATTGTTCGGTGACGATGGTGTATCTGTATTCATCTTGTTCGATACCACCACCTTCAGCGTATCTCATCAGCTCTTTTTTCTGTGCCTGGAGTGTTTCGAGTTGGATGACGCCGGAGTCACTCAGGAGCTTGCTCAGCTCGCGAAGGACTTGTCTCATGGAGCGCCAGATGTTCGCGCCAGCGAACTTTTTCAAGGTTGTGCGGAAGCCGAGTGCGACTTCGAGCAAGGAGCGACCGAGGTTGGACTCTTTCCATCGCGCGCCTTTGGAGCGGATGATTTTCAACTCGTTGGTCAACTTGTCGAGGAGCAGACGGTAGTTCTTCAAGGACTTTTCTTCGCCAAGGCGGGCGACGATGGAGCTTGGAATTTCCGTTTTTTGTCCGGCTTTCAGCAGTTGTTCTTGTTTGAGATAGTATTCAAAGTACTGGATCAACCACTTTTTCTTTTTGCGTCGTGCGACGATCTCTTTGAGTTGTTTTTTGAGTGGTTGGTACTTCTTCTCAAAGCGGAAGACAGTTTGCTTTGTGTCTTCGTACTTGCAGTTTCTGTAGTAGATGAGCGCGCGAAGGATCTGCAATTCAGGGAAGAATCCAAGCAGATAGTAGGGGGACTGCAGCGCGATGAGTTTTCCGAGCGCGAAGTGGTACTGGTCAAGCCAGAAGTGGACATAAGCAGTCTCGAAGAGCACTTGTGCTTGAAAGACACCACGTTGTTTGGACAGACGTGAGTACTCACGCAGCGAGCGCACGAGGATCTTTCGTGCGAGTTTGGGAGCGCGGCCTTTTGTACGTACTCCTTGTGCATAAAATGCACGTGCGATTCCGTACTGTGCGTACTCTTTGATGCGCTTGAGGTCGTTTTTGAACTTGGGCTTGTTGGCTTTCAGCGCGAGGATCTTGCGAAATTGCTTGATCGCGTTTTTGTTGCGTTGACGCCATGCGTACATGACACCCTTCATGTAGAGGGCTTTGGCGTAGTAGTTGTTTGCAGCCTCGGGCTTGATCACATTGAAGAAGCGGTGGGCGAGGAAGAACCCTTTTTTACTACGCTTGAGGAAGTTCATACGGCCAAGGAAGTACGCGAGTGTGTTGCGCATACGCTTGCGTCGTTTGCGCCACTTTCTTGTACGCTTTGCACTTTTTTTGTAGCGCTCGGGCAAGGCCAACAAGAACTTGATAGGATCTTTGCCCTTGGGAGGCGTACGAAGCAGAGGTTTGACCTGGCGGAGCATTTTGACGACGAGTGTTTCATCACCGATGCTCTGTGCGATACGCAGGAGGCCTCGCAGTGAGTTGAGAAAGGGCTGGTCGATCTGAGAGGTCTTTGTCGTGCTCAGCAACTGAATGATATAACGCAACGACACGAGCTTGAGATCTTGGCGGAACAGAGCGCCTGCCATCATGTATCTTGAGCTTCTTTGGAAGCCTGGCAGCGCCGCACCGTTCTCGATGATATCAAAGAGGAGCATGGACGCTCGCTCATATTTCTTTTGACGGTACGCACGAGCTGCTTTTTTCCACTGGTAGCGGATCTCTCGTGGGGTCATTGTTTGTGCTTCGGCCTGCCCAACGAAACCAGGGGTATACACCAGCGTAGTGGCTGCAATACACCAAACAAGGCACGCTACAATCCTTCTCATCATCGTCTATATGCCTCCCAAAAGGGGTTGTCTTTCTTAGAAGAAGAAACTGAAACCAAGGTTGAACGACATATCCATACGGAATCGCGTTTCATTGCCTCGATTTTCAAATGTTTCGTATGTGAACAGACCACGGAACTCCCAACGCAGGGCGAGCCAGCGGAGCAAGAAGTATCGTTGACCGACACCGACTGCACCGTATGGATGGAATCCCATCTCGCCATTTCCTGTCACATCAGGGGGGTTGGTCAACATCAAGCCACCGCTCAACAACAGAAAAATGTCGTAGTGGATGACGGTCTCACTAAACAAGTTGATCTTGCCATAGATAGGCGCGAGTCGTGCTTCGATCGCTGCCAGTGAGAAGATGAATGGTCTGCGCACATCAGGAGTGACACCAAAGCCGCCTTGTGCAGGCTCCAACTTCAATGTCTTTGTCAATCCTGTATCTTGCTGGAATGATGCGTTCAAGAGAACACCAAGGGATAACCACTCGTTGAAGTGGTATCCATAGGACACACCTACAAAGTAGTTTTGGTAGAACGCATCATTTGTGCTCATCGCGAAGATCGCAGTGAGCTCTTGCTTTTTGGTCTTGCTGTACAAGCGGTTTTTGACGGCATCATCATTTGGACGATGTCGATCGGAGCTGATATCGGCCTGAGCTGGCTCCGGCTGGAAAATGAAAGTGAACACTATGAGCAGGTAAATTAACTTTTTCATGTTCGGCCCTTCGCACGAGAGTCGGAATAGGTAATCGCATGGCGCGAGGTTTTTGTCAGATAGCACATTTGGAATTCCTTTTCAAGACTTTTGTGCTTTCTTTTGTGTTGTGAAATACGTCATATCTTTTGTATTGATACTGGAACAGTAAGTCCTTACATGTTTACTACATGAGGTCATAAAGCTGAACCCCTTTGGGGGGTCTTTTGATGCGTTTTACATCAGTTGTTTGCTATTCAAGGTGCTGCCAACAAGGTGTGAGGAGAGTTGTCTCCGTTGGATGTACAAGTCATCACTGCGTGGAAAACTTTGCGGTCAGGCGTTGTACGTGTTGGCTCGCGGTGCCCGGCGTTGCAGACGCCGTTGGCAGTGTATAGGTGCCTTTGTAGTCACCAGCTTTTTTGTCACTTGAGTACGCTGTCAACTGGATGTTTCTGTTGTTGGCGTCGGGGACGTTGCTGATGATCAGAAAAGTAGGTGGATCGGTTTTGGTGTTGATGGAGATACGTCTGAGATCCTGGGGGAGGGCGTCAACTTTATCGAGCAGCACCTCGATCCTGTTTGTCGCAGGGGGGAGTGCTTCCGTGAAGCGAATGACCAGCGTGCCTTTTTTCTTGTCTGCGGCGCGCTGGATCGGCAGCGCGATTTGTTGTTGGACCTCTTCTCCGGAGGGTTCGAGCAGGAAGGGGTCAGATTTTCCAGTGCTGATGGCTGTGTTTGTGGAATCAAAGGCTGTGATGATAATCTGTTTTCGTCCACCGAAGTTGATATTTTTGAGTGGAATTCCACTGATTTGGCAGCGGCCTGCGGAGTCCCAGAGCAGCTCCGATGGATGGACTCCGGTGACGTGGTGATGGCGTACATCTTCGCTGCTGTCAGCAGTGAGTCCTTCGATCACGAAGGTAAAGTGGCTGATCCCGAGACAGGGGTTGTTGGGGCCTTCGTTGATTTGGATGTAAAAGCGTGCGATGTACTCGCAATGTGTCAACAAGGGCAGACTACAAAAAACACACAAAACAATCCACACACGAATCGATAAAAACATACAAACAATCCGAGAAATCATGCGTCTCCTCACGCTATATCTATTGACCGACAGCTACAATAAGTGTTGCAGTCTCTGGAGGTTTGGGGAGGGTGACGGCGACGACTACGCCTGCAACAACGAGCGCTCCACCAACGGTGGCAGCCCAAAAGAGTCCATTTTGATAAAGTGGGACGGGTTTGCTCGGGGTTCGATCTTTGACCTTTCGTCGTCTGGTCGGGCCTCCTACAGGAGTGAGCGCGGCCGTCCGGACCCGACGTCTGCGGATCGTTCGGAGAGTTCTCCGAGGTTCTGGTTGCAAGGGACGCCTGAGTGTTCTTTTGGGTTGTAACGCGACGCGTGTCCGCCGTCTCGTGACGATGGGGGGGGGCGCTGTGGGCACGAGTTGGCGAGCTTCTGCGTTGACATAAGCGATCACCGCGGCGCGGTAGTTGGAGCGTGTGTTCCCCATGGGGATCGTCTTGTATCGGATCTCTCGTCGCCCCTTCTTGAAGATCGCAACTTTGAGGATGCGACCTGTTTTGGTTTGGCGGGCTTGGAGCATGTAGAGTTGCTTGACACGCAGTTTCTTTTGGATGGCTTCGAGGCGATCGAGGATCAGCGGATCGATCCCAGCGCCTTTGGCAAACAGTGGTATTCCATCGAGTGTCAGAGCTTTCGGATCGCGCTTGAGCACGAGCGTAACGCTTAGCGATTTGCGCCCTTTCAGTTGCTTGGGGCTAAAGTTGGCTTTGCGTTGCCATGGGAGATAACCGACCTTGGAGATCCGAAAGAGGTGACGCCCTGGTGGAATGTCTTCGACAGTGTAGGGCGTTTTGCCCTGATATTTCATGTTGTAAAAGACTTTTGCACCTGCTGGGACCGACTTGATGGTGATCTTGTACTGTGCTCTTTTGACGATCCAGTTGCGCAGGACGTTGTAGTAACTGCGTGCCTGTGAGGGGATACCTCCTGGAGGGAGGCGATGTTGGGGATCGAGCGCGATGGACTTCATGAGAAAATCACGTGCCATCTGGCCTTTTCTCAACCCGAGATAGTTGAGGCCTTTATAAATGTAAAGATCTCTCATCAAATCGTTGGGCACCCATCGCTCAACTTTCTTGGAGAGTTTACTCGCCTTCTTCAAGGCGACGAGGGAGTAACGGAAGCGCTTGTTGCGGAACAAGCCTTGTCTATCTTCGTAGATCGTTCTCCCTTTCTTCAGGTACTTGCGCATAAATTGAATGACAAATCGATCTTTTGAACTCATCTTGGGCGCAGAGAGCAGGATGTTGTCGATGGTCTGTTGGGAGAGCACATTGATCCGCTTTTTTCGGCGGAATGCCCAACCTACAAGGCGCATCGTCCACGCCATATCACTGGAGCTCAGATTGCTCCCCGTCTCCACAGGCAACAACGCAACACGCGCGTTTGCGTCGGCTGTTGAGGACGAGAGCGTCACAACACACATACACAGGGCTAACAAAACCCATCGTTGAAACATACTTTTATGACACATGGATGTATCTCCCATTGGTGAAGAGCAAGGCGTCTTTGGTGTGAATCGACACAAGACGTAAAGCCCGCTCCCCTTCCCAAAGTGATTGAAGCAACTCGCCTTCGTTTTTAGCGAATTGCGTTGGGAAGGTCAAGATGGTTTCCAACTTCTCGTGGTGTCTTTACACGTATTGCCGGTCGAAAAGTGCTAGCGCGTGTGTGAAACCCTTATCATACCGATAGAAGGAAAGTTTGTACAGAAAGAGGAGTATATGTGGAATGAAGGCGACAAACAGGAGGCGCAGAGAGTATGTGTAGCCAGTGGTTTTCTGTGGAGGCCTTGGTCGCAGGCTTTTCTTGGCGTTGACTCACCGACGCGCGTTGACGAGTTTCTTCGTCGTTTGGTTGGCTCTGACTGTGACAACCAGTTGTTTTTTGATGTTCTTCCCACGGCGAGGGAAGACGACAAGGACGCGGTATTGTCCCACTGGGAGTTGTTTTTTGTAGGGTGTAACGGCGCCAAGTTTTCCATTGATGTACACGTATCCCCATGGGGTCGATTCGATCATGAGCCAGCCTTTTGCTGCTGCGCGGGCCGCTGGTGGTGCTTGGCGGTGCGTGGATGCCTGTTGTCTCGTCATAGGTGCAGGAGAAGGTTGTAAGCCCGTTTGCTTTTTGAGGAGCATGGAGAGGACGATGACGATCAGTACGCCAAGCAGGAAGGTCCCAACCCCTACGATCAAAGAGAGATATCTCCGGAAGGAGAAAGACGAGACGAAGATATCATCGTCATCGTGTACATTGGGACCCAGTGGGATGTGTGCTGGCCGAGGGGCGAGCTTTTCCGGCCTCGAAGCGAGCGTTGGGGTATCGGCCTGTGGAGACAATGCGGCTTCAATATCCGCCATCATATTGGGGTTGCCTGCTGGTGCTGGCATACTTGGAGGAGGCATCGGAGGACCGAGCGGTGCCTTTGGCATTCCTTTTGGCATGGCAGGCAATTGTGGCGCAGGACGGCTCTCTTGTTCGAGTTTGGAGACGTCTGGCAGTGTTGGTTCGTCTTCTTCTTCGTCGTTTTCAAGTGGGAAGTCTTCGGGGCGAAATCCGACCTTCGGCATATGTCGTGCGACGATTGAGTTGGGAGGTGTCGCTGACTTTTGTGGCCCACCCATCGAGGGTAACGCGAAGTTGGAGGGGCCTCCTGCGAGGATCTCTACGGGTTTGTTTTCGACACTCGGAGAGACTGGCGGGCGGACCATATGAGGGGAAGATGGGAACAGAGAATTTTCGGGAACGTAGTCTTTCGACTCGCGCAATTGTTGCTCGTGCAGCTCACGTGCAATGTTCGTCTCCGCGAGGATCTCTCTGGCACCTGTCTCCAATTTTTCCTTGAAGAGTTTTCTGACGAAGGCGGAGAGGTGAGCGCGCGATGGGAAGAGATGAGAGCCGCTCAAAAAGCGCAGCAAGTCGAGGCGCAGTTCACCTACACTTGGATAGCGATCTTGTGGGAAGCGGGTGAGCGCACGCATCAAGATCCGTTCGAGCTCTGGAGGCAGGTTTGGGTTGATTTGACGTGGTGGGATAAAGAGCGCTTCGCGGACCTTCTCCAGGATGTGATAGTCGTTGGGACCATCAAACATCTTTTGGCAAGTCAACAGCTCCCAAGCCACGATCCCCAACGAGAAGATGTCACTCCTGTGATCCATCCGTTCACCGCGGACTTGCTCAGGAGACATGTAGCTGAATTTCCCCTTGAGCACACCACCTGTTGTCTCATCTCGACCGAGAATCTGGACCTTCGCGATCCCAAAGTCCGTGATTTTGACTTCACCTTCGTAGGAGAGGAGGATGTTCTGTGGTGTGATATCTCGGTGGATCAGGTTCAGAAAATTGCCAAGATCGTCGTGTTTTCTATGTGCGTAGTCGAGACCGTTGCAGATCTCGATCAAGAGCCACACCGCGAGGCCGAGTGGCACCTGTTGTTTGCGTTGACGGCAACGTTCGATCAGATCCGAAAGATCGCATCCGCGCACGTACTCCATGCCGATGTAGTAGAGACCATCTCGCTTGCCAAAGTCGTAGATCGGCGCAATATTGACGTGGTTCAGCGTCGCAGCGAGCTTGGCCTCGTTGATAAACATTCTGACAAACGACTCATCTTCACACAGGTGAGGATACAGGCGTTTGATCGCGATCAGCTTTTCGAATCCTTCTGCACCAAAAGATTTGGCGCGAAAGACTTCTGCCATCCCACCCACGGCGATCTTGTTCAACAAGATATAGCGTCCGTAAACGGTTGGCTTGATTTTTAAATGATCTGAAATCGGCATATTTTTTGCTTAGGGATTAAACCAAACGAATGACTTGTTCGTACTATGATAGAGGATGCCATGTATATAGTAAAGAGTTTGAGAAAAGTCTTGAAAGAAGTTGGCATCAAAACACAAGACCAAAACCTTTGTGGGGTGTCAAACGTATAAGAAGTATGTTCTATTTCCTGGTGTTACCAGGTCAAAGGGAGCACAGAGCATAACAGGCGATACGTCAAACAAGCTGGAGCATTGAGATGTCAAAAAGGTCTATTCCAAATCCGTCCGGATCACTTGAACGTTACCTTCAAGAGATTAACCGATATCCGTTGCTGTCCGCCGACGAGGAGAAGAGCCTGGCCCATGCGTGGGCTGTTGAAGGCGACGTGGACGCGGCGCACAAGCTGACGACCAGTAACCTTCGCTTTGTCGTCAAGATATCATATGAATACAGACGTTATGGGATCAAGTTGACCGATCTCATCCAAGAAGGAAACATCGGCCTGATCATGGCCGTGAAAAAGTTTGATCCCGAAAGGGGAGTGCGCTTGATCTCGTACGCAGTATGGTGGATTCGGGCGCAAATTCAAAATTATATCCTCCAAAGTTGGCGACTCGTCAAGATCGGGACGACACAAGCCCAACGTCGACTCTTCTACAAGCTTGAAAAGACAAAGAGAATGCTCGCTCGTATGCATGGCGGTCGAGACAAGGTTGATCGCGAGATGGTCGCCGAAGCGCTCGATGTCAAAGTCTCACTCGTCGAAGAGATGGAGCAAAGACTCGGTGCACAAGAGGTCTCTCTCGACAGCCGCTACAAAACCGAAGGCGAAGAAGGACGTAGCCTCACTGAGATGCTCGCTGATGATGGACCCACACAAGAGGACATCATCGGAACCTTCGAATACGAAGAGGTCCGCAAGGAGCATCTCTACCAGGCCCTCGAACAACTTTCCGATCGCGAAAAGCTGATCATTCGCCGCAGACGTTTGATCGAAGACACGCAAACACTCAGCGAGATCGGAAAAGAGCTCGGGATTACTCGTGAGCGTGTTCGACAACTCGAAGCACGAGCGCTTCGAAAACTTCGAAGCTTCCTGCTTGAGAGCGGGCTCTCTGAGATCACCGCTGATGCCACTGGCCAAAAACTCCTCGCAAGCAACTAACCTCCTCCAGACCCTTTCCCTACACTGACAATCCTGACCTCTTGTGGAGTCTTTTTTATCCACAACGCCTCATCGTGATCCCACACACTGATGACTATCATGTCGCATTTTTTCTTCAGGTGCGATCTGAATGTCATACTTTCCCCTCCTTTTGTCTCTGTCTTTCCGCTTTACCTTTTATCCATTATATGTAAAGTGTCTTGCGCTCTCCCAGCCAGGGAGATATGACGCCTGTTCTTTTTTTGGGTCGTTGTGTTCCTCTTTTTTTATTGTGGGAATGTATGTTCCCTTTATGGGGAACGTCACGACCCGTTTGAGTAAGCCCGCTCCGTGGTGAAGTATCGTTGTATTGAACGATTTGTATTCTTTATTCATCATGTCCAATGGCGTCAAAGTGACCCTCTCAGATCTCTGAGGACACGCAATTGTAGATAGTAGTCTACTTTTTGACGTTTTTATTCATCTCGTTGAATGTTGTCTCAGATTTCTGATGTTTCTTGTGTGAGGAGATAGATGATGCATCTGTCCTTGTTTGACTATGATCTTCCTGATGAATTGATTGCTCATGCCCCAGCCGAGAGAAGAGATCTCTCCAGGTTGATGAAAATACCACGACATTTTGATCGTGATCTTGTCGCATTTCGCAGCGAAATACGGCATGACGTATTTACTCAACTTTTAGATCATCTCTCTCCGGGTGATTTGTTGATTATGAACAACACCCGTGTGCTCTCTGCTCGTATCTATGCGCGCAAGCCAACAGGTGGACGGGTGGAGCTGCTTTTCTTGCACCCCCACGAGGGGCACCCTGGTCAATGGCTTGCGATGTCTCGTGCTTCGCGTCCGGTCAAACCAGGTACGCTGCTACAATTACCAGGACAGCAATGTGAGATCGTTGAGAGGAAGGAGAGAGGGCAAGTCGTTGTCCAGCTCGATCCAGCTCTTGATCTGATTGCATACCTGGGAGAACATGGTGAACTGCCTCTTCCTCCGTATATTCGGAAGGAAGAAGCTGCGACCTTGCACTCTGAGCGATATCAAACTGTCTTTGCAAAAGAACCTGGTGCGATCGCCGCGCCGACTGCAGGACTGCACTTTACTCGTGAGCTCCTCTCCAAGATCGAAGCGGCTGGCGTGAAGACCGCAACGGTCACACTTCATGTTGGAATGGGTACATTTTTACCCGTGCGTACAGACAACATTGTTGAACATAAGATGCACACAGAGTGGTACGAGATCTCAGAAGAGACCGCAGAGCTCCACAAAGCGACACGTGAGTCAGGTGGACGTGTCATCGCGATCGGTACGACCTCCATGCGCGCACTTGAATCTTCTGCGCAACGCAATGGTGTTGTCACGTCTGAGCAAGCAGAGACTGACATCTTCATCTTTCCTGGGTATGAATTTCTCGCTGTTGACGGTCTTTTGACGAACTTTCATTTGCCTAAATCGACCTTATTGATGCTTGTGAGCGCATTTTGTGGTAGAGAACGAATCCTCGAAGCCTACAAAGTCGCTGTTGAGGAGGGTTATCGTTTCTTCAGTTATGGGGACGCGATGCTGATCCTCGATTGACAAATGTCAGGATCGTGCACATCAAATAAGATTCCTACAAACTCGCTTTGTCAGAGGAGGTTGCCTTGCGAAGAGTCGAATTGACACGGCTTGAGTGCGCTGAAATTGTAGACGCGTTGCTCGAACGCCATGATGCCTATTTGGGTGATGATGAGTCTTTTGTCATCGAAGGCTTCACCTCCGAGTCCGAAGCGCACGTCAAGATGCTCTTATCCAACAAGGATGAAAGCTTCTACTATCCGGTCGAATGTCGCCTACACTTAGGGGACAATGAGATCCGGGAACCAGGCGACGCGCTGATGTTGGTGCTCGACTTTTTGGACTACTATATCTCTCGCTTTTTACGTGAAGATCGTGAACTCTTTTTGCCCATCGAGTGGGGCTCTTTTGAGTTCGATAAATACGAGGTTTGGGCGCGAGGTCAGATCCTGAATCGCAAACTCGATCAGATCGCAGATCGCCTGATGCGTGGAGATATCTCCGAAGAAGAAGCCCAGCGGTTGCTCAGATCAGAGGCCAAAGACCATCCCCGTAAGGGAGATGGATAGATTGGAGTCATCTCTGTTTCAAACGTCTCGTCTTGCACCCTGTCCCGATGGTGATGAGATTCTTTATGGGAATTGTTGTCAGATGGTGCTTGACATGGTGTACGTTTTGTTTAAGAATGGGACGCTTTTCACATAGTAATGGTGAGTTCTTGATATGTATCCCCGCGAATGGACCGGGTTTTTAGACAATTGCGTCTTCGGGTTCAGTGATCCGGTTTGGGATTCTTTTGGTTTTGACAACGATCCTCGGAGGAAGAAAGTTCATGAATGGTCTTACATCCGAACAACTTGACGAGCTGAGACAGATCCTCGAAGACCAACGCAATCGTCTTCTTCGTAACGCACGTCGCAGCATCTCTGATCAGATTAGTGGTGGAGATGGACTTCCTGCGGACACCATTGACGTCTCGACAGACGAGAGCTCCAAGGTGACAGAGTTGCGACTTCGCGACCGTGAAAAATATCTTATCGCAAAGATCGAGAAGACACTCAAGCGCATGGATGAGGGTTCTTACGGAGAGTGTCACGATTGTGGTGCGGAGATCGGCTTTGCCCGACTCAAAGCCCGCCCTGTCGCAGAGCTTTGTATCGATTGCAAAGAAGAGCAGGAGCGCGCTGAAAAGCAGGTGCAGGATCGACGTCAAGAAGACGACAAGAACAACTTCTTCTTTTAATCCCTCCCTCTTGGTGTCTTCAAACTATCCCTTCAAATATATCCAAGCAATTCATTTCGAAAGTGGACCACTGCACCGACTTTACCCATGACAATCATGGTTGAGTGGGGCTCGATGACGTAATCTGGTGGTGGGTTGTAGTACCAGGTATCGTCAGTTGGAGATTGGACCGCGAGGACGAGGAGATCTTTTTGTCTGATGTCTGTGTCTCGGAGTCTCTGCCCATTGTAAGGATATCTCACTGGTAATTCGAGCTCTTCGATGTGAAGATCGAGCTCGTTGTCGCGGCTCAAGAGGTCCAAAAACTGCACGACGTGGGGGCGGATGATCTCCGCAGCGATACGAAGACCACCGATGTAGTTTGGCGAGACAACCCCGTCTGCACCAGCTCGTTTGAGCTTGTCGAGGGTTTTGACATCGATCCCTTTGGAGACGATCTTGAGTTTGTGGTTCATCCGCCGCGCGGTGACTGTGATAAAGAGGTTGTCCTTATCAGAGGGGAGGACGACGACGATTCCTGATGCGCGTTCGATCCCGGCTTTCTCCAAAATCCACTCTTCTGTTGCATCACCAACAACGACAGGGAAGGTACCGAGCATAGACTGAAGGCCCTGAAGCCGCTCTTCGTTGTCATCGATCACGACGATGTTGATGTTGGATTCGAGAAACTCGCGGATGACGTGAATCCCTGTTTCACCAGCGCCGCAAATGATGATGTGTTTTTTTTGCCGTTGGGCCATGCGTTCCATACGTGTCCTCCACCACAGATTTTCAAACTCTTCGCTCAGAAAAAAGGCCGTGACTGTCGAGATAAAGTAAGCCTGTATCGCGATGCTCAAAAAGATCAAGATCACTGTAAAAGGGCGGCCAAATGGTTTCTTTCGGACGGGCAGGGTCTCTTCAAAACCGACCGTGTTGACCGTGATCACTGTCATGTAAAAGCAGTCAAAGTGTTTCCACTCCCCTTTACCGACGATATAGTAGCCCTCTGTGCCGATCCACAGAAGCAGAAGCATCGCAATACAACCGTTCCTCAGGCGTTTTCCAAGCTGGCTGAGTGGACTCTTTGGTGTGGTGTAGCCCATCTCTCGCAGAGGGTGTCGGTATTCGTTTCGCTTGGATTTATTTGTGTCTCTTTTTGCCATGGGCAGCAGCAGCTTTTTGTGTGGGTGGATGGGTCAAGGGGAGAAGGTTTACAGTTTTGATTTGGCTTTTCTGTAGATGGGATCAGAAGGTGGGAGGATGGAGATGACTTGTCGCAAGAACTTTTTGGCTTCGTTTGGATCGACGTCCATGAGGACTTCTGCCTGACCGTAGAGCTTCGTGGCTTTCTTTTTGATCCGTCTGAGGCCGCTTTTCGCGGCACTTGAGCCGCCGTTGTATCGGAGCGCTTTGCGATAGCTTCGGTATGCAGCTGCGTATCGACTGCGCCCTTCGTTTCGTTTGGCTTCCTTGATAAAGGCCTTGGCGAGTCGTCCTTTGTACTTGGAGAGGTTGCAATTGCTGATCTTACGTGCGGCGCGATGGGCCTTGAGGAGTCCATAAGCGGAGCCGCTGTTGATGTAGCGCTTAAAGGTCTTTACAGCGCTGCGGTACCGACGAGCTTTTCGTCTCTTGCTTCCTGATGAGCTGCCGATGATCCGGCTGAAGTGTACGATCGAAGCTGCGTACTGTCCTTTACAAAACAGGCTGACACCTTGCGAGATGGTACCTGACGAACGCCTTACTTTTGGACGACGGTAGCTTGGTCGCCTGTATCTCCGTCTCCTGGGGGGAGGAGGTGGTCTCCGTGCGCTCCTTGGATCTGGGACACTTGGTGTGTTGGGGGTGTGGGGTTGGTTGAGCTTGGTGAGTCTTTGCTTGATCCCTGGAAGGTCTGTATCGCAATATTGGAGCTCTTGCAGCTTTTTTCGAGCTTTCTTTCGTTCTACCGGGTTGTTGGATGCGATCATGAGATCGATCATTCTCAGGCTACGCTTGATATCTTTGTTGAAGATGCGTTTGCGCAGTTTGTCTGCTTTTTTGAAGAGACTTGAGCGTTTGGAGACTTTTTTGAGCGAACCATACGCATCACACGCTTTGTCTTCTTCGTAGTAGAGCTTTTTAGCTTCGTTGTAGTATTTCTTGGCGATCGCTTCGATGCCAGCGATGTTGGCTCTCTCCAAGAAGGTGCTGCGATAGCTGTTGCTTTCAGGTACGGAGGAGGCTGCCATTCGGAAAAAACGGCTGGCTTCGGCGAACTTTCCTTCTTGGATCAGCTTGTTTCCGTGTTGGAGCTTTTTGAGCGAGGAGCGTGCGCTGGTTTGGCCGATAACGGTTGGTTTTTTTCCTGCACCGAGGCGTTTGTACAAAAACCATGCGCCGAGACCGGCAACGCCGAGTCCGAGAACAAACACGACGAGGGCGAGCGCGAGCCACTTACCACCCTCGTCGTCTTCCTCTGCCTCTGGCGCAGCTGCGGGGCTTGCTGGGGAGGGGGTCGCGACGAGTGAGGCTGCGTCCTGAATCGGTGCCGCCACGAGAGAGCCCGGATCCATCGGTAAATCATCGGCTTGTGGCTCTGCATTGTCAGTCGCAGAGCCTGGGATCAAAAAGTAAATCCGAGAGTTTCCGATGATGATCTCTTCACCGCCTGTGAGCCAGCCTTCCTGGACGTACTCTCCGTTTAGTTGGGTCCCATTTCCACTGTTGAGATCCTGGAACCAAAAGAGTTTGCCATCTGTATTGATCGCGAGGTGATGGCGTGAGACCGCCCGATCCTCGATCATGATCTGGTTTTCCTCTGAGCGGCCGAGGAGCACCTCACCACGGATGGGGTACTCCCACTCTTGTCCGGCTGGATCGACAACGAGAATCCTGTACTCATTGGCGAGCTCTGGATCTCCTGGGGGGCGACGCTCAAGAAGCTGTGCTGCCATGTCATCGAGCAGAACGGTTTTTTCGACGGGCTCAAAGTTGTGACCGCCAAAATCTCGATCGAATGAACTCATATTTTCGCCGTAATGCTTGTGTTAATGTGAGGAATTGTGCTGACACAGTATCCGGTAGATACCAACGTGTTCCTCTTTACGAAGTTGTACAACAACTGAAAAGGGTAGATTTTTTCTGCCACCCTGTCAAGGTTGACGTCGCCGTGGTTTGTGGGTTCTTCGTGATTATTCAAGATCTTTCTTGAGCTTGCTGTGAGGGGAGTCGAAGCGCTCTTTTGGTAACACACAACAACAATACTCGTACCGCAGCAAGATTCCAGCCTGGCTTGTGTCCAATTCGAGCAAAGAAAAGTCTTGGTTGGAGTGTTCCCACTTTGAGAGGATCAGATCTTCTTGGTGGAACTCTTCCTCTGTGATCAGCTCATGGTGCCACAAGACCAGCGCAGGCAGCTCTGAGATGTGAGAGACGACGTAGACGCTCTCTTCTTGTTTGGCTGGGTATATGACACGAAAGACACGTGTTTTTGATGTGGGACAAAAGCGCAGAGGGGCTTGTTCGGCTGTGTGCAGTTTGCCACATCGTTTGACCAACAAGAAGTCGTCAGGGTGGATCTCGTGAAGATCGTCCAGCCGAAAGAGTTCATCGACAGGGAGCGCATCGTGGAGTAAGCGGATCGCTTCGCCCATGTTGTGAGCGCAGAGCAAGAAGGAAGGACGCTCTAGCCAACTCGCTTCGAACAACAGCATGATGTTTTTCCTCACCCTGTCATCGAATGAAACAGGATTGTTTGGTTGTATACACTCACGAATGTAAATGTGAGAGGCGTGTTAGCGCGTCTTTCGCCAAAAGGCAAGGAAAAAATAGAAGCAGAGCACATACCATAAAGCCTCAGAAGGAGGGGAGGTTGAAGTACATTGACATCCTTGTTGTTGTGAACCGGTCGAGGCCACACAGTCGATCTGAAGCTGTTGATGAAGACGTACACTCCCAACCCACGCTGTGAGCGTCGCGATGCCAGCCTCGCGCGGCGCTCGAAAGGTGGCCTCGTAAATGCCCGGCTTGCGCTCCTCTGCTTGTGCGATGATCGTCCCAAGTGAGCTTTTGATCTGGATAGTCTGACCCGCATCGAGAGGGAGCCCTGTCTCGTCTTTGGGGATCACATAGAGCTGCGTGGTTGTAAGCCCGTTGGCTGGTAGTCGCGTGAGGAGACTGCCAAAGGTCGACGTGTTTGGGTCAGCTGGAGAGGTGGAGCGCGCTGTGAGGCTGCGGATGGCGTTGTAAATGTCGAGTTTGCCAAACCCCCATCGTGGATGAAAGAGAGGCGTGGAGGAGGGAGTCTGTGTGATCGCGCTTCGTTGTAAGATCGTTCGTACTGACGGTGTGTCGAGCGCTGGGTTTTGCTGTAGGAGCAACGCGACTGCGCCTGTCACGTGGGGAGCTGCCTGACTGGTTCCTTGAGAGACGGTGTACTCTTTTTCAGTGGCGAGGCTGCCGGCAGGAATGCCTGCAAATTGCGATGCCGGCGCGATAATAAAGAGTCCCGGCGCGAGAATGTCTGGTTTGGGGCGACCATCTCTCGTAGGACCGGGACTTGAAAAGTCGGAAAAGTTGCCCAGTCGGATGTTTTGTTTGTTTTCGATGTCGAACGAATTGAGCCAACCACTGCGGCTGTTAAACGAACCGACTGTAATCACACCACGTGAAGCACCTGGTACGCCGATCAGCATCTCGACGGTCTCCTGTGCAAAGCGCGCGCGTCCTTTTGGCAACTTGTTTCGAGAGAGCCATGCGTCGTAACGCTCTGTGTCCCCCTCCAGTTTGATTTTCCACGTCCCCCACCTCAATGGGACCTCGTCTGTGTTTGTCAGGATGATGCTGATGTGGTTGCTCTCTGGTGGTAGGAAGCGCGTCTGATGAAGAACCAAGGCCGCACCGTCGTCGAGTTTCTGGGGCTCTTGGGTGCCCTGTGTGAGGCCGAAAGGTCCGATCTGCTCACCTCTTGGTGAGGTGAGTGTGACTTTGAGGTTGGATGCGTATGGGTACCATATGTCGATAACAATACGAGCTTCGGCTGGAGGATCGCTGGGGCTGTACTCGGGAATCATCAACTGGATGACACCAGGGGTCTCTTTTTTGAGCCAGCCGCTGGTGTGCATGTGTTTGTTGCCCTCGTTACCTGCCGAAGCGACGATCACCTGGCCTGGCTTACCTGCACCACTGAAGCCATCGATCGCCCGTTCGAGCAACGTTGTCCCATCGTGTCCACCGTGGTGACCGCCAAGAGAGAGATTGAGGACGTAAGGTTGATTGCGCTTTTTGGCGAATTGATGGATAAAAGCGATCGCTTCCAGAACATCACCACTATCAAACTCTCCACGACCAGCCCGAAGAGCTTTGACAACGACGAGATCTGCCCGTGGTGCGATCCCGATATACTTTTGTTTGCCACCGACTGTGAGTTGTCCATTCCCCGCAGCGATCCCTGCGATGTGTGTGCCATGACCATTTTCATCTCTGTGGAGGAGGGGGGTTTGGGTGCTGAGGGCTTTGTCGATTTGTTCCTGTGTAAAACGTCTGGGCGCAACAGCATCTTGGGCTTCGGAGGCGGGGAGTGAGTAGTCGAGGAGCGCGAGGATACGTGTTTTGCCATCTTTGGTGCGGAAGGCTGGGTGGGTGTAGTCGATACCTGTATCGATAATGCCGACAATCACGCCTCTCCCATCGAGTTGATGTTGGCTCCATGTCTGTGGTGCTGTGACGAGAGGTGCGCTGACGTTGAGATGAGGTTGAAGGGGGTGGGTTTGTGTGACGCGTTGTAGTCCACGAATGCTTTGGAGAGAGGACAGTTGTGAGAGTGGGATCCACGTGCTGAAGATGTTTGCGCTGTGGGCGTTGAGCGCCAAGCCACGTGCCTTAAGTTCTTGTGGATCGCCTCGAAAATCGAGGAGCGCATGGACCTGCTTTGTGCCGCGAATGGTGCGGGTGTGCCAAAGAGGTTGCAGGGTGGTGTGTGTGGGGGACCAGGCTGCGAGTTGTGCGGAGAGAGGTTGGGGTGTGGGGAGCTGGTAGGCGACAAGAGAGAGGCTACACAAAAGAAGCAGTAGACAAGTCATACCACGTATCAAGAGACGATAGAGGATGGAGTTTGTGTCCATGTGGTGTGATTCTTTTGTGGTGAGCGAGCGGAGAGAAGGGGGAAGAGAGAGAAGGTATCAAGATGAGAGGAGAAGGAGTTTACTTTTTCTCTTTCTCTTTTTCCTTCTCTTTTTTCTCTTTCTCTTGGCGTCGTTTTTCTTCTTCTTGTTGTTTTTTCAGCTCTGCAGCGCGTTTTCGTTCGAGGGCGAGTTTGCGTTGCTCTTTCTCGAATTCTTGTCGTGCTTCAGCCATTTTACCGTGTCTGGTTTGCATGGCGCGTCGGAACGCAGCACTTTGCACCAGCCATGCTTTTCCACCCATAAACTCACCTGCGACGAGGAAGGTGAAGACACTCCATACAAAGACGATGTGGATCGCCGTGAAGATACTGGGGAGGAAAGCCTCTTGTTGGTAAAAGAGGATGATCAAACTAAACAGTAAACTCGACGAGACCAACACACCTGCGAGAGGCGAGAAGTAGACGAGCGGGAATGTGACGACTGCGATGACTGCACCCAAGACCAGTCCACGTGGGATGGTGTTTTTGGGGTTGTTGCGGTCGACGATTTTGACGCCAACAAAGACCAACAATCCTTCGACGAGGATCGTGATGACCAGGAAGATGATGAAAGAGATGAGCGCGCCACCGGGGCCTTTTTCTTTCTCTTTTTTGATCTGGTTGGTCATTTTGGCGGCGCAGGCGTTGAATTTTTTCACGTCACATTCGGATGCTTCGATACATCGAATGTAAGCGGCCTGGCGCGATTTAAAGATGGGGTCACAAAGCTGACGGACATTGTTGAGGATAATCCGTTGTTCTTTGTAGACGTTTCCGGGTTCGTAGCAGCTAGGAAATGCGACTCCAGGGGGCTGGATACACAATTCACTTGCGTTGCATTGTTGTTTTTTCTCGCCTAGTGTACAGGTCTTCTTTGCTTTTCGTCCGTATTTCCCTACCCACTGGATCGTACACTTATTGATGGATTCGTGTAGCTTTTCGCAAGAAGAGGAGGTGCATCCCCCAGAGAGAAAGGCTAGGGGGAGAATGCCGGTGAGAAGCAACAAGCACAGGAACTTTCTCTTCATTGTCCGTTGTCCTTACTTCCAGATACGCAATTTGTACCGCAATTCGTTCTAAAGTTGAGGGATTGTAGCGGTGCGGCACAATGCGGTCAATCTTTTTTTCGTGATGCCCTTTGGTCAAGAGCTTTCGTTGAGGTCTTCTTCATCTTGATAATGTTGCATTGCGCGGTGGATCATTTCCCGCAGGAGCTGATCAAGCGGGATAGAGCGACGTGCTGCGATCTTTTTGAGCTGCTCGTATTCCTGTATCCGAAAGCGCATTGTAAATAAGATTTGGTTTACGTCAAGGAGTGGGTCTTCATTTTCGTCGAATCCCTGCTCATCTTGGTGCTCGATAGGCGACTGCGGTAGGTTTGTAGTGTCCAGAAAACGTTCTACTTTTTCGAGCGCGATGTCTTCCGTGTCGTTGTGCTCGTCGTTGGAAGGCAGAGCAAAGTGATACGTGTCGCGAAATGGGCGAGAGGGGATGTGTCTGGGCATCGCAGACAACATCGCAGGATCGTACTCTGGATCGAGCACATACTGTGGAGCGAGCGGATCTTCGGGATGAAGTGTATCATCATCGTCTGAAAAATCGTCGCGGTCTTGTGGTTTGTGCGCGTTGCCCTTGGGGACAGATGGTGACAGCGTGTCGTCATCGTCTAGCGCATCTGGTGCATCCAAATCGAGAGCGTCTAGATCTGGCTGTGTGTCTGTGCTTCCCTGTTTTTCGCCCTTTTCCTCTGACTGTTTGTCCGTTGTGACGAGATTGTCGATCGAGATCGCTTCTTCGAGCAAGAAGTCCAACTCATCTTGGGAGAGTGAGTCGTCGATACTGTCTTCTTCGATGTCAGCTCCGCGCTTCACGACTTCAACAAGCCGCTCTTTGAGATAGCGGACTTCTCGCTCTATTTCATCTGCGAAGAGCTGTTTGAGAAAGTTGGAGAGATGCAAATTGCTCGGGTTAAACTCGAATTGTGACATGAGTTGGTTGAGCTCTTGCTGCATCTCCCAAGCGTTTTGAAAACGATCGGCTGGATCTTTTTCCAACGCTTTGAGAATGATCTGGTCGAGTTCTTCTGGGATCTTGTCGTTAAAATAGGACGGGGGGTAGACAGGGACGTCGACGATCGACTTGAGCACTGCAAGCTCGTTGTCACCTGTGAAGAGTTTGTAACCTGTGACGAGTTCGTAGAAGACAACACCGAGACCAAAGAGGTCTGAACGTCCGTCGTAAGGCTGTCCCAAGATCTGTTCTGGAGACATATAGGAGAGCTTGCCTTTGAGGGTGCCTTCTTGTGTTTTTTCGTATTGGTTGGCGGCCTTTGCGATCCCAAAATCGAGGATCTTTACGTTGCCATCGAAGGACACAAAGATGTTTTGTGGAGAGATGTCCCGGTGTACGATGTGCAGAGGTTCTCCAAATGGATCTGTCTTGCCATGTGCGTAGTAGAGACCCTCACACACATGGAGCAAAATCTTGATCGCATATTCGAGTGGGAATGGGATCCCTTCGCGCTCTGACTTCGGAGTGATCTCAGAAAGATCACGACCAAATAGATACTCCATCGCGATGAAGTAGCTCTGATTGAGCTTTCCGAGGTCATAAATCTGGCAAATGTTGGGGTGGTTGAGCTGCGCTGCGAGTCGAGCCTCGTTCAGAAACATCCTGACAAAGCTCGGCTCTTTAGCGAGGTGATCTTTGATTCGTTTGATGACAACGAGTTTTTCGAATCCCTCAACACCACCCATTCGAGCGAGCCAGATCTCGGCCATTCCGCCTATGGCGATCTGTTCGATCAGGGTATATCGTCCTAATCTTTCTCCCTGCGCCAATATGGGTTCCTCTTACATTTGGGGAGTGGTGGAGTATCGACTGTTTGTTGGGTGCATGTGGTGCCTCGAACCGAGGTGATGTCTGCTCATCGGTGAGGACCAACGTTTGCGGAATATAGCACAAAATCCAAAAAACACAAAATAGACCGCCTTGAGGGGGGATGGGCTGCTCAGTGGACTGTTTTTGAAGGGGTTTGTGGAGTGGGGAGGGGACTGAGTCGGGCGGCTTGTTAGGGAATACAGAAGTTGTAGATAGGATCACACTTCAAGTTGGCGTTGGGGCAGTCGTTGTTGGACGTGCAGGGGAAGAGACAGGCCTTTGCTGTACCAGCGGACTTGCACTTTGAGCCTGTGGGGACATACACGCAATCTGCGTCTGTTGTACACCCAAGGTACGTACACACTCCCGCCTTGTTAGGATTGGTCTGGAAGCACGTCATACCCGGTTGACAGTACTGTCCTTTACCACAGATGTCGCCGAAGTTTTGTTGTCCTGTTGGTGTTTTGGCCATACAGAACTGGATCGGAGGTGGTCCTGGCTGGATCGTCAAGCAAGTCTGGTCAGTTGCACAGTCTGTGTCTTGCTTGCAAGCCTTGGGACAAACAACCACACCGTTGGAAGGCGCACAGGCTCGTCCTGTTGGGCATGTTTTTGCCGTACATGTCGCTGTTTGAATGGCCTTTAAGCAGACCCCATTGGGGTTGCTTGGATTTTGCCGCAAGCAGATGTGTTGTGCTTGACACATATCTTTGGGATCGTAGGGACCGTTCCCTGTGTAGAGATGTGAACAGGTCTGGTCTTCTGTCTTTTGACCAACAGGGACACAGATCTTGGGACCGCCGCTTGGGGGGGATACACATGGGGCGCCCTGACATTCGGCTGATGTCTGACATGTCCGTAAGCAGTAACCGTGATCTTTGGAGGAGTGGATGAAGGCTTTGTCACAGTAATAGCCACTGTCACAGATTGCGCCTGTACTACCTTCGCAGGGGGCATACAATCCAGCTTGTGTTGGGCGTCTACAGATCTTAAGCCCTTCATCACAGAAGAGCCCGCCACTGCAGAAGAACCCTCTCGCGAAGTCACAATACGCACTGTCGCCTGCTCTGCGAATGCAGATCTTGACGCGTTGTCCAGTCTTTTCGTCTGTACCGAGATCCTGACATTCAGTACGTCCGTCTGTGGTGTTCTTGCTGCAATCTGCACTTGTGCTACAGGATTGATAGCAGAACTGATCAGCCGATGTTTCTGCGGCCTGAAGGCAATATAGTCCAGTGTTACACTTTTTGTAGCTTGGGGCACCAGCAGCATCTGTGCAGAGCTCTTTGACTGCGCGTGGCTTGTTCGTGGAGCAGATCCCATTTTCGTCAATGGAACCATCACAGTCATTGTCGAGTTTGTCGCAGATCTCGAGCTCTGGTTTTTGCTCGGCGAAGCAGGTTTGAGACCATTTCCCTTGTATACAAAGCTGAATACCTCCGCGACATTCGCCTTTTCCGAGATTGGCTTTGTCGCCCGTATAACACTCTTGGGACATGGGGGCGGCGGTGCCTTTGAGGTTGTCAACTTGACCGTCACAGTCGTCGTCTTGTCCATTACACTGTTCGGGCTGAGGGGACTGGGCGCCCTGGCAGATCCCACTCCAACGACCTGCTGCGGTACAGGTTTCGACACCTGGTTGGCAAGTTCCCACGAGAGGATTGACGGGATTTGCAGGGGAGATCCAACATTGTTTTTGTTGTCCAGGAGAGCAGGGGCCACAGGTTGTTCCTTCGTCTGCTTGACCGTTACAGTTGTCGTCCTGGCCATTGCACAGCTCGGGGCGTGGTGTGACTTCGCCTTGACACTCACTCCAGCGACCTTTGTCACAGACTGCGCTACCGGGTGTGCAGATGCCTCGGTTGTGTGTCGAGACATTTCCTGTGTAGCAACTCTTTGTCATCTGAGTGGCTGATCCTGCGGCTCCGTTGTCGATGAAACCGTCGCAATCATCATCTTTACCGTTGCACTCTTCTTTGTTGCTGTTGGGGGCAAGCTGTGGTTGGCAGGCGATCTGCCCTTGGTAGCAGATATATTTGCCGTACCGACAGAGTCCTTTATTGACCTGTGAGATGCAGGGTTTATCGAGAAGTGTTGAGTTGTTGGGGATGCCGTCGCAGTCGAAGTCTTTGGAGTCCGTAGCGCCCTGACAGAATTTTTCGTCTGTGGGGAGCGTCGCGCCAGCACATGTTGTGTCCCATTTTCCGTTGATACAGGCTTGTTTCCCGTCTTTGCATTCACCTACATTGCGTGTGCCAGGAGGACCTTCGTAGCAGGATTTTGTGAGCGGCTGTGGGGTGCCCGGTCGGTTGTCGACTTTTCCGTCGCAGTCGTCATCTTTACCGTTACATTCTTCTGTTTTAGGGAGGATCTCTGTGCCACATTGTCCGTCCCACTGTCCGTTGACACATTTTTGCGATGAAGACTTACACTCACCGACATCTTTGGTGCCCTTGGGGCCGGAGTAGCTACAATCTTTTGTGAGGGCTTCGTCTTTGCCTCTGACGTTGTCGACTTTTCCATCACAGTCGTTGTCTTTACCGTCACACACCTCTTCGATTGCGCCGTTGGGTTTGCAGTACATCTCGTTGGTTTTTGCGTCACACGCGTAGATCCCTTTTTGGCATTTGTCTGGGAGATCTTTGTCTTCACAGGGTTGGCCGAGTTTGCTCTTGTTATCGACTTCTCCATCACAGTCTTCGTCGATGTTGTTGTTACAAATCTCGACCTTGGGAGTGACTGGTAGCTTGCATACACCTGGTTGACCTGTACAAAGCGCCTTTCCTGTCGTACAAGCGCCGACACATGTCCACTTATTGGTCTTGGCGTCTGTCAGTGTACAACCTACAGTGACGTCTTTGGGGTAACAGGGGATCTCTTCACCGACAGGCTGGCAGATGCGAATGCCTTCGTCGACTTGTCCATCACAGTCATTGTCTTTTTTATCGTAACTCTCGATCACAGGGGTGACTTCGCCTGTACATTGTCCCCATGTTCCACCCGCCAGACAAGTTTGGGTCCCTGCGCGGCAGGTTCCTACACCCTTGGTCTCGGGAGCGCCGTTATAACACTCCCTTGTCTCACCAACAGTACAGACGGTACTTGTGCCACCATCTGGTTTTGAGTTGATTTGACATTGTCCCTGAAAACAAACCCCACCACACTCTACACAGTCCAGGTTGGATGTGCATTTTTGGCAAATTTGTTTGCCTTCACTGCAAGCGTATAGATTGAGCAGTGTGTATCCAAAAAAAAGAAAGGCGATTGAAAACAAGCGAACACGCATAGCGTTCATCCTCACAACATTGGTAAACCATACGAACTCAACGTGTCAGTGATCTCGAACACATATCATCCAATTGAATTACATCTATATAATGAACTTCCCCACAGGTCATGTGGTCTCTCTTCTTTGTGGGAGACCTTGCTCTTTCACCCTCCAGACGGAGAATGGCGTTTATTTTTCACACTTTTGGCCTGTGGCATCATCATAATCATCGACAACTTTGTCACAATTGTTGTCAATTCCATCTCCACAAATTTCTCTTGTACAGACCCGACAGTTTTGGCTGCCCTCTGGAGGGGATTGCAAACGCACCTGCTCAAGAAACGATGCCACGGAGTAAGTCTCGTTGACGAATGTTGGTTGAAGCAGCAACATCATCCAACAGTCTTTGTGCTCTTGACTTAAGCAAGTGTAGGTTGGCGTCTTGGCGTTGTTGCTGACTGTTCCCATAGGAAGGCAGCTGACTCTATGCTGTGCGACGGCTGCGAGATCCGACTGCTTGCTCAGTTGGAACAAGTACAATCGAGTATGCACTTTTTGTCCCTTTGATTGGGGAGGGAGGACCGGAGTGTTGTCCCCTTCGGCACCACGAAATACGATCTGCCCATCGGCTTTGATGGAGATTGGGTAGCTGTAGGATTCTTCAGGCGTTTGTTTTTCGTAGATGAAGACCATGCAGCCGTACAGCTCAGCGTTTTTTGAGAAGTGATCTGCTAAACCGTCAATCGTTCCGCAGTTGATGCTTTGGAGATCGATCTCAAGCACTGGCTGACAAGCGACCAACCATATCAATGGGATGAGCAGTGAGAGACGGATGAGCATTTTATGCACTTGACCTGTATTGGTTTTTTGTTCCATTGGGGAGCGGCCTCACAATGTGAAGTTCGAGAAAATGTGTACATGTAACAACAACATTATATACAGATCTCTGTGGATCTGAAAAGAAGCTGCAGGATGTTGTTGTGTTTCTTTGTGGGGGTGTAGAGTTTGTTTTGTACAGAGGTGCCTTGGCTAGGGGGCAAATCATCTGTCCTTTTCTTGCATTTGAAGGACTTGGTGGAGAGCTGTGATTGAAAAATGCAACCGTGTAGATTATCCTAGAGGTGTTTGAGATGGCTAGGGATTAACGCATGTGTCGAGACATTTGGCTGAGAATGTCATAGAGGCGTTTCACGTAAGGAAGAGGTGGCATGGACCATTGGGAGAGAGATGTGGAGACGTTAAGACCCACAGTTTTGTTACTCGATGACGAATCCTTCAGTCTGGAGCTGTATGAGAGTATGGTTGTTCGCAAGACTGGTTGGGAGGTTGTCAGCTTCACTGATCCTGAAGAAGCGTTGTCCTGTGTCCGCCAACAAACGATCGATATCATGGTCGTCGACTGGCAGATGCCGACGATGAATGGTGTGACGTTTCTTCAGCAAGCCCAAGAGATACAACCTGACGCGATTCAGGCTTTGTTGACAGGACACGCTGCAAAAGATGTCGCGATTCACGCCATTAACTCTCTTAAAAATCTTCACTTTTTCATGGAAAAGGGTGTCGGCTTTAGCCCTCGCAAGCTGCTCGTCTCCTTGCGCAGCGCTTGGGAGAGGAGGAAGTTGTCGCTTCGATTGGCCCTTCGTGTGAAGGAGCTTGAGGAGACAAACAAGCGGTTAAAAACCGCCCAAGACGATCTTTTCCAGAAGAAGAAACAGGCTGTGATTGGCGATTTACTGCAGGGGATCTGCCACAACATTAACTCTCCCTTGGGTACCATCTCCGGACACGCCGAGTTTTTATCCATGTTGTTAGCTGATAGCGCTTTACCAGCTCACGAGCGTGATGTGTGGTCGACTTCCCTCTCTGCGATGTTGGAGTCATCACAAAAAATCCAGGGCATCATCGAGAATCTGATGGTCAAAAGCCGCCTCGAACAAGAACCTGAGCGTAAGTCCGTTTCTATCAATGACCTGATTCGTCGGGAGTTGGAGTTTTTGCGCGCGCGTCCATTTCTGCGAGACCGTGTAAAGTGCAACCTCTCGTTGGGAGATTCATTGCCTGCTCTTCTGCTTAACTACGGAGACATCTCCCAAGTGGTTGGGAACATCCTCGAAAACGCACTTGATGCGCTGTGGAACATTGACGAACCACAGCTACTGATCAAGACCTCACGTGAGGAGGGGGTGGTTGTGCTTGAGGTCCATGACAATGGACCGGGTGTTCCCGAAGCGATACGACAACAGGTCTTCGATCCTTTTTTTACAACAAAAGTACCAGTGGATGAGCTGTTTGTGGGGATTCACCCTGAGCAGGGAGATACACCGCCAAGCGTACATCATCTGAAGGAAGGAACAGCACCACACGGATCTGGGCTTGGCTTACACAGCGCGCGTCGTATTTTGAAAGAGTATCAAGCTGATATCTGTGTTGTGGACTCCGACTTGGGAGGGGCTTGTTTTCGGGTGTCTATCCCTCCTCAATCCCCCAAAAATGAGCGTTGAGAGGTGGGGAAACGGACGTCTTTGAGGGGGAAGTTCGCAGGTCTTAATGGTTTTTTGGGGGCATGGGGATTTTTTTTGTACAGTCTACCGCATACAAACGATGAGTTGATGAAGAAAGAAAAGTTGACATTCCTGTTTGGATAAGATAGGTACAATCAAATTTATTGTTCAAATCATACAATTGATTATCAATGGATATGATATTCGCTGATGACCTCGATCAGGAAGATCGAGTAAACGTTCCTATTGCTTCGGAAGTTCGAAATTTACCACGTAGGAGAAGTTTGATGTCTGCTAAACAAACGGCCCCCGTGACCCGCTCAACGTCTCGGGTCTTTTTGCTCCTTCTGGTGTTATTGTGCTGTGTCGGTTGTGATGCCTGTAATCCTTGGCCAAAGTGTGAAACGGATGAACACTGCCGAGCCGATAAAAGCGACAATCCCAGCAAACAAAAATTCTATTGTGTCAATAACAAATGCCAGCAGTGCCGTACCGCAATGGATTGTGGTGATCCTAGCCGACAAAAGTGTGAAGGGTACAGATGTGTACAAAAGACTTGCGCTGATGTCGTATGTCCTTCGCCCAAACGCTGTGACCCCAATACTTTGAGCTGTGGCTTCATCTGTAATGCAGATGGAGAGAATCCATGTGATGGTGATCCTTGCAAAGTTTGTAAAAGTCATGTGTGTGTGGCCAAACCACCTGTTTGTACCAAAGACACCGACTGTACGGATCCCAAGAAGATTTGTAAAAACCCCGGCACCTGCCAGGCTGAATGTGTTCCTGGTTGCTCCGCTACCAAGAACAACTGTGGCGCTGATGAAAAGTGCGAAAATGGGACATGTATCAAAGTCTCTTGTACACCTAGCAAGATCTACTTTGACCTCGACAAGTCTTACATCCGAGGCGATGCGAAGTCCGCTCTCCGAAGTAACCTCGACTGCTTCAACAAGCGCAAAAACATGAAGATCTTGATCGAAGGTCACTGTGATGAGCGCGGTACACGTGACTACAACATCCAACTCGGTAAGCGTCGCGCGCGCTCTACCAAAAAGTTTGTCCAGCAACTCGGTATCGACGCCGGTCGCCTGTGTACGGTCTCAAAAGGGAAAGAAGAGCCCGAAGTCGCAAACGCAAGCACCGAAGAAGATCATCAGAAAAACCGACGCGCTGTCTTCAAATTTGTTGAAAGCTGTCCATAACACCTGCCACAAGAACACCCCATTGAAGGTGTTCTTTATGTCCTTGTCCAAAAGGTAAGGATATCAATTGGTTGGTTGTGCATTGATACGGGGAACTCTGAACGTCAGGGTTCCCTGTTTTTGCTTTTTGGCTCTTTCGTTCCTATCGATCTCCTATGCCATGCTCGCGCTCGTGAGATATGACCTATCTTTGGGAGGCTTTCATGAAAAAGAAGATGAGCGCCATTTGGGGCGTTGTCTTTCTGCTTTTGACTGGTTGCGCGACCTCTGGTGACCTGAAAAAGGTCGACAACAAGTTGTTGACCTTGCGCACCGAGTTCGAGGCAGCGCGTGTTGAGCAAAAAAAGCTCAAGCGCAACGTCAAAGAGTTGACGACTCAACTCAAAAAGTTAAACGCTGTGTTTAGCTCCTTTCGCAAGAAAGGACGCTACAACTTTGCAAACATCGGTACAAAGATGGACGAGCTTCGCACGCTCCATCAAAAACTGCTCGGTGATTTTGAACGACTCAAGCAATTGAGAAAAGAAGATAAAGAGAAGTTTGAAAAGTTGTTTAAGTCCTACGCGTCGCGCTTTGGTGATCCAACAGCGACCAGCGCAGATGGGCAAGTCCAGATCCAGGTGGTCTCTCCAAAGGCCGCGTATGATGCGGCGAAGGCCCTCTTTGATGCTGGTAAATTCAACGAATCGCGCGATCATATGAAGCAATTCATCAAAAAGTATCCTGAGCACGATTTGACCGATGAAGCCTACATTTTGCTTGGGGATTCCTACTACCAACTGCGCAAGTATTTCGACGCGATCATCTCCTATAACAACGTCCGCAAAAAGTTTGCAAAGGGCGACAAGGTCGATGTCGCGCTGCTTAAACTCGGAGAAGCGCACTACAAGATCGGCGCTTGTCCCGAGGGGAAAGCATTCTTGCGTCGACTCCTTCGTCGATTCCGTTCTTCTACACACGCAACCAAAGCCCGCCGTTTGTATCGTGGCTCTCGACGGTATTGCCGAAAACGTCGATGAGCTTGATGACTTCACTCGTACATTCCACTAAATGAGGTTTTTCGATGACCAAGCATCTCTTGCGTTGGCTATGTGTGTTTTTGTGTTTTCCTATGCTCTCTGGTTGCTGGGCGACTTGGTCAGAGCTGAAGAAAGAGCGTTTGCTGCGTGAAGAGCTCGAAAAGCAATTTCGTGCCTTCAAGCGTGAACAGCGAAAAGAACGAGACAAACAAAAACAAATCATCAAAGAGAAGGTGCTCAAGCAGGCGGCGCTCCTCTCGCAAATGCACGCACAACAAGTCCAACTTAAAAGAAAGATCACAAAACTGTCGACGACTGTTAAGCGTGGTCAGGGCGGTGTTGTCGAAGTCTTTGCGACACTCCAGGCGCTCCAAAAGAAGTTCGAGTCTTCTATCGGAAAGGTCACCGAGCTGCAAAAGCAGATGACCGATCTGGTCAACAAACAACCCGACATCATGAAGTCGTTTCAGGAACTTCAAAAACGCTACGAGGTCCTGTTGACCAACCAAAAAGCGCTCGCCGAACAAGCGATCCCTGCGCGTCTGTTTTCGCGAGCTAAGGACATCTACAAGGCCAAAAAGTACGACGAAGCGTTTAAACTCTTCAAGACCTTCACACAGCGCTTTGCCAAGCACCCACTCACTGACAATGCGCTCGTGTACATCGGTGAGATTCATATCCGCAAGAAGCAGTACAACCAGGCCATTGGTTCCTTCAGTGACATCCTCGAAAATCACGCAGATGGCTCCGAAGTACCCGTCGCTTTGTTCCGCCTTGGGACATTGCACTACAAGCAGGGCTTGTGTTCACAAGGGCGACGGTATTTTCGCCGGTTGATGCGCTACCGCAGTCGGGCTGCGACACTCGCGAAGGAAGCCAGAAACCTTTACCGCAATTGGCGTGGGCTTTGTAAGACAAAGAGAAGAAGACGAAGACGTCGACGAAGAAGACGACGCTAGCGCTTCCGTCCTCCTCCCCTCTGCCCAATTGTCCCACATCTTTCTCGTATCGTACGTATCGTGCACATTATTCATCATTCATTCTTTTCTCACACCCACACATGGAGAGCATGTAGTCATGACCAAACGTATTGGGATCCGCCGCGATGACAAAAACCAATGGGAAGCTCGTGTACCCCTTACGCCTAAGCAGGTCGCGTACCTCAAACGTGAACACGGGATCGAGACGTGGATCCAACCCTCTGAGATCCGCACCTTCCCAGACGATGCCTACCGAGAGGCTGGCGCCGAAGTTCGTGAGGATATCTCCGACTGTCCAGTGACATTTGGCGTCAAAGAGATGCCCGCGTCGATGTTTGAGGCTTCCAAATGTTACGTCTTCTTCGCCCACGTGATCAAAGGCCAGCCTTACAACATGGATATGCTCCAGCACATGATGGACACTGGTGGGCACCTCGTGGACTACGAACGTATTGTCGATGAGCACAACCGTCGTTTGATCTTTTTTGGTCGCTTCGCCGGTATGGCAGGGATGATGGATAGCCTCTGGTTGATGGGGCAGCGCCTGCAGGCCGAAGGGATCGAGAATCCTCTCTCCGCGATCAAGCAAACCTACGCGTACGATGGCTGGGTTGAGATGCAAAAAGCACTCGCGGACGTCTCCGAGGTCATCAATGAGCAAGGGCTACCTGAGGCATTGACGCCTATGGTGTGTGGGGTTGTTGGTGATGGGAACGTCTCTCGTGGAGCGCAGGAGGTCCTCTCTTGCTTGCCTCACATCAATATCACGCCTGCTGAGCTTTTGAAGCTCGAAGAGAGTGGTGAATACTCCAAGAAACACATCTATCAGGTGGTCTTCCAAGAAGAGGACTGGCTCGCACACAAGGATGACAGTGTCGCCTTTGAGAGGCAAGCGTATTACGGTGAACCTGCCGCGTACAAGAGCACTTTTGACCGCTACTTGCCTTCGCTCGATATGTTGATCAATGCGATTTACTGGGATCCTACGGGACCACGTTTGATCGAACGAGAGGCTTTTCGCAATTGGTGGTTGGAGGCTCCCCGAAGTCTTCGTGTGATTGGTGATTTGAGCTGTGATATTGGTGGTGGGGTTGAGCTGACTGAGAAAGCCACACAGATCGACAACCCATCTTTCATATACCACCCCAAGAGCGATTCATTTGAGGATGGTGTGTATGGAGAGGAGGCTGGACCTTCTATCCTCGCAGTGGACAACTTGCCCTGTGAGATGCCCAAGGATGCCTCTGAGCAATTTGGTGAGATGCTCTTGCCATTTGTTGCGGGGATGGTCGACGCGGACTTTTCCAAAGATCTGGAGGAGACTGGTCTTCCTGAGCCGATCCAGCGTGCGCTGATTGTGAAAGGTGGCGAGCTGATGCCCGCGTACCACTATCTCAGGGAGTATCTACCGAAGAAGTAATGTCGGCAGGTTGAGGGGAAGTCGCCACAGGGGAGGGGGGCGTGGCATATTCGATGTGCTCAATGATCCCACCGACGAGATCGTGCTCACCTGTTTGCTCAACTTTAATCTTCACAATATCACCGGGGCTTGCGACACCATCATTGATGTACACGACGCCATCGATCTCCGGTGCCTGTCCCGCGTATCGTCCTTGGAGAAGTAAGTCGCTCTCATCGCTGATCCCTTCGACGAGCACTTCGATCTCTTGATCCATGAAGCGCGCGAGTTTTTTGTGGGAGAGTTCAGCTTGTCGTTCGTAAAGAAGTCGACGACGTTCTTCTGCGACATCTTCGGGGACTTCGGGCTGATCGTATGTGTACGCTGCGGTCCCTTCTTCGGGGGAGTAGCGAAAGATACCGACACGATCGAAGGATTGCTCACCCAAGAAGTCGTAAAGCTCCTGGAAGTCTGCCTCTGTCTCGCCAGGGAATCCTACGAGGAAGGTTGTCCTGACGGTCAGTTGGGGGATCGCTTCTTTGAGGGATGCGAGGAGTTTGCGCACGTCTTGGCCGTTGCCTGCACGTCTCATCGAGCGCAAGACGTTGTCGCTGATGTGTTGCAGAGGCATGTCGATGTAAGGGACGACACGTGACGAGGAGGCGATCTGTTGGACTAGACGTTCTGAGAAGCCGTAGGGGTACAAATACATCAAGCGGATCCACTTTGGACCGGGCTCGACCTGCTCAAGGGCTTCGAGTAGATCGGCGAGATCGACACGGCTACCGTCCTCTTTCTTGGGGAGGTCGCGTCCATACCCGTTGAGTTCTTGCGCGATGAGGTTGATCTCTCGGACACCTCGCGAGCAAAGCTCTTGTACCTCTTCGACGATCGAGGCGATTGGCCGTGATTTTTGTTTGCCACGGAACGAGGGGATGGCGCAGAAAGCGCAAGTACGGTCACACCCCTCTGCGATCTTGACGTAAGACGTGTAAAAAGGAGTCGATTGCATACGAGGGCTATCGTGTGTGTATAGCCAACCCGGTGCGCCTGAGGCGAGATCCTTGGGGGTGCCTTGTATCTCTTGAAGGATCTCCGCGAAGCGTGGGATCTGCCCTGTTCCGAGGAAGTGATCCACCTCCGGCAGCTCGCTCTGTAGTTCGTTGGGATAGCGTTGTGCGAGGCATCCAGAGACGACGAGTTTTTTCCCACCTTGGTGCTCTTTGATCTCAGCAAGCTCAAGGATGTTGTCTACGGATTCTTTGCGCGCAGGCTCGATGAAGCTGCATGTGTTGACAACCAACAGATCTGCTTCTTCGGGGTGTTCGACGAGTTGGTAGCCTTCTTGGCGTGCAAGGCCGAGCATAATCTCGCTGTCTACGCGGTTTTTGGGGCAACCCAAGGACACAAAATGTATTTTCTTTGAAGTCATGATTTTTCTCTGTACGTTCAAAAGGTGTCGATATCTTCCCTCGGAAGGGATACGTGATCTGTCACCAAATATACCAAATGTCAATAGGAGTTGCAGGGAACACACAACAAAGGGAAGAGGATAACACGCGATATCTTCGGGTTTTGTGTGGGATGTTGCAGATGGGTTGACGAATTGGGATTTTTTCTTGACGATATTTTTGAGTGGCGTAATAATACGAGCTGTCTGGATGTCGTCTTTCACACAAAACATCCAACGTTCTGCAATGGACGGAGAGCCTCCTGCTGTTTGTTTTCTTCGGCGAAAGAGTGACTTAGCGCACTCATGAACATTCAGTGGTTGAGATCTCCACTCACTTAAGATACAAAACATCAGCTCGTGGACTGTTTTTGCATTTGCAGCCCACCACACCGAGTGGTTTCGACTCTGTAGTGTGCATGATCTCTTCATCACACTATATATAGTAGTGAATCTGATCTTTTGTACCTTTCGTACACTGATCTACCCATCCTTTCGCGTCTAGGATGGTCTTTGCCACACGATTTCTTGTTCTTCCAACCGTCGAGAACGAAAATTTGATGTCTGCGCTGTTCAAAAAGTACCTCGCGAAAGCTCGCCAGGATCTCCTACAACACGAGCTTGAAGATGGGTTGAAAGCCGTCAATTCAGCATTGCACATGAAGCCAGGAGACCTGGAAGCGCTGCGCTGTAAAATTGATATCTTGCTCAAATTGGGCCACTTCCAGAAAGCCGCCGATCATTTGATGGTAGGCCTCGAACAGCACCCGTTTCAATCCAAGTGGATGTTGGAGCTCTCTGAGTTGATGATCAACCGTTTGCATCAACCCTCCGAAGCATTGCGTTGGTTAAGTCGGGTATTTCGTGCTCGTGGTGTCTCAGAAGAGGATGAGCGACGAGCTTATCGCCTCCAGGTTGAGGCGATGATCGATCAAGAACGTCTCTACGAAGCTTGGCTGGTCCTGAGAAAAGCCTGTACGGTGTTCCCTGAAGAAGCCGACCTGCTGTTTCTGCGGGGATGGGTGACATTGCAACTTGGTCGCTACTACGCTTCAGCCTCGACGTTTCAAAAGCTTTTGCGGATCAAGCCCGAACACGTCGACGCTCACTATTATCTCGGCGTTGCATACGAAGGAATGGGAGAAGCGAGTTTGATGTTGCGCCAGTTTTCGCACACACACAAGCTCGATCAGGTGATGCCTCCTCAGTTGCGCCTCTCTGCTTCTGCCTTCCGCCGGATCGCAGAGCGTGTCTTGGATGAGATGTGGCCATTACGTGGTGCGCCTCTTCTTTGTATCCGGGATTATCCAGACTCATCTCAACTCGCAGAAGCTCCCCACGATCCTCGTCGTATGGGGATGCTCTCACCCAATATCGAACTGTCCCGACAAGGTGAGCAACCACAGCGTTGGCGTCTGACGTTTTACCAATGGAACATCGAACGCTTTTGTTTTACCCCTGAAGAGATCGAAGAAGAGATGGTCGCGATCCTTCGACAAGAATGTGAGGACAAGGGTCTCTCTTCCTCCATGCACTCCTACAGCGCCTCCTGAGCATAGATTTCGACTCTCTACTCCCCAAGCGTCGTTCACTCCACCTGCCAATCATATTGAATATACATAGGAAACACTGTGATGCAGCAGTCCATCATGTTCGTTTTCGTGCGAGAAGAGATGTGGATGTGATGAGGAGATCGTTTACGCGATGTTGAGCAGCGGCGTAAGATCTTGAAGGATTTGTGCGTGCAGCTCCGCAGGGGCGAGTGTGCCGTCAAGCCTTCTGATGTTAGGAAGGTTGATAGAGGCGAAGATCTCGTGGCATCGCTGTAGGCTCTCTAGTTGCTCAAAGGCATTTGGTTGCTCACCACGTCCTTCTGTGATGCGCTGGATGCCAAGCTCTGGAGAGATGTCCAGGATGTAGATCCTATGGGGGGTGGGGGCGAAGGTCTGGTGATCTGCGATGATCTGCTGGGGATCGAGACCACGACTTCCCTGATACGCGGCTGTCGAGAGGTAGTAGCGATCTTGTACGATCGCGCCGCCTTGTTGGAGCGTTGGCTGGATCAGCTCCGCGATGTGTTGTTTGCGATCGCGGATAAACAGCTCAAGCTCTTCTTCGACAGAGAGGTCGCGTGTTTGGAAGTTCTGACGTAGTTTTTGTCCCCATGGGCCGTCTGTCGGTTCTTTGGTGAAGGTGGCCCAGAAGCCTCTCTGTTGGAGGGCCTCACAGAGCATGTTGCACTGTGTGGTTTTGCCTGAGCCATCGAGACCTTCAAAGACGATAAAGAGACCGTTGGGGAGTGGTGTCGTGTGTGGGGGAGGGGTGTGTGTCATCGTGGAGAGCTGTTAGCGACCGCGTTGTTCGCGAAGCTTGTGCAGTTGCTCGATACGTGCGCCGATACGCAGGACGTTGGGGAAGAAGATCTGTTTGCTGTCACCACCGTGTGTTTTGATGACGAGGTCGCCAGAACCAAATCCAAGCAGTAAGTGCTGGAAGAAGTTGTCGCGTTGTTTGTCGAACACGAGTCCCATGGTGTCGAAGTTCTTTTCACCTTCACCGACTTCTTCAACGATGGTCAATTGTGTGGGGCGGAACTCGATGTAGTGACGACGGTCATACAAGAAGAAGATCGCGACCCAGAGGATGGAGAGGACGACACCCACAGCCAAGTAAAAGTGGTAGTTGAGGAAGAAGTTCAATCCACCAAGGGCGTTGAGGATGGGTTTCCACCAGTTGAGGAGGTTAAACACGAGTCCTGTGATGACGATCGTGGCAGCGACGAGAGCAGCCCAAACGCCTCGAACGTTTACAGAGGTAAAGAGGATGACACAGATGAGGATGATCAAGTATGCGAGTCCGAGCCCTGGTGCGGGGTAGACTTTGAACGTGACAGCTTTTTGGCCTGCGACTGTGACAACGGCGCTTTTTCCGGAGATGTAGGTGATCAGAGCAAAGACATAGCTGATCAACCACAGTGGCCAGTAGTAGAACAGCTGGCTGTGGCTATAAAAACGAATAACGCCGTGCTCATCGCCACCGGGCACGGGTTTTGCGGGGGCTTCTTGTTCCACCAGGGACTCTGGTGATTGTGGAGTGAGATCTTCGCTCATTCTACCTCCTACGCGTCTGTGAGAGACGAGAATAGTGATTGATATCGGAAAATTTGTTTCATGTTCCAAAACCACATGGGGTTTGTTTGCATTCCCGTAGGACTTTGTGGATGGATGCCTTGTATCATTGCTCTGTGGATATTGCAAGGCAGCACAAAGACATAGACAAAAAAAAGAACGGAGGGACCATGAGAGGTGCCACTCCGTTCTTGAGGGGGTACGCAGATGAAAAAAGTCTTAGTTCATCTTTGTGTATGCAATGACAACGTTGTTGACGCGGCCAAAGTTGCTGAAGGTATACGTTCCAGCAGCGCCTTTGAAGATCTTGCAAGCGTCGCCGATTGCAGTCTCACCGATGGTCTCTTTGCTGCGAAGCTCGTCATCATAGACAGTCAACTTCACAACAGTTCCTTTTTTGACGACGACAGCGCTGGAGCTGTTGTTGTACTCTTTGGAGTAGCTCGCGGAGACGGTGTTTTTGTAAGCTTTGGTCTGGATGGTGGTTCCACCTGTGGAGAATTTAACGGAAACGTCGGGACGTCCGCCACCACCTGTGAGCCATTTGTTGTCCCAAGCTTTACCGTTGCTTTTGGTGGCTTTCACGTCAAAGGACTTGACTGTCACTTTGTACGTTCCGTCACAACCATCGCTGACTGTTTTGGTGACAATTTCGCCTTTGATGACGAGCTCTTCAACTTGACCGAAGGATTTGAGGGTCAACTCTTTTCCTGCGAGCAACGCGGCAGGAACACTGCCAGCAGTGAAGGAACCCATCAAGTCGGACTTGAAGCGGACGTTTGCTGCACCGTCGTTGTCACGAACTTCGACAGTGAAGGGAACTTTTCCGTCGTTTTTGAGGACAAACTCTTTGCTGATGTACGTACCGTTCTTTTTGAACTCGGGTGTACAAGTGTTGTTGAATTTGTCAGTCATGAACGTGGTGGTTCCGACTTTGAGGACGACGAATGCGTCGGGGCTTTTGCTACCAGTGCAAGCTTTGCGGAATTCTTCGTTTTCGAAGTATTTTTGGTAGTCTTTGTTTCCACGTGCGGGGAGCTTGTAGCGCTTGCCGAGGCAGATGTCCCAGCAACGTCCATCAGCTTTGGAGGGCCAGAGTTTCGCTTTCATCACAGTCAATTTGAGATATTTGACTGTCGCAGCCTGGCTGGTTGCAGGCAAGAACATGAGCATTGTGAGTACTCCGAGAGTACCGATTGTCCACTTTTTCATCTTGTTAACCTCCGTTTTGTCGACAGCGCCCATCCTCATGATGGGGGAGCTGTCGACGAAATCTTCTTTTGCAGGTTTATGCATTGACATTCTCTTCTTTTGAAGTTGCCACACATTACATTTTTGTGTCATGAGCAGCACTAGAGGTCCCTAGTTGGGCGCTCGATGTCGCGAGCGGTGGGTGGATGCTGTACCCACTTATTTCACCTCACCTGTGAGCAGGTGAGAGGAGGCACACAGCATCAGTGTGCCCAACGATCGATATGATGACCGACGAAGCGGGCTCTTTTGTGAAAAGAGTTGTATCCCACAAGGGCCGCAGATTTCATTCTTGGCCCACACTTTACAAACATCCAATCCTCTTTGTAAAGCACCGAGAGGTTGAATCGAGCCAAATGGCAACAACAGATGTTGTCGTGGCCCGCTCGTGTTGGTCATTTGGTTTAGTTTTTCTTCACGAACGTGATGACGACGTTGTTGACGCGGCCAAAGTTGCTGAAGGTGTAAGTGCCGGAAGCGCCTTTGAAGATCTTGCAGGCATCGCCGATCGCAGTCTCACCGATGGTCTCTTTGCTGCGAAGCTCGTCATCGTAGACAGTCAACTTCACGATGGAGTCTTTTTTGACAACGACAGCGCTGGAGCTGTTGTTGTGGTCTTTGGAGTAGCTCGCGGCGAAGGTGTTTTTGTAAGCTTTGGTCTGGATGGTGGTTCCACCTGTGGAGAAGTTGACGGAAACGTCAGGGCGTCCGCCACCACCTGTGAGCCACTTGTTATCCCAGGTTTTACCGTTGCTTTTGGTTTGTTTGACGTCAAAGGACTTGACTGTCACTTTGTAGGTCCCATCACAGCCATCGCTGACTGTCTTGGTGATCACTTCACCTTTGAGGACGAGGGATACAACGCCTGTACCTGCACCAAAGTTGAGCGTGAGCTCTTTACCTGCGAGGAGCGCGGCGGGGATGGCGCCAGCTTGGTAAGAAGCCATCAGTTGGGAAGCGAGTCGGATACCAGCGGCACCGTCATTGTCTCGAACTTCTACGCTGAAGGGCATTTTGCCGTCGTTCATGAGTTGTGTGGTGAAGCTGATGTAGCTCCCACCTTTTTTGAACTCAGGCGCACATTGGTTGTTGAATTTGTCCGTAGTAAATGTTTTGCTACCGAGTTTCAACACGACAAAGGCGTCTGGACTTCTTTTGTTTTTTCCGTCACAGATTTTCGCAAATGCTGCGTTTTTGGCATAGTCAGCGTAAGGCTTTTTGGGATCAAATGAGGGGAAGTCTTTGACCGCAAAGGTCCCTACACCCATCCCAACAAGGTTATCCCAATAGACTGTTTTGCCAGATTTGTTTTGTGTCACAGGCCATAGTTGCGCTTTGATAACGCTGACCTTCAGATATTTGACGGTGGCTGCCTGGCTTGTCACAGGCAAGAGCATGAGCATTGTGAGCGCTCCAAGAGCACCAACCATCCACTTTTTCATTGTGAACCTCCGTTGTGTCGAAATGTTTGGCCATGTGATGGCTTGTGTTTCGACGATTTCTTCCTCATTGCGGGGATTGTCATCACAGATCTGATCACAATCACTCTCTAAGACAAAAATCAGAATGGTTTTATTCTAAAATAAATTCTTGCCACAAATTGTCGTGTTTGAAAAATGCTTTTGATATAAAAGGTTTGTCTGGGGTGAAAAGTTTGCTTGTGTGGGGCCGCTGGGCAAAAAAACCATCACATGCCACTTAAATCCCGAACTTTGATCCACTATACTAGCGTAGTAAAGATGATGTACAACACAAAGACCTCTCTTGCAGTGTGGTCCGTATACATGTCTAGAGCGGAAGGCATGATGTATTCTGTTCGTGGGCGTTTATAGTCGAATCCCTTTGTGTTGTCAACGGGCTGCTCTTTTGGGAAAGAAGACTTTTAGGGAATGAATTGATCATCTTCCTGGGTTGTAACCATGCAGGGTCTTTTCGGGGATCTGATGTTACAACGGCGATATTGCCAACATGAAGATGTACGCATAGGAGAAATGACAATGATCAATCAGATCGCTGGCATCGGTGTCATGTCTGTTCTGGGAAGCCCCATGATGATCAAGCTGCTTCCCAAGGCCGTGTTGGGGACTGTCGTCAGGAAGGTCGCGACACACTATTTGCAGTCAGGACAACACCTGCAAGAGGCCATGCGCGAAGCGACTGAGGAGGTTTTTACAGCCCTCAATATGGGACTCAAGCCCACTGTCTTTCGCAAGGTGGTCAGCTCAAAAGCCTCGAAAGAGTTTGTCCAACAATTTAAAGAGGGGTATCTCGAAGCCTTCTTCGAAGAAAACCAAGGGCTCGATCGAGAAGCATTCCTCAAAGAATCCTCCAAAGCTTGTCGCAAGATCCTCAAAGAGCTCGATCACTTGATCGAACCTATCGTCCCTGTCGAAGAGGATGTCCACCGGTTTTTCTCCCAAGGAGAGATGAACCGAATCGATCAACGTATGAACGAAGGCGAGCTGCGTCTGATCAAAAAACTCAACGAACTCGACGAAGTCAAACCTCCGTTTCTCGCGTTGATGCGCTTTGAGCACTTGCTCTTCCAAGGCATCCATTACTTCTTTCGCCAAAAAATCGCCGAACGTCCTGCTGTGAAAGCGATCTTTGACGAGCTGAGCCAGTTGAAGGCCATGCGCTCCGTCGAAGAGGCCAAACAACAACGCACGCTCATGCAATCACAGCTGATCGAGCTGCAAAAGTCCGTCGGAGAGTTGACCGCCCAACTCAAAAACGCGAGCGGTGATAACGCTGAAAACCTCCGACGCAAGCAAAACGCATCCCTTGAAGATGAGCAGGCGCTCAAAGAACGACTCGCGCTGTTGCAAGACGATATGCTCGAACAAACACAAGCACAGTGGAATCAGTTCAATCGAAACTTCCAAGGTTTTGAAAAGAAACTCGGCGCACAAATCGAGCTGGCACGAGATGATATTCGCCAAGCTCGCGATCAAATCATCTACGAGATCGCCAAGATCGATGTCCACCTCGAACAACAAGATCGTGCGCTCGATGAAATTCGTTCGTTGCTCTACAGCCTCGTGCGTCGTGGCTCCTCCGAGAATGATTACATCATGACCGCGAGCTCTATGGTTCACCGGACCTTTCACGGGAAATCATCAAATGAGTGGAAGCCGCTCGTACGTGAAGCCGCTTCTGGCGCGGGGCTCTCTTCACGAGAGGTTGAACAGATCGTCTCTAGCGCCTCTCAAGGCCCCAGCGTTCAACGCCAAAAAGTTCCCCATGCCGTGTTCGAGGTGATGGGACAAGACGACAGCGAGGCGCGCTCTTTCACCGTGTACTTTGCCGATAAAGTGTCTGTGGGACGACATAGCCGAAACGATCTGGTGCTCTATTGGTATCCTCTCCCCGATCCTCCCGATCAACATAACATCGAGTGGCGCAATTGGAGAGGCTCAGGAGAATGCCATCCAACACTCAATATCTCCGGTACACACCTGGAGTTTGAATGGTTTGGTGGGACACTTCACCTGCGCGATCGTAGCAGCAAAGGTACCTTCGTGAACCGCGAACCTGTCAGAAAAGGCAAGCTCGTTTCCCTGAGAGAGGGAGCCCTGATCTCCGCTGCCAACGTCGTCACGCTGTCCTATTCATTGCTCGAAGACGAGAACGATAAGCCTATCGGCTGGAGACTTCGACGGATGAATAATGCACAAGGACGTGAGGAGTACATGTTCATCGAGTCCGGGGCAGAGATCTCGCTCGGGGCGTCTTCTATGGACGCGATCGCTTTCTCCGCACCAGGTCTCAAACCTACACATTTGCGCATCCGCCGCGAGGGTGAAAAGCTCATCCTGATGCCAGGGAAACACGCCTGCCAACTCAACGGTGAACCTCTCGAAGCAGAGCAAGCGATCGAGAGTGGTTCTCGTATCGAGATTGGCGATCAAGTGATCTGGTGTTTTCCTCCCTCCTGAGTCCACTTCGCTCATTGACATCCTTCCCACGACCCCCCATCTCTGGTATATCATGCACGATCCAACGATAACATGTCCCTGTGCGCCTTATAAGGCCTTTCTTTCGGTGGGTCTTACCTATTTTGGGAGCCGATGATGAATGCACAACAAATCGCTGACGCCATCCGTGCGCTGGAAAGTCTTCGACAAGAAGGCCTCCTGAGTGAGGACGAGTTCGCACGTGAGAAATCCCAACTCCTCAAACAACTGCGCACCGGTGCGGCAGCTCGTCCTGCCGAGCCACCTTCTGTGGAGAGCTCAGCCCAGAACACACCTCCACCTACACGCGAGCCTGTCGGCGCAGCTGACTTCTTTTCGACAGGTGGACCCTCTGGACCTGACGCCTTTATGACAGGCGCCACGCCCAAGCCTGTGGAGTCTTTCTCGGCTGATATCTCTGCACAACCTTATTCTGAACACACTCCAATCCCCGAAGAGATCCAAGCGAATCCAGCCTCCAAAGAGTTGAACAGTGGAGCGCTACTTCGTGGACGTTATGAGATCCGTCGGTTGCTGGGGCAGGGTGGCATGGGGGTTGTCTATCTCGTCTTTGATCGTGTGCGAGAACGGGAGATCGCGCTCAAACAAATCCATCCCCACCTCGCCGATGATGACGAGATCAAAAAGCGCTTTGTACGCGAACTGCAGATCAACGAACATCTGACACATCCTGGCATCGTGAGAACCTACGCGATCGATGAAGACCCCTCTTTGAACTTGCTCTTTTTTACGATGGAGTATGTAAAAGGACACAGCCTTGAGAAGAGGTTGGCCGCTGCTGTAGAGCGCTCGTTGTCGCCACCTATTCCGCTCAAGGAGACCTGCTCACTCCTGCGAAAGCTCGCAGAGGTGTTGGATTATGCACACAAGCAGGGGGTCATTCACCGCGACCTGAAGCCTGGGAACGTCCTCCTCCCTGACCAAGGTGGGATCAAGTTGATGGATTTTGGGATCGCCAAGATCATCACACATGAGCACACACACCATCACACAGGCTTTGTTGGGACTGTGTACTACATGGCACCTGAGCAGTTGAAGGGTGGGGTTGTGTCTGCAGCGACGGATATCTACTCGCTGGGGATTTTGACGTACCAGATGCTCACTGGAGAGATCTACCAGGGCGGAATGCCTGGCCCTTCAGAGCTTGTGGAGAGTCTCCCCACCGCGATCGATGAGGTGATCCGTAAATCGATCTTTTGGAAGCCTGAGGGACGTTACCAAAGTGCGAGCGAATTTGCTGACGCTGTGGAGTCTGCCTTGTTCTCAAAGACCCACGCCTCTTCGTCACCTTCTCAACAGGAGAACAAGCCCTTTGGTGAGTTGTTTCAACTCGCGACACAGAGCGCTGCTTCGGGGATCGCAGATTTTTTCAACGATCTCAAAAAGGCCTCCACATCCTCCCGTGAAGAGCAGCGTGAAGAACTTCGACAGCTCCAGTTGATGGTGCAAGTTGCACATGAACGCGGGACCTTGGACGCGAAGAAGCAACGCGAGATCTGTGAACGCGCCCGTAAGATCGGCTTGGAGTCGGAGATCAAGAGTCTGATCGAGCAATTGCAAACATCACCCAATAAGGCCCCCCAGCGTGCAGCATCAAAGGGGATGCGACAGCTGCGGACATTCGATCGACATGATGACTGGCTGACCGCTTGTGCGTTCGCGCCTGATGGTCTTGAGGTCGCGACTTGTGGTTGGGATCGCAAAATTCGATTTTGGGATACTGGGGATGGGAAGCAGCTCGATATGCTCGCCCGTCACCAAGACGTCGTCAGTGGATGTGCCTACGCACCTGACGGAAACCATTTTCTCTCGATCGCTCGTGATGGGTCTCTGATTTACTGGGACCTCGACGAAGGTGAGGTCGTTTCGGAGTGGAAGAGTCGCACAGTTTCTCTGTCAGGTGTGCGGTGGATGCCAGACGGAAAGAGAGCTGTCACGTCCTCCTGGGATCATACTCTTCAGTTGTGGTATGCACCGTCTGGTCGCCTTCTTCATACTTTTGTTGGCGCTCGCGAGCGTGTCCTTGGTTGTGAGGTTGTAGGTGACGATCTGATCGCGAGCTTCGATGCTGAAGGGGTGATCATGATCTGGTCAAGTGAGAGTATGGAGCTTGTGACGACGTTGTCCGTGGGCCAGCATCTTGTCACTGCTTTGGCGTACTCTCCCGAGCTTCAGTTGTTGGCCGGTTGTACTGACGGTGGAGATCTCATCACATGGAATGTACAGGGTTGGAGCGAACACAGTCGTTTTGCCGCTGGCGCAGTCCCTTTGACGTGTTGTGTGTTTGCGCAAGACGGCGCGCTGTTTGTTGGAGACGAAGAGGGGAACGTGAGATTGTGGCAGCTTGATGAGCGGCGTGTGTTGGCAGAGGCATTCGCACATGAAGGTGGTGTGACTGCTTGTGACGTGGATCGAGTGCGTGGTGTCTTTGCAAGCGCAGGTGCGGATAGACAGTGTCACTTGTGGGAGCAAGTGTAGTTTGTAGCTTGTGTGTCGTGAAGAGAGTGATGTTCTCTGTGTTGACAGGGATGAGAGGGCTGGTGGGGAGGGGAGGGACTAGCTCGCGCGATTGCGTTCGGCGAGTTGTTTGATCACGAGTTGACGGAGACGGGGGACGAGGAAGCGTTTGATCTCTTCTTCGGTTTGGTCTGCGATTTTCGTGAATCGAATGTGCATGCCAGGGGACGCGCCACTGGAACGATTGCGTTTGTCCTTGTGGACGCGAACAACTTTACCTTTGGCTTGTAGTGTGCCTTGGTGTCCTGGCAGTTTGAATTTCAAAGAAACCTCTGAGCCGAATGGAGCGGGTGTCTTCGTCGCAACAAAAAGACCTCCCGGACTGAGATTTTGACAACTTCCAAAGTAAAATTGTCCTCTATGGCCGTAACGGACCATCATGTCTCCATCGATTGGCAGGCGGACATATTGCCGGCGATCTTCTGTGGGTTTTGACATCTCGCTTCTCCTACCTCATTGCGTGTGTTGTTTTGAACCGTACTTTTGTACAGTCCCCCTGGAGTTGAGTCATCTTAAAGATGACTACTTTTCCGTGATGTGTGATTCGTTTTGTTGATGAGATATCTTTGGAATCCAGGGATATGAATCATATTTGTTGGGCCATAGAGTAGCAGATACTGCTTTATGACGTCAACAGGTTTTGTCATCTTTTGTTAAGATGTAACAACCCTGAAAAGGATTCATTGAATATGCGTTCAATGTTTTATCCTTTTGAATTGTATGCTCTTTTTAGTGTGTGTCTTTTTATCTTTGGCGTGGCAGAAGGCGTTGGAAACCGATAAAGGCAAAGAAGAGCGCAAAAAACATCAACGCGACATGTTTGTTGGGGGAGGGGGTGTGGGTGGTGCAGCTACACCCTTGTGCATTTTCGCTACCTGCGATGGTGCATTGTTGCGCTCCATTTTTTTGGTAAATTGCGCAGACACCGTCTATATCATCTACATGGAGTGAGCGCTTGCTGGTCTCTCCTGGAGGGGCAGAGGCGAACATCGTGGCTTGGGTGGCGGAGGAGTGATCGAGGCCTGCGACGTGTCCGGCTTCGTGTGTGATGGTATTTTGTAGATCGACAGTGGAGCGACCTTGGACTGGTTGACCGTCTCCGCTGAAGGTGAAGCGGACTGCGTTGATCTCCATGTCGAAGGCGATGATCTCGCCACTTCTTTGTGAATAGACCGTTGAGGTGACTGCGACAGCGTTTCTGTCGTGTCGCCAGCTCTCTGTTTGGAAGAGCACGAGATTGATGTCGCTCTCAGGGTTATCCTGGTTGTAGCCGATCTCTCGGGAACTTGTCAGTCCCAGAAACTTGACTTGAAAACATCCACAGGAAGGCGTCGCCCAGTGATTAAAACTTGTCTGGATGTGGGGGGAGAAGATGCCTTCGGCGAGGCGTCCATCACCATCCTTTTGGATGTAGTACTCAACAGGGAGCTTTTTCCAGTACAATTCGACATTATACTCGGAGCCTTTTGAGCGTGTGTAGGCTTGTGACGATGAAGACAAAGACATCACAACCAAACCCACAACACAGCAAACAAAGATATGAAGTTTCGACATCGTTTGAAAAGTCTCCAGGGTTGCACGTGGCGCGTAGTTATAAAGAGGTTGAGCGGCTACCTATCACTCTTAAAGTATGGAGCGCTTGATGAAGGATCAAGACTCCCTATACTTTGTCGTCTCAGCGTAGAGTATGTTTCCCTTCCTTTTGAGAAAAGATATTGTTTTGGGAGTAAGCCTGCTCTTGCCAATGAGCCATTGTACATCCATTGTACTCCGAAGTGAAAGATGGGTATATGTGGCGTTTGGTCGCGCTGTTGTGTATACCGACAAGAATAACCGGGATCTACATGATCCCATCAAAAAGCAAAGAGGTGCGTTTTGGACGAAAAAGATATTCGCGATTTACTCGAACATGTGCGTGGTGGTGAGGTGTCCCTTGACGATGCGGTCCAAACATTGAAGAGATTGCCTTACGCGACACTCGACATCGCTCGCCTTGATCATCATCGCGCGCTGCGAAGAGGGTTCCCTGAGGTGATCTGTGGCTTGGGAAAGAGCCCTGAAGGATTGGCTGATATCTTCGCCCAACTGTGCGCCCAACACGAGATCGTGCTCTGTACACGTGCACAACCCGCACATATCGATGAGCTCAAGCGTCGAGAGCTTCCTCACTCCTACGATCCTGCGTCGCAAATCCTCTTCCACGCACCTGACACGATCACCAACAGAGGGCGCGGAAAGATCGCCGTCGTTGCAGCTGGAACGTCTGATCTCTACGTCGCAAAAGAAGCCCTCTGGACAGCTCGCTTGATGGGCAACGAGACTGAACTCATCCTTGACGTTGGGGTCGCAGGACTTCATCGCTTGCTCGGTGAGCTCGATCGCATCCAGGAAGCTGAGGTCCTCATCGTCGTCGCGGGGATGGAGGGCGCGCTCCCTTCCGTTTTGGGAGGGCTCACAGATCGCCCGATCATCTCTGTCCCCACGAGCATCGGTTACGGGACAGGCGCACACGGAAAGGCTGCCCTCTTGAGCATGCTGAATAGCTGTGTCCCCGGCATCAGCGTCGTTAATGTCGATAATGGTTTTGGCGCAGGCTACGCTGCCGCGCTCCACAACCGACGCCGCGCAGAGCAAGCAGCCCAAGATGAATCACTTGATATTGCTACGCTCTTTCAAAATGAAAAGGACGGACATCATGTGGCTGCACTTTGATTGTTTTAGCGGTATCAGCGGTGATATGACCCTTGGCGCGCTCTGCGATCTTGGACTGCCGCTCGAATATCTCCAACAAGAACTCCAAAAACTACAAGTTGATGGTTACACTCTCAGCCTCGAACAGAAGAGTGTACAGGGTTTTGACGCGGTAAAGTGCCATGTCGATCTCAGCGCCTCATCATCTGATGCCGAACACCATAACCACTCTCACGCTCATGGTCATTCCCACTCTCATGACCATGACCACAATCATTCTCACTCTCATGACCATGGCCACTCTCACGATCATGGTCATTCCCATGAGCATGGTCACTCTCACGACCATAGCCATGACGATGGACATCGATCATATCGGGTGATTCGTGAGTTGATCGAAGGGAGCGAGCTGACAGAGCGTGCGAAGCGATATGCGCAGGCGATTTTTGCACGGTTGGCGGAAGCCGAGGGTGCTGTTCACGGGATGCCACCCCAAGACGTTCATTTTCACGAGGTTGGGGCGGTGGATTCGATCGTGGACATTGTGGGAACAGCGATCGGTTTGGACTATTTGGGGATCGAGAAGGTGACGAGTTCTCCTTTGCCCTTGAGCCGTGGTTTTGTGATGTGCGCACATGGTCGGATTCCTCTTCCGGCACCGGCGACATTGGAAGTGTTGCGTGGTGTACCTGTGTACAGCAGTGGGTTGCAAAAGGAGATGGTGACACCTACAGGTGCAGCGATCATCGCAGCGCTCGCGGAGTCTTTTGTGGATGTCCCTGCGTTTGCGTTGGAGCGCGTTGGGTACGGTGCTGGGACACGTGTTTTACAGGATCGACCCAATCTGCTCAGATTGTTGCTTGGGGAAGACCACGCACAAAGCAAGAACGAAGGGACATTGTTGCAGGTGGAGCTGAATCTCGATGATCTTTCACCTGAAATCACAGCGTTCGCAGTTGAACAACTTTTTGAGGCTGGCGCAAAGGATGTTTGGTTGACGCCCATTCATATGAAGAAGGGGCGCGCTGCGCAGCTCCTTGGTTTGCTATGTGAGCGCAAACAATTGGGTCATATCGAAGCCATTTTGTTTGCCCAGACATCTACATTGGGATTTCGGTATTTCCCTGTAGAGCGGCGTATTTTGGAGCGAGATATTCGCAAGGTCGACACCGATTTTGGCGAAGTCTCTATGAAGATCGGATTTCAAGGAGATACCATCCACACGGTCGCTCCCGAATTCGAAGATTGTCGAACGCTCGCGAAAGAGCACGATGTCCCCATCAAGCAAGTGTACGCACAGGCTTTGCACGCCTGGAACACACAACAAAAGTAAACTTTGTATGGTAGAGCCTTGTTTTGATGAGGTTTCTTTTGGGGGGTTGACCTTCTTTCCTGTCTTCATGCACAATGTAAAGTCTGTGCGCGTACGAAAAAGGATGTTTGGAGATGCTTTGTTTCTGTAAATTGTTGACATCGCTTGAAATTAGAATGCTGATGCTGTGAGATGATTCATTACGCGTCTTATCCCCTCAATGGCGGATTCATAACGGATCACTCTCTGGCTTCACCCTGCATCCAAGGTGCATACACACAGCACCTCCCTCTATTGTTGGGAGCGAATTGATGACAGATGAGCTCATCATACGATTGATCGAAGATCTGGACCGACCCTGGCAGACAGAGGTACAAAGCACGATTCACGCTTTGGCTTCGATGGGTCCGACTGTCGTCCCACCGCTTGTGCGGGCCATCGAGAATGGTGGTGCACAGCTTGGGCATCACGCAGCGTTGGTCTTGCACCAAATGAAAGCCCGTGAGGCGCTGCCTTCTCTCATTGAGCTACTCAGAGACGGGCACATCCACAAAGAAAATCAGGCGGCTCTGATCGGAATTGTCATCGAGATGATGGAGAAAGATCAGCCCATTCCCCATATGCTTGGGTTTCTTTTGCGTTTGAGCCGCGAACTTGATGCAGAGCTACGAAAGCTCGCGGCGAGTGGTTTGGGAAAATATCACTCCCCCGAAGTCCTCCCTGTTTTGCATCGGCTCAGCCGTGACATGGTCGCGATGGTCTCTGCCGAAGCCCGTTCACAGCTCTCACAGTTTCCCGACGAGTTTGACGACCAAAAGCTACCGGGCCTCGATCTCTCAGCCCTCGCCGCTGCTGCTCGTTTGCAAGAGGGCGATCTACCACACACCAACGGCCACCAAAACGGAAACGGTTCACGACCGCTCGATCCACAGGCAATCCTCGCACGCATTCCAAATGCAGGACCGGGCACCCTCGAAGAGGTCACGCCTATCCTCAAACAACTCAACTTCAAAGAGGCAAATGGACCCCTCTCCGTTTTGCTTCTCGACGAAAAGAACGCCCCCCATCGTCGCACGGCTGCACTCGAAAGTCTCTACGATCTTAACGATGAACTCGAATTTATGCGGCCTTTGTTTGAGACGCTTTTACAAGATCCTATCCCCGCGATGCGTATCGCGGCGTTACGTGGTTTTCACAAACTCGAAGTCGACTCTCTGACCACCATTCTCGGTGAACAACTCTCCGATCCAGACGAACAGGTCAAGGCCGAAGCGGCGTTTTTGCTCGCTGAAAACATCCAACCTTCCGACAAAAGCTGTTTGCGTTACATCCTCGATGTGTTGCACGATTTTCCAAAGGGAGAGCCCAGACTTCAACTCTTTCGTTCCTTGTTGTGTCTGATCGGTGATGGTGGGGGCAATCCATTTCTATTGCCTGAGATCCAAGAACTCCTACACGACGCCGAGCTCTCCGAGTTGCCTGTTCTGTTGCAAGTCCTGAAGAAGCTCGTCCTCGGCAAACCCCTCTCGACGTTGAGCGAGCAGCTGTTGACGTTGTTGGAGCGAGAACTTGATCAGGCATCCCAAGCGTTGGTGATCGAGCTCTTACTCTCCGTGATGCCTCGCAACTTTACAGCCGCGTCGTTGCCTCTGATCGGGCTCTTTAAAGTCGTCGAAACGTCTGAGCTGCGCGAGCACATTCTCTCTTTACTCGGTCGTGTCGCGGATCAACAGGCGGTCGGTTTTTTGATCATGCTCGCGCACTCCTCCTCTCACCTTGAGCTCTCTGTGTATTGTGAAAAGGCCTCCAAAGTCCTCGATTCACTCGAAGGTTCGTTGCGAGAAGTGTTTCGTGATGAGGAGGGACGCTATCAGCAGCGTCCGGGGCTTCCTTGCCTTTGTGGTGGACGTTTGCAGTGGGAACAGCGTGGACGTGTCGAAGAATTGCGTTGTCAGGAGTGTCAACGAGAGTTTGTGTTGATCGCGGCGTATACACCGATCCCTATCGAAGAGGCGACGGCACCGTTATGTTTTTGTTCGGAATGTACGCGCAAACAAGTCCTCACGCGGATCTCCGAGGGGTATTACTACTGCTTTCACAGCGGACGTTCCTATACAGTGAGCGCGAAAGATCAGACGTTGTTACTCGTGAGTGAATTGGAGCATGGTGTGTGTCGGTGCTGCCAACCGCCGCAGCCTATGGAGCTTCAAGGGGAGCGTCTGGTTTGTTCACAAACGGGCAAGAGCGCTGATGAGCTGCGAGCAGAAGAGGCCAACGCTTTACCGCCTGTTGAGACCGGAAATTTTGCAGTGAGCGCCTCTGATGGAAGCGGAGGACACGCCGTTCGACGTCCAACTCCCTCTCCACCTGTCCGGTCGTTTCGGCTCAGAAGTAAGCTGCTCGCAAAGCACAACGATCTAGATGACGATCTTGATGGATGAAGGAGAGGGGGTCAGGGGTAAGCAGGATCGGGGACACCAGATTTCCACATCTCTCTTTTCAAGATACGCAAAAACACTTTTCTGGGAGGGACACCTGGAATTCGGTAGCCATTGAGAATGATCATGGGCACACCTCGGATTCCGATCGTTTGTCCATGAGCCCGGTTTTTGAGGACTCTTCTTCTATAACTTCGTCGATCCAACTCACCTGCCAACCACGTCTTGTCGAGCCCTACTTGTTGGGCCAAGTCGAGCATGCGCCCTTGAAAGACTTGTTTTTGTTTTTGAAACAACAGGTCATATAGAGGCCAAAATTTGCGTCGATCTTGTGCTGCTGCAGCGAGCTCCGAGACGCGATAGCTCTCCTTATGTACACCGATGGGGTAGTATTTGAAATAGAACTTCACTTTATCAGGGTAGGTTTTGAGCGTATGGTGCAGTAAAAAGTAGGCCTTTCGGCACGGGACACATGTAAAGTCGGAGTATTCGATGATACGGATAGGTGCATCGCCTGGTCCTCTCATCGGTGTGCCTTCGAGATGTCCGAAGGGGACGCGCATGTATCGCCGTCCAAGGATCGCGGCGGGGGGACGTGTGCCCTTCGGGAGGGCTTGCGCTGTTTTCATCAGTTGCCCATACACCTGCTTGGGGGTGTTGTTTTGCAGGAGCTTTTGGACACGTGTACGTTCGTCTTTGAGGAGGGCCAACAGACGTTTTTGTGTGTAGGGTGGAGCGAGTGGTCGGCCATTGACGAATAGGTATGAGCGTCCAAGGAGACCAAACCGGTGGGCCCATCTCATGTCCCGGTCGACGAGGATCTTGAAGGTTGGGACTTGCAATCCGATCTCGAATCGCTGTGGATCCACTCCTGTTTGTTTGGCGAGCGCACAGAGCTGTTCAAACGTCGGTGATGTTTTTGCGCGCATCAAGAGGCTGAGATAGGGCCAGAAGACACCTAATCGCTTGGCGACGAGGAGGGCACGGGAGATGAGGTAACCTCTATCTTTCCCAAGCGTTGGGTTGAGCTGGACTTGCCATCGTATCGCGCCTGGAAACCGGTGCCAGAGCAAGGGACGGAGCTTGTGCAATCGTCGTGTTTGTGCGTCCAAAGGGTTGAGTAATTCGACGATCTGAAGCGGTGCGTGCTGCGCACCACGAGTGGGACGCCACGGTGTATGTGCGACAGAGATTTGATATCGTTTGACAGGTGCTTTGGCTCTCGTGACGGGTTTGTTTGGGCGAGTGGGTTGGGTCTTGCTCGGACAGCCTGTCATGAACAAGATGGAGATGCTTGAAAAGATGTAGAGCACCGAGCGCTGAAGCTTTTTGATGCGATCCATCGCGAAAAAGGGGAGGGCGGTCTTCAATCGAATTTTCTCCTGTGCTATCGTGGGTTCGTTTCAAGAAAAGATAGTATGGACCTGTTTGTAGAACAAGGTGCGGCGAATCTTTTCCCTCTATTTGGGGACGCTGCACATCAATCAGACTGAGGCGTTTATGGCCGATGAGAGTTTGACATCCCTTCACTGCCCAAGTTGCGGTTGGAAGGGGCAAGGAGAGGGACGTTTTTGTCCTTCGTGTGGACGTGATCTTCGTGAATCATCTCCTGCCGATCCGTTGATCGGAGAGGTGATTCAAGATCGATATCGCATCTCGCGCACGATCGGTCGTGGTGGGATGGGGGTTGTGTATCAGGTCGAGCATATCGTGATGGGAAAGGTGATGGCGATGAAGCTCCTTCACGCCAGACTGACCCAACGTCCGAATGCCGTAAAGCGTTTCCGTCAGGAGATCAAGGTGGTCTCCAGGCTCTCCCACATCAACACGATCTCGGTCTTTGATTGTGGTGTTATGCCTGACGGTGGACTGTTTATCGTGATGGAATACCTGCGCGGCTTTGATGTCGAACGATTGATCCAGCACGAGCGCTTTTTGCCCTGCCTTCGCGCAGCCCTGATCGCCAAACAAGTCTGCGCTTCCCTCGCTGAGGCCCACAACATTGGGGTCATCCACCGAGACATTAAACCTGCCAATATCATGCTTTTGCGGGAGCAAGGCGAACAAGATTTTGTCAAAGTCCTCGACTTTGGTATCGCGAAACTCGTCGAATCCGATCACGAAGCGGTCACCGAAATTGGACTGATCGTAGGGACGCCCTTTTACATGGCCCCCGAACAGGCGATGGGGAGTCGTGAACTCGGACCCGGCGTGGATATCTACAGCCTGGGGGTCGTCTTATACGAGATGATCACAGGACGACTGCCTTTTCAAGGGGAGACGACGAGTGACTTCATCGAGGCTCACTTGCGTTTTGAGCCTGTACCGCCCTCTTTGGTGATGAAAGAGCAGGCGATCGACACTGCACTTGAAGAGATCATCCTGCGTTGTATGAAGAAAGATCCAAAGGATCGTTTCTCTTCGATCGAAGCTATGCAAGCTGCGTTAGAGCGATACATCGAAGGTGTACGAACACGACACGCTGTCGATCTCTCTTCTTCTGTAGGTCAACCAGCAGTCTCCATGGAAGCTCTCTCTGCGAGCTCTGTTGATGTTCCGCCTGAACCCGCAGATACACCGAAGCTCTCCCTCGCAGTGCCTGAAGAGCAAGCACCTGTCCGAAAAACGGCGCCGTTCAAACGCGACGATGAGTTGGCACAGGAACCTACAGAGTCCAGCCCACAAGAAGTGGGTCGGTTGACAGTCAGGCGTGAGCTTCGTGAAGTCTCAACCGGCGAGTCCGAGACACCAGGTCCCGAAGATTCTCAGTCCCAGTGGACGTTTGGCGAGCCTCCTTCTGCGGATTCCGAACCTTCCATTGAGCAGCTCGCGACCCGCGCGGATTGGGACGCTGTCGAGTGGCGTTGGAAATTGCGTGCGCAGATGCGCTTTTTCCTCCCCTTACTCGTCTTTTTGGGGCTCTCTGGGTGGGGGGGATATATGCTCTGGACACAGTACCAAAAAGAGTACGTCAGGCGAAATCTCCTCTCTTCAAAACGCCATCTCGTCGAGCAGGAGCCTAACAACAAGCTCATTCACGCGACGCGCATCATCCTTGATAAAGATATCCAAGGAGAGCTTGGACAGCGTCTGGGGCAGGGGACGTCGGATCGAGATTGGTTCTCATTTACGATCCCAAAAGGCACAAAGAGGGTCGTCTCTATCACACTCAAGCCGCCTTCGACGATCGACGTGGAGCTTGGTTTGTACACACTTAAGACCTCCCAAGAAGGGAGCAAGATCAGGTTGACGCCCTACAAGCTGAGAGCTGTAAATCTCGCGCGTCGAGGTGGAGAGGAGACGATTCCGACATATCGTTTGTCAGAGGGGAGATACTTTGTGCTTGTCCGCGAGCTGCTCGTAATGGGGGAGCCTCCACAGGAATCACAAGGCAAGTACACGTTGCGCGTCCAACAGCTTACACTCACCGAACAGCAAGAAGCCGAACCCAACGATCAAATGGCGCAGGCTTGGGAACTGAAGGTTGGTGTGGTGTACAGCGGTCTTCACGATCGTCTCGGTGATATTGACTTCTCAGTGCTTCAGCTGCCTGCGCGGTCCAACGGAAAGAAACAACGTTATCAGTTGGTGTTTTACAGCCTCAGAAAGAGCAAGCCGACGTTGTTGGTGTTGGATGGGCAAGGGACACCCTTATCCGTTTCAAAGCGCACCCGAAGTCGACGCGTTGTCTGGCCTCCAACGCTGAACAAGCGAAGAAAAGGAAAGAAGCGGGCATGTCGAGTTCACACCTTGCGTTTCTCCACGAAGGGGAAGACCTTTATACGGTTGTCCGATCCCAATGGTTTCGATGTCAAAGAAGCTTATTACATGGTGTTGCAGAAGCGATAGGTGCGTTGTTAGGGGAGAGCACAGGTGAGGGTGAAGGCTGGGGTTGGGGTCGTCTCTGGGCGAAGTGAGGAGGAGGTGATTTCGTCATCTTTGAACGAGACAAACATCAACAATTGTGCGGTGTCAGGGACACTACAAGGCGCACGCCATTGCGCTGATGTAGTTGGGGTGTAGCCGTCGCTCTCGGAGGCGAGTGAGAGTCCGACTTCTTTGGTTGTCTTGGATTCCAGGCGACAGGATTTGTCGTTGTCTACTTGAGAGGCGCAACGTTCAAGAGTTTCACTCAGTCGTATTTCTGGTATGGTGAGACATTTGACGAGTCGCTCTTCGCCTTCGACTGTCCAAGGGCAGAGATTGCGCTCTTCACACTCTCTCAACACCGCGCGACAACCTGAAGGTGTCACTTTGCACTGTGGATCGTCAGTAGGACAGGCGGCCAGCAACTGCTTACAACGTGTGTAAACATTCGGGCAGTCACGCAGCAGCGGCTGACAGGTCGTGATCATCTCTGGGCAGCTTTGTTGAAGCGCTGGACAGGAGATGGGTGTCTCTTGGCAGCTTGGCGTTGTCGATGGCTGACAGGTGGAGATCTTGGAGAGGCAATCGTTGATATTGAGTCGTGCGACCCTGTATTCGAGGATCACCTTGCGCAATTCAACATCGCCGTTGCCAATGAGCGCGGTTGTGATGTTCCCCTTGAGCTGGCTAATGTCGAGTGTCGCAGGGCCGCTCGTCTTGAGTGTGACTTGCAAGGTTCCATTGAATCGTCCGAACACACCAAAGACCTCTTCCTGGCATGCAGTGAAAGAGAGGAGAGTCAGCAAGAGAAGGGAGGCTCGTAAGAAGCAAGGGGGGGGTTGTATTCGCATGAGTGGTGGGTTACTCGAATTCGACGCGCAGGAGCTGTTCACCGATGATCAGGATGTCACCATTTTGCAGAATCAGCTCATTTTGGATGCGCAGGAATGTACCATTGCGTGAGCCGAGATCTTCGACGTAGGATTGGTGATTGTCGAAGGATACGCGGGCATGGATACCGGAGATAAAGCGGTCTCCAGGGAATGTCAGTTGACCACGTTCACGTCCGAGATCGACCTGGGTTCCTCCTAGGAGTACGGAGTTTCCTGATTTTCCGCCCGAGATCAGTTGGGTGAGTCGACCCCAATACGAGTTGAAGGGGCTTCCCCAGACGGGGGCAGCTGGAGCTTGATCGGGGTTGGGCTCTTGTTTTTGAGGTTCCGCAGTGGGAAGGATTCGTTCAAAGTGCAGGAGCTGTTTTCCGAGCAGCAGGACGTCATCGTTATCGATTGTGGTTTTATCGCGCAATCGAAGAAAGAGGCCGTTGAGGCTGTTTTCATCGATCACTTTAAGTCCACCGTCAGGCATTCGGACAAAAGATGCGTGCAGAGGGGACACGTAGGGATCATCGAGAAAGAGGATGTTACCTTGTTTGCGTCCGATCAGCGTTTTGTCTGGCTTGAGTGGGTATGTACCACCTTCCTGTCCGTTTGGGAGGAGCAGGACGAGCTTGGCTGGAGGGGTCGAGGCTGGGGGTGGGGTCGATGTTTGGATCGCAGGTGAAGGCGCGGAGGCTGGTGGCGCTGTGGGGGCAGGGGCAGGTGCCGCTGCAGGGGCGATACTAGGGGCTGGTGTTGTGACTGGGGGAGCTGCAGGTGCAGGGGCGTTTGCCATTTTAAAGCCACATTCGCCACAAAAAGCATTGCCCTCGGGGACGTTTGCGTTGCACTGAGGACACGCACGCGCACCTGACACGGGAGCAGGTGTCGCTGGTGCCGGGACGGGTGTTGCCGCTGCTGGAGCTGCCGTTGCTGGGACAGGTGTGACTGCAGGGGCCGGAGCAGGCGTCGCTGCAGGGGCCGGGGCAGGCGTCGCCGGGGCTGGAGCGGGTGTCGCAGGGGCCGGTGGCGCAGGGGCCGGAGTAGGGGGCGCAGCAGGGGCTGGACTTTCACCGCCTGAGGGCGTAGGGAGCTGGAAGCCACATCCCAAACAAAATGTGAAGTCGTCGTCGTTTTCCCAGCCGCATTGTGGACAAATGATCATTTTATTTTCAACTCCTTATTCCGCAAAGAGCGACGAACCGCAGTAGATTGACGCACTCCCTCGATGTAAGATGAGTCTCGGTACGAGTTCATGGTGAAGGTGCAGGAGTGTCATCCGCAACAGATTACCATACGATGCAAAGACTGAAAAGGCTTTCGATCATCTCCGATACCGCATTACCTCAACCTCTGTTGGTCGAAACACTTTGTCCTTGTGGAAGAATCCTTGTCGGAAGATCCTCGCGATCTGTCCATCTTCGTTGGGTTGATTTGTTGGACTCTCCTGCAACGCGCGATGCAACGTTGGATCATATTGAAGGCTATTTGTGTCGATCGGACGAAGCTCTTGCAGGTGAAGAAGTTCTAAAAGCTTTTCTCTCATTGCGCCCATCTCTTGTACTGCAAGGTGCTCTTCACCTTGATGTTCCCACAATGTGCGAAAGCGCAGATCGACAAAGTCGAAGAGTTGGAGAAAGTCCTGGAAAATACCATAAAACGCAGTGTCTCTTTGTTCTCGTTGTGCGATCTCCAGATCTTGTTGAAGCTCTTCGAACTGTTCTTGTGTCGCGAGTTGTTGTTGCTCTTGGTGTTGTTGGAGTGCTGTATGAAGTTGTGACTCGAACTGTGCACCAAGGCGGGTTTCGAGTTGTGGATCTACTTGCGGTGTCGATGATGTCTCATTCGTTTGTTGTAAACTTTCAAGCCTCTCAAGTGTTTGCTGTTGAAGCGCGATGGACTCTTTTTGTAGCTCGATCAACGTGTCGAGTGCGTGGGAGGAGGCAGCTTGAAAGGTCCCACTTGCATGGGAGGAAGCAGCCTGAAAGGTCCCGCTTGTATGGGAGGAGGCAGCCTGAAAGGTCCCGCTTGTATGGGATATCTCGGCCTCGTCTGCTGGCGTATGGAGCGGGGCTGGAGGCGGAAGCGTCAAAGGATCGCGTTTGGGAAGAGAAGCAGGTATTGGCAGCGCTTCTGTAAAAAGAGTCCCGTCTTCATCGTCATCATCATCGTCTTCTTGGGGGGCTTGTGGGATCTTTCCGACGTTTGTTGTCTCACCAAAGGCGTCGATCTCTTCGACCTCTTCAAGTTCATCAAAAGACTCAAGGGCGTCGAGTTCATCGAGCGCGTTGAGCTCTTCGTGTGAATCTTGTGGAGGAGGTGTGGGGTGTGTTGGGGGAAGCTCCTGTGCGAGAGGAGATTTTCCGATGACAGTTACCTCATCGTGGATGTCAAAATCATCATCGTCAAGGATAGAGCCTTGATCGTTGAGGTTGAGCATCTGATCGGTACCTTTGAGCTCATACTCGTCGCTGCTCGTGTGGTGTTCGGAGGTCGTCTCGTCTCGGAAGGTTGAAGGTGTCTCTTCTTCGAGTAGCAGCTCTGAGCCTACGTGGGGAGGGTTGGTGAATGTCCCTGAAGGTTGTGGGATCGGGATGTGGCGGTTTTGGGTTGGACGTTCATCTTGATAGTGAGGTTGGGGGGCATGTGTATCAACGATGCGCGATTGACTGGGAGGTGGGAACTTATCGCCTGTCAAAACGGATGGGTCGTGGAGGTGATCCGTTGCTGAGAAGTGTTGGACCTCCATGGTGTTTGCAGGAGGCGATGTGTTCTCCTCTTTGAGGATATCTGGGATCGGCATTCCAGGAACGGTATGTTCGGAAAAGTCTGTTGTATGGTTGCCTAGCGAGATCGCATTTTGCGAGGCCTCTTCTTGGAGGATGTTGGCCCACTCGTCCGGGACTTTTTTGGTGTGCGGGGATGGGGTTGAGGTCACAAGCTCAGCGGACACAGGTACAGGTTGTCCATCTGGACCTTCCTCCATCAAAATCCGCCGCCACTCAGTTGGGACTTCTTGTTTGGGGCCCTCTCGTTTTGAACGACTCATACAAACTTTCCTTGCAAGTCAATGCCCCATAAGGGGATGGTTGGATCGGACTGCTTTTTGGAGAAAAAGCGCTCATGGTATATAACAGATGCACTACCAAGTTTCAAACGTTGGCCTTGTGATTGCCGCCTTTGCGGTCCTGTTGTGGTGTGCTGATGTACAGCAGAACAAAAAATGGACTTGAAAAATCTTGTGAAATCATGAATAGTAAATAGGTTACAGAAGAACAAAAGAGCTCTTGTCTGAAGAAACGCACCCTGCGCAAGCAACATTCCTGTGACAGAGCTGATAATAGAATAGTACGTGTTCATTGCCCTGGATGACTGACGTCACGAATGAAGAGAGAATCCCATGGAAGCAAAAAACTCGTTTGATCTGGATAGGTTAATCGGGCGTCTTCGTGAAAAGGCGCGCCGGAAAATTCCAGAAGCTGAGGTGGAAGACATTGTACAGGAAGTACTTGTCGTCCTCGTCGAAAAGATGCGCACTGAGCGCGTTGAGGCATTGCAAGCTTACGCCGAAGGTATCCTGCGTCATATGATTTATGACTACTACCAAAAGCGCAAAGAGCACCTCTCCGATCTTGAGCAATGTGACCTTGAGAGTGCCGAACCATCCCCCGAACAACGCGTTGTGTTTATGCGACATCTTCGTGTGATTCAGGGACTTGCCGAAGAGAACCAAATCGACAACGCGCTCGTCCATCGACATTTCTCCGAAGGCGCACCTCTCCGTGAAGTCGCTTCTGAGCTTGGTGTCTCCGCAGGTGCAGTCAATGGTCGTTTGTATCGCTTTCGACAAAAGGTGCTCAAGCAAGTCGGCAACTGTTTCGCGTTTCTCTTCGCGATCTTTACAGGTCTATGGGGACGCGCTGCTCGTGCTTACGTGGGCTCTCGACCCTTTGCTGCGACGGCTGCGCTGATCGGGATCTTCTCTGTCGGTTCCTTTTTCTCCGGTCTCTGGAACCAACTCGAAGCACCTTCTCTCACAAACATGCTGACCCAACAGCGCACCAGACACGTCGACAAAACCTCTGACGATGACATCTTGCGCTTGTTCCGTATGGCACCAGCAAAAGCCCGTCCCACCACAGGTGCACGGCCCGCAGCACTCAAAGTGACTGCGAATGTCCCATACAAACCTGTCGCTCCTTTTGTCTGGATCGACGGTCGCGATGCTCTCTCCATGGACAACACATTTGTCGATTCGATCCACACTCCTTCATTTGCTGGACGTGAAGGCACCCGTTCAAAAACGAACGTGCCTCTGCGAGCAGTCTTCCAACAGTACTTTGATACCAATGGCCGTAAGCACGCAGCACGCTCTTTCGGCAAAACACAGGCTGCTGCGCAGACAACATCGCAACACGCAGTCTTACAACTCGCCTCTGCAGCTCACGTCGCAGCGCCTTCTGCAACAGCAGGGAGCAAAGCCACACAGCCCTCCGCTGGCCAAACATCAGCAACCCAGACGACACCTACGCCTGGGCAGGGCAACACGACACCAACACCCTCTTCACAAAACCCCTCCAGTGGAACTTCTTCCCAAACACCAACAGGTGGAAGTTCCGGACAGGTTGGAAGTGGCAGTGCGACGACCCCCACTCAGGGCGGCACGATTAACAACAGCGGAACTCCAACACTCGCTGACCCCAAAAACACAGGGATCAAAGCGGGGAACCCTACAGGCGTGGCCAACCCAAATACAGGCAAGCCCACAACCGGGACACAAGCGCACTCTTTCTGTGTCGTACAAGACGGTCGTGTGTACGATTGTAGTGGCGGGAAAATGGACGACATCAGCGGCGATGTCAACGATAAGTTCGGTTGCGGAACGAGCATCGGTTGTAAAGATATGATTGCCAACGGTCCTAGCCTCGTCTTCACAAAAGATGGTTTGATGTACGTCGCTGGTGAAGGACGTCTCCACGTCAGCAAAGATGGTGGTCACTCCTGGCTCTCTGCTGCGACAAAAAAGACAGCCTCTGAGCTTCTTGGCAGCGCGGTGATGATCCTCAGCCAAAAAGGTTCAGTGTGGTCTTCAAATGGTCAAAGCTGGACACAGCTTCGTGGATATCGACCAGATGTACATGAGGTTCGTTTGCACCTTAAAGAAGGGCGCATTGACATCGAAGATGACACGGGCTTCAAAGCAAATATGACCTGGAAGGATCAACTCTCACGTCAACCCACAACAGCTGCTGGTACTGTCGCAACACCAACAAACAGCAAAGCGGGTGGCACATTACTCCCTGCTGCTGGGACAAATGTGGCTCCCAAACTTCCCGGAATCTCCAACGGGACAGGCGATGATCCATTCCCCAAAACGCCTGTTATCAACCCACTCCGCTAAGCACTTCATCGTCTCCTGCTCTCTCGAATATGCCCACAACACAACATCATCCCGACCATAGACGTGTACATTTGCGCGACGATGTGTATATTGTGAGCGTCAAGATCAATCATATCTCCCATCTACCAAGGAGTATTTTTATGAATGTTCGATGGAATCGTCTTTGTCTCCTTTTTCTGTTGCCTCTCGTTGGATTGGGCGGGTGTGAGGGCTGTGATGAAAAGAACCAAACGCCCACTCTAAAGGTTCCGTTCTCCGACGACTTCAATCGCAAGACGTTGGGCTCACAGTGGTTCTCGGAGATGAGTGGCCGATGGCGGATCGTCGCGTCTGCAAAGAACCAGCGAGACGGCCGCTTGTGTGTTGAGCAAGCCCGCAACAACCCCTTGTTTTTGCTCGGTCGTTTGCCCAGAGATGTTGAGATCGAGTTCGACGCTTGGGCGCACGAACGCACTGGTGATGTCAAAATCGAGCTGTTTACAGACGGGCGTTTTCACGCTTCTGGTTATGTGCTCGTTCATGGTGGGTGGAATAACAGCACGTCGATCATCGATCGACTCGGTGAGCACAATAAAAATTGTAAGTGGAAGCAGCAGAGTAAACGGATACTCTGCCGACGTTGGAAGAGAGGCGGACCAAAGAAAGATCGCAAGTACCATTGGCGTGTTGTCCGCCGAGGGGAAAAGCTACAGTGGTTTGTCGATGGTAAATTGTACATGCAATACCACGATCCCTCTCCTCTCGATGGGAAGAATCATGGCTTCTTTGCCTTCAGCAACTGGATTGCCTATACCTGCTTTGATAATTTGAAGATCCGCGCGCTGGAGACTGTGACCTCATCTGCAGGGAGCGCGCCCCAGCCTCGGACTGTGCGCCAAGCTCCTCCTGTTCGTCGGATTGTGCCTGTCAAGCGTATCGATCCGGTCCCTGCGGAGACACCACCTTCTCCACAAGTCTCTGCACCGATGAATCGTCCTCGCGTTTTCCCGAAGAAAAGAAGCCAAGTGTTGATGTTGAATCGGCCAAAGCGTCCTCTTCTTCGTGTGAAGAGTCGTGTCTTTCTCCAACGTCGTCCGATGCCTACGATCAAATACCCTTCCAAAAAGGTGCGTGTGCTGCGTCTCGCACCTCGCCCTTCAAAGAGGTGAATAAACACCCTTTGCACATTGCGATCCTCGATGGATGATCTTGTGTTATACTTCAGGCTTGTGACAAAACATTGATTTGATTGCATCGAGTTTGAGGTATGTGTTTTGACTTTCTTCAATGATGACGGCAAAAAAGGTTGGTTTGATAGGGGGCGTGGTCGCGCGCGTATCCGGGAAGAGCTTTCTGTACTGCCGCTGCGCAACACGGTGATCTATCCTGGCGTTGTGATCCCTTTGACGATCGGTCGCGAGTCGAGTCTTCGCTTAATCGATGACGCGATGGAAGGGGACCGTATGATTGGGATCGTTGGGCAGCGGAATCCAGACGTTGACGACCCTGAAGGGCGCGAACTCTACGCGATGGGGACCGCCGCACAAATCCTCAGGGTGATGAAGGTCAGCGAAGACTCCCGCAATTTGATCGTCCATGTACAAGGTCTACAGCGCCTGAGGGTGCTTCGGTATACACAACGACGTCCATATCTTCAGGCACACATCCAACTCATCGACGAACGCACCAGCCAAGACGCAGAGCTACAATCTCTCTTTCACAACCTTCGAGAGGTCGCGTTACGTATCATTGAACTCTCCCCACACATCCCCCAAGAGGTCTCCAACGTTGTGCAGAACATGGAGTCCGCAGGTTACCTCGCTGATCTCGTCGCTGCGTACCTCAACATCACGATGTCCGAAAAGGAAGAAATTCTCGAAACGATCGATGTGCGCAGTCGCTTGCAGAAAGTGCTCGTGTTTGTGCGCAAAGAGTTACAGATGTTGGAGCTTAATTACCGCATTCAAAATCAGGTCAAAGGGGAGCTCGACAAGAGCCAGAGAGAGTACTACCTACGCAAGCAACTCAAAGCCATTCAAAAAGAGCTTGGGGAGGACGAGGAGGAGCTCGAAGAGGTCGATGAGTTTCGTCTCAAAATCGAACAAGCCAGGATGCCCGAAGAGGTCGAGAAAGAGGTCCTCAAGGAGCTTGGACGTCTCTCAAGAATGCCACCTCAATCCGCAGAGTACACAGTCGCGCGGAGCTATATCGAGTGGATGATCGACTTGCCTTGGTCTGTTTCTACGACGGACTCGCTGGATCTGCCCCATGCCCGCGCGGTCCTCAATGAGGACCACTACGAACTGGAGAAGGTGAAGAAGCGGATCTTGCAGTATCTCGCAGTTCGCAAGCTCAAGAACGACATGAAGGGTCCGATCCTGTGCTTTGTTGGACCTCCTGGAGTTGGGAAGACCTCACTTGGGCGCTCGATCGCACGCGCGATGGGACGAGAGTTTGTGCGCATCGCGCTCGGCGGCGTCAAAGACGAAGCCGAGATCCGGGGACATCGACGGACTTACGTGGGCGCGCTCCCTGGTCGCATCATCAAGGGGCTCAAAAAAGCCGGCAGCAACAACCCGCTCTTTATGCTTGATGAGATCGACAAGTTAAGTCGAGATTTTCGAGGCGATCCTGCGGCTGCATTGCTCGAAGTCCTCGACCCCGAACAAAACGGTACCTTCTCTGATCATTATCTTGAGGTCCCCTTCGATCTGTCGAAGGTGATGTTTATCGCGACGGCGAACATGCTCGATCCGATCCCACCTGCACTTCTTGACAGGATGGAGGTGATCGAGATCTCCGGCTACATCGAAGAAGAAAAGCTATACATCGCGCGTCACTTTTTGATCCCTAAACAACACAAAGAGCACGGCCTTGCGCCTGGGCATGTTCAGATCGCAGATGACGCGCTCCGCAAGATCTGTCGTGAGTATACGAGGGAAGCTGGTGTGCGGAGTCTTGAGCGAGAGATCGCGACGCTCTGTCGAACTGTCGCGATGGATGTCGTCGAAGGTGATCTCGCGCCACGAGAGGTTTCGACGCAGACTCTTCCAGATTATCTAGGACCACAAAAGTTTCACTCCGAGATGGCCGATCGTATGAGTGTGACAGGGGTCGCGACAGGGCTCGCATGGACTGCGGCAGGAGGCAAGCTCCTCTTCGTCGAAGTCACCAAGATGAAGGGGACTGGGAAGCTGCTGCTGACAGGGCAGCTTGGCGACGTGATGAAAGAATCAGCGCACGCAGCCGTGTCCTATGTTCGTTCCAACGCGCGGCAGCTACAGATCGACGAAGATGTCATGCTCAATCAAGACATCCATATCCACTTTCCATCCGGCGCCATTCCGAAGGATGGTCCTTCTGCTGGGGTCACGATCTTTGCGGCGCTTTTGTCCCTGCTGTCTGGTAAGAAAGTACGCTCAGATGTCGCAATGACTGGTGAGATCACCTTGCGAGGTGTTGTTTTGCCAGTTGGTGGGATCAAAGAGAAGATCTTGGCGGCACACCGGGCTGGGGTCAAAGAGGTGTTTATCCCAACCAAAAATGAGAAGGAGCTGATCGACGTCCCCCAAGAGATCCAAGGAGAGCTCCACGTGCGTTTGTTGGCACATCTCGATGACGTCGCCGCGTGGGCGCTCGAAGGGGAAGATCGTGTCGCCTCTGCCTCTGAAGCGCTGATCCCACTTGCCAAAAAGACACCCATCCCTGCGGTGCTTGAACACCAGGCCAGTGAAACACCTGAATCCGGGACCCCTGTCCCTTCTCCATCCAAACAAAAACCTTCCTGAACATCTTCTCATCGCACGGACCCTGTGTTTTACGTCGACATAGAGATCGTTCGGACTTTGTAAGAAAAGGATCTTTTTGTGCGTTATCTCGTCCTCTTGGCTTTCTTTTGTTCTGGTTTTACCAGTCTGGTGTTGGAAAATCTCTGGGTGCGTATGCTGACGTTGGTGTTTGGTGGGACGACGTTGGCGATTGTGACGGTCTTGACTTCTTTTATGGGAGGTCTCGCGCTCGGCAGCTATGTGGCTGGACGACATGCAGATCGTCTGACGCGTCCGATCTTCGTGTATGGTTTGTTGGAGGTTGGGGTCGCGACCTATGCCTTGGTCTTGCCTTTTTTGCTCGCGGGGTTGCCCACACTGTATCAATACATTCCATTTGAGTGGCCGTTTATCGTCGTCGGTTTGATCCGGTTTGTGTTGTGTTCGTTGCTGTTGTTGTTGCCGACGACGTTGATGGGGGCGACACTTCCTGTGCTCAGTCGATACTTTGTCCGCCACCAAAAGCGGATCGGGTTTGATGTCGGCCTCTTGTACAGCACCAACACATTTGGCGCTGTCACAGGTGCATTTACGGGTGGATTTGTGTTGCTTCCACTGCTTGGTCACTCCGTGACATTGTGGAGCGTCGCCGGGACGTTGTTGTTGATCGGCGGCGCGATGGGGTTGATTGGGCTTCGGGTCGATGCAATGCCTGTGGCAGAAGAGACCCCAAACACATCCACAGAGGACAAGGAAGCTGCGGAGAAAGACGCCGAGGATGACGAGTTTGCGCCACTTTCGTCATTGATACCAAGTCAGTGGAGTGAGGAGAGCACGACCTTCCTTCCGAAGGTGGTGATGTGGAGTTTGGGTGTCACAGGGGCGCTCGCGATGATCTGTCAGGTGATCTGGTCTCGTGCGTTGGCGATGGTGATCGGTTCATCGACGTATGCGTTTACGATCATCTTGGGCACCTTTTTGTCGGGGCTTGCGCTCGGTGCGGCGTTTGGTGCGTGGTTGGTGCGACGGACACTCGATCCTGTGAAAGCCTGGAGTTACACGTTGTTTGGGACGGCGTTGAGTGTCGCACTTGGGAGCGTCATCATGGATCGCTTGCCTCAATTATTTGTCTTGGTCGTTCATGATATCGCCAAGCATGTCGATCCTATCGTGTTATTTGCGATCAAAGGTCTGATCGCGGCCATCCCGATCTTGTTACCGACCTTCTTGATGGGGACGTTTTTTCCCATCGCGTTGGCGATCTACGGTTGGCAGACGCGCGCTGTTGGGCAACAGGTTGGCCAACTATATGCAGCAAATACAGTCGGCAGTATTGTCGGTTCAGCGATCGCTGGTTTTGTGATTATCCCCGTCCTGACGATGCAGGGGGGGTTGGCGCTGTGTGTCACACTCTATCTCGTGTGTGCGCTTGGTCTGTTGTTTGCGCGGCGGTCTGCACATCGTGGGTGGTTTGCAGTTGTTGTGATGCTCGGCTGTGTCGTTGTCTGGTTGCTGCCCTCATGGCACCCTGGTCGGATGAATCTCGGAATGTTTCGTCTTTCATTGTTTCAGTCGTACAGCCTCAAACAAGCGCTGACCCCCAACACGGTCCTTTTTTACAAAGAAGGTGTCAGCGCGACGGTCTCTGTCGAGGGGAGTGAGACACACCGGGCTCTGAAAGTGAACGGCAAAACGGATGCTTCGAATGTTGGAGATCGAGGAACACAGATCGGCGTTGGGACATTGCCACTGATGCTTCATGGGGACGCCAAGAGAGCTGTGATTGTGGGGTGGGGTTCGGGGATGACCGTCGGTGCAGCGCTGCACTTTCCGTTACAGAAGTTGATCGCGGTCGAGCTTGAAGCGGCTGTTGTGGAAGGTGCCAAGCGCTTTCGCAAGTGGAATTTCCATCCTCTGAAACAACGTGGAAAAAAGCTCACACTCTACTACAACGATGGGCGTAATTACCTCGCGACGACCTCTGAACAGTTCGACGTGGTGATCTCTGAACCTTCGAATCCGTGGATGAGTGGCGTCGCCAATTTGTTCACGTTGGAGTACTTTCGTATCGCCAAAAAGCGCCTGAAGAAGGATGGGATCTTCTGTCAGTGGGTGCAGATCTACGAACTCTCTTACGAAAATATTTTGATGATCCTTCGCTCGGTCCGGAAGGTGTTCCCTTACGTAAGGTTGTTTGAGATTGAGAATGGTAGCTACGACAAGGTGATCATCGCCTCTGTCAAGCCTTTACACTTCGATCTTGAACGTTATGACAAGGTGATCAAGAAGAAGGTTTACGAGCCGGTTTTTTCGGCGATGAAGCTCAAGTCGGCGCATGATCTGATTCCGCGTTTGCTGCTCGGTGAGAAGGAGATCGACGCGCTGCTCAAGACGACTCCAGAAGTCTATAACACGGATGATTTCAATATTTTGGAGTTTTACGCGCCTTTGGATTTGGTCGGACACAAGACGGCAAAAGCCGCCCGGCGTTTTCGCAAGGCCGTCGCCAAGCACAGAGGGCAGGTGTTTCGGTATTTTCAACCACACAACAAACCGATGGGAAAAACGGAGAGAGCGCGTTTTTGGCAGGCGCATGCGATCGCACAGTGCCGATATGGCGAGATCGGGAAAGGCGTTAAGAGTATAAAAAAGGCTGTCTCACTCGCGCCTTCACTGAAGGGAATACAGGAGACAAAGCGTTTGCTCTGGCTCCTTGATGGCCAGGAGAGAGGCCCGGATCTCAAACACGCACCTCCCCAAGGCAAAGCCCAAAAAGCATTGTGGAGTCGTTATTTGAAAGCCCGTAAGCTGTTTGGAGATGATCAGCCTGATGATTGCCTCAAACAGCTCAAGCCATTTGTGCGCGCAAAAGGTCTGCCACTGACGCTGAAGAAGAAGTATCTCGGCATACAATACTTGATCGGCGCATGTGCGCGATATGCGGACAAGTACGACGACGCGATGCAGGCTTTTGGGCTGTATATCAAGTGGGATCAAGCGCTGAAGGCCGGGAAAGAAGGAAACTAAACCGTGTTGTTGTCTGTGTACAATCGCAATGTGGTATTTGGTTTGTAGGAGTCGACCTTTTTCTCTGTGGGATGTCGCTTTTTCGTGGCGTAGGGGCGTTGTTTTCGTGGTGTAGGGGCGTTGTTTTCGTGGTGTAGGGGCGTTGTTTTCGTGGTGTAGGGATGTTGTTTTCGTGGTGTAGGGATGTTGTTTTCGTGGTGTGGAAGGGAATTCTTGGAGACGTTTTTAATCGTGGTATGACGTTTTTAATCGTGGTATGACGTTTTTATCCGTAGGGTCGGGCCTTGTGTCCGACCTCTATATCGGATGTCTTTCGTGGGGCAATCGACTAGGGCTGGAGGGAGGTGCTTTGGTTGTTCCCCTGTCCTCTCGGCCAAGGGCTGTTTGCGGGACCTGGACTCTCCGTCCAAACAGCGAACAATGTACCTTGCTCTGTTCCGAGATAGAGCGTGCCATCCGAAGCGATGATTGGGTGCCCTGTGAAGGGGGTCCGTGACGCTGTCCCAACGGCCCATTGGACCTTGCCATTGAAAGGACTGTACGCTTCGAGGGAGGGTCTGGAATCCCCAAGGTAGATGATCCCAGAGGCACCGATCGTTGGGGCATAGTCGATACTTCCGCTGATGGTAATGGAGAGGCCTGCGTCCCAGTTGGGGCCGGAGGATTTTTTACCATCGCTGACATTGGCTTTGTACAGCTTCCCGTTAAACGAACCAAAGTACAAAGAGGAGCCGTGAATGACGATCGCGGTTGTGACGTTCCCGTATTGAGATTGAGGACTCCAGACAGTGCTTCCGTCTGGTTTGAACGCGTGAAGCATTCCCCCACCTGCGTAAATGGTACCATCTGCGCCGATGCTGATGGCTGGACAGGGCTCACTGCCAACGGACTTCTTCCATTTTTGCTTGCCGTCTTTGTCGACCGCGTGGAGGGTCTTGTCTTTCACACAGACATAAACGGTTCCATCTTTGGCGACGGCCGGTCCGGACGTCGCTTCATCACCCATATCATACTGCGTGGCCCACAACGCGGTATTTTTCTTGATCCCATAGAGGGTATTCCCTGCGACAAAGAAGGCCGTCCCCTCTGGGCCCAAGGCAGGGGGAAATGCATCTGCTGGAGCCTGCGCCGTGAATTTCCAGGCCCATCGTTTGAGCGTCGGGTGGATCGCGTAGATGCTCTTGTCGACAGAACCTACGAGGATATTCTTCTCAGCGTCCACGACGGGAGCAGAGAGAGATTGTCCGATGCCTGACATCTTCCATTCTTCTGTACCATCCTCGGCGGTGAGGGCGTAAAGAGTTGGACCAGAGGTCGCGTAGATGGTCTTCTCATCACTGCTCAGCGCGAGACTCAGGATATTTGCAGGAAGATCGACAGTCCAGCGGATCTTGCCGACGTTGGGATTGGGCTCGAAGACGACCTCAGGTCCCGTCTCTTGTGGGAGGCTGTCTGGACCTGCGTCGGCGACTGCTTCTGTTGTGCCTTCAGTATTGGTGCCTTCGCCTGTGCCTTTCTCTTCGGTGGTCTCGCCACCCACTTTTTCGCCTGGCGCTTTTTCCGTGGTGGTCTCGTTGTTGTTATTGTTTCCCGTACACGCGTAGGGCAGTGCTGCAAAGCACAAACACCCTACTACCAAAAAAAACATCTTTTTCATCAAAAAATCCTTTCGCGCGATGTCGACTTGATTGCGGATATGATGCCTGGATATCTATAGAAATAGTATGATTTGATACTATTGTATATGCAACACCCTGTCAAAATCCTGTGGGACACGAGGACGCTGGAGAGACGATGAAAATGTGTGGTGGTGCACACGAACAGGTGTCCTTTTCAGAATAGGATAGATATGGTACTACATGAGCTATCTGAGTGACTGTGATTTCGGGATACACGTAATCATATTCGTGCGGGGTGAGCGCCCTGTGTTGTCCTCGAATACGTCAGCTTGTGTAAGGAGGAACATTGATGCAAAAGGTGAGAGCGTTTGTGGTAGCTTGCGTCGTCGTAGGCGTGTTTGGGTGTGGACAGGTCGATGCGAGGCGCTCCCTGAGTAAGGCCAAACTGAACAAGGTCAACAAGACGTGGGAGACCTTGATGGGAAATCGCCTCGTGATGACCTATTTTAGCCTCGGTGTTCTCGGCGATATGTTCCGTTCAAAGGTGTACAACGCGAAGAAGACGCAGCGATATCTGAAGACCTTGAACGCGTTGATCCAAAAAGAGAAGACTTTCTTGAAGGATTTGAAATTGCCTCGTGGTGACGACCACAAAGAGCTCTTCGCGAAGATCCGCGCGACGGTCGAACTGATGTCAGGTGCGGCCGAATCTTTGAAAGAGGCGACGAAGGGCAAAGCATCCGAGATGAAACAATTTTTAGTCTATCGAAACTCGATCGCCCAAGATGTCGCCAAGATCCTCGCCAACGCGACCCTCAAAAAGCAGCGCCGTTATCCCGGTAAGGCGCCATTTGCGTACGGGGCTTTAAGCCATCAACTGGGAGCCGATCTCTCGCTCGGATATCTCGTGGTGGGGCTCGTCGCGGATGGATATTTTCGGCTGGTCCTCGACCGCAAGAAGGCGCTCGAATTTTTGGAGACCGCGTTGCCATTGATCAAGGCGTCTGGTCGAAAACTTCGTGCGGTGCAAGATGCTGTGCCTGAAAAAGATAAGACCTTTGTGAATGGGTGGAAACGTGTCGCGATACACTTGCTCCGCGAAGGCTACGAGTTGCGAAAGTTTATTCGCACACGAAAGCGCATCTTTCTTTTGCGCTATCGACACTATCGCAAGACCGCATGGGCGGCCTTGTCCAAACAAGGCTCTTGACGTGTCACAAGCTTTGTTGAAAACGGTTCTCCAAGGAGAACAATCCTCCTACCCAATCCACTCTTGTGGTGTCTTTTTTGGGGGAGTGTGATTCCCTCTTCATTCCTGTAGAACATGTTCGATGTGCATTTCCAAGGTGGCAGAAAGTGGTGTTGATGATGTTTGTTGCTGAGTCAAAGTTGTCGGTGAGTGGCGTTCGTTTTGCCTGTACTGTGGTGCTTGTATGTGCCGTGTCATTGTTCGCCGGGTGTGACAAGAAGGTCCAGGTCAAGCAACCTAAGAGGCGGGTCCAGCAAAGGCCGGTCGTTCGGAATGGACCGGTAAGCCGAAAGGCAAAGACTCCTGTACGACGTGTTGTTAAGCGTGCTGTCGTGCGTAAGCGTCCTCCTTACAAACGTTATCGGTGGCGAAGGCTCCCCGGTCCACGTCGCCTGAAGAAACAAGCACCGCCTCAGAAGTCACTGTTTGCGAGGCGCTCTCCCAAACAGATGGTCGCGACAGCGCACCCCCTCGCGACGAAGTCCGCGCTGCGCGTCTTACGCATGGGTGGGAATGCGATGGACGCCGCGATCTCCGCTGCGTTTGTCCTTGCTGTCGTTGAACCATACAGTTCTGGTTTGGGAGGAGGTGGGTTTCTCGTCGCATACGACGCAAAACACGACGCGGTCGATACACTGGATTTTCGAGAGAGGGCTCCTTTTGCGGCGAAACGCAATCTGTTTTCCCGTTATGGGAAACGCGGCAAGACGCTCTCTGAGATCGGAAGGCTCGCCGCCGGTACTCCTGGTATGGTCGCAGGTATGGCGGAGGTCGCGCACCGATATAGCAACGTCCCTTGGAAGGAATTGTTGAAAGACGCGCACCTGTACGCGAAGAAAGGGTTTCGTATCCATCGCCTATTGTCGCGATATCTTCGTTACTACAAGTGGAAGCTTCGAAAGTTTCGCGAGTCCATGAGGGTGCTCTTTCCCAAAGGCAAGCGCTTGCGCCAGGGACAACGACTGAAGCAACCCGATCTCGCCTGGACACTCAAACGAATTCAAACCATCGGCCCTCGTGACTTCTATTACGGCGAGATCGCCAAACGACTCGACAAGGATATGCGCAGGGGAAAAGGGATTATGAGGCTCAAGGACCTCAACAAGTACAAGGCCTACTGGCAAAAACCTGTGATTGGCTCCTATGAGCGCACCCTCTCGGGAAAAAAGCGGAAGTTTACGATCTACTCGATGGGGACACCTTCCTCTGGAGGCGTTCATCTGTTGCAGATCCTCCACATCCTCAACGGCTTCTCCTTACCGAAGATGGCTCCTTACTCGGACCAACGTCTACATCTACTCGGAGAGTCTATGCGTTTGGCGTTTGCTGACCGTGCCAAGTTCCAGGGCGATGCGCGTTTTGCAAAGGTCCCAAACAAAGGTCTCATCTCGCGAAAGTACGCGGCTGCGTTGCGCAAGAAAATATCGATGGAGAAGGCGGCGCCCAAAGGGAGCGTCAAGCCCGGCGCACCTGCGGACTTCACAAAGCACACTTCCCATATCTCTGTGATCGATCAGTGGGGCAACGCGGTCGCGATGACGCTGACGATCAATACGACCTTTGGCTCCGGCGTGATCGCCAAAAACACTGGCGTGATCTGGAACAGCGAGATGGATGATTTTACAGCCAATCCAGGCAAACCCAACTCGTATGGGTTGATGCAATCCGATGCAAATGCCATCCAACCCGGAAAAACCCCACTCTCTTGCATGACCCCAACGCTCGTGTTTGAAGATGGACGCTTGCGTGGGTCGATTGGGAGCCCTGGTGGACCCACGATTATCACAACGGTCGCGCAGATCATCCTCAACTTAATCGATCACGGTATGTCCATCCAGCGAGCTGTTCGCTTTCCGCGTATCCACCACCAATGGAAGCCCGAGGTGTTGTATGTTGAGCGCATCAGAGCGTCCAATCGGGCGATCCTACGCTTGAAAAGGCGTGGCCATAAAGTGAAGTTCCGCAGCTGGTGGGGGAACGCGATGGGTGTTTGGATTGACGATAAAGGTATGCTTGATGGCGCCGCTGACCCAAGGGGAGACGGTGTCGCTGACGGATTCTAAGATTTGCTCTCAACACCTCCCTGTACGGTAGGGAGGAGAAGGAAACCAACCATTGACTGAGGAATTAAAGCCCTTGACCCCAACGCAACCAGATCGTGCAGGCTTCTCGCCTGACCTCGCACCAACATTTCACACTCTCTCCAATGGGATTCGGGTGGCGCTGTGTCCGCTTCCCCATCTCCACAGTGCGGGGATTGGGGTGTATGTCCGTGTGGGCTCTCGATACGAATCGAGCCGTGTGCTTGGTGTCTCACACTTTCTCGAACACGTACTCTTTCGTGGCAACGCGCGTTACGCGACCTCTCTCGACATGAACCGCGCATTTGAAGCGTGGGGAGGGGCGATTAATGGCTATACAACACGCGAATTTACCTACTACTTTGGGAAAGTCCATCCTGATCACCTCAGCGATGCGATTCCGTTTATGGGTGATTTTATCCACAAGCCTCTCTTCGAAGGGGTCGATCTCGAACGTAATATCATCCTCGAAGAGCGTCTCGAAGATGTCGATGAGGATGGACAAGATCTGGAGATCGATGATGTGTCACGTGCTGCGTTCTGGGGAGAGCACCCCCTTGGGCACAAGATCATCGGGCTTCCCAATACACTCCGTTACGTCCAACAGAAACAACTTGAGGAACACTTCGCCCAGTTTTACACAGGTGAACATCTCGTCATTTGCGTGACCGGGCGCTTTGCGTCGGAGTCTGTCTTGCCGATGATCGAGCAGGCGTTTTCTCACCTGCCAGCAGGTGCGCCCTTTGCGATTGAGCCGGCTCCCACTGAAGCTGCACCTTCGCAGTCCACGGCGTTTGTCTCCCATGACAGCAGTCAGGTCCAGCTACAGCTCTCGTTTCTGGGCGTATCCCCCCAAGATCCGATGTTCCCGTCCTTGTTACTTCTTGAGCGTGTCCTTGACGATGGGATGAGCAGTCGGTTGTGGCAGCGCATCGTCGAAGAAGAGGGTCTTTGTTACGAGGTGTGGGCGGGTCTTGATACATACCACGACACGAGCGTGTTGGATATTGGTGCGAGCGTCGCGCCTGAAAAAACACTCAAGCTCGCCGAGAAGATCGTACACGAACTCAAAACATTGCGTGATGAAGGTCCTACAGAAGAGGAGTTCGCGCTCGTCAAACGTCGCCTGCGTTTTTCACAAGAGTACGCGCTCGATCAGGTTGAGCAGCTCAACGAGCGTCTTGGTGCCAGTGTGCTGTACGATGCGTATGTCCCCTTTGAGACACAACGTGCACAGATTGAGGCGCTGACGATGGACGAATTTGTCGAGTCTACGAAGAAAATCTTGTGCACAAAGCGCGCTCTTTTTGCCGCAGTTGGTCCTCTCTCCAAGAGCGTGAAGCGACGACTGCGTGAGTTTGCACGAACATTTTAGCTTGTAACCCGCCGCGCTATCCTCTTCACACCGAAGGAAAGGTCAACGTGAAGGTCGTACCTTCTCCTGGTTGGCTGCGACAAGTGATTTGACCGCCATGAGCGTTGATAATCTGCTGTGTGAGGGGGAGCCCCAATCCTGTGCCTTCCTCTTTTGTCGAGAAGAACGGATCGAAGATCTGTTCGAGATCTTCTGGCGTGATACCGACACCATTGTCCTGAATCTCGATGAGCACGTTCTCTTGCTCAATGTGTGTGAGCACCTTCATGTGTCCTTCCTCACCATGTTGGGAGGCTGCCTCCATGCCATTTCTGATCAAATTGAGCAGGGCCTGGCTGATCTGGTTTTGGTCGACATTGACCTCGGGAAGCTGCTCGAAAAGATCGAGCTTCCAGGTGACACGGCGGCTCTCAAACTCAGGGCGCAAAAACTCGAACAGGTCAGTCAATACGCGGTTGATATTGTTGGGGGAGAGTTGGGGAGGTTTTCCGCTGGCAAATTGCAAGTAACCATTGGTGATGAGGGTGAGATGGTCGATCTTCTCCATCGCGGTGCGTAACGCGGCGAGGGATTCTTCGGGGTCGGGGAGGGTGAGGAGATCCTCTTCGAGCAATTCGAGGTTGAGACTGATGGAGTTGAGCGGGTTGCGGATCTCGTGTGTGATCTGTGCGGCGAGTCGTCCAATGGCGGCAAGTCTTTCTGAACGTAGAAGTTTCTCCGAGCTTTTTTGCAGATCTTCGTATGCCTCTTCAAGCTCGGTGTGTTTTTGTGCGAGGCGGAGATCTCGTTCGTGGAGAGCCTGCGCCATACTGTTGAATTCTTTTGCGAGCGTCCCGATCTCATCTCCTGGCGGTATATCCGCTTTTTTTGCGTAATCTCCTTCTTTGATGCTCTGGATCATGTCGACAAGGGTTTGAATGCGTCTGAGCGGGATGGAGCTGAGCAGAAGGATGATCAAGCCTAGAATGATCGCGATGATGGAGATAAGGATGACCCCCCACACGGAAGAACGTTCCTCTCTCTCTGCGAGGAGAACGGACTGTGTGAGTCTCAGATCCATTTGCAAGACGAGCAGACGGATCTCTCGTCCAAGTCGTCTGTCGACGCTTTGCAACATGGTGCGCCTTTTGGGCCACTGTTTTGCGATGGTTTGGCGTGAGGCGAAGGCCGAAGAGAGCATCAAATGGTATTGTTGAAAGAGTTCGCGAAGACGTTGTAGGTGAGCTTTGAGTTTGTACAGAAAGACTTTGTCTTGTTGGCTGTGTCGAGAAAAACGCACAAGTCTCAGATGATGTTGCTTGAGCAGCTTGAGGATCAGGTTGGGAAATCGGAGCCTTTGGTAAAGTTCCTGTTTCCACTTGCTGGGTTTTTCTTTGAGAAACTGCTGCCACGCGGGTTTTTTGTGCAGGCGCAATACCTCCATCTGTGAGGCGAGCCCTGTCAGCCGTTGGTATCGGTTGAGCATCCTGATATGTACACCGATCTGTCGGAGCTGATAAACGCTCCAAATATCGACGCTGACAAAAGTCACGAGCAGACAAACAAAGCCCAAAAAGAGCTTGGCGGAGATCGAGAGTTTGAGAGGTTTCATCTATTTTTCTTGGGGCATCGGCGCCCATCTAGAGTCCATTGGCGAGGTTTCCAAGTGCTTTTGTTGAGGATGATAGAGAAGGTTTGTGGGTTTTGCAATGTATCTTAAAGTGGAGGGATAGACGTTTGTCTGAGGGTTGTGTTGAGGGGGTGATATGTGTCTGTCTACTTGCGTTTGCGAAAACATCAGATACAATATGTGCCCGTCATTTGCCCTGTTTGCGCATATCGCGTCTCTCGTTTTTGTGCCAGGGTATCTCCCTCATTCGTATCGATTGGCAAGCTTATTCTCGTGTTGGCTTCGCGTGAATGTGCTCTACTGTTGATGTGGGTGGGCAGCTCATTGTTTTGGCCTGTGTTGCTCTCAAACGTAACGTTTTTTTGAAGCACGTGGCTCTTCTGACATGGGGTCTACATGTTCAATCCCGAAAATCCTCTGATCGTACAAAGCGATCGGAGCCTCCTTGTCGAAGTGTATAGTCCTCTGTACCGCGAAGTTCGCGATCACCTCGCGCGTTTTGCTGAACTCGTTCGTTCACCAGAGCACATTCACACCTATCGACTCTCTGCGTTGTCTCTTTGGAACGCTGCCGCTGTGGGGATGGAAGCAGAAGAGATTATCGGCATCCTAAAAAAGTATGCAAAGTACCCTGTGCCCGGTCATATCTGTACGGAGATTGAGATCCAGATGTCCCGCTATGGGACGATCCGTCTGCGCGCAGGTGAAGAGCAGTATCTCGTCCTCGAAGTCGACGATGAACTCGTATGTCAGCAGCTTTTGGCTGACAAACATATCTCACCGATGTTGCTCCCCCATCCCGCTCCTCTCTCCTTTCACATTGAGCCGCTCCACCGGGGAGATATTAAACAGCTTTTGATTCGAAAAGGGTTCCCTGCACAGGACCTTGCAGGCTTTACAGAGGGCGATCCCCTCGAAGTCTCCTTGCGTGAGACGACGAGAGAGGGGGCTGACTTTGGGTTGCGGGATTACCAACAAGAGGCCATCGATATTTTTTACGCCGGTGGTGGTCCTGATGGAGGCCATGGTGTCGTCGTGTTGCCTTGTGGGGCAGGAAAAACCGTTGTCGGTATTGGGACGCTTGCGAGGGCTGGGACCAGCACGCTGATCCTCGCGACCAACATCTCAGCGTGTCGCCAATGGATCCGAGAGATCCTCGACAAAACGGACCTCACAGAAGAAGAGGTTGGAGAATACTCTGGTGAACGCAAGGAGATCTTGCCCGTCACTGTTGTCACGTATCAGATCCTGACACACCGACGCCAGCGAGAAGACGCATTTACCCACTTCGATCTATTCCACGCACGCAATTGGGGGCTCGTCATTTACGATGAAGTCCACCTTCTTCCTGCACCTATCTTTCGCGTTACTGGTGTCTTACAAGCCCGGCGTCGACTTGGTTTGACCGCGACATTGATTCGAGAAGATGGACGGCAAGAAGATGTCTTCTGCCTGATCGGACCCAAGCGCTATGACCTTCCGTGGCGGGACCTCGAACAGCGAGGCTTTATCGCGACTGCATTTTGTCACGAGATCCGGGTGCCCTTGTCACGTGATAAACGACTCGATTACGCGGTCGCATCAGAACGGACCAAGATCCGAATTGCTGCGGAAAACCCCCGAAAAATCGAGGTCGTTGAGGAGCTTTGTGAAAAGCACAGCGACGATCATATCCTTGTGATTGGCCAATATCTCGAACAGATCAAGGGGATCTCTGAGCACCTTGGTGCCCCTCTGATCACAGGCAAAACAAACAACACACGGCGAGAAGAATTGTACGGACAGTTTCGCTCTGGCGAGCTTCGGCTCCTCGTCGTCTCAAAGGTCGCCAACTTTGCGATCGATTTACCCGATGCCAACGTCTTGATCCAGGTCTCTGGGACGTTTGGCTCCCGCCAAGAAGAAGCCCAACGACTCGGACGTATCCTGCGACCGAAGATCGGAGAAGCTCATTTTTACTCGCTCGTGAGCCGCGATACCACCGAGCAGGAGTTCTCGCTCAAGCGCCAGCTCTTCCTCACCGAACAGGGGTATCAGTACACGATCGATGAGATCATCGACTAGGGCTGACCGGACGTCGTGACTTCGCCTGTGTGGCGTTTGCAAGTGCTGTCTCGGTATGGGGAGACGCGAGCTGTGGGGAGGATGTGTTGACCTGTATGGACGGTTTTATTATCATTTGAGGGTGGTTAGCAAAAAATCAGCCTGCGCTGACACTTCGACAAGCGCTAGGTGAAAGTCGCTTGTTTGGTTTGTTCGCGAATATGGAGCGAATTGATGTCTGCATTGTATGTACGTTCTGGATGGATATGGGTGTTGTTGTGGGCTCTTTTCTTCAGCTGGTCTGCTGCTTGTACAGGCCAGGGACAACTGGAGGGACAGGGGCAACAGGATGGACAACACCAACACGACGGAGGCTCCTCGCACGATCAGGGGCAACAGGTCGATGGACAACATCAGGCAGACTCTCCAAGTATCCCTGAGGCTAGGGGCAATGAAGGCCTGCAAGTCGATCGTCAACAAACCCAAGATCGAGGAGCGAACATCGACGCTGGTGCGGAACAGAATGTCGACACGGTCGTCACGCCTGATCAGCAAGTGACCCCCGAGCAGAGCAACCATGAGTCGACATCACAAGGCGAGCAAAACGGTATCGAGAAGGGACCTAGTGATACATCGAGTACACCAGATGCCGACATCGTCGTGACGAACGCATCTCCATATCCCCCAAACGGCAGTGAGTTAGAGCCCACGTTGTTGAATATTGCGACGTTTTGGCGATTTATGCCAGGCTCTGTGTATCGTCCTATCGTTGTACAGGGGACGATCACGATCCACAATCGTTCAAAGGCTGCGATCACCGATCTGAAGGTCGACGCGCAGCTCTATTTGCCACGTCAGACAACGAGCAAGTACATCGAAATCACACCCTCGAATGGTCCGCTTCCAACCTCCATTCCCGCAGGCTACAGTCAAAACATTGCTTTTGATGGAGCTGAGTCCAATCATGGACTGCCCAAATACCAAAAGCCGGCGGACATTTGTGGGAAGTTGTACGTCCCTGTCATTCGGTTTCGTTACAAAGTAGCCGGCCAGGATACTTCCTTTCGGATGTACTGGCGTCGTGTCCCGTTTGGTTGCAATTGTTTTGGTACACATCAGTGCCCGTGACTTGGTGGGCTGCTTCCGTGGAGGAACAGAGACCCATTTATCACACAAGAAGGAGTGAAAAACATGCGATTCCATCATCAAATTATGTCTTTATTTGCGGTCCTTGGTATGCTCTGTGTGCCGATGTTTGCATCACAAGCCGAAGCCAAGACATCTTTTCGTCGCCATGTGTGGCCGACATTCAAGCGGTATTGTCGAAGCTGTCATAGTTCTCGTAAAGAGCGCAAAAAGGTCAAAGGGAAAAAAGTGAAGGTCAAAGTCCCACCTGCAGGTGGGCTCGATCTGAGCAAGCGCAAGATCGCTTACAAGAGCCTCGTCAACCAACTCAGCAAACAAACCAAGAGCGAGTACTACCTCGTAATGCCCAGCCAGCCGGCTTTTTCCTACCTGTTGTTGAAGCTGCAAGGCAATCACACAAAAGTCGGTGGGAAGGGCAAAAAGTGTCCGCAGGCGAAGGGCAAACGCAAGGCGAAGAAGATCGCGAGATGGCGATTTAACAGGATCGTAAAGTGGATTCAGGGTGGGGCGAAGAAGTAACGACCACACAAGTCAACGCGCACTCACCCTGAGTGCGCGTTTGTGCCGGCATCACCAAGGAGAGATTTTTATGTTTTTGGCGTATCGCACAAAAAGACAAGGCAATGTCGGCATGATGCGAACATCTACTTTGTGCTTGATGGTATTTGTGCTCTTTGCAAGCTCTGCCTGTCGGCGAGATAGTAAGCCTGGCAAAGACAGTCTCCAAATCTACACTCCCATTCAACTCACACAACAAACACACCAGTTGCTCGAAAAGTTGGCGCTCAACAAGGAGATCTTGTTGCGCTCGATGAACAAGACATTGAAGTCCAGCGATTGGATCTCCTTGACCAAGAGCAATCAAAAAGTACGTAACCGATACACCGCGCAGATGGCGATTCGTTTGCGCACCAAGCATCTCAAGATGTCGAGCGACAAGAGCGCGCTCTCGTTTCAGTTGACCGGTCGGATGGGTGCACAGCTCACACCTACGGACAACAAACAGGAAGAGTTGACGTTCCATTCGCAGGTGGAGCGAGAGTATCGGTTCTCCAAAAAAGTCGGTTACTCAAGACAGTGGGCGAGAAAGATGCTCTCACGTGAGGGACGCAAGGTCGTCGAGGCGTTGTGGAAGCAGATGGGAAAGATGTTGACCGCCTTTGTCGTGATGAGGCGTGATTCTTCCGCTGTCCTGCGCAAGATGTTGGTGGCAGGGGAACCCTATCAGCAGCTCCTCGCGACACGTATTCTCGGACAGCGAAAAGATCCCAAAGCCGTCAAAGAGATCATCAAGCTGCTCAAACACAAAGATCGACGGTTGATGTTTGAGGCGATCAGCGCGCTTGTCAAAATGAAGGAACAACAAGCTGTGAAGCCGATGATCGAGCTGACGAGGGGGAAAAAACCGGCCTTCCTCTCTCATCTGATCTCGTCCCTCGCGGAGATCGGTGGGCAACAAGTCGAAGGCTATCTCTTCACACTTGCCGGCGCACACCCGACCAAAGAGATCCGTGTGGTTGCCAAAAATGCCCTGCAAGAGTTGAAAAGTCGCAAGAAACCAAGTGTTTCGACGAGACAATAGGTTTATGGCAACGTCCCCATCCCAAATGGAGTGTGTCAAGAGTTTGCGCTCACAGAGAAATGCACTACATTGTAGGTAGAGCCAACAACCATTGTGTTCCTCACGTAAAGGAGAAAGCAGTCCCATGAAGAAGAGCCTATCAACTAGAAACACCATCCTTTTGTTGCTTGGGATTGCTGTGTTTGTGTTTTGTGGGTTCGGCTGTGCGACCACGTCCAACACCAAAAAACAACACACTATCCAGGTTCGCCAAGTCCTCAAGGCGAAGGATTACTTTCCTCTCAGGGTCGGAGATAAACGCGTGTATCGTGTGCGCTTTGCGCAGCAGACAAAGACCCAAAAGCAGGTCGTGCGTGTCATTCGTCAGAAGGGGCAGCGCTTTTTCGACGATCAAAAGCAATTTTACGAGTACGACTCATACGGACTCCGAAGCAACCGACGCTATCTCCTCAAGTATCCTCTTCGTGTAGGGACGCGATGGTTCAGTGTTGTCGGGACTTACGCGAGTCAGGTCGAGAGAAATGTCATCGTCGGTGTCAACAGTCGGATCAGTACACCTGCCGGTGTATATGAACGTTGTATCGTCGTGCGCTCGCAGGACAGCCAGGGGAAACGTGGCGTTTTGGAAGGGATGTTCTACTTTGCGCCCGGTGTTGGGCTGGCGAAGGTGTCGACTGTGCTCAAGACACAAGGACGTCGTATTCCACAATGGACCCTTGAGTTGGTCTCATTCGAAGCTGGAAAGGGCGGCGGCACAAACTCCAAGAAAGTCTCCCTCGCTCGATAAGCTCATCCCTCGTTTACAACTTCTCTCCCACAAAGCGTCTTTTGTTCTCCTCACTCAAGGAAGCCTCCAATATTCAACCTGCCCCATCGCATTTTTGGGGATCTCATCGCGGAACTCTATCAACGTCGGTAACATGTAATGAGGAAAGTGCTCTCGCAGGTAAGCGAGCACACTTTGCGTCGTTGTCGCCTGTCCTGGTGTATGGGGAGCGATCTGGACACACAGCTTGAGCGTCTTGGGAGGGGTCGGTTTGTTGTACAACGTCGCGGCGAGAACTTGGGGATGTTGGAGCAGCTGCTTCTCGATGCGCTCGGCCCAAAACTGTTGGACTCCCTTGCCAAAGCGTCGGGCCTTTGGTCCTTGGAGGTGGATACGTTTGCGTGTGTCATATTGTCCGATGTCTTCCGTATTGAGCCAGCCGTTTTCTGTTGGGGGAGGGGAGGTGCGACCTTCGATGTCGATGGTTTCTTGGGTCAGTGTGTCTGTTTTGAGCTGGATGTCGCCGGGTTTGTCGAGTGTGACAGGGCGTTCTCTTTTGAGAGAGAGTTGATACCCTTGCAAAGGTGTACCGAGTCCGTGTGTGGGAGTGGATGACCAGGACACGACGCCGGCAGCGGCTTCGACTGTGTAAAGTGCGTGGTGTGGGGTGGAGGATTCAATGTGTGTTGGGTAAGGGCCGACGAGCAATTGGTGTTGGATATGTTCTGAGGTGGGGAGGGGGGCGTAACCGCTCGCGATGGAGATGGGCTGGGGAGGGGAGGTTGGGGATGGGAATGTGATAGAGCCCTCGGCGAGTAAACACCCTATAGAGGTTGTCCACATGGTGATATTCCAGGGGAGGTGTTGTGTGGCGTGTGTTGTGTCGACGTGTTCTCGAAGGGTTTGTGCGAAGGCTTTGGCCGATTGCAAGAGTTGGGCATTGGTGAAGCGCAGCATATGGGGTGGTGTAAAGGTTCCCGAGGAGAGTGTGAGGAGCTGGAACGTGTCCGCGTGTGGTGCTGGAAGTCCTGTGTTTGGGAGAGATATGCTTTGTTGCCAGCCAGCCCGAGGTGGACCTTGGTGAAGGATACCGACGCGATGTTGTGGGCGCTGACGTAAATCGATATCGATACGTTGGACAACTTGCGCGTCAAGGATGCTCGCGGTGATGTTGGTGGCGTTGATCCACCTCATCAAGTCACCCCTCGGCATGGTTGTTGGGAGGACGACGGTCTTTGTCCCCAAGTACTGTAAGGCAAAAACGTAGACGAATAGATCGACAGAGGGAGGGAGGGAGAGCAAGACGATATCGTCGTGATGGATGTCCAAAGCTGCGAGGCCTGCTACTTTTTCTTCTACACGTTGGAGGATATCACCCCATTGGTGTTGATCTGTGCCTTCAAAGAAGGCCGGTTGTTGTTTGTGTGACCGGAAGATCGACAAAGAGTGCGCCGCGTGTTGTTCCGCTTCGCTCATAGAGTTTCTCCTTCTTTTTTCGTTTTCTCTTGCTTTTCATGTACATCTTGTTTATACAGATGTGTTTTGTTGGGATGATGGTGTTTTTGTGATGTCTTTTTTCACAAATATCCTCCCACCACAACGCGAGCCCAAAGAGCATGACGTGTCTTTCACAAAAGCGCAAATAGCTTTGTAAAAATGTAATGGATTCGTCTGTGTATGCTTGTTGTTGTGAGGACTCTTCGTGCACCATGTGTGGCTGGGAATAGGAACCCTGTTGGGTGATGTTCGTGATACACAGCGCACAAAGTTTGGTGCATTTGGTGATGTTGTTTCGTGTTCAATGTACGGTGTTTGTGGCGGTTGTGCGCAAGAAAACAATGCTCGAACGTCGTATCATTGCATGGGATGATTTTGCCTTGATCTTTTGCGTGGAGTCTGGTAGTAGTAGCACCCCCTTCCATTTATGATTGGAATGTGTACTCAGAATATAGGAGGTCTTTGTGACCGGATTTGTTTTGTTTCTTGGGGCAAAGGCACCCACCGGTTTGGGAGCCATTCTGCAAAACCCGCTGGTCCCACTTGTACTTGTGATGGTTCTCTTTTACTTCATGATTTTGAGCCCACAACGCAAGCGTGAAAAGGAACACCGCTCATTTCTCGATCGTCTGAAAAAAGGCGATCGCGTGATCACCAACAGCGGTATCCACGGAGAGGTTTTCTCCGTTTCACCCGACCAAGTGGTACTCGAAGTGTACCCCAAAGTGAAAATCACGTTTTCACGCTCCGCGATCGCTGGCGCGCTTCCTGGCCAAGCTACCGCGAGTACTTCTTCCATGGCAGAGACCTCTTCTTCATCATCTTCGAAGAAGGGCAGCTCATCTCTGAAGAAGAAGAAAAAATAATATTCCGAAAGTGTTATCCTCTTTTTTTCTACATTTAACCAAAGTGTTTGGAGTTTACCGTGGGAACCAATTGGTGGCTCAAGTTTTTGTTTGTCATTGCATTGATCCTTTTAGCGGTTCGTGCGCTGATACCGACATTTGTCTATCCGAAGCCGACTTACATGCCGCGCTTCAAAGTCCAATACAAGCTCGACCTTAAAGGAAATCCCGTCGTGAAAGACGGAAAAAAGGTCGTGTTGTATGAGAAGCACGAGACCGGCAAGAAAAAGGGTCAGGTCGTCAAGGACAGAAATAATCAACCTATTCCATTGTTCGCGCGCAGCGAAGATGGCATGTGTATTCCTGAGTTCGAGACCGAGGCCAAGAAGAAAGGTGGTAAAGCCACCTACAAGCGCGACAAAAATGGGCGCTTGATTCCAAAGTTTGTCCTGACGCCTGTTGTGGACGACGAAGGCAAGCCTAAGCTCGATCCCAAGACCAAAAAACCACTCATGTCTAAAGCCTTTATGACAGACGCTGTGTGGGAACGATGCTATCTTCCATGGTGGTACCGCAAGTTCTTCCCCTACAAGAAGAACCTTCGTCTCGGTTTGGACCTGCAAGGTGGTACACACCTCGTCTTGCGTGTCGATGTCGAAAAAGCCATCAACAACAAAGCGTCCCGCCTCGCTGATGACCTCGCCTCTTTCTTGAGCGAGAAAAAACTCATCACGAGCAAAAACCAGATCTTCCACGATCCCGACAAATCCGAAATCGAGATCACTCTCAAAGGTGACGCGACCAAAGCACGCAACGCCATTGAGAAGAACTGGGATTACCTCAAGACTTACTCTTCTAGCAAAGCAGGCGTCTACATCGTCCGCTACAGCCCAGAGTATATCAAAAAATCACAAGAGTCCGCAGTCAGCCAAGCGATCGACACAATCCGTGGTCGTGTTGACGCACTCGGTGTCTCCGAGCCTTCGATTTCGAAGTACGGTGAGACTGAGATCGTCATCCAGCTTCCCGGTTTGAAAGATCCCAAGCGTGCAAAAGAACTCATCGGTAAAACCGCGCTGCTCGCGTTCCATGTCGTTGAAGACGATGCGCCTGCCGCGTCGAAAATCTTCGATGAGATGAAAAAGGATCCCAAAAAACCCAAAGGCGTGAAAGATGTGATCACATCCTACTCCCGCCCTAACGGTGCTGCTCCCGGTACAGATCGTCTGTTCTGGGGAGACAACAAGAAAATCTTGACGCGTTGGATCAATCAATGGAACCGTAAACTCGGTCGTTCCTACGGTCGTAAATACAAGATCTTCTTGGGTGCATATGAGATCAGTGGACGTGATAAAGACGATATGCCATGGCGTACGTACTTGCTTGAGCGCAAAGCTTCCCTCACTGGTGAAGGCCTTGACGAAGCTCGTCCCCAGCTCGACCCAGAGATGAACCGACCAGAGGTTGGATTGAACTTCAACCGTAAAGGCGCTTCGACATTCGAAGATATGACCGGCAAGCACGTCGGACACCGCTTCGCGATCGTCCTCGAAGGTCGTGTCGACTCTGCACCTGTTATCCAAGCCCGCATCGGCGGTGGACGCGCACGTATCACCCTCGGTGGACTCAAGTCCTACGAAGAATCGATGAAGGACGCGAAAGACCTCGCATTCGTCCTTAAATCTGGTTCGCTCCCTGCACCTGTTGATCTGCTCTATGAGAAGACAGTCGGTCCCGGACTTGGTAAGGACTCCATCCAACGCGGTATGCTCTCCTTGCTCGTTGGCTTCATCCTCGTCATCCTGTTTATCTTGTTCTTCTACAAGGGTGCAGGCTTCAACGCGAATGTCGCGCTGCTGCTCAACATCTTGTTCGTGATGGGCGTGATGGCAGGGTTTGGTGCGGTTCTGACGCTCCCTGGTATGGCGGGGATCTTGCTTACCATCGGTATGGCGGTGGATGCAAACATCTTGATCTTCGAGCGGATTCGAGAAGAGTTGCGCGCTGGGAAAGCGGTCCGCATCGCGGTCCAAAATGGATACGAGAAAGCCTTCTCAACCATTCTTGACGCCAACGTCACAACAGCGATCGCAGGTATCGTCCTCTATCAATACGGTTCAGGACCCATCCGAGGCTTCGCTGTCACGTTGTTGATCGGGATTGTTTGTTCCGTGTTTACGGCACTCTTTGTGACTCGATTCATTTTCGACTTATTCCTCAGTGGCAAAAGCACACGAACCACCCTGAGCATTTGATCATACGGAGCAGATTATAATGGCTACAAAGTTCCGCGAGGTTATCGCGCACGATGTCAAATTCGAAATTATCGGATTTCGCCGCAAATTTCTCACGGTGTCCGGATTCGCTTTTGTCGCTAGTTTGGTGTTGTTGTTTGTCCGAGGGATGAACTTTGGTATCGACTTCTCTGGCGGTACCGAGATCCAGGTTGAGTTTAGCAACAAGGTCGCCGCAGAACGTCTCAAGCAGGGACGTATCTTGAAAGATTTGAAAAAGAAATTCCCCAACACCAAGTACGAAGTCCAGCGCTTTGGTACAGGTCGTGGCTTCTTGTTCAAATTTGGCGCGGTGTCCTTTTTGTCTGAAAAACAGATCAAGCAACTGCGCGCTGACATCGAGAAGAATTTCCCCAACAAACCCAAAAAAGCCGCGACGTCCAAACCGACGAGCAAAAAAGCCGCGAAAAAGACCAACGAGATCGAAAACAAAGGTAAGTCTTTGTTGGTCGGTTTCCGTTTTCGCAGTGAAGGTGGAGACAAGATCGATCTCCGCTTCTCTCGCAAGCTGACCGGCGTCGATAAGAAGAAAAGCAAGAAGGCCAAAAAAGCCGACAAACAGAAAAAGACCGCCAAAAAAGGCACGGATGTTGCCGTGTTGGCGAAACTTTTCAAAGGCGCTGGCCTCGGAAAGATCGAAGTTGAAGGACCTGTGAGTGAAACAGGTGGTTATGAATACGCTGTCTCTTTCGCTGGATTGAGCGCGAAAATTCAACAAAACCTGCAGCAGATTTACGGCGCAAACAGCTTTAAAGTCACGCGCGTTGAGTCTGTTGGTCCTCGTGTTGGTCAAAAACTTCGAAACGATGGTATCCTGGCGCTCTTGCTCGCCAACCTTTTCATCTTGATCTACATCGCGATTCGTTTCGACTTCCGCTACGCACCTGGTGCGGTCGCGGCGTTGCTTCACGACGTCACCATCACCGCTGGTGTGTTTAGTGCGTTGTGGCTTCCGTTTGACCTCAGCATCATCGCGGCGTTGCTAACCATTGTCGGTTACTCGCTCAACGATACGATCGTTGTCTACGACCGTATCCGTGAGAACTGGCAAAAGTCCAAGGTGGCCTTTGGTCGCGTGATGAACCGATCGATCAATGAGACTCTCAGTCGTACATTGTTGACCTCGATCACGACCTTCCTCGCAGTGATTCCTATTTATCTCGTCGGTGGAAGTAACATTCGTTGGTTTGCCTTCGCGATGATGTTTGGTATCTTGATCGGTACCTACTCCTCTATCGCGGTTGCAAGTCCCATCGTCTTCTTCCTCAACGAGTACTTCACTCGTAAGCAGACCGCTGCTGAGGAAGAAGCTGAAGAGAAACGTGCACGTCGTCGTCGTCGTCGCGCTGGTGTTTCCTGATCGTCTCTTCTGACCACCCTCTGTCCCCCTCCAGCTTCCGACTCCCTGCTCCCCTTTTTTCTCTACCCATCGCATGATCATCGTGGTATGATGCTGCCCTTGGCGCTCGTGTGTCTCGTTATGACATGCACATCACCAACCCTGTAAAGAAGACACCACGCTCTACGAGCTGTGGTTGAGAGTGCTTCCTTTGCGCGTAGAACGAACGTATCTCACTGTGAGGGTGGAGCGTGTGGGAGCGATATGGGGACATTTGTGCTGGTATTGTCCCAGTACATGAAGGAGAAGGAAAGAGAGTGATTCATGGAATCTGTAAAATGGCGTAAAAAAGAATTAGAAGATACAGGACGTTGTGAGTCGTTGCGCAAAGGTTTGGGGGTGCATGCCTTGACCGCACGTTTGCTCTCTCTACGTGGTGTGCAAGATGTCGACGTTGCCGAGAAGTTTTTGTCTCCCTCTCTGCGTGATTTACCTCATCCCACTGTGATGAAAGGCGTCGACAAAGCCTGCGAGCGCATCGCCAGCGCGATCCTCTCCAATGAACGCATCGTGATATACGGTGATTACGATGTCGATGGTGTGACCTCGACCTCTCTGCTCACCTTGTTCTTTCGCTCGATCGGTGTGCCCGAGGAGCGTGTGAATTTCTTTATCCCCAACCGCGTGTTACATGGCTACGGGTTGCGACCTGCGTGTATTCCTCTCGTCGAAGAGCTTGGCTGTGATTTGATGATCACCGTCGATTGTGGGATCACCAGTGTGGATGAAGTGAGGCTCGCCAAAGAACGCGGTATCGAGACCATCATCATCGATCACCACCTCACCCCACCTGACCTCCCCGACGCATTTGCGATCCTCAACCCACATCAACCTGGATGCCAATACCCCGACAAAGGTCTTGCCGCTGTAGGCGTGACATTCAATCTTGTGATGGCCTTACGTGCTCACCTGCGCGAACGAGGCTACTTCAACGAACGACCAGAACCCAATCTCAAACAATTCCTCGACATTGTCGCTCTTGGAACGGTCGCTGATGTCGTCCCTGTTGGCGGTGTGAACCGGATCTTTGTGCGCGTTGGTCTCCAACAAATGAAGCGCACACAGTGGCTGGGGTTGGACTCTTTGTTGCGGACCGCACGTGTCAATGTAGAGCGTCTTGCTGCCGGTACGTTGGGCTATCAGCTGGGACCTCGAATCAACGCAGCAGGGCGTCTACGAGATGCTGCGATCGGTGTCAAGCTGCTCACGACAGAGAACCCTTCTGAGGCCTACAGGCTCTCCGAGGAGCTGGATCAAGAGAACCGAAAGCGTCGGGAGATCGAGAAGCACATCCACAACGAAGCGCGCAACATGCTCCAACAGTCGGAGAAAATGCTCGCTGAGCCTGCGATTGTCTTGTCTCATGAAGGCTGGCATCCCGGTGTCATTGGGATTGTCGCATCTCGCCTTGTCGAGGAGTTTCACAGACCCACTGTCGTGATCGCGATGGAAAAAGGAGTCGGGAAGGGATCTGCTCGAAGTATTCGAGGGTTTCACCTGCATCAAGGCTTTACTGCCTGTCAGGCACACCTCGAACAATTTGGTGGTCACGCGATGGCCGCAGGGTTGACCATTCATGTCGATGAAATCGTGCCTTTCCGTCGAGCCTTCACGGAACATGCGCGACAAGTGTTGACCCCTGACGATCTTTGCCCGACGCTGGAGTTCGACGCTGAATTCTCTCCTTCAGACCTGTCGGATATGCTCCTCGAAGAGATCGAAGAACTCGAACCCTACGGGATCTCCAACCCTGCGCCGCTGCTCGTCGGTCGTAAAGTTCCTGTCGTACAACAAAAACTCGTAGGTGCCGAAGGAAAGCACCTCTCTCTCCGTGTCGGTGTCTCCGCACAGCGAAGTTTAAAAGCCATCGCCTTTGGCCAGCACAACGTCTACCCATTGCCACATGAGATCACACTCGCGTACAGACCTCAGTTCGATTATTGGCAGGGCAAGCGCTCTATCCAGTTACAGATCAAAAAGATCTACCCCATCGAAGAGATCACAGAGAGCCCCATGTTTTAAAATGGTGATCGGGAAAATGGAGGGGAACAGGGCTGTTTGACATCTGCAGGTGTTTTTTGCACAATACACAAACCCGCACTATCGTAGAAGCCGACGTACCCAAGATGGGTATCGTAAATTGATAAGGAGAGAATGATGTTTTCCAGAAAGAGAACGGTGTTTTGGTTTGTGTGTTTACTGTGTGTTGTACTCCTTCCGGTCGCCTCTTTTGCTCGAAATATCTACCTCAATGGTGTGCGCATCAACGGAATCACCAATCAAACCTTCACCAACGTAAAGGTGAAGGTCGACGCAAAAGGCGATGTATATATCTATGGCTCTCAGTACAAAGTCCAAAAGAAGGGCGCGAAGACGCCTCCTCCACCCCCAACGACACCGACAAAGACTGGAACTGTCGCAAAGAAAGTGACACCTCCTGTGACATTGCTGCCCCGTCCAAGCAAAAAGTACGTCGCAGTTGTACAGCGAAGTGGCACCAAAGCGAGTGGGTATTCTTTGAAGATCATCGTGAACGGAAAAGTCGCACGCAAGGTGAGTCTCCTCGCACCACAAGATGTCTTTGATCTGACGCCTTACGTGAAGAAGGGTGTAAACAAGGTCGCGATAGAGGCTTACAAAGAGAGCACAACAGGCGGGACGATCTCCTTGATGTTTGGTATCGGGAAGTTTGAAGGCGGTCGCGTTTTCATCCAAAAACCCTACGTCCTCGATTACAAGAGAAAGGGTTCCGAGTCACAAAACTATCGTCACATCTACAATCTGACCTTCCAGTAGACGACCTCCTGCAGCTCCACACTTCCTGCTCAAAAATCTTGACTTTCCCGCTGTTTTCAGCCACTAACAAGAGACGTCATCGTGCATGGCGTTTGACCATTCAACATAAGCGATGCCGCGTCTGGCATTGACGGTGAGGCTCATCATATGATTCGTATGCGTTCTTTTTGGTTGGTGTGTTTGCTCTGTGTTTTGTTTCTTCCCGGTTGTCTGTTGGGGACGACTTACAAACAAAAGAAGCGCGCGCGTTCACTTTTGAAGTTGGGGATCCACGAGAGTAACCAGGGACAATTTCGTCGCGCCCTTGCGATCCTGATCCAGGCGGAGCAAGCCGATGACCAAAACTATTGGGTGCAAGAAGCGCTCGGTGGGACGTACATGCGGATGGGGCAATTTGAACACGCGTTGACGCATTTTCGTCGCGCGTTAAAGATCAGCCCTCGCTCCCCACGAGGCTGGAACAACCTTGGTTCTGCGTATATGGCGCTTCGTCGATGGAAGATGGCGGTGAACACGTTACAAAAAGCTGTCGACAATTTGCTGTACCAGACGCCTTGTATCGCGCTCGCCAATCTCGGCTGGGCCTACCAAAAGATCAAAAAGCCACAGCAAGCCCTCAAGTATCTCGCTCGGACCCTCAAAGAGTGCCCCCGGCTCTGTCAAGGTCACCGCATGCTCGGGAAGGTCTACTACGCTCAAAAGAAGCTCGAACAGGCTCGACAGTCGTTTTACCGCTACACATTGTACTGCAAAAAATTTCCCGAAGGCTTCTTTTTGCTCGCCAACACCGAACTTCAACTCAAGCGATACAGAGACGCTGTGCGCACATCACGACAGTGCCTGAAGCTCACCGAAGAGAAACCTGCCCAAAAGCGCGCTTGTTACAGTATCTTCAAGAAAGCCCAAACCAAAGTCGCGTCCTACGTCCCCTGAATATGTGAGAGGCCCCGTTGCAAGAAGAAGTATGTGAGGGTGTGATCCTGCGCATGAAGGATCTACGTGAAGCCGATCTGCTCGTCTCGATGTACACCCGAACGCAAGGACATATGACCTTTCGCGCGCCTGGCGGTCGGACGAGTAAACGCCGATTTGCCGGATTGCTACAGTCTTTCAGTAAACACGAAGTGGCATTTCGCCGAACACGTAGCGCGTTTCCGATTTTGTTGCGCCTCGAACCGCTCGCCATGCACACGGAACTGCACGCCGATCTCCACGCTTTCGCTGCTGTCTCTTATGCTGGTGAGCTGATCTTGCGGCTCACACAAGAAGCTGACGTGAACCCACCTTTGTTTGAACTGCTCGATACGTTTATCACTTACTGCCACAAACACTCGCCGTTGTCCGAGAAAGCCCTCTGTCGTTTTCATACGCGTTTATTGCAGCTCTTGGGGTTGCAACCAGGACTCGCACGATGTCTCGAATGTGGGCGGAATATCGAGCAGGAGAGGCGTATTTTCTTCGATTTGTCACAAGGGGGGATGCTGTGCGATACATGCCCACCTTCCCACCCACACCGCATCGCACCGCTCTCGCAAGATGTCCGTGGACTGCTTATCTGCTTGCAGCGTCGACAAGCGACTGACTTTGCGCCTCATGTGTGGTATAAGACCATCGAATTGTTTGATCTGCGTATGACCCATTTGCTCGGACAACCCCCCAAAAGCCGGGATTTCCTCAAACAACTCGTAGGCTTTTGATGCATCTTTCGCGAGCTCATGTTCTTTTTTGGGAGAGTAGCTGATGACCTCAAACTCCATGGACAAAATCTTTATTGGTATCTCCGGCCTGATCGGGGCTGGCAAGTCAACCCTCGCCAAGACCCTCGGAGAACACCTCGGACTCGACGTGTACTACGAACCTGTCGAGGATAACGAGTATCTTTCTGACTTTTACTTGGACATCAAGCGCTATAGCTTTCCCATGCAGATCTATCTGCTCAACCGACGCTTTCACCAGCACCAAACGATCATCTGGCACGGAAAAGGTGGCGTCCAAGACCGCACCATCTACGAAGACACCGTCTTCGCCAGGATGTTGATGAACTCCGGACTCATGGACCCCCGCGACTATCGGACATACGTCAACTTGTTCGAGAACATGTCGAACTTCATGTGCAAACCCAACGTGATCATCTACCTCGACGTCAAACCCTCGATCTCACTCGAACGCATCAACATGCGTAGTCGTGACATTGAGAGCGGGATCACCCTCGAATACCTCGAAAAACTCTACGAAGAGTACGAACTCTTTATCAAAGATATCAGCAAGCTGATCCCCGTCATCCGTGTCGATTGGGATACCTTCCGAGATGTCGAAGATGTCGCGAGAGCGATCGAGGAAGAGTACCTCAACGCCTCCTTCTTGCGACAAGTCGTCAAGTGGTAGCCTGTTTGCGCACCGCGAGTCGTTGTTGAAGCACATTGAGTTGAAGGATGGGGTGTAGACTTTTTTGAGAGGGAAGAGGGCGGCAGAGAAGAGGGCCTGTTAGGGGATCGTCTGGAAAGTTTGTCTCATGTGATCGACGAAGTGTTGGGAGGGCGCGTCAAGCTGCGCGATGTAAGCTTCGACACCGGGGGCGACGAGGCCATTGGGGGTGCTCCCAAAGCGAGCGAGGGCCTCCTTGAGCCATTGTGAGACCTCTGAGAGCTGTGTCTCGGAAGGTGTTTCGCCAAGGGCTTCGAGCTTTGTCTTCCACGCAGGGATCACTGTCTCGCCAAAGTACCGTTTGTTGTCGATGGAGACGAGGTCGGAGAGCTGTAACGCGAAGTCCGGTAACTGAATGCCAATACGTCCGAGCGCATCGCCTGCGAAGTCTTTGCCGATCCGTGCTGCGGTCGCGTCGACCTGCTCGATGGTTTGTGCGAGTGTCGTTTCATCCTGCCCTGGATCGGAAGACACCTCAATGTACAGCTTGGCTTTGGGTTCCGTCCCGGATGGACGGAGGATGAGGCGGATGTTTCCTTCGAGGTGAAAGACGAGCACATTGCGGGAGCTGGCGTCTGTCTGCGAGCGAATGGGACCAAAGCGTCCTGACTCATCCTGATGATCGAAGAATTCGAGGACTTTCCTGCCAGCGATCTCGGTGGGTGGTTGTTCTCGAAGTTTGGTCAGGAGGTTGCGGATATTCGCGATCCCTGCGGCGCCTTCCATGACCATAGAGGTCAGCCGGTTGTTGAAGTATCCATATGTTTTGTGGATATCGTGGAGTTCTTCGGGGAAGGTGCGCCCCTCGGATTTGAGTTGACTGGCCAGCTCGACGAGATAGAGCGCGACACCTGCTGCGTCTTTGTCGCGAAGATCAGGTGTTGTCAGGAAACCATGGCTCTCTTCTGTGCCGAGTACAAAGTCCTGAGGCGTACCTTTGACGCCGAGGAATTCGCCGTGTTGTTCCCAGGAGAGTAGGGCGTCGCCGATGTATTTGAATCCAACGAGGAGATTGCCAACACATGTGCCGCCTTCTGCCTCGGTGATGCGTCTCACGAGGTCAGACGTGACCTCGGTCTTGAGGACGATGGGGTTGTCCGTGATGCGCCCTGATTGTTTGAGGCTTTTGAACAGATAACGCGTGACAAGCGCGGCGATCTCGTTGCCTGTAAAGCAACGCCATGTGCCATCTTTGTCTGGGGTTGCGAGGCCGATGCGGTCGGCGTCTGGATCTGTTCCCAGGACGAGGTCCGCGCCGACCTCTTTGGCCAGCTCGATGGCGTCTTGCATTGACGCCGGGACTTCGGGGTTGGGGATGCGATAGCGCACGTTCTCAAACGTCCCATCGAAGGTCGTCTGTGAGGCGAGCATGTGCAATTCATAGCCGGCACGTTCGATCAACTTCCCAACACTTGTCGAGCCTGTGCCGTGCATGGGGGTGTATGCGACGATGGCTTTTTGTGCCGCGAGATCAAAGCGCCTGTCGTAGTTGAGTTCGATGTACGCGTCTCGATGGTGTTGCTCGATCCACTCGACGAGTTGTGTCTCGACTGCCTGCTGGAGGGGCATTTTTTCGATCTTCTCGACTTTTTCGACCCATTCGGACATCTGTTGATCGTGTGGCGCGACAGGTTGACCACCATTTGCGTTGTAGAACTTTCCGCCGTTGTCGTCGGGGTGGTTGTGTGAAGCGCTGATGTTCAAGCCACCTTCTGCTTTGAAGTGTCGGATCAAAAAAGACAACTCTGGTGTGGAGATGTAGGTGTCGAGCTCTGGGTTGAGGAGGTAGGCTTTGATACCGTTGGCGGCGTAGATCTCGGCTGCGAGGTGGGCGAGATCCTTGGAGGTCAGCATGAGCAACGGGTTGGGTTTGTCCGCGTCATAGTGTCCTCGGAGGTCATGAAAGCAGCGGACATCGTAGGCGATCACGACAGAGAGTGCTTCCTCATTGGGGAAGGCATCCTTTAAATATAGGACGTGCCCTTGGACAGAGCTGGCGATGGTCATCGGGTTGATGCGATTGGGTCCAATCCCCACAGCGCCACGACGGCCTCCCGTACCAAAGGGGAGCACACGATAGAAGCTGTCGAGCAAGACAGACCACGCTTCTTTTTCGATGAGCGAGTCGAGCTGTGGTTTGTACGCTGCGTATTCTGTCTGTGTGTACCACTCTTTGAGATAAGTGAGGGCTTGTTCTCTTTGTGTTTCGGGCAACGGGATGGTTGAGAATCCTTCTCTGATCTGTTGGAAAAGGGCGTCTTGTGTCATCTTGTGAGAACCTTTCGTTTCGCAAAGGGGGGTGGACACGTTGTTTACACTGTGGGTTTCGAGATAACATGATTTGTTCGAGAGGAAAAGGGATTCTTTGTGGGGAACCAAAGGGAGGTGTGCTGCGTCCCCGAAGAGCTTGCACTTCTGAGACAAAATTGCTATCTACAAAAGCTCTTGATAGCCCTACATAGCACATGAGGTGTTGTGGGGCACATGTCCAAAAGATATGGTGAAAAACGAAAAGGAGCGCGAATACATGCGATGGATGTCTTGGTCACTCTTGCTGTGGCTTGGTGTCATGTCCCACCCAGTGAATGCCTCAACTCCCGGCAAGAAGCCTGAATCAAAGCCTGCACAGCGTGCAGCCGTTCGTCGTGAGGTTCCTGCACCACGAAGCGCACCGGCTGCGCGAGAAGTTAAGAAACCCGCGAAGGCACAAAATGCCGTCAAAAAGAGCGCAGGCAAAAAGGCTGCGAAAAAACCAGCCAAACGTCGTGCCACTGTCAAAAAGCCGAAGAAGACCATTCTGAGCTCATTGCCACGTCGCGCTGACAAAGATGTGTTTGTCAAGACACTGTCCAACGGGATGTTGTTGTGGTGTATGCGTCAGGCGGATTGGAAGTTTGTCGAGCTGCGCATCTTGGTTGCAGGTGGGGCGGCGTCTGACCCTCCGAAGCTTCATGGACGCGCGCGCTTTCTCTCGGCACTTCTTGAGAGGACACTCAACGCACCTGAAAACCCGGCGAAGTCCCCTCTGCCCGTTGGTGGAGCCTTTTACAAGGTGTCCTTGCAGAAAGATTGGCTTGTGCTCAAGGGGCGTTTTGCGCCGAATAAGCTGGATCTTGTGTTGGCGCACTTTGCGAAGGCTCTCGAGACATTGCCTCCTTCGACGATCCCCAACAAGCTGCGTAAATCCCTCGCAGAGTCAACGCGAAAATACCCACCACCTGGTGTCGATGAGCGAATCGATGCGCAACTCTTCACAGGCTCTCGTGCGGCGCTTTTGCGTGGAGATGCGCATACATTCAATCGTCTCAAATCCTTTGCGTTGCAGACGGCCCACAAAGAGATGTTCCGTGCACAAGGGATGCGCGTTCTTGTGAGCGGTGGTGTGGACTGTGCGGCGTTCGCAGGTCAGGCCCAAAAGACACTCGGTTCGTTGCCAAAACACGCTCCCCCCAAACGCATCAAGCATGGTGGACGTAAATTTTCGCCGTTCTCCGCGATGCAGCGTCAGCGTTGGTTTGCACAGAATCAGGTGCTCTTGTTGTACAAGCTCCCATCGCTTAGTCGATTGGATGTTTTGCCACTGCGTCTGTTGCACTACGTCACAGAGAAGGAGCTCCAACGCACACTGACACAAAAATTTGGATATCCCGTTCCTATTCGTTCACGACTGCGCTTTTCGCAAAAAGCTGGTTACATGTTGTTTGTGCTTCCTGCGACGCGAGCGAATCGAAAAGCCATCCAGGAGATCGCGCAACGCGCGGTCGGACAGTTGTTAATGGATCCCTATCCGCCCCTGCTCGAAGGGCGTCTTGCGCTGTATCGTGAGACGTTCGCCGAGACGTTGCTCCAACAAAAAGAGTCCAGCCTTGGGGTGATCGAGCAGCTCCTTCCGCAACAGATGCTGTCTGCCAAGGAGCCTTTTCCATTCCAAAGTGAACCTGTACTGAAAACATTGGCGACATCGTCTTTTCGTAAGATCGCACGTCACTACCTCAGCAACAACTCATCGGCGCTGGAGACGGAGTTTCCCTTTACCTTCCGTCGGCTCTCATTGGTGTTGATTGGGTTGTTGATGTTGTGGTTTTTCTTGGATCTTTTGATTCGCCGTACACGTCGGTATGATGAGTAGAGTGGACTGAAGAGGAGGGGGCGTTACTTGATTTTGGGGTGCCACTGTTGGGTTTGATTGGGGTTGATGTTGCCCGTGTTGGGGCGGCTGATAGAGGCGGATGTTTCGCCCGAAGAGGGAAGGGATGTCTGGGGGGTCGTGTTGACCTGTGCTTCCACTTGGAAGGGTGTACGTTTCGGTTTCATGCGATATACACTGTTACAAGCATTGCATTTCCACTTTTGGTTCTCTGGGACCTGGTTCCAGGAGAAGCAGCTGAGCGTCCGGCAACGTTTGCAGAAGAAGTACAGCTCTGCTTCACAGTAGGGACAACATGAAAACCCGGTCATATCGACGTCGAACTTGCGCAGAAACAAGTCAGAAGGTTCGGCGGGCTCAGGAAAGTCAATTTCCAGTCGGACAAATCGCAATTTGCCAGAGGGAAGCAAGTGAAATAGCCACAGCAGCTCTGGGTGCTCTGGGTGACCTGCGCAGACGCCGGGAACTGCGATCAACTCATATTCTGACATCCTGGACTCCTTCGTGTTTCTCTTCAAGGTCAGACTTCCTCATCATATATCGAAAATTTTTCGCTTGGCAAGGGGGAGATGGTTTTTCTCTGCGCAGAAGCGAGGGTGTTGTGCTTTGTCGGATCGGGAACGCAACGCGAGCATACAGGATGTTACTTGCCAATGGCGCAAAGGCGGTTATATTAGATGGCATTTATGTGCGTGAGAGGCCCCGGATCGCTTCGGGAGCTGACCATTTGTCCGATATAGCCACTTCTATGAAGTCGAACAGTGGTCGACTTCAACACGAGGAACCCCCGACATGATGGACATACTCACCTCCAAAAGGTATCTTTATTTCCCATTGGGATGACATCAACCGCAGACGACATCGAATCTTGTGATCAAAGATGTCATTCACACATAGCTTACTCACAAAGAGGATCAAACCAGTATGGGTGCTCTCGATATATTCAAGAAACTATTTGGCTCCAAGCAGGAGCGTGAGGTCAAGAAAATCCTTCCGATCGTCTCGCGGATCAACGCCCTTGAACCGAGGATGCAGAAGCTCAAAGATGAGGACTTCATCTCCGAGATCAACCGCTACCGCGAAGAGGTCGAGAAGGGACGCTCTCTTGATGAACTGCTCCCCGAAGTCTTCGCGCTTGTCCGTGAAGCCTCCGTTCGCACAACAGGTATGCGTCACTTTAATGTCCAGCTGATCGGTGGAACGGTCCTTCACCAAGGGAAGATCGCTGAGATGAAGACAGGGGAAGGGAAGACCCTCGTGGCGACTCTTCCGCTCGTCCTCAACGCTCTCGAAGGTAAGGGTGTCCACCTCGTCACAGTCAACGACTACCTCGCCAAACGTGACGCTGAGTGGATGAGCAAGATCTATCGCTTCCTCGGCTTGACATGTGGTGTCATCACACACGAGCTCAACGACATGCAGCGCCAAGAAAACTATGGCTGCGATATCACCTACGGAACGAACAACGAGTTCGGCTTCGACTATCTGCGTGATAACATGAAGTTCGATCTCGATCGATACGCACAACGTGACCTTCACTACGCGATCGTCGACGAGGTTGACTCGATCCTGATCGACGAAGCTCGCACGCCGTTGATCATCAGTGGTCCCGGCGAAGAGTCCAACGAATTGTACTACACAGCCGACAAGATCATCCCCAAATTGCAACGTGGTCTACACTATACCACTGACGAAAAGTCCCGCACCGTTGTCCCAACAGATGAAGGTGTCGAGATGATCGAGCGCCTGCTCAACGTCAGCAACCTCTACGATCCCGAAAACATCTTGCTCCTTCACCACGTCAACCAGGCGTTGCGCGCTCACACGCTCTACAAGCGTGATATCGATTATATGGTGCGTGGTGGTGAGGTCATGATCATCGACGAATTTACAGGGCGTGCCCTCTCAGGTCGTCGTTGGTCAGAAGGTCTCCACCAAGCGGTTGAGGCCAAAGAGAAGGTCAAGATCGAAGGTGAAAACGAGACCCTCGCGACCATCTCCTTCCAAAACTACTTCCGTCTGTACAACAAGCTCAGCGGTATGACTGGTACGGCTGAGACGGAGGCGGCGGAATTCCACAAGACTTACAAGCTCGACGTTATGGTCATCCCGACCAACAAGCCGATCGCTCGTAAGGATTATGAAGATGTCGTCTACCGCACAGAGCGCGAGAAATTCGAGGCCGTCGTCGAGGCGATCAAAGAAGCGAGCGAGGCCGGACAGCCTTCTCTCGTGGGTACGATCTCCATCGAGCGCTCGGAGATCTTGCACAAGATGCTGTCTCGACAAAAGATCGAGCACTTTGTCCTCAACGCCAAACACAACGCCCGTGAAGCAGAGATCGTCGAACAGGCCGGACGTGCTGGCGCTGTCACGATCGCGACCAACATGGCCGGTCGTGGTACAGACATCGTCCTCGGTGGTAACCCCGAACCCTTCGTCGAGAAAATCCTCGAAGAGAATGGCGCAGATCCCAACTCCATTGAAGCGACTTTGTTCATCAAAGAAGCGCTCAAGGGAGATAAAGAGAAAGCCCGCCAAAAAGGGAAGGAGCTTGCCAATCTGTCGGACAGTGACTTCGACAAGATCTTCAAAAAGCGTGAAGAGTGGCAAGAAGAAGCGCAGCGTGTTCTCGACGCTGGCGGTCTTTGTATCCTCGGTACAGAGCGTCACGAGTCGCGTCGTATTGACAACCAGCTTCGTGGTCGTGCCGGTCGTCAGGGAGATCCCGGTTCTTCTCGCTTCTTCCTGTCTCTCGAAGATGACTTGATGCGCAAGTTTGGCTCTGAAAAACTCAGCGACATCATGGCGACACTTGGGATGGAGTACGGTGAGCCCATCGAACACAGGATGGTCTCTCGTGCGATTGAAAATGCCCAGAAGAAAGTGGAAGCGCACAACTTCGAGATCCGCAAGCACTTGCTCGATTACGACGATGTCATGAACATCCAACGTAAGACGATTTACACCATGCGTCGTGAGATCCTTGGCGCTGACAGTATCAAGGATCGTGTCCTCGACACCAGCGAAGAGGTCCTCTACTTGCTCGCCAACCAATATTGTTCAACAGAGCAACCGGTTGAGGATTGGGACTTCGAGATGCTCGAGCAGATGTGTAAAAAGTTCTTTGGCTTTGAGCATATCATCGACGAAGAGCCACTGCTCGACTCCAACGAGCCACAAGAGACGCTCATTGACATGTTGTGGAAGAAGGTCGAAGAGCGGTATCAAAAGCGTGAAGAGTCCCAAGGTGCTGGCTTGATGCGTCACGTAGAGAAAGAACTCTACTTGATGGAGATCGATGATCAGTGGAAGGCTCACCTCAAGTCGATCGAGCACCTTCGAGAGGGGATCAACCTGCAAGGGTATCGCCAGATCGATCCCAAACTCGTCTACAAAAAAGAAGCCTACCTGATGTTCGAAGAGCTCCTCAGACGCATCAAAACAGGTGTCGCTGAGAAGATCTTCCACGTGACCGTCGAGTCCGAAGCGGACATCGATCGTACCGTTGAAAAACGCCGCAAGAAGCAAGAGAACATCGAGCTTCGCCACGGTGGCGAGGAAGGCGAAGAGGGAGACGAGTCCGAAGAGAACAAGCCCGTCACCGTCAAGCGTGAGAAGCCGAAAATCGGTCGAAATGATCCTTGTTGGTGTGGTTCTGGCAAGAAATACAAGAAGTGCCACCTCAACTCGGACTCACGTATGTAAGTCACGCCTCTCTTTCTCCTCCTTCTATCTTCCCTTTTCTCCGCACCTTTCACTACATTTCATCATGGATGTCGACTTGCCTTTTGCGTTTGCGATTGTGTGGAAGTTGTCGCGTTGTTGAACCTTTCGTCGACTCTTGGTACAATCAGGGCTCTACGACCAAAAACCCGTGATCCATTGCGCTCTGTGGTTGTGATGGAGTGTGGATCTGGGCGTTCTCTCTTTTGATGGAGACATGTGTAGCATGCGAAAGAAGCTTGTATTTGTGCTTGGCGCGCTTGTGTTTATGTATTCAACCAATGCGCTTGCTGTGGACTTTGTGCAGAAATATGCACGCGGTAAGTTGCTGTTGAAGCGGAAATTTTACTTTGACGCGATCAAGGAGCTGAGTATCGCGGTTAACAAAACAGAACGAGGGAAGCGCCACTTTGGGGCGCATTACTACCTCGCGAAGGCCTACTATTGGCTGCCCGACATTCTCAAGGCAGCGAAGATGTTGGAGAAGGCCAAAGCGCTCGTCAAGAACAACACCCAAAAGAACGCCTACAAGCAGATGTTGAGGCAGATTGGTTCGTTGTATGGCAAGTTGAAGATTGAGCCAGAGGTCGACCCAGAAGAGGTCGGCAAGCTGAAGATCGAGCTGAAGCCAAAGAGTGAATTCAGTAACAGTCATAAGAAGCGATACTATCGTCTGTTTGATAAACGTTTAAAGAGACAGGGTGGCTTGTTGTTGAACGGTCGTCCGATGTACTTGCCGAAGGGGGAATACACACTTCGCGTTGTGTTGCCACAGTGTTTGAAGTTGAAGTTCTCGATTGGTGGGAAGGCGACGACTGACTTGGAGATTGGGGCAGGAGGAACGACAGCGGCGCTTCAAGAGGGACGTAGTTGTCAGTGTCCTGGTGGTCAGAAGGAATACAAGGATAACAACAAGCAGCCTTACTGTGCGTGTGCACCGGGCTCTGCCTGGGACAAGAAGGAGAGACGTTGTAAGATCGCGAAGGGATTCGATCCAACGCCTTTGATCATCGCAGGTGGTGCAGGCGTCGTTGTGATCGCCGGCGCGACTGTTGCGGCGGTCTTGCTCACAAACAATGGCGGAATTGCAGGTGTTTCTGCGGTAAATGGGTCTGGTTCGGGGAACTGGAAGGCTTGGTAAGCTGTTGGTGATTGTTTTGGGGGAGGGAGCAAAGCTTTAGAAGCCTACGCTTTGGGGATATCCGATTCGACTGCGAGCTAACTCGTCCCCAAAGGAGCGAGTCAGTTCACATACACGTCCAACACCTCATCGAAAAGCTATGTGTATCGCTTGTATTTGGGTGCAAGAAATGCTGCACTCTGTCTTTCGTTTTCCATGACAGAGAAGCAGAGAACAATCCACATTCTCGTAAACATGGAGTATATCATGTCATCCTGTGATACTTCCGACCTGAACTTTCCTGCGTCGTTTGATGCCATCTTGGACTTTTTCGAAGAAAAAAACGAGAGTGATTCTTGGCTGCACCATTGCTACGACGATTGGTTCGCGTTTGTCGAACTTTGCGAACTGTTTGCCATCGATCTTGATGGTCTCCCTGTTTCTGAGCGTGAGCTACTTGAAGCGCGTGCTGCCTCGGATATACAGCAGCTTGTCGATAGCTATATGGTCGAATATCGGGTGTTTGATGTTCACTGGTTGCTTCCCACCAAGATTCTCCCTTGGGCTGCACGATTCGCTGAGTACACCCCCTTTGATACGTTTTGTCTTCGGTTTCATAGCGACCGTGACCTCGCAGCTTTTGCCGAAGATGCCCCAAAGTATCTTCGGAAAGACAGGAGTGGTTTTTTCTCTGGAGAGCCCGAGACCGTCAATAACCAGTTGCTTTCGGCGTTTGGCCTGCTCGGTCCTACACTTCCGAGGATGCAATCGATCTCCATTTATATGCCTCCTGTTGCATCAGAGGAGGCGCTACGTGATTTTAGGGATGGATACTCCTTACACGGTGCACTGACTCACTTGATGATAAGCATTTCTGATGAACTCCAGTGGAATCGGGTTGCTTCCGTTGTTTGGCCGCGCCTCGAAAAACTCGAACTCGAACTCTATACCATTGAGGAAGGCTTTTTCTTTTCCGAAGAGCAGACCTTCCCCAAACTGACATTTTTGCGATTCAAGGTTCACGAGATCCTTGATGGTCATGATGTTTCCTCATTTTTTCAGCCAGAACAGTTCCCCCATATTCAAGAAATCACTTTGGGAAAAGGTGATGTCTATTGGCCCGAGACGAACAACAACATCCTAACATCCGAGATGATGCAGCGTTTGTGCTCTTTTCCAGAGTTGAATCGTCTCACTCTCGAAGGCTGGCATTTTGATGAAGGCGCTCTTGCTTTGTTTGCTCATGAGTTTCCTGCAAACCAGCTCAACGAGTTTGTGATTGACAATCACAAACTCGACGATGAGCAGTCATTGGATACGTTTTTTGTAGAAGCTGCCAAATCGGGATTGTTGACCCAACTCACTGCATTGGATGTGCGTGGTTGTTCGCTTTCGTTTGAAGCTTTGGAACGGTTCATTGAAGCCACTGGACATTTGCAATTGACCCGATGTGTATTCCAGTTTGCAAGATTCAGTGACCGGCATGTTCGGCTTCTTTTGGATGCAGGATGGTTTGATGATATTCGAGCTTTGAAACTTGCAGGTGATAGGTTAACGTCTGAGGGAGCCTCTCTTCTTGTCAACAGTCTGGATCTCGATGCGATGGAGGTCTTGAACCTTACTGTCAAAAACGTTGGTCAGTTGCGTCTCAATGAATGTAAAAAAACGTATTTGAAACAGAGTCCAGAGGAGCGTATCAGTCATTTGCGAGAAAAGCTGTCCTCATCAAACCATCACTATTGGAAAACCCTCCAGAAAGAAATCGATGGCTGGGATGATCCTGACTATCTTGACGGAGTTGTGCTGCCGTATTTGCTTGAACATGTCAAAGATTGGGAGGTTGGGGCGGAGCGGTATGTAGAAGAGGATTCTTCCTTTGCACTTGAGCGGGGAACTCGACCAATCAGCTCTTTTTGGGAGAACAGGCTTCTCGAAGAAGGGTCTTTTTCCATGCTGCAACTTGTGGACTCCGTTGAATTTGATACTTTTGCGTTTTTTGAGCGTTGTATCCATGCCAAAGATCTCAAGCATGTATCTTCTCTCAAGATTGAATGTGAGTCATTGGATTCGTACCAAGAGTTGACGCCATTGTTTCTTGCGTTGCCAGACTCCGCGTTCTGGAAGAATGTGCGCCATGTCACCTACAGACCACATGAAAATGCCACCGAAGAAGAGTTGCTTGCTTTTTGTCAGGCACTTGCAGCCACCGGGATTGAAAGTTTGACGTTGGAGTACGTAAAGGATGGTCGCGAAGAGATCTCCCAGTTTGTTCAGGCTTTGTCAGAAAGTGGTATCTTCAAGACGTTGCTGCGGTTGCAGTTGCATGGAAATCACCTTTCCGACAGTGATATCGAATGCCTGACGGGTTCTGCATGTTGGGAAAACCTCCAGGTACTGATTCTGACCTTTGTCCAAGGTGCGAGTTTCTCGGCAAAGTCTTTGCAAGCCATTGCTCATCACACGCCACACCTTCGTTTTTTGAAGCTTGGCGATGTCCCACTTGGAGCTGGTTGTGTGTCCTTGTTCCTCAAAGGCGGTACCCTCCGCTATCTTGAAAAGCTGGAGTTGGAAACGTGTGGTCTTACTCCTGCAGATGTCTCTGCTTTTGGGTCAGCCGAATTACCTTCTTTATCGAGATTGTCGCTTAATTCTAATGAGTTTGGAACAGAATCGTCAGAGGAAATGGAGTTGTCAGGAGATTCCCAGCTCGCCATTGTTGATCTGTTGAAGGCACGATTTATCAGGCAGTTGAATGGTTTGTCTTTGATGGATACCGGGTTGGGAGATGAGGAAGCTCGAATCATTGCTGAGTGCAAAGATGTTGAAGGTATCGAATGGTTGTCGGTAGGAGTCAATCATTTCAGTAGAGCTGCGTGCAAGGTACTGGCAGCTTCTCCTTGGATCAAACGAAACCGGACCGCTGAAGAGTGGTATAAGAGTAACATCGAATACTGACATTTGCTACTTTTTCAGCAGAGAAAGTCGCAAAAGAGAGGAGCGAGCTACCTAGGCCGTTTATGGTTTGAGTTGGTGGGGTTCAGATGGGGAGTCCAAACTCATATTGGGTTAGGTTATACGTGCGGGGGGTGGTGATATCTGGTCGGTAGAGTAGGGGAGCCTGTGTGAAATGTGGCGTGATGTGATGTCTTTTCGGTGGGGTCTGGAGTTTTGTCTGGATGGAATGTTGTGTGATGTTTTTTCGGTGAGGTTGGGCCTTGTGTCCAACCATGATGTCGTATGTTCTTTTCGTGAGGAGTACTTCGGGGTCAGATATGTGTCTAGGAGGGGGTGTTGAGGAGGATTTGAAGTGGGGGGTTATGAACAAACACCACCACTACAAGACTGTCCCATCGAACACGCTTTTCCGCAAGAACCACAGTTGCTGTCATCCGATTGTGTGTTTACACAAGTCCCACCACAGTTCGTTTCGTTGTTGGCACAACACTTACCATTGCTACATGCTTGAGAGCTTGTACAAGCATTTCCACAAGCGCCACAGTTGTTATCATCTGTTCCGAGATTGGCGCAACTTGAACTACAACATGCGTTTGCTGGGAAGCTACATACAGTCCCACAACCACCACAGTTGTTTGGATCTTTGCTTGTATCGGCACAACCTTGTCCACAAGCTTGCTGGGGTGGAACGCAACTGACGACACATGTACCGCTCTGGCAAACCTTTCCTGCCCCGCAAGAAGTCGAACAGTTCCCACAATATTGGCTGCTTGTTTGTGTATCGACACAGACTTCCGAACCAGATGGGCCACAGAATAATTGAGCACCTGGACATTTGCAGGTTCCACTCTGGCATGTTTGTCCGCCGTTACATGTGACGCCACATCCACCACAATTATTGCTGTCTGTTTGGGTGTTTACGCAAGAAGTCCCACATTTCGTTGTTCCTCCACCACATTGCAATGAACATACACCATTTGAACAGAATTCACTCATGCCACAAACATTTCCACAGCCATTACAATGCAAACGGTTTGATTTGATGTTGACACACTGCTCGGAGTTTGTTGGGCCACAGAATGCGAAGTCTGAACCTCCTGGGCATTTGCAGGAACCGCTTTGGCAGGTTTGTCCACCTGAGCATGTCGTTCCACATCCACCACAGTTATTGCTGTCAGTTTGTGTGTTCACACAAGAGGTTCCGCATTTGGTGGGTGTTGTTCCGCCACAACTCAGCGAACACGTACCGTTAGAACAAAACTCACCCGCACCGCATGCTGTTCCACAGCCACTCGTTCCACAGTAAGCCCTGTTCGTGAGTGTATCCACACATGATTTGCCGTTGGTGGGACCGCAGAAAGTTTGTCCACTTGGACAGGCACAAGTTCCGTTGGTACAGACTTGACCACTACCACACGTTTTCCCACAAGTACCGCAGTTTGTTTCATCTGTTTTCTTGTTCACACAAGCATTTCCGCACTTATCAGGTGTATCGCCACCACAACTGAGGCTACACGAGCCACTTGAACAGAGTTGTCCTGTTGCACAGGGTTGGTTACATCCTCCACAGTGTGTTTGGCTGTTTTGTGTTGAAACACACAAACCATTACAGAATGTAAGTCCTGTACCACAACGACAACGGCTGTTTTGGCAGAACTGACCGCCTGTACATTTTTTCCCACACGTTCCACAGTTGTTGCTGTCTATTTTTTTGTCTACACAAGCATTACCGCACTTGTCGGGTGTGTCGCCACCACAACTGAGGCCGCACTTGCCGCCTGTACACAACTCTCCTGCATTACAAACAGTGCTGCATTTTCCACAGTTGTTCCTGTCTGTTTGCATATCTACACAAACGCCATTACAAAGAGTGAGCCCTGTACCACAACGACATTTACTGTTCTGGCAGAACTGACCGCCTGTGCATTTTTTCCCACACGCACCACAGTTGTTGTTATCTGTGGTGAGGTTGACACAGCTAGCACCACACTTAGTTGGTGTTGAACCACCGCAGCTGAGTCCACATGTTCCGGCGTTACATAGTTGCCCCGAAGCACAAGCATTGTTACAACGCCCACAGTGAGAACGATCCGTGTTTTTGTCACGGCAAAGACCGTTGCAGAATATTTGGCCCGAAGGACACACACACGTCCTACTGGAGCATGAGCGTCCGCCTGTACATTTCGTGCCGCAGGAACCACAGTTGTTTCCATCTGTGGAGAGGTTGACGCAGCTGGCACCACACTTGGTTGGTGTCGAGCCACCACAACTAAGGCCACACTGACCTGCGTTACAAACTTCACCGGCTTTACACGCTGTTCCACAACCGCTGGTTCCACAATAAGCGCGATCTGTTTTTGTATCGCGACAAAGTCCGTTACAAAATGTGAGTCCGCTTGGACATCGACATTTTCCTGCCGCGCAGAATTGACCACCTGTACATTTAAAACCGCACTTTCCGCAGTGGTTTGTGTCTACGTTTGTATCGACACATTGGCCGCCACATGATGTAGGAGTTCCTGCCGGACAATCCGCTCGACAAGCTCCGCTCACACACTTCTCACCTGCTTTGCATTTGGTGCCGCACTTTCCACAGTTTGCGATGTCATTTTGCAGGTTCTTGCAAGTCCCACTACAGTCTGTTTCACCATTGATACAAACACATTTGCTATTTTGACAGGATTTGCCATTTTTGCATTGTGTTCCACATTTCCCACAGTTAGAGCTATCTTTCTTGATGTCTGTACAACCGCCGGAACAAATATCAGGTGTTGAGGACGGACAGGAGTTGATACATGCTCCACCGCTACAAACAATTGTGGGGGCTTTACACACATTTCCACATTTTCCGCAGTTTTGAGCATCTTTTGCGGGGTCTTTACAAGTTCCATTGCAATCATTCCAGCCCGCAGGACAAACGCATTTTTTGTTCACACATGATTTGCCGCCAGCGCAAGCATTCCCACACGCACCACAATGAGCGCTATCTTTTTCGATGTTGACGCAAATTCCAAATTTGGGGCAGGGGGTGGGTTGGGCTACGGTACAGGTCAAACCACATGAACCGCTACTACAAAGCGTACCACCACCACATTTGTTATCGCATTTACCACAATGATTGGAGTCTGTTTGCAGGTTGTAACATGTCCCGTTACAATCAGTGAATCCGCTGTCACACTCGCACTTTCCGCTCTTGCAACTTTTACCACCTGTACACTTGGTTCCGCATGCACCGCAGTTGTTGCTGTCCGTTTGAAAGTCTACACAGGCGTTTCCGCATCGATCAGGTGTCGTACCACCACAAGTTGTGTCACATTTACCACTTGAGCAAACCTCACCTGATTTACATTTGATGTCACATTGACCGCAGTGTTCGCGCTCTGTTTTGGGGTCGAAACAGGCGTCCTTGCCCGTCGAATCTTTACAGCTGATCTGTCCTGTTGGACATGTACACTTACCTGAGACACAGTTGGCACCGGCAGGACAAGCATTGTCACAAGCACCACAGTGTTTGGGGTCTTCATTGGTGTTTCGACACGTCCCACCACAATTTGCGAACGTACCCTCTGGACACTTACAGCTACCTTCACGACACGTCGAATCCACGGGGATAGTGCTGTCTTTGGCGCGAGCTTCGTCGCAGAGTTTTTTGGGGTTTTCGTCCGTCTGACCGTCGCAGTTGTTGTCTTTGTCGTCGCAGACCTCTGTCGTCGGTGTGATGTGCTCTGCGCAAGCGCTCCAGGCACCGTCTGTACATGTTGATGTACCGCGCTTACAGACACCTACGTCCAAAAACTTGGCGTCCTCTGGCTTGCTGCCAAAACACTCTTTCTTGATGGGATCACTTGTGTAGACGATGTTGTCGACTTGACCATCACAGTCGTTGTCTTTCCCATCGCAAATCTCCGCCGCACACAGACGACATGAACTGTCACCCACTGGAGACGCTTTGTAGTTGATGTCTCCGTTGGGTGCCGTTGGGTAGACTTCAATAAAGAAGTTACAAGAGTCCGATTTGAAACACTGGAACTTCTCGACCTGCATGGGCAAACAGATACTCTCAAGGTTCTCCTTGCTCGTACTGTCACCTGCCGCGCGCTTGATGAAGTACATGCGGAAGTATGCGTTTCTGAACTCTACATCTGTTGGCAAGTTAAATTGGGGGTTGGTCTTGTTGGGGTCGCTTGGAAAGGCCTGTGTGATCGTTCCGTCACTCTTGATGCGGACGATCTCAAAGAACTTCTTCTTTTCGTCTGGCAGACGACGTTTCCAGCATTTTTGGACGCCGTTCTCTTCCTCAAGACCACCAGTACATTTGGCTGCCGTCGGCTCCGTCTCGTTCTTGTCGAGATATTCGAGGACAGGGATCAGACAGCCTAACTCTTCGCTGTCTTGTCCACCTTCTGTGAAGAGACCACTGTATTTGTTGGAGAGGATTTTGTTGTTGTCCTTCAAGTCGCGGACAATGTAGGCGTCGTTGGTCTTGAGAGGAACAGGACTACAATTCCCTGACTTGACAGGGGTAGGGGCTGTTGAAAAGGGCGTACAATTGGCCAACAACAACAGCACTCCTGAGAGCAAGGCCAAACGAAACAACACACCACCTGCATGTTGCGTGGGTGTTTTGGCTGCTTTTAAGGCGGGGCGGGGGTCCATATGCATGACGACTAACTCCAACCATTCTTGTCAGAAAGCGAAAAAAAGACCATCTCGGTCAAAACGGCTTGAATCCAGCGATAAACTCAACCGTTTTCATACTCGTTCAAAGTGTCCTGATTGTATGTGGCTTTCAAAAAAGATGCAACTTCACGATGGCCACAAAACGAAGACACTCTCACGTTTTACATACATTCAATATACATAAACTCCATTCATCTTTGCACACCTCTAGGATTCCTTTATGGCGAAATAGCATAAAGATGTGGGTGACCAGCACGTCTGGCGAGCCACTGGAGTTGTATCAAAGACCCCTTCGAAGTCTGGCTGGTCTCAATGAAATCATGGAGTGGAGAGAGGGAGAGGAGGAAAGTCTTGGGAGCTATTTTGTGGCTGCAGGAGGTCCAGGCGTCGCGAGCATCGGAATCAACTTGTCATAGGTTTCGAGCAGGGCCGGTGTCATTGCAGGGCCAATGCCGTTGGTCTCTTCGTAGTGATTGCCCGGTGCCTGATCGAAGTATGGGTTGGTCTTGTCGAGCTGGTAATTCCAAGAGCCGATGATGTAACCCAAGAAGTCGTTACCCAAGCCCACAAAGAACTTGTATTTTCCTGGCATACGTTCCTTGAGATAAGGTCCCTTGGGTGCTTTGGTCAGGTCGGGTGGGTTGGGGTTGTTGGGGTCGATGAGTTCGATGCCATAGCTGTGCTTTCCGTCGTATCCACCCACAAGGATCTCGGGGTCAAGCTCACCTGGAGCTGTAAAGAACGTCACCGGACCAACGCGAATGACCGAGACCTCTGTGATCAGCGAGGGCATGTTGTCCTGACTGATGGGGAGCAGCGGGTCGTACCCTGTTGGTTCTCTGTCAAACAAGCCCACACTAAACGCCGTGTGGAACTGTTTGTTTTCCATCTTGACCTTGATACGCTGGACCCAGAAGGCGATCTCCGCGTCTTTGATCTCTTCGCCGCTTTTGAGGGCTTCGAAGGCTTTGATCGCGAGGTTATATCCAAGCGCCTTCGACTTTTCCCAGTCGCTCTTGCTTTGCTTCACACCATTCAGGTCGGGGACTTCGATGCGCAGCGGCGTCATCAAACCACCAACAGCACCTTGTAGGTAAATCCCAACACCACCAAAACCCTTGTATTCGGGTGTGTCTTTCCCTTTGGGGACGCCTTTTTCGATCCCTTCGCGGATATAGTGGGAGAAGTCCGAGGTGATGAAGTTGTTGATGTCGGAGAGCACTTCAGGGTGGTTCCCCCAGTTGACCATGGTGGAGATAACTTTACCATCGTCTGCACCGAGGACCTGAAGGACATGAAGCTCATCATCGAAGACCTTGGGATCGCGACTATCTCGAAGGTAACCTTCGCGACCTGTTTTGGTCTTTCCGACCTTCATCGTGGCTTTTTTGAGTGATTTATGGGCATCAATAACGGCTTGCGCCATGTGTTTGATGAGATTTGTGGAGAATTCAGGGTGAACGCCTGTTTCGATAGGCACGCCTGCCTGTGCACGTCCCCACTGACCGACTGAATCAGGACCTTCGTGAGCGTGTGTGGATGAAATCAAGATGTGGTCGATCTCATTGCCGGGCAGTTTTTCGTTGACCATCTTGCGTACTTCGTCGATCTTGTTGCGGAAGTATCCTACCAAGTCAACGGAGACAATCGCAACGGTCGTGTCACCTGTACGGAGAACGAGCGCACGCGCCCAGATGGGATCGTGCGCACCCATGATGGGGTGGTTGGTGTCGAAACCTGCCATCCAGCGGACTTCGAACTTTCCATTGCCTTCTGTACCGTCAGCATCGGGACCTGTGTACTCGGGGTTTTTGGTGTGGCCTGTCAGACACTTTTTGTCTTTGCCATAGTAAGAAGGCTGTTTGTCAGGCGCGATACATGGGCAAATTCGGTCCGTACCACAGTCGAGGAAGTAGTCTGGCATGCCGTCTTTTTCGGAGCCATCGTCATCGGGTTTTGTGTATTTGAGATAGCAAGTCTTTTGTTCGACATTGCATGTCATCTGGTCGTTAGGACACTTTGTGTTTGCGTCACAGGGGACACGTGTTTTTTGGTTGTCATTGGGGCACAAGCCATCCGTTCCACAATCCTTACGTCCGTATTGGCTGCGTTCGATGTATTGTCCACAGCGAAGTGTATCGTAGGGGGATTTGGGTGTTGGGGATGGACAAAATCCTTTGTGGGTCAGGTATGACCAGCGACCGACCTCGTAGGATGTAGGGGTCATGTCGACGGCGGCGGCGCCTGCGTAAAGTTCACCTTTGGGCGCCATACAACCTTCACGGCCTGGACAGATGTCATGTAGACCAATGCTTTTGGGGTCGATGGGTTTGGTCTCTTCTTTGGGTGTGTCGCCACAAAATGTCAGCGCCGAGAGGCAAGAGACACCAAAGATAAAGAGCAGCGCAGATCTTTTGAATGATGTACCGAATTGCATCGAAGAAGTACTCCTTTTGTTCGGGGTATCAGTGATAAAAGAAGTTACTTCAAGCCTGGATGCCAGGGCGTGACTGTCAGTACAGAGATCGCGTCAGGGAAGAGTTTGATTCCGTACTTGAGCAGTTTGGTTGGTTTGCCGTCAATGTTGGCGACAAACAGTACGTTGATGTCGCCGTTTTCAGGAACTTTGATGTTGAGCGCGGCGTAGGTTCCGTCACGGTTGGTCTCATTCTGCTCTGGATCAGGTTGGTCCCCATCACCATTGAAGTAGCCAAGTTTTTGTGCACGTGCTGAGATGTTGACTGTCACACCTTGGACTTGTTCACCACTACAATCTTGGACTTCACCTGCGATGGCAGCATTTCCGTCTGCGATTTTGCTGATACCTGCCGTTGCGGGGATCAGGCTCTTCGTGACTTCGGAGATGACGAAGGAGCGCAGCTCGAACAGATCGTCTTTGACTTTGTCCGCAGGGACCCAGAGGTTGTATTGGATCGTCGCGACAAACCCGTCTCCTGATGTACGGACAGCTAGGAGAGTGTTGGTGGGGACATCCTTGACGTCGTAAATCGCGATCGCGTATCCGCTGGAGTCTTCGATCTTGACGCATTTTTTGTTGTAACAAATGTGTCGTTCACCACACGTCTCTGTGCAGCCATCTTGAGACTTGGGAACGTCTGAGGTGTACGTCCCGATGGGGGTCGCAGTGTTTGGGTCTTTGAGGAAGTCAGCTTGTTTGAAGACTTCGACTTTCAGGCCTGTTGTGTCACTGCTCAGGCCGAAGGCCTCGACTCGTCCCCAGAGTGTTGTCTTTTCTGGTCCAGAGGGAAGTGCAGGTGTGGACGTCAAGCAAGACCAATCGGGCTTGGCTTCTTTTTTATCCTTTTGGATGGTTGCGTCTTGTTTTTTGGGGGTCATGCCACACATGTTATCGAAGCACATCCCTGCCTGCTCATATCCGCGAAGCCTGTCGCAATCGCGCTCTGCTTTGCAGTCCCCACTTCCCTGACAGTCGTTGATTTTTTCACCTGGCTCGCAGGTCCGAAAACCCGTGTTTTGCTCTGTTGGTGTCGACGCATCCGTCGTCGCTTCGTCGCTCTTTTCGGTCGTTTTGTTGTTGTCTCCACAACCTGTGAGCGGTACAACTGCAAACATAAAACACATCAAAAACATAGATAATCCAAACATGGCAGAACGCAACATATCCTTCTCCTTGCGCAAAATGGACATTGGTAAATGTCCACAGAAGCTACGAAAATCAGGAGATATTGTCAAGAATCCAGGAGCCTTGGGAGGGGGGTTTTGGAGAGGTGAATATGGGGGGGACAGAAGCTCAACCGACGGCTCGTTTGGGGGTCGGTGTGTGTATCTGAGAGGGCTTTTTTTGTGTTGGATGGAGTTGTTCGAGGTGGAAGATGGTGATGATGTTGAGATTGGCGGGGTCGACGTCCATGAGCCCTGATTGATGTAGTGGTTTGGAGGTGTCGTTGATTACGAGTTCGTCTTTCTCGATGTGTGCGTTGTGTTGGTCGAAGAGGATGAGAGACTTCCACCGAAAGCGCAGCGGGTCAAATTTGAGAATGGCGAATTTGTGTCCTTGTTCGAGCAGCTCTTGTACGTCCTCTGGCGACTCTACGAGTACGCGTCGTTCGAGGATTTTGTTACATGTCAGGAAGTTCCCCAGTCCACGCTTGAGGTGGATGTTGAGTCTGCGTTTTTGTCCTCTTGAGAAGATGTGTACGTAGTATTCGCTCTCATCTTCCTCGTCAAAGGCGGGGGGTTGTGGAAGCTCCTGCTTGCTCACGACGACGAGGTGGCGGGCAGGCTTGCGTGCATAGATGGTGAGGACATCGAGGTTGTATGGGTCTGTATCGAGCAGTCCTGCGAGTTTGAGCGGTTTGGGGTTGCCGTTGATCACGAGATCTTGTTGTTGGACTTGTGCGTTGTTGTGATCGAAGATGATCATCGTTTTCCACCGAAAGCGGTGGGGATCAAACTTGAGGATGGCAAATTGTGCTTGTTGGTTGAGCAGCTCCTGAAATTCCTGTCCATCTTTGATGCGGATGCGTTTTTCGAGGATGTGTTGGTTGCTGATATATTTGCCTAACCCTTTTTCGGGATCGATGTCCATGCGGCGCTTTTGGCCTCGATGGAATACGTGGACGTAATAAGACATGGGCTCTCCTCGAGAATCGAAAAAGGAACAAAAAGCATCATGCCCTCAGCGTCTCGGGCGTTTGTGTCGTTGTCTCATATGGAGCACCTTGCGGTGGTTGAGCATGATGCGACGGGCGCTTTGTTTGATGTGGTTTTCAGGCAAGTGCGCGAGTTTTTGCTCGATTTCCTCTTCAACTTCAGGTGGAAGTTGCAAGTCAAGCCATGCTGGAGATGGATTATCCTCTATCGGCATATTCTCGGGCAATGGCGTAAGCTCACCAATCTCAAAACGAAACTCTTTGATCCTCTGTTCGCCAAGCTGCTCGTTGATCAGCCGTGCGTAGCTGGCTCTGTGGGAGCTTAGCTCCATGAGCCAATGGCGATCCTTTACCCGGATCGTGAGGATCCCGTCTTCAAATGAGATTGGGCGTGTATGTTGTGCGATTTTCGGTCCAACTACTTCCATCCACTCTTCGATCCACTGCTGGTGTGGGATCTCCTTTTCAAGACCGAGGGGTTGCATATCTCGGCCGATGATCGGATCGAATTCCAAATCAAGTGGGATGGGGGACAAGGAATGTTTTTTTCGCATTGCCTTTCACATCCTATGTTGTATGTTTGCGGCGTATTGCCGTTATTCCTGTCCTCAGAGCCCGGGTTGCAAAGTCACTGGGGGTTTGGGTCTCTGATGACATGTTTCTTACACACAACAGCATGCAGCGAGATCGCGTCACAACGTGTCATGGGACTTCATTTTTTCTGCAAAACAATACAAAAACAAAAGTCTATGTGCTCTTTTTATATGCTTTTTTAGTGTTTTTGTTTGGGGCTGTCCGATCCCGCAAAACGATCGGCAGATGGACTGTTTGGAGGTAAGTCGAGGAGGACGGAAGGAGCTGTGATGGGGAGGAGCTTTCTACACTGTGTTATCGACTGAAATCGACGGAGCGAGCGTAGTTGTTTTTATGTGTGGTGGTGTCACGAAGGAGTTGTTTTGGTGTGCTTGTGGAGATGTCGTAGATCCAGAAGTGGCCTGTTGAGATGTTGTTCCCATCTCGGCCTGTGATCGCCAGATACTTGCCAGAAGTGTCGATATGACTTGAGTACACCCAGGTATTGCTGAAGTTGAGTTGGGCGTACTTGGTTTGTGTCGCAACAGTCCATATGACCGTCGCACTGTAACCTGTTCCCAGCAAGAATTTTCCACTCAACCCAAAGCGCGTCTCGTAGATATAGTCTGGGACATTGAGGGATTTGATCTTACTACCCGAAGTTGCTGTGACACTCCACAGCTCGACGAGTTTCGAGCTTCCAACAGAAGCTGAGATATATTGGCCGCTTGGACTGACGTCTATGTACGTTGGTTCGGAAGCACTCGCAACACCCGCTGTTTGGAGCGCAGTGATCCGTGTCAACGTTGTCGTGCTGAGGAGGTGGATCTTTCCACCTGAAGCGGCAGCGACCCAATGTCCGTTGGGGTGCCAGGCGAGGGCCAGGATGTTGGAGGTAAAGTTGGTCGAGTTTCTGGCCTTCTGTGCACCCGAAGAAGCGTCGTAGATGCGAACTTCGTCGCTGTCCAGTCCTACGGCGATCAACTTGCTGTCTGGTGACCACGCAACAGAACGCACAGTGCTTCCTGTGGTGATTGTGCGGATCGCAGCGCCTGTTGTTGGATTCCAGATCTTGAGATTGGAAGAAGTCCCTGTCGCGAGCATACTTCTGTTGGGGCTAAAGCGTGCGACGTAGATACGAACACCGCCATTGATCGTGCGGGATTTCTTTTGTGTGTAGGGATCCCAAATGTGAATGGTCCCACTCCAGTCCGTTGTCGCGAGCAAAGAGCAGTTGAGTCCATCGTCGATTTTTCCGTTACAATCATCATCTTTGGCGTTGCACACTTCTGTCTTGGGAGTGGGGGCGTTACATGCACCGAATGTCCCATTTGTGCAGACTTTTGCCCCTTTACCACATACAGTGCTGCAAGGCTGTGTTACGCCATCGTCGATCTTACCGTCGCAATCGTCGTCTTTGTTGTTACATGTCTCTGTTTGGGGGAGGACTTGACCTGTACAGGTTCCCCATTTTCCGCTCACGAGGCAGCTTTGGCGTCCATCTTTACAGGGGAGTCGTCCTCTTGTGCTTGTGGGACCTGTGTAGCAAGCCTGTGATTGTCCTTGTGTGCATTGATCACAGGTTGGACGTTCATCGGCGGTCCCATCGCAGTTATCATCTTTGTTGTTACACGTCTCTGCGCGTGGTGTGACTTCACCTGAGCACGCACCCCACGTCCCACCTGCGCAGGTTTGGGTGCCACTCTTACAGATACCTTTGCCCGATGTTCCTGCGGGGCCTGAGTAGCAAGAGCGCTTCAGGTTTTCATCGACAGAACCGTCACAGTTGTCGTCTTTTCCGTTACAGGTCTCGGTTTTGGGGATGACTTGGTTTTGGCAAGTGGTCCACTTTCCATTGTTGCAGCGCTTTACGCCTTCTTTACAGGAGCCTTTTCCAGCTGTTCCTGTCGGGCCATCGTAGCATTTTGTGGTCAGCGCGTTGCTTGTCTTGGGGGTGTTGTCAATTTGGCCGTCACAATCGTCGTCTTTGCCGTTACATAGTTCTGTTTGGGGGACGACTTGATTGAGACAAAAAGACCATTTTCCAGTGTTTTGGCAGGTCCTCTCGCCCGGTTTGCAAGGGAGAGTGCCTCGTGTGCTCGTTGGACCAGTGTAACAGACCTCTTTTTGTCCGATGCTACATTCACAAGTGCCACCACCGAGGAGATCGTCGATTTTTCCGTTGCAGTCGTCGTCTTTTTTGTTGCAGATCTCTGGATCTGCGGCTGCAGCGCTACATTTGACCCACTTGCCTGCTTCACATACCTCGTTGCCTGTGTTGCAACCTCGTTGACACGTCTTTGTGAGGTTGTCATCGATGCGTCCGTTACAGTCGTTATCTACACCGTCACACTTCTCTGCGATGGGTGTGACTTGTCCTTTGCACTCAGTGGGCCATTTGCCGTCTGGGGTGCAGGTTTGGCTTCCGGCTTTACACGGAGAGATGGTTTTTGTCGCGGGGGCACCGCCATAGCAAGATTGTTTGGTGCCAGGGTTACAGTCGCAGCCTTCATCGACACCACCGTCACAATCGTTGTCTTTTTGATCGCCGCACTTTTCTGCGGTGGGTTGGGGAGCGTCGCAAGCCTGCCACTGACCGGCTTTGCAGATCTCATTTCCTGGACCACACTTTCCTTTACAGGCGCGTTTGACCTCGTTGTCGATGACACCGTCGCAGTCGTTGTCGATGTTGTCACAGATCTCCGCTTGTGGGAGCTTTTGGTTGAGACATTGTCCCCAAGTGCCGTCGATACAGACTTGCTCGCCGTCTTTACAGATGCCTTTGCCACGATTGGCGGCAGAACCTGTGAAGCACTTTTGCTTGGTGCCATCTGTGCAGCGGCATTCTTCGTCGACAGTACCGTCACAGTCGTTGTCTTGTCCATCGCAAGCTTCAGCTTTTCCGGTGGGAGGTGCTTGTGGAATGACCGCACCGACACAGCTTCCCCAAGTGCCTCCAACACAAGACTGTTTTCCTTCTTTACAAGGCCCTTTCCCAACTGTACCGGCTGGACCGTTGTAACACGAACGAGTCTCACCATCGAGACAGTCGCCTGTGGGAGGTGTCCGTCTTGTCGGCTCTTTTTGGATACACGCGCCGGACTGGCAAAGGTAGTCATCTCCTGTACAATCTGAGTCGTATTGACACTCTGCACATGAGGTCAGGAGGAACTGAAATGACAAAAGGGAAAGGACTGCAAACAAGGTTCCAATGCGCCAAAAGCGCCGAAATGAAACACGAGAAGTCGTTCTTCTCATCGACAATATCTCCAAAAAATGCTTGAACAAAATGACCGACAGTGTGGTCGTGTCGTCTTTTTATCGAAAATGTGCTCTATTGTATCACGTTTTGTTTCGAAGATGTGATCTTGTGAAATAAGACCTGTCATCCTGCTCGTTGGTCACGTCTTCTTCTTCAAAAAAACCGGGCCTTGTTATTATCTGTCTCTTGTGTTGATTGGTTGCGGACTGCAAAAAAACCAATCCTCATGGGAGGGATGTTTTTGTATGACACGTCGAGACAGTGTGTTGTGTATGCTTGCTGTCATTGATTGTCTCTATTCGTTGTGGGAGTAAGAATGGCAAAAGTCAAAACGATGTATCAATGTACAGATTGTGGAAACCGCGAGCCCAAGTGGTTTGGACGGTGTAGTCGCTGTGGAGCTTGGAACACTGCGGAGGAGTTTTCGCAAACGCGAGGCAAAGTACAGGCTGAGAAGGCCGCAGCTCGCGGGGGATTGAGTGACAAAACCAAACCCATCCCCATCACCGCGATCGATGAAGAGGATATGCAGCGCGAACAATTCGGTATTCACGAGTTGGATCGTGTACTTGGAGGGGGACTCGTCGAAGGTTCATTGATCCTGCTCGGTGGAGATCCCGGTATTGGTAAGAGCACCATCGCGTTGCAGTCGGCTATGGAGTATGTCCAGCAAGGTCGTAAAGTCCTCTATGTCTCGGGAGAGGAGTCCTTACGGCAAACCAAGATGAGAGCCAAAAGGATCGGGGCGATCAACGATGACTTGCTTTTGCTCGCAGAGGTCGATATCGAGCGCATCAAAGAAGAAGCCACCAAATGCAAACCTGACTTTCTCGTCGTTGACTCCATCCAAAGCGTCTTTTGTCCTGACATTTCATCCACCCCAGGTTCTGTGAGCCAGATCCGAGAATCGGCTGCGCGTCTGATGCACCTCGCCAAAAGGGAGTCGATCTCGACCTTGTTGATCGGGCACGTCACAAAAGATGGGATGATCGCAGGTCCACGAGTCCTCGAACACCTCGTCGATACGGTCTTGTACTTTGAAGGGGAGCGTGGACACCCGTACAGAATCTTGCGGGCGGTGAAGAACCGCTTTGGTTCGACCAATGAGATCGGCGTATTCGAGATGAAGGAGAACGGTCTTGTGGAGGTTGGCAATCCCTCCTCTCTGTTTTTGGACCAACGACCAGTTGGGGCCGCAGGTTCTGTGGTCTCCGTCTGTCTTGAAGGGAGTCGTCCGTTGCTCGTTGAGGTGCAAGCGCTCGTTGGGAGCCCTGCCTATGGGAATCCACGTCGTACGTGCACTGGTGTGGATCCAAACAGGGTCGCGCTGTTGGTTGCGGTCCTCGAAAAGAGCGGTGGGATGCAGATCACGGCTTCGGACATCTTTGTCAACGTGGCGGGCGGATTCCGACTCGACGAACCTGCCGCCGACCTTCCGATTATGTTGGCGCTAGCGTCGAGCTTCCGAGGAAAAGCCTTGCCACAGAAAATGGCGATCTTTGGTGAGGTCGGCCTTGCTGGTGAAATTCGAGGTGTGAGTCAGGCTGAGTTGCGTATGCAAGAGGCGAAGAAGCTCGGTTTTACACAGATCATGATCCCCGAAAATAACCGGGCTCGTCTGAAAAAGAGCAAGAAGGCAACTTTATTGGGTGTGAGCAATGTGGATGAGGCGCTCTCAACGTTGTTTTAACGTGTAAGCTGTGGAGACTCTTCATCGGGTGATTTGACGTGTTGTGGGGGCTGTTTTTGGAGACGCAGTTGGTGCGGTTGGAGAGGGGGATACATCTTGTGTGGGGAGCACGTACTTCCACTTTTTCTGTTCGTACACCATTTTGATGGTCACAAGTTGTTCAAACTCATCCCGAAAGAAAAGTGTCGCTTTATTCGGCGTGATGATGGGTTTTTTTCGTGGATCTTTTCTCAACGTCCGACCTTTGCGTACCTGACCCTTTGCGAAGAATTGCGCGGGGGTTGTCTTGACGTGGTGGGCTCTCAAGATGGTTTGGATGTGTTGTTGACTCTTGTGAGAGAGTTGGGCCCAGAGCTGCTTGGCCTTTTGCTGTGATGCCCACTTTTGAAAGTTGGCGAACGCCTGCTCTGGTTTGGTTGGGGGTTGGCAACCTGCAAAGCAGAGCAGCGAGACACATCCTATCCATACATACACTGAAGAGAGGAGGGGGCGTCCACGAAGGGCCAAAATGTTGTGCATCTACTTTCCTTTGTGTTTGACGTGTTCCAAAGCGATTTCACCGCGAAGTATGCAGTGAATTTCCTGTGAATGCAATGTCAGGAGGGAGAGTTTTTTCCGAGGAAGTAAACCCAAAGACCAGAAAGTGCAACGAAGGCTGTGTGCTTCTCGTGGAGATCGTGTTGGGTTTATGTGTCTTTTCTTGTCTTGTCGGTGGCTTGCAACACAGTCTTGGCTGTGATATACGTAGGAGAGCAAAAGAGCTTTTTGGGCGTGAAGTGCTCCTGGTAAAACCAGGATATGTCACCCGTCTTTTGTGAACCAAATGCAAACGTACACGGTTGATATTCAACCACAAATATAGACACACCGGACAGACATCCCAGGAGGATACTGTGGGTGTGGTTTCGCGATACAGCGAACATCGCTCTATCATTATATATGTGAATCATTGAGAAAGAGGTTCTGAACGCAGTCGACAAAAGAAGCGGATATCCCTGTTGAAGCAAGCTGAGCCTGGCGAAAAGCTGCGAAAAAACTCGAAATGTGCGTACAAGAGTGTATTTTAGTTTCTGCAAAGAATCGTTCTTCGTTTTTGTCCCCACCGGACAAGAATCGTTTCTTGTGTGTTGGAAAATCTCGGGTTACATGCATCGATTCCCTATGTTTCTGTTTTTCTTCGGAAAGTGTAGATGGATACGTCGGTTTTTCTGACCTGTGAGAGAATCCAGGTGAGCACCACTCCATCGACATCCTGCCTGCTTGAACATACCCATCCTCATGTACGACTGCCCTTTGCAATGCTATCAGGGTAGGAGACAACCCATCTATGGCCAAAAAGATGCTTTTTAACGTCAACGAACCCGAAGAAATTCGCGGTGCCATCGTTGACAGTGATAGCGGTAAACTCTACGAATACGACATTGAGACCCGCCTTCGTCAAAAAAACCGAAACAACATTTATAGGGGGATGGTCGTCAAGCTTGAGCCATCCATCCATGCGGCGTTCGTCGAATACGGCGGAGAGCGACATGGATTTTTGCCTTTTCGTAACATCCATGAAGATTTCTGGAGTCGTAAACCCAAAGGTGATGGAAAACGCGTTCGTATCGACGATGTACTCAAAGTTGGGCAGCCCGTGCTTGTCCAAGTTGAGCGTGAAGCCGTCGATAACAAAGGTGCCGCGCTTACGACCTATTGCACGCTTCCTGGACGCTTCTTGGTGTTGCGTCCACGTGAGAGTGGCATCGGTATCTCCAACAAAATCGTCGACCAAAAAGACCGACAAAGCCTCAGAGATGCGATGAAAGATCTGAAGCCTCCAGAGGGCTTTGGTTGTATCGTGCGGACTGCGGCGCTTGGCAAAGAGTTCGAAGATCTCGAACGTGAGCTCAATTACCTTCTCCGTCTGTGGAAAAATATCCAACAAGAAGCGTGGCGTGATCCTCGTGTTGGCATCGTCTTCCAAGATGGTGATCTGATCATGCGGATGATCCGCGATTACTACGATGCTGATATCGATGAAATCTTCGTCGATGATGAGGAGGCCTTTGAGCGCGCACGTTCATACTTCTCGGCGGCGATCTCCGGAAAAGCTGAGATCAAATACTATGAGGGCGAACGTCCCTTGTTCTCAGCCTATCAAGTTGAGCTTCAAATTGCCCAAGTCTACGAACGTCGGATCAATCTACCTTCTGGGGGTTCCATTTGTATCGACCCCACGGAGGCGTTGATCGCGATCGATGTCAACTCCGGAAAAACACAAAGTGAAAGTGGTATCGAAGAGACCGCGTTGAAGACCAACCTGGAAGCTGCGACCGAGGTCGCACGACAGCTTCGTCTTCGCGACCTCGGTGGTCTTGTCGTGATCGACTTTATTGGTATGCGACTCTCCAAAAATGTCCGCCGTGTCGAGCGTCATATGAGACAGATCCTGAAAGAGGACAAAGCCCGCATCCGGATGGGGCGGATCTCATCCTCATTCGGCCTGCTCTCGATCTCTCGTCAAAGGATCCGTGACTCCAAAGAGCTCGGTTACTTTGTCTCTTGTCCAAGCTGTAGTGGTCTCGGCAAAATCCCCAACGCCGAAGCAAGCGCACTCATCGTCTTACGCCATCTCCAAGATGCCGCCGCAACACGTGCCTACGAGCGTGTCGAAGCGACTGTCCCCAAGGATATCGCGCTCTACTTGCTCAACCAAAAACGTGCAGAGCTGCTCGAAATGGAGATGGAGTTTGAGACTGATGTCACCATCCTCGAACGCGAAGGGATGGGCATCTCTATTGATGATGATCTGCAATTCTTCCGCAAAAACAAACAAACCAAAGGGAAGAAACCTCGTAGAGGTCGTAAGTTCAGACGGCTTGTCCAAGCGGGCTCTGTGTTGCAGGAATCCATCAAGGATCTCAAGCAACACTTCTTCAAAAAAGACACACCCAAAAGTGAGCCCACCCAAAACGAACCCGTCAAGCAACGACCGGAAAGAGAAGAGCCTGCTCCGACGCCTGCACCAAGTCGGGTGAGCGCGCCCAAGAGACCCAAAGTACAGCAGTCCTTGCGACGTTATCCTAACGGATTCCACGAAGGGTTCCCTTGGTTTTTGCAAAAGCTTACAAACACCCAATCTGCTCCGTCCAAGGATAGGACACGCCAACCTGAAGCTCCCAAGTCCGCTGTGAGCGTTGAGGCCAAAGCCGCTGAGAGTGCGCAAACGCAGGCTGCTCCCAAAGAAGCCAAAGCAAAGAAACAGGCTTCACGTGAGAGAGGTCGTTCTCGGAGACGAAATGATCATCGAGAGCAAGCGACGCAGAAAGAGCCACAACCCAAAAAACAAGAAGCGCAAGCTCCAACTGCACCCAAAAAGCGCCAGCACGACAAGCCCAAAGAGCCCGTAAAGGAGACTCCCAAAGAGGTCGTAAAGGTTCCTGTTGAGGCGAGCACGAAAAAGAGTGAGCCTGTTGCTGAGTCGAAACAACAAGCGGTCACCCAAGCTCCTTCTGAAGAGAAAAAGGGAGGCGGACGCTTTTCGAGGAGGCGAGGAGGTCAAGAACGCCAAAAGCGTCAGAGTCGTTTTCGTCAACCTCCAGCGGCTGCCAAAGATAAAACGGCTTCTGCTGCAACAGAAGGTGGTAGCTTGTGGAGTGCTGAGGAGCTGAAAAAGATCCGACGTGCTTCTGAGGAAGAAGAGAAGAGGGTGGCGCTTGTTGAGCATGCATCCGAAGCTGACTCTTCTGAAGAGCAAAAACAGGCTACTCCCCAGAATGGTCGCAAGTCCCCCAAAGCAACTCGCAGCGCTTCACAGACGGGTTCCTTCCGACGTTGGAGTGAGGAGGAGCTGAGTGTTCTGCATGATCTTCGCCATCTCTCCGTCCAAGAAGCGCAGCAGGCCTTCAAAAAAGAAGGCTTTGAGCGCAGCCCCAACGCCTTTAAAAACAAGTTCTACAGCCTCAAAGAAGACTGAGCCTCCTGATCCCTCGCTTTCTACATCATTCCTATCTTTTCCATTCCATCTTCCATTGACCTGATCTAGACATCTTCCCGCGAGAACTGCGGAGCAGGGTGTTCTGCGTGTATGTATCCTGTGTGGGTCTTGCACGGGGCGATTTGGGTTTTTGTATGATCTTTTTGTTGATCGTGATCATGTGTTTGAGGGGTTGTGATCTGTTTTTTGGCTGATCGTGATCACTTTTTGTACCCCAAATGGATCTTTTTTAGGGCACAGAGCAAAAAAATCGTGGTGGCGAAATTTTTTTTGGACCCTGTTTGCCCCCAAATTGATCTTGGTTGGTGGAAAAAGATCTGATCATGCCCATTTTTTCGGGTCTGTAGCTTGCCCTAAATAATGAGTTTTTTGAAAAGTTGAGATTTTTTTTCAGATTCGCTTGACATTGGGGGGTAGTTTTCGTATTTATAACTGCGCTTCGGGAGGAAACACTGATTACCTCCCACCGAGGCAGTAGCTCAGTCGGTAGAGCATCGGCCTTTTAAGCCGAGGGTCCTGGGTTCGAGCCCCAGCTGCCTTACGGCCCCTTCGTCTAGTGGTTAGGACATCGGTCTTTCACGCCGACGGCACGGGTTCGAGTCCCGTAGGGGTCAAAAGCCTCTTCTCTCTTGTAGGGAAGAGGCTTTTTTCATTCTAGGACGATATTTTTCACATCATACCATACTCTCGCCAACCTTCTCACACTCGAAGATCCTCCAACAATTCTTGCACGATGTTATCGGTATTTCGCTTGAGTTCTGCTCCAGGGGCAGTTGCACTTGTGTCTTCGCAAAATGCACCCGAACATACGCTACAATCTCTCATGATCATACGTATGTCGCAAGCGACATCCTCCTAACGCTCGATTGCTCGGACAACATATGCGGTTGTCATTTGCTTCATTCACTTTGCAACCACCCCTTCGACAAACCTCTCCATCCCCCTGAGCCTTCGGCTCTTCCCCCTTCCTCTCCATCCTCTGGAGAATGGAAGGGGGAGCATTTATACCGTATACACGGGGGATACTAGAATGCTGATCCAGGGGCAGTTGCACTTGTGTCTTCGCAAAATGCACCCGAATGTACGACACAATCCCTCATGATCATACGTATGTCGCAAGCGACATCCTTTACATGCTTGACTGCTCGCGAACTTGCAGCGGTTGTCATTTGCTTCATTCACTTTGCAACCACCCCTTCAACAAACCTCTCCATCCCCCAGGCCTCCGGCCTTCCCCCTTCCTCTCCATCCTCTGGAAGAGGAAGGGGGACCTATCAAACCATATATACGTGACTTTGGAGCCCTTCTCAGTCCGACCTGCGGTCAGCCAGCTCCCCCCATTCAATTTTGTAGGCAAGGGGAGCGATGCAAGACCCCCTCAGGTTCCCCCTGCTGTCCAATTTTGTAGGCAAGGGGAGCCACTCAAGACCCCCCTCAGTCGGGCTTTGCCCGCCAGCTCCCCCCTGTATGACCTGCGCTTTGCTTCGGTCGACAAGGGGAGCGATGCAAAAGATGAAGAGTAAGAACCCCCTCAGACGGGCTTCGCCCGCCAGCTCCCCCTGTAAGACCTTCGCTTTGCTTCGGTCGACAAGGGGAGCGATGCATATGAAACGGCATATCACAATACAAACGAAAAACACGTGTATGTTGGATTGAATCCTGTAGGGTCGGGCCTTGTGTCCGACCTATAAACCCGTATATATCGGCTAGTTGGTCCCTCCTCTCGAAAGGCTTGAGAGGAGGGAAGGAGCGGAGCGACAGGGTGGAGAGTTTGTTGAGGCGTATGTTGCAAAGTGCGACGCAAAAAACCCACTGAAAACTCGTAAGCAGTCGAGCTCTCCAAGGATATGGCCTTGCTATATCCGCCTACAAGAAGGGGATGATTTGGTGGAATCAGGGGAGTTTGCGGAGACACAAGTGCAACGTCCGCCGGAACAGATTCCAAGCTAAAATCCGTACACATCGGGAAAATGGTCCCTCCTCTCGAAAGGATTGAGAGGAGGGAAGGAGCGGAGCGACAGGGTGGTGAGTTTGTTGAGGCGGATGATTGCAAGTGAAGACGCAAAAAACCCACTGAAAGTAGGCGAGCAAAAGGGAATCCAAGGATATGGCCCTGCTATATCCGCCTGTAAGAAGGGGATGAAATGGTGGAATAAGGGGAGTTTGCGGAGACACAAGTGCAACGTCCGCCGGATCAAAAATCAAGCTAAGCCCGTATATATTGGCTAGTTGGTCCCTCCTCTCGAAAGGCTTGAGAGGAGGGAAGAGCCGAAGGCTCAGGGTGGAGAGTTTGTTGAGGTGGATGATTGCAAGCGAAGACG
>PCBK01000051.1 GCA_002731275.1 Deltaproteobacteria bacterium | reverse complement strand
CGGCGGACGTTGCACTTGTGTCTCCGCAAACTCCCCTGATTCCACCAAATCATCCCCTTCTTTCAGACGGATATAGCAAGCCATATCCTTGGATTCCCTTTTGCTTGCGAATTTGCAGTGGGTTTTTTTGCGTCTTCACTTGCAATCATCCGCCTCAACAAACTCTCCACCCTGAGCCTCCGGCTCTTCCCTCCTCTCAAGCCTTTCGAGAGGAGGGGCTATTCTGCCGATATGTACGATGATTGAGGTCGGACACAAGGCCCGCCCCTACTGAGTTCCAACCGATATACACGAAATATGCATCTATATCGCGATATATCGTTTGATGTGCATCGCTCCCCTTGCCAACGCAGTTGAGCAGGGGGAGCTGGACGACCGCAGGTCGGACTGAGGGGGTCCTGTTCCTCTTTTTGCATCGCTCCCCTTGCCAAGCCGAGAGTATCGAGGTTTGAGTAGGGGGAACTGGCGGGCGAAGCCCGTCTGAGGGGGTCTTTCATCGCTATCCATAGGCCCAGGTTTTAACCTGGGTACACGGCCATTCGTATCCTGCCTGTCTGTCTTTGTGGGCTGTTTTCGGGAGTCAGGCGAAATCTTGAATGATTAGATGGAGGGAATTGTTTGGTTGGGAACACCGGGTTAAAACCCGGTGCTATAGAGTTGAGGCTGTCGATTATTTATACGTCAGGTAGAAGATCTCCCAATTGTTACGGGCGCCACCGTTCGCGTTAACAAAGCCACCACCACCATACTTGGCGCTGATCCAGGTGTTACGCCACGTCTTGATCGCGACCATATCGCCCTGTTTGATTGGACTTCCGAAGGAGATACGATTCCCTTTCGCGATCTTATAGATAACGAATGTCTCCCAACCGCCTGCTCTCCCACGGTTCATCTCCAAATGACCGAGACTCTGTGCAGACCAAAAACCACCATGATGGGTGCGGATGGTGATCTTAGAACCGCTCTGTAAGAGCCCTCTCCGACCATTCTTGAATGCCATCGTAAAGGTCTCCCAATCCAGACAATTCCCGGACTTCGCCATCGGCAAAAGACCATCGCGCTTTGTCCACACGTACAGCTTCTTCACCTTTGTCTTGAGACACACCTTAAATTGCTTCGCGGGTGTCACCTTGATCTTCTTGACCTTGATATTGTTGACACTCTTGACCACTTTCCACTGCTGATTCTTGTTGCTCTTGTTACACAATCCAAGGATAATCCGCTTTCCACTCGCCTCCCAACAATAGAGCCCCGCCATACTGCGGATATCTGAACCAGACATTCGCCAACGTTGATTGATCCCCTTCGTGCAACGATACATGTGGAGCGGCAGCTGTGATTTCAACCCAACATGACCATGTTCAGCGTCACCACAATAGCGAGCATTTCGAGACATCATCAGCTCCCATGAACCACGCTTGTTGAAGTTCCAACGTTGTCCGGGATGTCTGGGGTTGCATGGCGCGAGAGTTAGATAACGCTGTCGCCCAGTGCCTCCCTGGAGACACTTGTTGTTGCGCTTGTTAACGATAAATTGTCCGGAGAATGGACGCCCAGGATTGAGCCCCAAGAAGTTATTCATATAACTCACGACCAACTGCTTTGTCAGCTCGGCAAACGGGAAGAGACTGATCAACATATCTCGCCTACCACTCGCATTCCACACGGGCTTTACACGCAGCTTGATATCTTTGGTTTTCTTATTACCGTGGATCTCATGCTTGATGTACACAGTCGCAGGTTGCTTCCCTTCGACAAATTTTCGCAAGCTCCCCTTCACACGGATCTCATTAAAGCGAATAGGCTGATGTCTTCGCGCCGCATGTACGGTCTGAATGATCTTCTTTTCGAGCGCTTTCGAGAGTCGCAGCTTGGGAAGCAATGTCTTTGTAAAGAACTCAAATAACGTCTCTTTTGTGTGGGCGTCGAACAAAAAGTCTGTCGCCGCGAACAAATTGTTACCAAGAGTCCGAGCATTGACGTGGAGCTTCAGCACCTTCTGAATATTTAACAGCGCCTCGAACTTCGCCCGTTTGGAAGAAAGCTCTGCGTGGATCTTTCCTCTCGACCCCAACGGATCCACAATGTCACCGTGGACGAGAAACTTCGGTGTATTAAAGTTGGCCTGGATATCGACCTTCGCCTTGCGCAGATCAAATTGAAATGGCTTCACGCCGAGCTTTCGAGGCACGAGATGACCCTTGAGGATATATCCATCGGCGACCGTCAAGAAGTGCTTGAGCGCACCAATCTTGTATTTGACACCCATGAAGGTCGCGTTGGCTTTCCCGGCGAAACCAATCCCCATCCCAACCAGACCATTCTCCCGACCAGGGATCTCGGCGCCAGGTGTCGCAAAATACACGTCAACATCTCGCAGCTCGATCAAAGGAAGTGGGAGCTCATTGAGACGAAGCGCCTTCTTAATATCGAGACGACGTAATTTGGATTTGAATCGACGCATGTCCTTCTTGATCCTCGCCAGCGCCCGACGAATCGTTCTGTTGCGGATCATATTGGGCTTCAAGGAGTTCTCGATCGCATCTGACATGGGCCCCAAGAGCACACCTCTCATCAGACGATCGCCGATCTCAATGCCCATCAGTGGACCGAGTTTGGCGGCTTTCAGACGGAACCCAAGTTTGTTTACGATGGGGATCTTGGAGATGATGACGTTGATCAAAAAGTCCGCAGAGAACTTCTCCCAGCGCCCTCTCGCGTTCTTAATCCCAGTCGTCCCACCGATCCCGAAGGTCACGTTATTTCCGCTACCATAGCCGACCATAATCGCGGGATTTTCCACCATGAAGTTCCCAATCCCAAAAGGATTGTTGAGCCTACCTTTGACATATCCGGCGACACGAATACCATACTTCGGACCTTCGACCTGGACAAAGAGCTCACCGACAAACTTCAACCTGTCGACGTTGTTGAAGCTAAACTTCTTCCCAGTGATACGTGGGACATTAAGGATAAATCCGGCGGCAATGCCGAGCTGGACCTTCGCGTTGTTCACCCGAAAGAACAACTTGGAGCGCGAGAGGCTGAGGACTTTACGCAGTGGGTTGGGACGCAAACGACCCCCAATCAAGATCTTTGTGGGCAGCTTGAAGCCAGGAAGAGACGCATAAAAAGAGATCTTGGTGGGCTTCTTCTTGAAACCACCGAGAGCACCACCGAGGATCAGAGAGTCCTGGATACCAAATTCGTTCTCCAGCGCCTTCCGGAGGTGACTTTTCGCAGGCAACATCTTGGGAGAGAAGAGACCAAACACGTTGACACCAGATTGAATGGGCAGATCATCGCCCTCTTCGACGACGCCAGCGAACAGGTCAGCCGTCGCAGGTGCGAGGTCTTCGGCGGTCTTATCGAGCATATCTTTGGCCGCGATCACGACCATAAAGTCTGGAAACTTCAACCCACCAATCATCCGTGGAAGACCGGGCACAAACCCACCGAGGCTCATATTCCCGACACGCATCGTGATCATCTTCTCGTCGCCACGATAGACAATGGCACCAGAGGCCGTGAACTTGCCTTTCCAACGAATGGTCGCGGAGATCTCGGAGAGCGCGAGCTTGAGTTTGCTAAAGGACAACTTGCGGATCAGTGGGATACGACGGAAAGCCGGGATCTTGCTGAAGTCGATACCGTTGGGCAGCTCGATCGCGATGTCGGAGATTTCGAGTTTGCTGAAGGGATGTTTCCTCTTCTTCTTTTTGGGGCGACGACGTTTGACTTTGCGCTTACGTCGCGCCTTCATTTTCTTTTTGATACGACGTTGACGCAGCGCTTCTTGTGGATCGACGGCTTTCTTGCCGACCTGTAACATCAGACGACCAGGAAAGGAGACCTTTCCGATACGTGCGGTCCCCACAAAGGACAACTCGAAGACTTTATTGGAGCGGTTGTAGATCACCTCGAAGCCAACTCGACTCATCGTCAAAAATTCGATCCCCAAAGGTTTTCGCCATGTGTAACGAGAGATCGCCTTGACCTGAAACTCCTCAAACGAACCTTTAAACGTCACGACCACTGTCATCGCGATCTTTTTGAGACGCGGAATCACGCGAAAAACAGGGGATTGGATCCTCGGAATCACCACATCCACCTTACTCGTTAACACCGCCTTGTCGAACTTACTCGCCTCACCATCCTGACCACTGATCTTGAGGGTGGGTTGGTGAAACTTCAGGATCTTTTTGAGGATAGGGACTCTCTTGTAGAGTGATTTGTCCAAAATACTCTGAATGGCCGCCATCCCCACAGACGTCTTCGCTTTGCCTCCGTTGTTGCTCTTTCGAGCTGTTGGGGGCGCTTTCTTCGCCTCTCCAGAGGTGTACATCTTCCAGCCACGTTGCGCGTAAAAGTAGTGGCGTTTTCCATTGACCCCTTCGTAGTAAAACTCTGCATGTCGACGCTTTGGAGAGTATACGGCGGCGACAGCACCAGCGACTTTGCTGCCACGACGGAAGCTCTTTGTCGAGGTACTCCAGGCTCGGCTAAAATAGAAGTAGTGAACATATCCATCTGCGCCACGAAAAAACACCTCCGCGTGCCGTCTCGCCGCAGAGAAAATCGCCGAGATAGAGCCGGACACTTTGTGTCCTCTTCTTCTGAATGTGCGTGTATCAAGGCTCCATCGATTGCCGTACCAAAAGTAGTAACGAAGATACCCGTCAGCGCCCCGGAAGAACACCTCGGAGTGCTTGCGTTGTTGAGCATAGAGAGAGGAGATATCACCTGCGACCTTTCCGGCAGACCGAAAGACTCGGCTGTCATGCTGCCATCCACGCCGAGGGACGATGTAGAATCGATGCAGATACCCATCGCCACCACGGAAGAACACTTCGGAGTGACGGTTTTTTGTGGAAAAGACAGCGGAGATCGCGCCCGTAACTTTCCCACCTCCACGGAAGGATCGCGCATCGACGCGCCAACGTCCCGCGTAAAAATACAGATACCGTAGATAACCATCAGCGCCCTTTGCAAAGACACCAACATGTCGACGTTGCGGTTCATAGACCGCGGAGAACGCGCCACGGATCTTGCCCGCAAAGGTCATCTTTGTCATCTGCCATCCACGACGCAGATAAAAATGCCGTAGATAGCCGTCTGTTCCAAGAAACACAACCTCAGAGTGACGACGGACAGGGTGATAAATAGCAGAGATCGCCCCGCCGACCTTGCCACCCCTACGAAAAGTATTTTTGTCGACCATCCAGCGACCAGCGTGAAAATAATGGTAGTGCAGATACCCATCTGCGCCTTTGACAAAGTGTTCGGTGTGTTGCCTTTGAGAAGCGTACACGGCGCTGTTTTGATGAGCCGAGGTGGGAGCACGTCCCATCACCTCAGTCGAGAAAGAGAGAAAGAGCAGGAAACAACAGATCGACACGCCAACATATCTGGTCATGTGCATCGGTACACTCCTTGGCTTTTGCCATTGTGAGAGAAAAAGAGACCCGGCTCCCGTACGTGAGACGAGCCGTTTCTCCTACAATAAGGGAGAGATAGAATGTCTTCTTGTCATCTCGTGCCAGATTTTTGTCATTTGACGCCACCCCCCCTGATCGCCTATCATGCATTCTATTCGAGCAGCAAAGTTCCAGCATCCCATCAGTCGGTCGATTGCCCGTCATTCCCCCAACACAACAGGTTGCGTTGAGGGAGCGTGTCGAACATTCGAACGCGCGGAGGAGAGCATACGTATTCCAAGAGCTGTATGGATGGGTTAATTAGTACACAAGGTGTTGAATGATGAAGCACTTCCTTCCGAGACAGAGTTTTGAAGCGATCATTCGTTCCTTTCAGGAGCTTGGTTTGGAGACCAAAGAGGTCACCGAATCTTTCTACAGACAAGGAGGGGTGGATCTAGAGCAATGGGGGATTGTCGCGAGTGTCGACGCGTTGATGTCCTTGTGGACGCACGCGACAAACCAGAGCACGATCGATCATGTGTTCATTCGTGCGGGCATGGCTGTCCCTTTTGGCAGCTTTGGTATCGTCGATCACCTCGTACGGACCTCCGCCACAATCGAAGAAGGGATGCTGCAGTTACAGACCTTCATCCCTCTCATCAGCGCGACGACCTCGCTCGTGTACGTCGTTGAAGACGACACTGTGCAGATCCAGATCCACAACACGCCCTACTTTGCGATTCACGATTATGTGGATCGGTGGTTATTGGGGATGTTTCACCGCAGACTGACCCAATTTTTGGGCGAAGAGGTAGAGGTCGAATCGCTTTACCTGCGTCCCCTCGAAGAGACAGACACATCACTCGACCAACTCTTTGGCGTGCCTGTCTTGCCACATCCTTTATGGACAGGTCTTCAGATCGACCTTGAGACCTGGAAGAGCCCCTTGCCAACAGCCGATCCTCTCCTACACAAATCACTCTTGAAAGCCGCAAATGAGTTAAAGTTCCGCCAATTTTCATCATCTCCGCTCTCATACGCGGTCTGGAATACACTGAGTCTCGCGCTCGCGTCGAGGAAGAGCGTCAGCCACATCGTCTCGGAGAAATTGGGGATGTCGATGCGGACCTTACAGCGACGACTACGCAAAGAGAACTCATCGATGAGCGCCCTACTCGAATCCTACAGAAAACAAGAGGCCCTGCGTCTCGTCAGTGAAGGACTCAGCTCGCTCTCCGACATCTCTTCCAAGCTTGGGTACAACGAACAAAGTTCGTTCAACCGATCTTTTCGTCGATGGGTTGGATTATCCCCCCGCGCATGGCGACAGCGATTCAAGGAACAAGATCAACAAGATAAACACCTGTAACCCCAATACAACCGATACAACAAAAAAGAAGCGGACAAAAGAGGTCTTCCCTCCCGATCACACTAAACTCTTCATCCATTCGACTGAATGAACAACACACATAGAAAAATTCTTGATCAATGTTTGGACATTTTGGTCGTTCTTTGATGTAATGGCCTGATGGCAAAGGACCAGAAAGTCAAAGTATGCTTGTTGTGTGTGGAGCTTCACGTAACAGGTTAAGAATAAACAGATTGATATGGACGGAGCGATCGGAGTGACAGAAGTATGTTTGTGATCCCAGACGAGAAACTCTCGCGTTGGCTGGGTTGGATTGACTGGTGTATCCCAAAAGAGATCGAAGAACACCATCGAATACAGTTGACACAAGCGCGAACAGTAGTGGGGTTGGCGTATGCGGGGTTATTGTTGACGTCTTTGGTCTTGATATTTCAATACCATAAACTCTTTCTCATCGATCGTATTGTGCTTTCGTCATTGTACACAGTATGGTTGTTGACTCCTTTCGTCCTACGCTGGAGGAAACGCCTCTTTGTGCCAGCGATCATGTCCATTGGAACAGCCCTCACGATGACCTTTTACTCGGCAACCAGACTCGGCGGGATGGATGCTTATGTGATGAGTTGGCTGGTCTTGCTGCCCTTTTTGGTGACCATCGTCTTTGAATCTCGTGCGGGTCTATGGACAACTATCATCACAATTCTTTCACTTGTAATCTTGTTGGTGCTCGATCTGAATGGCCTTGTCCTCCAACCAGTATTGTCCAAGACTACCATCACCTACCTTGAGTTTGCCCATCTCTCGATGGGCATTGCGTTTTGTTACGGTTTGGGGCTTGGATATGAACAAATCATCGGACGTAAGAAGCTCCAACTTCAGCGCAGTGAGCGCCACTTTCGTTCACTCGTGGAGCGGACCCAGGATCTCATCTTCACATTGGATAGAGAGGCCAAGGTGGTTTACGCAGCGCCTTCTATGGTTGCGCTCTTTGGGGACGTTGTCGGTCTCGACATTTGTGACATTTTCTCCAAGGCCGATCCAGGGGATTGTCATGAGACACTCTTTCGTGTCTTCGATACACCTGCAAAACAAGAACATCTGACCTTCCATCACATACTCGCCGACGACACAAAGCTCATTTTCGAATGTTGGATGCAAAACTTGTTTGATGAACCAGACATCCAGGGATGTCTCTGTGTCGCGAGGGATGTCACAGAGAGATACCGCCTCCAGGCTCTCCAGAGAGAGCGGGATATCGCCGAGTCCGCGAATCGCTCCAAGACGATGTTCCTCGCCAACGTCAGCCATGAGTTACGCACGCCACTCAACGCGGTCATTGGATATTCAGAGCTTTTACAAGAGCAAGCCGAAGATAGAGGGGAAGATAACCTATCGAAAGACTTGGGACGCATCCATTCATCGGCACACACCTTACTCGCGTTGATCAATGAGCTGCTCGACCTCTCCAAGATCGAGGCAGGTAAGCTAGAGATTGTCGCCGAAGAGTTTGATATCGAAGACCTGTTGCGAGAAGTCGTCGACACTGTAGACCCGCTGATGCAAAAAAATGCAAATCACTTCAAGCTCATACCGATCTCAGGTGTGAAGATGTACACCGATCGACTTCGACTGAGACAGGTCCTGCTCAACCTGCTCTCTAACGCGAGTAAGTTTGCACAAAATAAGCCAGTACGTCTCATCGCCTGTCACGACGACAAGATACACCAGGTCTATTTTCAAGTCGAAGATGAAGGCATCGGGATCCCCCCCGAAAAGCTCGACAAGATCTTTGATTCATACACACAGGCAGATGACGATACAAGCCATCGCTTTGGCGGGACTGGTCTTGGGTTGTCAATCACGCGGCAGCTCTGTGAGATGATGAATGGCACACTCACAGTCAGGAGCGAGCTGGGAAAAGGTTCGAAGTTCCGGATCCAATTACCGATGAGATATCATCAATGCTCTTCCGCGAAAGGGACGTCTTCGACCAATTCGTAATCGTGAAATTTGGTCAGGTCGAGAACAGTCTGTCCGGTCTCCGTCGTCTGTATCACATCGACAAAGCGAGCATTCCAGACGATCTCATCGGCAAAGTAGAGATGGTTGGAGTAAATCGTCTGCGAAAACACCCCATCAATCCCCGTTAAGCTGATCACAAACCGCACATCTTGTTCGAGAAAATCATCCTGATCCATCCCGTACAATGGACTCTCTGGGTTAATTTCGTGGATCGCAAACCAGCTCATTGTAAACATCGGCGTGACAGAACGTGTGAGCTTTAGGTCGAAGAGTCGTTTCAACGTCTCGCCTTCCAGTGTCGTCTCCGTGAGCAGCGCCGTGACACTCAAGCTCGCCTCAACGACCCGGTTCTGACGTTCATTGGTCAATCGAAAGACAAAGCAAGGCACCCCATTTCTCTTTGTGATCAGCGCTCTATCGCTGTACAAAATCCGCCCCGTTGGTCGGGAGAATTTGGCAAACACCAGCCCTGTCGCGACGGCGAAGCCGAGCAAGGCAGTGAGCGCTTCGACGGTCACGAGGACATTGGCGACGAGTCCATTTGGCGTCATCCCCCCATAACCGATCGTCGTCGAGGTCTGCACACTAAAGAAGAAGGCATCCAGAAAGGAACCTGGCTGGGCTTTGTTGATGCTACCTTCGATGGATAGATAGGCGAAGGCGAACATCGCATTAAAGAAGAGAAAGATCAGGATGAAGAACAACAACAGATACCGCCACTTCATGCGGAGCAGTTGGACGTAGGTATCGTTCCAAAAGCGCGTCTCTTCTCCGAGACGAGTGACTGTGTTTTCGAACTCGCGGACAGGATCACGACGTTTTTTCTTCTTGGGAGGGCGTCTTTGCATCTGGCTCTACCTGCTTGTGGGTGGATGGTCCCCAAACGATAACACAAATCCCACGAAAAAGAAGTCGGGTCGTCGGAAGCCAAGAAGCGTGTAGGAGCCGAAGACCAGTTTTACGAGGTGTATTGTGACAGGAGTGATTGCAGGAGCGCGAGATGTGTTTCAGGTGATGCGTTCTCGGGATCCATCCACTGCTGCGCGACCATCCCGATCAACAGACTCAACAAGGGCGCCCCAACGCCCTCACCAATCTGAAGGTGCTCCTCAAGTGCCTTTCGGTACGAAGCGAGCGCAAGGTGAAGCGTCCCTTCTTTGTTCTTTGTGTGTCGGTGGTAATCCAACGCCATCAACAACAAGTGGCGAAAGTAGCTCTCGTGTTTCCCCAAAAAGATGAAGAGTTTCTGTAGCTTCTCTTCGATGCTCTCGTTCTCTTTGAACTGTGCGCTGACACGAATGACGTCTTCTTGTGTCATCACCTCGAACATCTGGGCGAACAGACTCTCCTTCCCACCTTTAAAGTAGTGATACAACGTCCCTGTCGAGACATTCAAACCTTCGGCGAGGTAGCGCATGGAGATAGAGGCATATCCCTTTGCGGCAAACAACTCAAAACTTCCACGTAAAATCTCTCTTCTCTTCTCATCGTGATCAACGATCTTCGGCATTATGCGGTCTGTCCTGCTGTTGGGATGGGACGTTGTCCTTCCAATTGTTCTTTGTAGGCATCGATGTGTCGATGCATCACCCAAAACCAGATGGGTGGGAACAATGATAACACCATCATCCCAGGATATCCCGTCGGGAGCTGTGGACTCTCATCAAAGTGCCGAAGAACCTGATACTTTCGACTCGCGTGAGCGTGGTGATCGGAGTGGCGTGTCAGCTCAAACAACAACATTCTCCCCAACGCATGATCCGAGTTCCACGAATGGATCGGTAACACACTCTCATAACGACCGTTTTGCTTTCTCTTTCGGGTCAGTCCGTAGTGTTCAATGTAGTTGATCGTCTCCAACAGCAAGAACCCAATCGTCGCGATCGCCAGAAAGGAGAGCAGCCCAAACACATCGAAGAACGCGTAGGTCAGCCCCAGCGCAGCGAGCTGGATCAGTTGAAGGGAGAGCATCTCATTGCTCCAGTGATACCAAGGGAGTTTTTTCTTGGACAGTCGGGTGGATTCGATCTTCCAGGCAGAGATATACCCCATCACCACGGAGCGGAACCAAAAGGCATACAAGACCTCACCATAGCGGGCCGACGCAGGGTCCGCTTCAGTCGCGACGTGCTTGTGATGACCACGATTGTGTTCGATGAAAAAGTGCATATACAACGACGACAACAGCAGGATCTTGGAGAACCATTGCTCGTGTTTTTTCTTGCGGTGTCCCAACTCATGGGCCACATTGATCCCATACGCTCCACACAAAATCCCCACACTCGACGTCGCCCCGAGCCAATGCAGCCACGTCATCTGCCCAAGTGACACACTGTAGAGATAAAAAATCACGACAGCCCAATGCAGAGGGACAATCGCGTAAAGGATGTAACTAAACCACTTCGAGGACAAGGCCCGCTCCTCCTCCTCCTTGGACATATTCCCCACATCAATGGGAAGCAGCAGCTCCAACGTCGGGATCAACACAAACGCCACAAGGGGCACACAAAACGACCACCAACCCCCCATCACGATGGAAGAGATGGTCAATGGAATGAAGATCAATGAAAGAAGATATCTGAACATCCTTTCTACTCCTGTCTCTGTGGCCAATGGCTGAGGCCGATCCTATTCACCTTTTATCGAACGACTGTTATGTTAAAAATCAAATGCGGGTATGTCAAGAAGAAAAAAATCTTTTCTCATCCAGTTTTGGGTGATCGAGTGAGGTTTGGGTATAGGGTCAGAAGAGGAGTCAGTAGGTGGGAGGTTGATGTTTTTTCAGCGGGCGGAGATCACGTTCCTCGTTTGCGTTGGTGTGGTCGTACGTTGACAGATTTGAGGGATGTGATCAGGCTCTTTTCCTCTACATTCCCCGTGCTCTTCAAATGTCAGTGTAGACATTAACCTCGCGTAGCGTAGTCGATTGCTTTTTGTGTCATATAGTTAGATGACTTTTCTGTCCACTGTCCCCCAAATCACCTCTTTTGAGAGGTCTCCATCCAATATGATCTTCGATTTCAAGCATTTCCTATCTTTTTGATAGGAAAGTGGAATAAATTGCAAAACAGGCAAGTTACAGATTTGCATACAAAAGAGGTAGACTTTGTCACTCCTCTTGACTGTCAACATTTCGTTCATATGTTTCAGGGAGCATCAGAGACAGAGCGAGATGCAAGATTCCACCCAAAACACGAATGGAGAAGAAATGAAGAACTTCCGCAGGAGTATTACTTTGCGTTCACGCGTCGACGCAAAGAACCACATGTTTATTGGTATGATGTTGTTTTTGTTTTGCTTTATCCCACAGGCGTACGCGCTTGAGCTTCCCCGTAAGAGTCCAGCCGCAGAAGTCTCGCAAGTCGTTGGATTGACGAAAGTCCACGTCACATACTTCAGTCCAGGTGCAAAAGACCGAAAGATCTGGGGACAGTTGGTCCCATACGGCAAACTTTGGCGAACAGGAGCGAATGGTTCGACCAAGATCAGCTTTTCACACGACGTAAAGGTCGGAGGAAAGAGTGTTAAAGCCGGAACATACAGCATCTTCACCATCCCAGGAAAAGAGAGTTGGACGTTCTTGTTGAACAAAAAACTAAAGATCTGGGGAACATACGGTTACAAAAAAGAAGACAATGTGTTGGAGATCAAGGTCAAGCCCTCAACCGTCCCACATCGTGAGCGTCTGACTTTCTTGTTTGCCAACACAACAGACACAAGCACAGAGCTTCAGCTCGAATGGGCAGGTGTCCGTGTCTCCGTCTCAATCGCAACAGACACAAAGAAGTTCGCCATGGCAGGCATCAAAAAAGCCCTCGCGCGCCCCTGGCGTCCGTACTTCCTCGCAGGTCGCTATCTCTTGGAGAGTGGAGACCTCGGTCCCGCAAAAGCTTACCTCACCCGCTCCATCAAGATCCAACCAAGCTGGTGGAACCACTGGTACATGGCAGTCTTGTTGTCCAAACAAGGTAAAATCAAAGACGCACTCCAGCACGCAAAGCTCTCGACAAAGCTTGGTGCAAATGACCGGGTGTACAAGTCTTTTTATGCCAATCGTATCACCAGCGCGATCGCAAAATGGAGCAAACCCTCCTCTCGCAGCACAAAGTAGTCCGCTTTCTCTTTGAAACATGCGGGAACAAGGACATCGATGCAAAAAGTATACAGCTCAACGGTTGTGTCCTTGTTTGCATCTGACAGCCTAATATTAGGCTGTCAGCCCAGTCTATTGCGCAGTCCCTCCACGATGGATATTCGTATACGATACGCGTATCCATCGCAGAGAATCGAGTGACAATCACAGCCAGTGGCTAACATGGTAATCTTGGCGAATAAGTACACAACAGGAAGGTCGGACACAAGGCCATAACCTACGAATAAAATGTCACTTTATACTTGTACACTTGCTTCGCGAGATAACCACTTTATCACTATGATTGTCATTCGTTCGCTCACTCTGATGCATTGTGACTTGCCCAATCGACTGAAAAGACATCAAAAAACATCTACGTATTTGCACTCTTTCAAGTGAGTCTTCAAAAGAGCGACGCAAGCGAACCCGCAACTTGCGTCGCTCTTTGAAACGCTCACTTTGAAAATGGAAGGTATATTGCATGAAGGCATTTGGGACAGCCTTTTTAAAGGGAGAGGTGCAAGCTCTCCGTTGGCTCTCTAATCATCTCAACAATCCCGAGCAGAGGCGAGCAGTTCTCGCACAAGCCCGCTCAAAAAAGTGCTCACCAGCGCTCATCGACGCGCTGAGAACACAACATCAAGATGTGCTCACACCTTCGAGAGAAGCACACCTCAAAGCCCTCGAAGAAGGAGACGCAGCGGTCGTCGTGACCGGACAACAGGTCGGGCTTTTTCTTGGACCTCTGTACACGATCCACAAAGCAGCGACGGCTATCGCCCTCGCGAAAGCCCTCTCAAAAGAATCAGGACATCCTGTCGTGCCGCTCTTTTGGCTCCAAACAGAAGACCACGACACCGCAGAGATCGCCACGAGCTTCCACCCTCGACACCACGACGAACCCCTCGCACTTGCCATATCTTACGACCCCGACACCCGTCACTCAGTAGAACACATCCAGTTAGGTGACGAACTGCTCGATCTACACAGACAACTCAATGAGTCGATGGGACACCTTCCCTACGCCGAAGAGACCTTGTCATGGTGGCAGAAAGCGTACAAGCCTGGACGCTCTATGAGCGATGCTTTCGCACATATGCTCATGAAGATCTTCGAAGACGAGGGCTTGCTCGTCTTGAACCCTCGAACCAACGCGCTCGCAGCCCTTGCAGCGCCCATCCACAGACAATGTCTCGAACAAGCACACACCATCAATGAGCTGCTAATAGAGCGAGAGTCTGCCCTCCAAGAGGCGGGGTTTCGTGTGCAGATTCCCATCCGCAAGGAGTGTAGTCTGCCCTTCTTTCATCCAGATGGAGTGGAAGGTCCACGTTACAGGCTGGAGCTTCGAGAGGATGGCTTTGGTTTGTCAGGACGCCCGGATGCGTTCTTCTCCAAAGCGTTCATCTTTGAAACCCTCTCTCACGCTCCGATGCAATTCTCGACATCGGCGTTGATGCGTCCACTGCTTCAGGACATCCTGTTGCCGACGGCTGCGTATGTCGGAGGGCCAGGAGAGATCTCCTACTTTGCTCAGCTCGACCCGCTGTACAAACAGCTCGGACAACGTATGCCGATGATCGTGCCTAGAGCGCGCTTTACACACATCGAACCTTCTATCTCACGAACGCTGGAGTCGTTGTCACTGACCAGTCAAGACCTCAGCCTACCAGAGCGAGAGATCGCCAAAAGATATACAGAGCAGGAAGGCTCCAGGCTCTCAGACGAAGCACTCAAGGCGAATCTATATGAGCCTTTTGCGCGCGCGCTCAACAATTTCAAGGACGAGATCCTCGCGTTGGAGCCAGGGTTCGAGAAGACGGTACAAAAAACCTATGGTCAGGTCGAACGTATCGTTGATAAGCTGAGTGGGAAAATTCAGAATGTGCGCTTTCACCAAGACAGCCAGCGGATGAAGCAGGTAAAAGACGCACAACAAACACTCTTTCCCTTTGGCAAACCACAAGAGAGGGTCTATGCGCTGCCCTATTTCCTCGCGTTGTTTGGTGTGCAGGCCTTCAAAGAGAGATTATTTGATGCCATCGGAGAGACGTTCCCTTGGGACACTGAGCATCAGGAGTTACAATGGTAAAACAACAATATGGAATCGACATCCTCGCCTTTGCACCACACCCTGACGATGCGGAGATGCGATGTGGGGGATTGCTTTTAAGCATGGCCCGCAAAGGATACACGACGGGGATCATCGACATGACACGTGGGGAGCTTGGAACGAATGGCACCCCAGCCTTACGTGCAGAAGAAGCCGCCGCAGCCTCCAAAGTACTGGGTCTCACAGTCCGAGAAAACTTGGAGCTTCCAGATGGCTGGTTACACCCATGGGCCGGTTATGAAGAGCCTGTCGACCAACGCCCAACAAAATCCCACGTCGCGCGTGTGGTCGAAGTCCTGAGACGTCTACGCCCTGAGATCGTCGTCATGCCCTGGACACAAGCTCGCCACCCCGATCACAGAGCTGCCAGCGCGATCCTCGAAAAGGCGCTCTTCTTTTGTGGACTCAGAAACTTTGAAACAGCCCCACAACACGAACGGTTTGTCCCCAGACAGGTCCTTCAATACCAGATGAGATATCGATTCCGTCCCAGCTTTATCGTCGACATCTCCGATGTCGCCAAGGAAAAGTACGAAGCCGCGATGTGTTTTGCGAGCCAATTTGTGCGCAAACAAGATGCCTCCGTAACACTCATCAATCGCCCCGGTTCAGTCGAGTCAAACGAGCACAAAGATCAGTACTACGGCGCCATGATTGGAGTCAGCCATGGTGAGCCATATCTCTGCCATAACACGCTCGCGATCGACGATCCACTCGCACACTTTCGCCAAAATGATCATCCTCCGGCCTTGTTCTGTGAGGAGATGATATGAGTCACGTCATGATGTGCAAAGAAGGTCAGGAATGAATATGGTGAAAGATGTCCTCAACATCGCAATGGTATGTTTTCCCTCTTTTGGTGGCAGCGGTGTGCTCGCGACGGAGTTAGCGCTCGCGCTCGCTCGTCGCGGTCATCGCGTCCACCTCCTCTCCTCTCGTCGCCCCTTCAGACTCGACGAGCACCCACGATTGCGCTTTCATCCGATCGAGGTCCACGATTATCCTCTCTTCGAACATGCTCCCTTTACGATGGCGCTAGCTTCACAGCTCGCCTTGCTGAGTGAGCAAGAGTCGATCGATGTGCTCCATCTCCATTACGCGATCCCCTTCGCTGCGTCGGCCCTCCTCATGAAACAAATCCTCGGCACGAAGGCTCCCAAAGTCGTGACGACACTTCACGGAACAGACGTCACTCACCTCGGACACCTCCCCCATCACCTGCCAGTCTTACAAACAGCCCTTCGCCAATCTGACGGCATCACCACACCTTCTCAATACCTTCGCAAGGCAGCGTATACACACCTGAAGCTGTCTCCTGACACCACACCCATTCAGGTCATCCCGAACTTTGTCGACAGCCACCACTTTCGCCCCGCTGATGAAGACACCATCGCACCTGCCCATCCCTTTTTTCAATCCTCAGAAGACAAGACACACTCCCCCATCCTCGTACACCTCTCCAACTTTCGACCCGTGAAGCGCCCTATCGATGTGATCGATATTTTTGCGAAGATACGTTCACAACGCCCAGCCCGCTTGTTGATGATTGGAGACGGCCCCGAAAGGGAGCACGTCGCGCTACACGCAAGGCAATTAGGTGTAGACGAAGATGTGTCGTTTATCGGCAGTCAACGCGAGTTTGTCTCCTACCTTCAGCGCTGTGATCTGATGTTACTTCCGAGTGAGATGGAGAGTTTTGGTCTCGCGGCCCTCGAAGCGATGAGCTGTGGTGTGCCCGTCCTCGCATCTCATGTCGGAGGTCTGCCAGAGCTCATCGAGCATGGAGTCTCAGGATACCTTGCCGATGTTGGTGACATCGAAGCCATGGCCGCGCTCGCTTTACAACACTTTGACACGCCACAACAGATGGACGCGATGAGACAGGCTGCGCGCCGCGTCGTCGAGGCAAAGTGGAGCACATCGCATATCATTCAACAATACGAAGAGGCATATCTACGCCTTTGTTCTCCCTCTTACTCTCTAAGCCAAGCCGAACAACCTTCAGACGCTCAGGTACAGACGTATGTCCATCATAAAGAATAATCTATTCTATCTTACTCTCCTGTATATCGCCTTTGGGCACCCGGTCGTAAGTCACGCCGGACACCCAACACAACCCAACGCGGCCCGCCTGTTACACAGCATACAGCGCCTGTCTGTCGTTGGACGTGTGCTCTATGTCGCCGCACACCCGGATGATGAAAACACTGCATTGCTCGCCTACCTCGCAGGACAACGCAAAGTCGAAGCGGGATATCTTTCGCTGACAAGGGGAGATGGTGGACAAAACATGATCGGCAGCGAGCAGGCGAGCTTGCTCGGGATCATCAGGACACAAGAATTACTTCAGGCCCGCCGAATTGACGGAGCCACACAATTCTTTACGCGGGCCAAAGACTTTGGCTATTCACCCACCTCAAAAGAATCACTCGCGTTCTGGGGTCGCAAAAGAATCCTCGCCGATGTCGTCTGGGTGATGCGTCGCTTTCGACCTGATGTTGTGATCACACGCTTCCCAGAAAAGGGACGTACACACGGTCATCATCTCGCCTCTGCACAGCTCGCGAGAGCAGCCTTTCTCGCAGCAGGTGACCCCAAGAGATTCCCGGAGCAACTCAAACACGTCAAAGTCTGGCGTCCTCGTCGACTGCTCTACAACGTCTCGACATGGCGTCTTCGTCGTCGTGGGCTCCTCAAAAACAAGAAGTATCTCTCACAATTTTTGTCGCTGGACATCGGCGGATATCACCCATTATTGGGTCTGTCATACGGTGAAATCTCGGCGAAGAGTCGGAGTATGCACAAGAGCCAGGGCTTTGGTCGTTCCTCTCGTCGAGGAAAATGGATGGAGTATTTTCGTCCACTGCTCGGAGACCGCCCTAAACAAGACCTCCTCGAAGGGATCGCCCTCTCCTGGAAGCGATTCAAAGGTGGAGAAGTCGTCTCTGAAGCGCTCAAAGCGGCAGAAGAAGCCTACCAGCCAAACCAACCGGAGCGCATTGTCCCCCATCTGCTCAAAGCATACGAGGCGATGAAGACCCTCCCACAAACCCCCAGGCTCCAAGCAAAACGCAAGGCCATCAAGAAAGTCATCGTCGGATGCCTCGGTCTCTACCTCGACGCACGCGCCAAAACGTCGGCGGCAGTTCCAGGACACACACTGAGCGTCTCTCTGCGAGCACTTTCGAGACGTCCGGCGGCGCTCTCCCTACAGAGCATCACGTTGTCTGGAGAGAGCCTACAAACACCCCTCAAGAAGTCATTCAATATCCCTCTCAAGCACCACAAACGCTGGCGTCATGGACTCACGCTCTCGATCCCAAAGAGTGCGAAGGTGTCAGCACCTTCGTGGTTGCGCAAAGCCGGCACATTTGGGACCTACCACATCCCAGCCAATGCGCGCTTTGAGAGACCAGAAGATCCATCTCCACTGCGCGTACAATTTGCCCTCAAGCTCGGCAAGAGCACGCTCAACATCACACGTGGCCTGCGTTATGTGTGGACAGAGCGGGTACGTGGTGAGTTGTCCCGCCGTGTTGAAGTCACACCACCCATCACAACGACACCAACGTTGCCGATGAGCATGTTCCCAAACAACAAGACACAACGTCTCAGCCTCGATGTCCAATCCTTTGCAAAGCAAACAAAAGGACGGGTCTTCTTGCGTCTCCCCAAAGGGTGGCGATGTTCACCTCCGTCATTTGATGTCTCTTTTCAGAAAGTAGGTGAGGTCAAACGTGTGACTTTTATGGTGACACCTTTACAAGGAACGACAGAGGCGGCTTTCGCGACACCTGTAGTCCTCGTCAAGGGCCGCACATACAACTGGAAGGTGAAGACCTTACACTACACACATCTCCCGACACAGACGATCTTCCAACCTGCGAAGATCAAGATCGTCCCCGTCAAACTCAAATCTCTCGCCACAAAGATCGGATATATCAAAGGTTCAGGAGATCTACTCGTCGACTCACTCAAACAGGTAGGGGTTCGTATCGAAGTGATCGATAACAAAGCGGTCGCGCAAGGTGCATTTGGGCCATATGACACGATCGTCCTTGGGATCCGGGCCTTAAACGTCAACCGCACACTTCGCACCCATTACAAACGTCTACTCGCGTGGGTCAAACGTGGTGGTACATTGCTCGTTCAATACAACACAAACAGTTGGTGGCGACCGCTGAAGCTCCAGGTCGGACCGTACCCCATGACGATTGGACGTGCACGTGTAACAGATGAGACAGCGGTCGTCACACCGTTGTTGCGTAGACATCCGATGATGTTGCGTCCTCATTTGATCCGCAAGGATGATTTCGACGATTGGGTACAGGAACGTGGTCTGTATTTTTCGACGAAGTGGGACAAACGGTACAAGACGCTGTTCTCGATGGCGGACCCAGGAAAATCTCCAGCACGTGGGAGTACATTGGTCACGACATATGGCAAGGGTACATTCATTTACACGGGGCTGTCATTCTTCCGACAGCTCCCAGCAGGTGTCCCAGGAGCCTATCGACTCTTGCTCAATTTTCTAGCTTACAAATCAACAGACCAAGCGGCCAAAAGCAGTAGCCGTCCAGCCAAGCGATAAGGAACACACAATGAGTGTATCAACATCAGACAAGGTCGAGGCAAAAGACGCAGAACGCGCAGAGAGCCCAGAAGAACGGCCTGATATGGATGACACCCCGCCAGTGTTAGGGAGTTGGAAGAACATCTACTTGTTCGTCATGGTGGTGTGGATTCTGTTGGTGATCATCTTTCAATATTTAACGAGTACGTATTCATGAGCAATTTGGACTGGATGATTATGGTGGGGACGATCGCGACGATTGTCCTCGTGGGCTGGTGGAAAAACAGACACATCAAAAATATCGAGGGGTACTTTCGTGGTGACAATGAGCTAAAGTGGCAAACCATTGGTCTATCGATCATGGCGACACAAGCGAGCGCGATTACATTTCTTTCGACTCCTGGACAGGCTTACGTCGATGGGATGCGCTTTGTGCAGTTTTACTTCGGTTTGCCATTGGCGATGATCTTGATATCAGCCGTCTTTGTGCCTTTTTATTATCGTCTTCGTGTGTACACAGCTTACGAATACCTGGAGTCTCGCTTTGACGTAAAAGTCCGTGTCTTTGGTGCCTTTTTGTTCCTCGTCCAACGAGGTCTTGCGACAGGGATTACAATTTACGCTCCGGCGATTATCTTGTCGGCGGTGTTGGGGTGGCCACTGAGCTGGATGGTGATGATCATCGGTGCGGTCGTCATCTTGTACACAGTCTCAGGTGGCACAAAAGCGGTCAGTCAGACACAAAAGCAGCAAATGATCGTGATTATGGTCGGGATGATCACAGCGGCGGTCATCATCTTCATGAAGCTGCCCAAAGGCATGTCACTTGGTGACGTCTCAGCCCTTGCAGGTTCGATTGGTCGGATGAATGTCCTCGACTTCAGCTTTGATCCAAACAACCGCTACAATTTTTGGTCAGGTTTGATCGGCGGGTTCTTTTTGCAGCTCGCGTACTTTGGTACAGACCAATCGCAAGTACAACGTTATCTCTCGGGTCGCTCTGTGACGGAGAGTCGTTTGGGATTGTTGTTCAATGGTTTGTTTAAGATCCCCATGCAATTCGTGATTTTGTTTATCGGGATCATGTTGTTGGTCTTCTATATGTTTGTGCAGCCGCCTATTTTCTTTAATACACCTGCACTTGCGCAGCTCAAAAAGACCCACAAGACACAACTCGCGAAGCTCGAAGCCCGCTACAACAAAGCATTCGCCGTACAAAAGTCGGCCGCTCACTCTCTGCTGAAAGCCAGAAAAGGAACGGACGCAGCAGCGATTGAACGTGCAAAGGTCGCGCTCAAGAACGCACACACCCAAGTCCACAAGATCCGCACGTCCGTCAAGTCATTGTTAAAAAAGGCCTTACCCAAAGTCGAACGAAAAGACTCTGACTACATCTTCATCACATTTGTGATCAGTCATCTCCCGGTTGGCTTGATAGGCTTATTGATCGCGGTGATACTTTCGGCGGCGATGAGCTCGACAGCGAGTGAGTTGAATGCGCTTGGTTCGACAACGACGATTGACTTCTACAAACGTGTGTTTCGGCAAGAAGCGTCGGACCGTCATTACCTGATCGCGTCCAAACTCTTCACAGTGTTTTGGGGGTTAGTCGCTGTGGCCTTCGCGACCTTTGCGTCGTTGCTCGACAACTTGATCCAGGCCGTGAATATCCTCGGCTCCATTTTTTATGGAACTGTTCTTGGGATCTTTCTCGTGGCGTTCTTCATCAAGTGGGTGGGCAGTCGCGCTGTTCTGGCGGGAGCGCTCGTAGCACAGGTCGGTGTCATCATGCTGTTTACATTCACGAAGGTTGGCTTTTTGTGGTACAACTTGATTGGATGTTTGCTCGTCGTCTGTTTTGCCATCCTCTTCCAGATGATTCCATTCTTCCAGGATCCCGCCGAGCAACCTGCCTGATTATTTGTTCTTGAACACAGGCGCGCGTTTTTCGAGGAGGGCATTCACACCTTCGTCGTGGTCAGCTGTGTTCTGTGCGATCCCCTGATACGTCGCGGCCATACTGAGCGCTTGCTCTGCCGTCACCTCATACGCCTGGTAACAAGCTGTTTTTGCAAGTCTCACAGCGATCGGGGCGTTCGCAGCGATCTCCAACGCCACCTCTTTTGCTCGTTCGAGGAGTGTCTCTTGTGGGACCACCTCGTGGACAAGTCCTATCTCCAGGGCTTTCTGTGCATCAATGACACGGCCTGTTAAGATCAACTCAACAGCACGTGGCATCCCCACAACACGGCTCAAAAAGAAGGCTCCACCATCTCCAGGGACCAAACCAATCTTCACAAATGTCGAACCATATTTCGCACGTTCATTGGAGATACGGATATCACACATACACGCAAGATCGAGCCCCGCACCAATCGCTGCACCATTGAGAGCCGCGACAATTGGCTTGTCAAACTTGAGCAGTAGATGCGGAACACGATGGATCCCCCGGACATACTTTGTACGCAATCGAACCGCGTCACCCTCGAACATACCAGTGTGGGACTTCATCTGCTTGAGATCCCCACCTGCGCTGAAGGCACGTCCAGCGCCCGTCAAGATGACACATCGCACGTCGTCATCGTCCTGGGCCGCGTTGAAAGCCATCTCCAATGAGTCGATCATCTCGTAGCTGTAAGCATTTCGACTTTGTTCTCTGTCAAGGGTGATGATCGCAATGTGACCGTCTTTTGTATATTGAAGATCCTGTAATTCCATATCTGACCTCATGATTTTTGACTTCTACCGCCAAGTGTCCCTGTGTTCACTGTCAATGTCGACAATGTACAAGATCATCACACAAGTTGCCACTCTTTTGTCTGGCTGCCTTTTTATCGGGCAAGTGACCACTTACTGGGAACAGGATTCTACTGCCGATTACTGGGAACAGGGCAAGCTTCCACTTGCTGGGAACAGGGCAAGTTTCCACTTGCTGGGAACAGGGCAAGTTTCCACTTGCCCCTGCTGCTGCTGCCGCGCTCTGCTTGGCATGGTGGGCTTGCCGCCCACACCCGCCTGGGGTTTGTTCAACCCCAGCCCCCACGATGCTTACGCATCGTTTGTTTTACGCCTTCGGCGTGAACTGCCGCGCTCTGCTTGCCAGAATGCATTGTACCGACCTTCACAAGACGATCGCAGCCCGTATCCAAGACAACTACATCCGTGTGTGGAAATGTGCACCATAGCAACCTCCACATCCGCTTTTTTCTTGCAACAGCTCAGAGCCAGCGCCTCGTTTGTTGACAGTACGCAAGGTATTCCTCCCCAAAGGTCGCCCTCATAACATCCTCCTCAAAGGGAATGTACCAATACGCCGACAGCTCAAAGAACAGTATCGGCGCGAGCAACGCGATCCATACCCCGGCACATATCGCCATCCCACACAATGACAACACAAAACCCAAATACATCGGATTTCTCGAATACGCAAAAAGACCATCACGAACAAATTGATCAGGTGCGTCAAATGTCTTGATGTTCGTCTCCGCCTCCGTAAAGGCGCGATTACTCACGAGTGTAATCGCCAACCCAACCACAATCAAAACGATCCCCGTAAGATTCCAAGGGAACGATAAAAATGATGGTCCGAGCGGATAGATCGAAACACCAAGGATAAACAGGATGCAACAAAAGAACAAATGTGGTGGCAAAAATCTCTTCATCAACATCTCTCCATGCTAGTTGTATATTGGTTTGCACTTATGTGGACCGAACATACAACACGAGAAGTTGGGCTTCAAACACCTTTACAGACCTTTACATCTCTTTACATTTTCTTCACAAAATCCTAAGTGGTCCTCTCGCGAAAAGGACATACAACATCAAGGTCGGACACAAGGCCCGACCCTACGGAAAAAATGCAACATCATACTCGTGCGTTTGCTTCGCGAGAGGACCACTTAGGCCGTTGGATGGAAAAAAGCGAAGACAAGAGGGCAGTGGATGGGCCTCATGCCTTGCCTGAGGAGCAGGCATGGCAGGGCCATGTCGACGACAAATAACAAAGCCTGTGGCTTCAGCAACAACCTTCTGTCTTCGCCTCATTTTCAGTATCCTCTTTTTTCTATCCGACGACCTAAGAAGGAATGGCCTGCCAGCGCCCCTTGTCCCGAAACAATATAACAGAGGCCTCGAAGAAATAGCTCGGATCTCCCCTTTGCAAAAGACTCTTCACCAACTCACGAAGAGAGCGATTCACCCGGATATGTAAGACCTGTCCACCTACATGGATATGAATCTGTTTGGAGAGGTCGAGCAGCTCATCCCTCAAGAGGATTCGAATATATGAATGAGCCTTTTTTACGATGATACGGTTGCGCTTTTTGTCGAGACGGACGTGTATCTCTTCCCCTGTCAGACGACTATCGTAACCATCTGTGTCCAACCAATAAAACGCGCTCCCTTTATGTTTGTAGAGCCATAACGCACGCTGACCATGTATTTTGCCGCTTCTGTCCTGTTGTAGCCTGATATCCCAACGAAGCTCTTTTGGGTACGGATTCCTCTTGTATCGACTGACCCAATCGACGGCGTTGGTGTTTCGCGTGAGTGTCTTCTGCTGTTGTGGTGAACGCCTCCAAGAAAGTGGATCTTGTATGACAACCTGCGAGCGCCTCTTTGGATCATTGTCCAAAAAGTTGTGATACCGCCGGGCATGTAAGAACAATTGATGACGATACATCCCCGGAAATTGTTGAGAGAGTTTGCGCAATGTCTTGTAGAAGTCGACAGTCACGAGATGCCTTTTGTAGGCTTTGTCCCATTCACCAACTTGCAACAAGAGAGGCACATGGAGAAAATTGGTCGCCTCTGCACCACCGGGATGACCTGCCGACATATTCGCCGCAGCAAAACGATCCGCCAGCTCAGGGACAATTTGATATACACCATCCCCACCCGCAGAGAACCCCAGCACATACACGCGATTTGGATCGATATGCTCAAACGCGAGCATGTTCTCGATGAGCCGGTCATATAGCGGAAACGATGCAGGTCGAGCATGTAAATCAGACGTGTTGCTGATACCGCGAGGCGCGACGTAAACCCCTGCTTTGACACTCGTTCGGTAATACCGTTGCATGTGACGCCATTGAGCATCATTGAGCGATGAAGACGCATTCCCACCACCATGAAGCGCGATGTAAAGTGGATACCCACTCTTCGGTGGACGTCCTATCTTTTTGACGAAGTAGTGCATCGTCTTCTTGTCAAACGTCAACTTATTTGTGGCGTGTTCGAGGCGGCGGGTGGGATTGTGTTGGACTTCCTTTTTGTAGCGACGCCATAAATAGGAACGAAGCCCTGACAGCTCGTGTACGCTCAACATGACATCCTTCTGTGTCCCCGTCGCAAAAGACAACAGACCTTTCGAGAGCGCTTTTTTGAGTTCATGCCGGATTGTCTGGACGCTCGCGAGGTTTTGTGTTGGAGCCATGAGGAGCAACACAAACACGATACATAGCCGGTGTACACGTAAGAATCGAGACGATTGTTCTTTTGAAGATGCCAACATATCACCCTATTTTTTGTTTGAAGAAATCTTCCTTGGACAGTACATGATCATCCTAACAGAAGGAAGAGAGAAAGAAATCATGATAGGTAGCGACAGAGTTGCGTGATGGTTTGTGTGTTGAGGGGTAGACTTCTTGACAGGTGAGGAAGTGATTGCTAGCCTTCTCGCATACTCCCGGTGCACTGAAAGTGTACGATGAACGGGCTTTTTTTACGAAGGAATGGAATGAGTTATGGAACATTCAATCCGGCGCAAGTCGTCGATACGAGGATGGGGTGGTCACCCTACCATCGAAGCACAAGAATTCACCCCCAATCATGCCGAAGGTCTCGCTGGTGGCAATGTGCACTATCACCCACGCGGATTAGGTCGTAGCTATGGTGACGCCGCCCTCCCTGGCGCAGGTCATGCATCACTCAACACCAAGCGCCTCGACCACTTCATCGATTTTGACGAGGAGAACCACATCCTCACAGCAGAATCAGGCGTCTCTCTCGAAAAAATCCTCGAATACTTTGTCCCCAAAGGCTACTTCCTCCCTGTCACTCCTGGAACCAAATTCGTCTCTCTTGGTGGTGCAGTCGCCGGAAATGTCCACGGAAAAAACCATCATCATCATGGTTCCATCGAACACTTCGTCAAAAAAATGCGCGTGAGTACCCCCATAGGTACATTTGATTGTAGTCCCGATGAACGCTCCGATTTGTTTTATGGGACGATTGGTGGGTATGGGATGACAGGGCTGATCGAGCAAGTCTCCCTTCAACTCAAACCTGTCGAGACGTCGTACTTCAAAGTGACGAAGATGAGGGCACGTAATCTCGAACACCTCTTTGAATTGTTTGAGCTGTACGACCACTATACATTCTCGATGGCGTGGATGGATACACTCGCAAGAGGCTCACAGATGGGGCGCTCCGTGTTGATGATGGGAGAGCATGCGACGCTTGCGGACCTGCCACAAAAATTGCGCAAAGATCCTCTCGCGCTCCCCAAACCATTTAAGCCCAACATCCCCTTCTACGCACCCGAGTTTCTTTTGAATAGATTGTTTTTGAGTCTATTTAACTTGGGTTTTTACACCTTCAACTACAAAAACAACGGCGAAGAACACATCGAAGATTACGATACGTTCTTTTATCCACTCGATTTCATCCACAACTGGTACAAAATGTACGGTCGTGCTGGGTTCTTGCAGTATCAGATGTCGATCCCAGACCCCCACGGTCGAGAAGGTATGCGCGAAGCAGTGGAGTTTTTGACCAAGCAAGGGATTGGTTCATTTTTGTCCGTCGTCAAGCGTTGTGGTGAAGACGAAGGCATCATCCCCTTCTGTCAAAAAGGATATACTCTTGCGTTGGATATCCCGTTCCGACCAGAGCGTCTGAAGATCCTCGATGAAGTCGACAAGATCGTGTTGAAGTATGGTGGTCGTGTGTATCTAGGGAAGGATTCGCGTCTATCGGCGGATATGTTCCGCAAGATGTACCCAAAAGCCAGCGAAGAGTGGAAGAAAGTGATCGACCATTACAACCCCGAACGAACGGTATCATCTCATCTCGCCGAACGTCTCAAGATCTGAGGGAGTCTACTATGGGTGTGACTGTTATCTTTGCCTCTACGTCAGGCATCGCAGAAGCTGTTTCAGAAGAGTTCCTACAACGTGACTACGATATCTTGTTGTGTGCCCGAGATGAGCAGGCCTTGGCCCGTCAGGCACAGGATCTAAAGGTGAAGTTCAATCGAGATGTCCCATATATGCAGTGGGATCTTCAGCCAATGGACGCTCACGCCGAGAAGGTGCGTTCATTATTTGAAGAGTATCACGTCGATGGATTGTTTATGGCTGCGGGTGTCATGAGTCCACAGGCTGAGTGCAACCAGGATCCAAGCAAGGTCATCGAGACCATGCAGATCAACTTGACCGCTGTGACAGTGATTCTCAATCTTTTTGCCGAACAGTTCGAGCAAAAAAAGACTGGCTTTATCAGCTGTATTTCATCTGTTGCGGGTGATCGTGGTCGCCAAAGCAATTATGTGTATGGTGCTTCAAAAGCTGGTTTGACCGCATTCTTACAGGGTCTACGCAATCGTCTTCATAGACATGATGTGCTTGTCCAGACCGTAAAACCCGGATATGTGAAGACCAAGATGACGGAGGAGCTGGGTGAGTCGATCTTGATGGCAAAACCCAAACAGGTCGCCAAAGAAATTGTCGACGCCATCGAACGAAAACAGGATATTCTCTATACACCGTTCTTTTGGCGATACATCATGTCCACCATCAAATGGATCCCCGAACCCCTCTTCAAACGCCTCTCTCTCTAGCCTCTCTCAGCAACGCACAGCATTGACTCCCCCCTCTCAGCAACGTAAAGCGCTGCATCCACCTTTCACCAACACAAAGCGTTGGATCTTCCTTTCAGCAACGTAAAGCGCTGCATCCACCTTTCACCAACACAAAGCGTTGGATCTTCCTTTCAGCAACGCAAAGCGCTGCATCCACCTTTCACCAACGCAAAGCGTTGGATCTTCCTTGAAAACCTGTCGGTTTTCTTGGATAGAATGGCTGACGACAGCCATTCTGGACGAACGCACCGAGGGAGTTGGCTGCATCGAGGAAATGGGATGTTTGCTATCTGCATGGGGTTTTGGGGAAAGGGAACAAGAACCCTCTCAGACGGGCTTCGCCCGCCAGCTCCCACTGTGTGACCTGTGCTTTGCTTCGGTCGACAAGGGGAGCGATGCAAAAGAGGGAACAGAACCCCATCAGTCAGGCCTTTCCGCCAACCTACCCTGTTATACCTGCGCTTTGCTTCGTTGGCAAGGGGAGCGATGCAAGCCCCCCTCAGTCCGACCTGCGGTCGTCCAGCTCCCCCTGTGAGACCTGCGCTTTGCTTCGGTCAACCAGGGGAGCGATGCATATCAAACCGAATATCGCGATACAAACGAAAAACACGTATATATCGGATAGATCTCAGTAGGGTCGGGCGTTGTGTCCGACCTCAATCTACGTACATATCGGTANAATGGTCCCTCCTCTCGAAAGGCTTGAGAGGAGGGAAGAGCCGNAGGCTCAGGGTGGTGAGTTTGTTGAGGCGGATGATTGCAAGTGAAGACGCAAAAAACCCACTGCAAACTCGAAAGCAACCAAGCCTTACAAGGATATGGCCTTGCTATATCCGCCTACAAGGAGGGGACAAAATAGTGGAATCAGGGGAGTTTGCGGAGACACAAGTGCAACGTCCGCCGGAACAGATATCTAGTTTGCCCCGTACATATCGGGTAAATGGTCCCTCCTCTCGAAAGGCTTGAGAGAAGGGAAGAGCCGGAGGCGAAGGGTGGTGAGTTTGTTGAGGTGGATGTTGTAAAGCGCACGAAGCAAATCAGCCACGAAGAGAAGCCCCTCCTGGGAGAGTTCTGCAAGTGGTAAAGCCCCAACCCCGCAGGGGTTCAACCGGGGTCCAGCGGCCGCCCGCTGGTGCAACGTCCGCCGGATCAGATTTATAGCACCCCCCTCCCCAAGGCTCAAATAAACAAAACGACCCTTTGATTAGACACCAAGGACAGCAGCGTCACGATCACACAACATACCACCATCAGAGCGTTCTTTGACAGTTCCATCACGCAACCATGAACGCTGACAACGAGGCTCTTCACGAAGATCCTGCACTTCTACGGCGAACGCGTCGCCTTCCTGCATCGACAGGCGACTCACACCACACAAATCGACGAGATCTTCGAGATAGGGGCTGAGCTTTTTGTATTGCTCTGCGTCCAGTGTCAGGGCGATGCCTGCATCGAGAGGATAGCTGATGCCTTGGGCTTCTTTCGCCTCTTCAAGGGCTTTCAAGACAGGCTCACGAAGCTCCATCACAGCATCCCAATCTTCATTCCGTGTAAAGACCTCAGCCTCTGGCATGTGGAACATATGCACGGACGTCTCTTGGTCGTCTTTTGGATTCTTGCCATGCAATGACAAGTACGCCTCTTCCGCAGTGTGCACGACGATCGGCGCGAGCAACTTGATCAACGCATCAGCGATGTCGAACAACACAGTCTGTGTACGGCGGCGACGATCACTGTCTTGTGCGTCACAGTAAAGGCGATCTTTGATCGTTGCCATGTACATCGCGCTCAAGGTCATATTGCAGAAGTCAAAGATCGCCTTACTCGCACGACGGAATTGATATGTATCGTATCCTTCACGGACGGTGTTCACGAGCGTCTTCAACTCTTGCATTGCCCAAGCATCGATGCTGTGATGATCTTCTGCAGTCAACTCACGACGGTCTTTTGCGGGGTCAAAATCGACGAGGTTACCGAGTAAGAAGCGGATCGTGTTGCGGACCTTACGGTACTCCTCACTCGCCACCTTGAAGAACTTCCAGTCGACCTTGATGTCGTTGTTGTAGTTGAGTGTGCTCACCCACCAACGACAGACATCTGCGCCGTGTTTGCTGAGAAGCTCCTCAACCTCGATCGTGTTCCCGATCGACTTACTCATCTTATGACCTTGCGCATCCACCATAAAACCGTGTGTCAACACAGCCTTGAATGGAGGCTCACCCATCATCCCAAGCGCTGGCAAGAGCGACAACTGGAACCATCCACGGTGTTGGTCAGAGCCTTCGAGGTAGAGGTCCACAGGGAACCCGATACCGCGCTGTCTCATGACCGCGTTCCAAGAAGAACCAGACTCAAACCACACATCGAAGATATCGTTGACTTTTTCAAGATCAGCGAGCGCCGTACTGCCATCTTTGAGCCACGCAGGCGCTTCGGGATCAGCTTGTGGATCGTAATCGGACAACAACTCCGCAGCGTCCGACTTAAACCAGTGATCCGAACCATGTTGACGCAGCTTGTCAGCGATCGCTTGTACAGACGCTTCAGTCAACAAGACCTCTTGTGAACCGTTCAAGAATCCGGGGATGGGCAGACCCCACGCGCGCTGACGGCTGATACACCAGTCAGGTCGGGATTCGAGCATCCCTCTCATACGGTTACGTCCCCACTCAGGGATAAATTCGACACCTTCAGCGGTCTTCTGAAGCGCCATATCACGCAGGTTCAACTCATCGCCTTCTCCGGGCTTTTCGACAGAGATAAACCACTGCTCTGTTGCGCGGAAGATCGTCGGGGTCTTACTACGCCAATCGTGTGGATAGCTGTGCATAAATTTGTGGTCGTGGAAGAGATGACCTGAGCCACGAAGGTGTTCGGTCACTTCGTCATTTGCCTTCCAGATGCTCATCCCACGCAGCCACTCCGGCACAGTATCATCATATGTACCATCTGCACGAACGGGACAGTAGACATCAAGGCCATTTTTGCGACCCGTCATAAAGTCCTCAGCACCGTGGCCAGGGGCCGTGTGAACGAGTCCAGTACCATCGGTCATCGTGACGTAATCAGCGGTCAACAATGGACCTGTACGGTCGATGAATGGGTGTTTGTATCGCAGCCCCGCCGCGGCCAACTCACCGCCTTTGCAATCGCCGAGCTTTTCAAACTCAACGCCAGGCATACCAAAGACCTTCTCGGCCAACTCTTCGCCAAAGACTGCGTATTTGGTGACGCCAGCGTGTGTAAACTTGTAGAGCGCGTATGTGTCGCGTTCGGAGGCAGCGACCGCGAGGTTAGAAGGAAGCGTCCAAGGTGTGGTCGTCCAGATCATGACGTGGACGGCTTCGCCTTCGGGAGCGTTGAGTCCAGCAGGAAGTCCCTCTGTCGACTCAAGCTCGAACAAGACGTAGACACTTGTGTCTTCGCGGTCTTTGTATTCGAGTTCGGCCTCGGCGAGCGCAGTCTGGTTGGCGATGGACCAGTGAACGGGCTTCTTGGCGCGGTAGACGAGTCCTTTTTTGACCAACGCAGCGAACACTTCGATGACAGCCGCCTCGTAATGGGGGTTCATCGTCAGGTAGGGATTTTCGTAATTCCCGAGTGTACCGAGACGCTTCATTTGTGTCGCTTGTAGCTTGATCTGCTTCTCTGCGTATTGCTTGCAGCGGTGGCGGATCTGTAGAGGCACGAGATCACGCGCCTTTTCGCCGAGGTTTTGCATGACTCTGTGCTCGATGGGCAGGCCGTGACAGTCCCAACCAGGGACGAAGTCAACATCGTAGCCAGCCATCGTGCGGGTGCGAACGACGAGATCTTTGAGCACCTTGTTGAGCAGGTGGCCAAGGTGGATGGAGCCGTTTGCGTAGGGAGGACCATCATGGAAGACAAAAGCACCTTTGGGGTGCTCTGCTTCACGTAGACGACCTTGAAGGTTCATCTTGTTCCATCGCTTCTGGACGTTGGGCTCCGTTTGCACCAGATTTGCACGCATGGAAAACTTCGTCTTGGGTAAATTCAATGTCTTTTTATAACGATCTTTTTCTTTTTTCGCCTCTTTGTCACTCATGACAAAACCTCTTTCATGCTGATTTAATGGCTTTTGGGATCAAGCCCATATGCTCGGATTCAAACACACTGAATCACTCAGTGACCTTGGGCATCAGGAGCCCCTGATACATCGAGGATGCACAATCTACCTCAGATCCATACACTGTGCAAGTGATTCTCGACGGAAACAGAGAACACCAAAACACACCGAGGACACCTACAGGTGTACAAGTATGTATCCTTTTGGAAAACCGAATATGTGGGGATTAGCGTATAATAGAAATAATGGAGGGGATCGTCGAAATGGAGTGTAAAGAGGTAGAAACGGGACGTGTGTCCGACGTTTTGAAGACATATGAAGTCTGTGAATGGTCCGTCAACCGTTGATAGGTAGACATCGTAACCTCCGATTCGACAAGTGGGTATGTGTTGGGTCTCTTACCCAACCATATTGTACATATCTTTTTGACGAACAACTCGCGCTCCGGTTCTGCACTTTTGAGAAAAAATCACCAACGACCTCTTTCTGGACCTCGGCACCTCTGTACTTTTTTCCGCGTTCTTTTTTCTCATGAACGCCTCAGGTTGTCTCGGGGGCCGTAATCAGGTAACAATATGGACAGACCAACACAGATGTTGCTCTCCCATCAGAATACAAACCGCCCGAAGGCAAAAGGATCGCACTCGATGAGCAAAATAGACAGCCAGCTCTCCATTCCGAAACAGGGTCTTGACCGTGATGAAGTCCTCGCAAAAATGAAAGAAGCCCGCATCAACGACGCCAACTATGCAGATGGAAAGACTTGGAGCCTCGTCTATTACCTCGGTGAAGAGCACTCGGCATTTATCAACAAGGCCCACAACCTGTTCTCCTCGACAAATGGACTCAATCCCATGGCCTTCAAGAGCCTCATGAAGATGGAGGCCGAAGTCGTCCGAATGTCCGCCAATCTCTTTCACGGAGACGCCGATACTGTTGGCGTGATGACCTCCGGCGGGACCGAAAGTATCCTGATGGCAGTCAAAGCCTATAGAGATTACGCCCGCAAAAAGCGCCCCTGGATCTTGCGCCCAGAGATCATCATGCCCTCCTCTGCGCACGTCGCATTCGACAAAGCAGGCCACTATCTCGGCGTGAAGATCGTCGCAGCACCTCTAAAAGACGACTTGACTGTCGATGTAAAGGCCGTCAAGAAGCTGATCAACCGTCGCACAATCGCCCTCGTCGGTTCAGCCCCAGGCTATCCACATGGTGTCATCGACCCTATCACCGAACTTGGTGCGCTCGCGTTGAAAAAGAAACTCCCCCTTCACGTCGACGGTTGCCTCGGCGGCTTTCTGCTCCCCTTCGTCGAGAAGCTCGGCCACCCGATCCCTCCCTTTGACTTTCGCGTGCCCGGCGTAACCTCGATCTCTGCCGACATCCACAAATACGGATACGCTGCGAAAGGCGCTTCTGTGATCTTGTATCGAAGTATGGACTATCTCAAACATCAGTTCTTTGTACAGGCGGATTGGTCTGGCGGCATCTACGCCTCGCCGAGCTTCGCAGGGACACGCCCGGGAGGTCCAATCGCAGCCGCCTGGGCCGCCCTCAACACGATCGGCGAAGCTGGTTACATGGCACACGCAAAGGAGATCATGGATATCGTCACGACGCTCAAACACGGTGTCAACGCGATCCCTGGACTCCGTGTCCTTGGGCACCCTCAGATGAGTGTCTTTGCATACAACTCCACAGACCCAAAAGTCGATATCTTTGCAGTCTCCGACCAAATGACCGCAAAAGGCTGGCATATCGACCGCCAACAAAACCCCATGGCGCTTCATGTCATGGTCACACCTGCACATGCACAATCCCACAAAGCCTACCTTCAAGATCTCGCCGAGGCCGTCGAGTACGTCCGCGCACACCCCGAACTGTCCTCTGAAGGCAGCGCGCCAATGTACGGCATGATCGCCAAAATGCCCTTTCGTGGGATGGTCAAACAGAGCGTCCTCAAGATCATGGAAGGGATGTATGGACCTGATGCCAAAGTCCCAGACCTTGGGAATGATGATCCCGACATGGCGACAAAAATCGGCGCAAAGTTCATCGAAGTCATGGACACTGTCAACGCCAAAAAAGATGAACTCAAAGAAAAAGTCACCTCTTTTATCCCTTGAGTACAGACCGGAGCACGACAGAATCACATGTGGAACATCCCCACCCATCTCATCCTCACATGCGCACACACAGCGAGACAACTGTACATCGAACCGGTCCCGCTCGCGCACCCTCTCTCCACACCTTCCTTTCGTGCGACATTGCTCTCCAATCACTTCCCATTTGCGACGACCATCGTCCTGCACCCGTCCCCCGCTGATTTTATCGACGTCTTTGTCCAAGCACTTCAACACACATACACGTTTCCTCCAACACGTCGAGCCTTCTCATGGCAATCATCCCGAGGCCATCTCGATCTGCTCTTTTCCTTTGAGCAAGACATTCAATGTCACATCACACTCACCAACGCACCAGAGTCAGGAGGACATGGCGTCACAACCTGCCTACAACTCGACAGAAAGATCTGCCAGAGCTTCATCAAACAAGCACGCAAAGTCTTTCAATGTCCTACCGCATACATTGAATCGGATGAATTCTGGGGAGACGATTTGGATGGATGGAAGGCACCAGCAGGAGATCTCTGGACAGAGAAGACAAAGCAACCAACAAATCAAGCTGATCTCGTTGATGATTGGGAGGATTGATGGACTTGTTGGAAAACAGTCTTAGCTATTTTTGGAGGCGAGGGAAGCTTTGATGAAGTGTGCAAAGAGTGGATGGGGCTCAAAGGGACGTGAGCAAAACTCGGGGTGGAATTGACAGCCAACGAAGTATGGGTGATCTTCACGTGCGAGTTCAACCATCTCAACGAGCTGACCGTCAGGAGAGACACCAGAGAAGATCAGACCGCTCTCACCAAGAGGCTCGCGGTATGAGTTGTTGACCTCAAAACGGTGACGATGTCGCTCGGAGATCTCTTTGCTGCCACCGTAGATTTCGGCAGCCAAAGAGTCCTCTTTGAGGGAACAGGGGTAGGAGCCCAATCTCATGGTCGCGCCCATTTGGGTGACATCCTTTTGCTCTTCCATCAAATCGACAACGGGGTAAGGTGTCTCAGCATCAAATTCGATACTGTTCGCGCCTTTGAGCTTGCTGACATTGCGAGCAAACTCGACGACGGCCATCTGCATTCCGAGACAAATGCCAAAAAATGGGACCTTGTTCTCGCGCGCAAATCGAATGGCCCGGATCTTTCCTTCTGTCCCTCGTTGGCCAAAGCCACCGGGCACAAGAATACCATCAAGCTCTTTCAACTTCTCGTCGTCATGTTCGAGCTTTTCGGAGTCGAGATAGATGCGCTCGACACGACAATCATTGTCGACACCTGCGTGAATAAGGGCTTCGCTCAAACTCTTGTAGGATTCGGTGAGTTCGACGTACTTACCGATGATACCGATCTTGACGGTGTATTTGGGGTCGCGAATTTTAGAGACGACGCGGTCCCAGACGCTGGTTTGAGGGGCACGAGACCAGATATTGAGTCGATCAGCGATCTGACGGTCGAGTCCTTCATCGCGAAGAGTCACAGGAACAGCGTAGATCGTATCGGCGTCAGGCACGGAGATGACTTCTTCCTGAGCGACGTTACAGAAGAGCGCGAGCTTCGCCTTGATCTCGGTAGGTAGATCACGATCACTTCGACACAGCACAAAGTCTGGTTGGATACCGATGGAGCGCAGCTCCTTGACTGAGTGTTGTGTGGGTTTGGTCTTCAGTTCACCTGCGACATCAATGTATGGGACGAGCGTAACGTGGAGATAAATGGCGTTGTCTTTTCCGACATCAAAGCGGAACTGGCGAATGGCCTCAAGAAAAGGCAAGGACTCAATATCACCGACAGTACCGCCAACTTCACAGATCACAACATCGTACCCTTCTGCGAGTGACTTGATGCGGCCTTTGATCTCATCTGTGACGTGAGGGATAACCTGCACGGTGCGACCAAGGTAACCACCTTGTCGTTCGCGGTTGAGCACGGATTCGTAGATCTGGCCGGAGGTGAAGTTGTTTTGTTTACCCATCTTGGCGCTGGTGTATCGCTCGTAGTGACCGAGATCGAGATCAGTCTCTGCGCCATCTTCGGTGACGAAGACCTCACCGTGCTGGTAGGGACTCATCGTCCCAGGGTCGACGTTAAGATAGGGGTCCATTTTCAACAAAGTAATGTTGAGCCCGCGACTTTCGAGCAGTGCCCCGACTGAAGCCGCAGTGATTCCTTTACCAAGAGAAGATACAACACCACCTGTAATGAAGATATACTTGGTTTGTCGTGACATGATTGCAGGTCCTTTTGCAGCACTAGGGGGATCAGAGTTGATTTTAGGATTACGTTGTTTGTGGTTCGGTTGTATAAAGCTCACCGACCCAATACACACCCATCCACACATTGGGATGCAGCAACAACGCGGGAAGGTTTACCTCACGCTGTGCAAAATTACAAGGGTTATACAAAAACACATATGAAAACAAAACGTTGTAAATAGGTCATTCGACAAGAGTGGTTTTCCCCTCTCCCTCCAGGCGCTAGATAAAGTCGTAGGTCCACTTGATCGCCCAGAACAGATACAAGATGGTCGCGAAGATCATCGCGATGATCAAAAACGCCAACACAATCATAAAGAAACCTCGGGATTCCAGCTCACCAAGATCTTCTTCAGCCGCTCGACGAATCGCGATCTGATCTCTTCGATACCCCCACAACATCGAACCAAGCATACCAAGGATCACAATGCCACCAAGTCCACCGAGGAACAACAACGTGCGTGCACGGAATTTCCCTTGAAAGACACGTAATTGACGCAGTCGCTTCTTGGTCGAATCGTGGAGCAACAACGGCGCGACAAAGCGAGCTTTTGAAAAAGCAAATAACCGACGACTCCACGCTTCCATTCGCTCAGGTCGTACCTTGTGCTGACGAAATGGGTCCAGATCCAAGATCCTCATCCCATCACCACGATGGACGAGATGTTTTTGTAATTGCTTGAGGATCTTCGCCTTGTTGGGTTTTCCAATGTACACCAGACGTGCATCGTACACTTCTCCAGGAAAGAAGAACTCCGTGTACACCTGCACCGAACACAACCCTTTGATCGTCGATGGAATCGTCAGATCAATCTGACTCTTTCCACCTTTGATCGAATACTTGCGGGAAAACAAACGCTGTCCATACTGGACCAGATCGACGTGGAGATCTCCCTTCCGAAGCAAAGTATCGACAGACAGACTGAGCGTCTGCTTTCCTGATGGACTCTCCGGCAAGAGCACTGTTTGAAGCTCCATGGAGAGTTGGTACCCATCGGTCTTGATCGCCAACGGCAGCTCGCTCACATACTTGCCACTCGTAAGCTGTACACCCCACTGTACCTGAAAAAATTGGGGGACATAGGGAAAACGAATAAATCCCCACTCATCGGACTTATAAGGCCCCAGTATTTTGTACTCAGAGCGCTTTGCGGAGGCAAAGGAGACATTGCGTTTGATCTTGATGGAGCGAACCGTTGTGATCTGTTTGCCAACAGAGAAGACCGGCATTCCCTGATTCCACGGTCCCTTCCCTTGAAAGAGTTTGAGCAACACCGGGTTTTGTAGAGGCAACCACTGCTTTGTTTTGTCGTCTGTATCGGCGCTGTTCTTTGCGAAGATGTCGATCGGTTTGGCCGAAGCGCCTGTTTTGCCCTGCTTCCAGGCGCGCAGGCCAACACGGCGCACAGCACGAGTCGTCGGCTTCGCCTTTGTCGATACTGTCGTAGGTTGAGACGTTGACTTAGAAGCTGCAACGGCAGGTTTGGAGGTCGGTTTGGGGGCGGCCTTTTTCACAGGTCGTTCCCACACACGCATCAGCACCCAGTTGGGAAGATCGGAGACAAACGCACGCCCTTCGGAGAAGACCTCCACTTTGAACGGATCATCTTTTTCAGGTGCAAAGGTCCACAGGTGTCGCTGTGTCTCCTTTTTGTAATGGGGACGGATATTCTTGGGCCGACGTAGCGCGACCTTGACTTTCAACGAGTCCTTCCCGCGTGGTCCTTTGACGTCGACCAGAAGCTGTGCAGGTACACCGGGCTTCCACTTTGGGACGATGATGTTGGCGAGCAACACCTCAGCGGAGGTCTTCCCTTCGTAAACAAGCGTTCGCTGTTTTCCTTGGGAGAGCCAGATTTTTCCTTCGATACGTTCGAGGAAGGAGTTTTTATCGGGAGCAAACAACGCGATACGATAGCTCGCCATGCTTCCGGGGACAAGCTCGGAGGGTCCATAAATCCTGGTGGCGAAGCCGAGCTCTTGTGTCGAGACGATCGTCAACAAACCAAGGGCCAAAACGGAGATCCCCATGAGGGTATATGCGACGTAGCGGACCATTGGAGGGAATGTCCCCTCACGATCGCCCCAAATTTCATTCATCATGTCATCGATGTCATGACGCTCTTCAGGACTGTTGGCGACCTGCTCTACATCAAGCTCTGGACCATCCCGTTCATCGAGGATACGCATCTGTTCTTCTTCGGAGAGTTCCGAAAACGCGCGCTCTTCCTCTTGGGCTACGACCTCTGTCCCGCTCTCTTCCTTGTGTTTCTTTTCCATCATGTTATCCTATCATCCACTATCGCGAATGGATTCTTGCCTCTGTTGGTATGTGCCTCTATCCTATAGAAGAGGCCATTTGGTGCAACATGTCTTTTGTGATGGGACAACAAAAATGCACACAGGGTCCAACCACGCGAACGATCTAGCCAGGAATGTTGTATGCCGAAAATCTTCGGAGTCATAAAGTGTTTGCTCGTTTTTTTGTGTCTCCCACACACAAACACCTGGTCGTATACACACTTTGTCGACTACACAACCCCCGAAAAAAAAGCGTACGCAATCTCCTACTGGCCAGACAAAGCGTTTGCCCGGACGCTGTCCTTCACGATGGATCAGGACACAGGCGCATATGGGGGTTCATCAGCCTTCCAGCTTGGGAAAAAAGCTATTGAACAGTGGTCCAATGTTCGTCACTCCCGCCTCACTTTGCAACTGCTCAAGCGCCTCGTCGATATCGATCATGAAAATTTCTCCACAGAGGTCGTCCTCGGTGATGGCCGCCACGATATCGTGATCGACAAAGACGGCAAGATCATGGAGAGCCTGGGGTTGGACCCACGCTTTATCGCAGGGCTTGGTGTCCCGATCACAAAAAACAACTCCAAAGGCTCATTGCAAGGTCCATTTGGAGGTGAAATCGTCGACGCGCTTGTGTTGATCAACACCACCCAAACCTGGACGGAAGATCGTATGCTCCGCGTGCTCATGCACGAGTGTGGACACGCCCTGGGACTAGGCCACACCAATATCGCACACGTGAGAGACGTCGACGCGTTACCTGTGATGTTCTTCGATCCAGCGCAACAACAAAAAGCACCACGCCTACGCATAGACGACCAAGTGGCGCTCGCCTCCCTCTACCCCACAGACGACTTTGAACAGCACTATGGCGCGCTACAAGGCCGCATCATGACACAAAACAACCAACCCGTGTTTGGCGCCTCGATCATCGCGATTCCCGTAGGTCTATCCCTCACCGATGCGATCGGTACGTGGTCTTATCCTGACGGATCATTTCACCTGTATGGTTTGCAACCAGGACGTTACCACCTCCTCGTCCGTTCGTATACAGCGGGAAAATCATACAACTTCCACAACCTCGACCCCTCTCTCCATCTCGGTGGTATCTTTCGCAAAGAGACCGAGTTTTGCCCTGAATACTACAACGATCATACGTACAAAAACTGCGGCCTTGTCGCACCACCCAACAAAGACATGATACGTATTGAGGCCGGTCAGACCACCACTGGCCTCGTCGTCTCAGAAGGCCCAGACAACCCATCTCCCCCGCTCACATGTAAACTTGGTGCGCTTCCGCAACTGCCTCAACGCCCGATCACCCTTCCGCCCAACGTCGAAGGCCAAGGAAAACGCGGTGAAGCATGTACATACACACCACCAGTTGAAGAGAAACGTATCTTCCCAGACGCAGAAGAAGAGCCCATCCCCGAACCCGAACCCCAAACAGAAGCACCGGTCCAAGAGCCACCTCAAGACACAGGTCCGAAGATCGTCTGTGGGTGCCAACAACCCGATCTATTCTCCAGCCTACTCGTCGCGCTCTTTTTCTTCTTTTTTACGTGGCTCCCCTTGCACAATGCAACAAAACGTAGACAATCCAAGCCATTGTAAATCATCACTCCGAAACCTTGGGCGCTGTCTCGATCTGATATGCCCTCTCGTTTCGCCTCAAACAGGAGCTGGCTGTGTATCGCTTTCGGCCGACACTTGGTGTGTTGTTCTTTCTCGCGGTGGGGTGCTTGTGCCAACACCACGCACACGGACTCTCTCTCAAAAAACCAACGACCGCACAGTTACTCCAATCGACAGATTGGATCGTCAAAGCCACTATGTACGCAGAACGATCACTGCAGACCAAGGGCGGATTCCCTTTGCGCCGGACGACCTTTCACATCAAGCACACTTACAAAGGTCGCAGCCAAACGTCCATCACCACACAATTACCAGGAACAAACAACGCACTGTCTTCGTTCATCCCACGCTTCGAGAAGGGAAAAACGTACATCCTCTTCCTGCGAAAGAACCGCGTCACCCCCTATCCTCTGCTCGTCGCGTTGTACTTTGGTGTGATGGACATCCAAACAAAGAAGGGAGTCGAGTGGGTCCGTCATAGGGGCAAGTTGTTTCAGGAGCAACCTCTGAGGACGTTTGAGAAGACACTCACAGAAACATTGAAGAAGTTGCAGTCAACACAGCAGCTCGATAAAAAACCAGCCATCAGGAAGAGAACACCAACTTCGTCTGTTCCACCAAAAAAGCCCACAACAAAGACAACAAAGGGAACACAATAAACTCTTTGTTATCCATTTATAATGTTCGCTCTGTGCAAAGGACAGGCATAGAGCGCTTGTCGATGTCTCAAGCTAGAAGGAGATCCACATGTCCAAACAAATCAAATCGGCTTGCTACAGTGCCATCGCGATCGGTGCGATGTGTACGATGGCGTGGTGGGCGAGTGCGCCACTTCACACGTCCGTCGATGCCGCAACAGGCGTCAAGTACGTCCAGCTCTATAACGCGACACCTTCCCCCTCTTGGTCCCCCAACGGCAAGTTTTTGGCGTTCCACGATTTGCGCTTCCCCAAACGAGGGACAAAACTGCTCCTCAAACCCTCCCCCACCAGCTATGTCCGCTATCTCAAGCGCTCAAGCCCAGGTGGTTACAAGCGTTTTGTCGCACGCTATCGCGCTCGCATCCTGCGTCAATCCTCTCCTTCGTTGAAGTTCCTCGGCGACAGTCACAGATACAGTCATGTCTCCGTCCTCAACGTAGGCAACATGAAGCGCAGTTGGCTGGCAATGAAGAAGCTCAAGAGCACAACGCCCTCCTCAACGGCCTACTTCCATCCCAAATGGGCCAATGATAACCTGCTCGTGACAGGGAGTTCATTTGGCAACAAAGGTGGGTTGTTTATCTTCCCCAATGGGCCCAAAAAACAACTCCCAGGGCTGTCCGTCCCGACATTTGGTCAATCAGGGCGCCTGATCATTGGCCGCCAACACCAAACAGGTGTGTTTATCGCACACGTCGACGCGCCCGACACATTCTATGCAGTCGTCGATGAACGAACCAAAATCCGTGGTATCTTCCCAAGCTTTAGTCCTGACGGGAAAAAACTCGCCTGGATCGATGCAGGGACATATTACAACGCAGCTCCACTCAAGGTCTTCTCCGTCCCCTTCAAGGCTGAAAATCTCAAGAGCCAAGCGACAATCTGGGCAAAAGATCCCTGGAGTTATCGTCGCAAAAAGCACAAAGCGCTGCGCGTCAACACCCTCAAAACCCCCAAGACCAAGCGCGTCGTCGAATTTGTATGGGCACAGGATTCCAGCACGATCGCCTACGTCAAAGGGACGCGATACCGAGGATACAGCAATTACCAGTACGGCCCCAGAGGGCTCTACCTCTTCAAATTGGGTGACAAAACAAGCCGATTGATCGACGAAAAAGGGAAAAACCCCAGCTTCGCTCCCAACGGAGATGTTTATTACGACCGCAACAATGATGGGATCTGGCGATGGGATGCCAAGACCGGTAAGAGCGCACAGTTGTTGAAAAAAGGCGAAGAGCCTCGCGTCTCCCCTGACGGAAAACACCTCGCGTTCCTGCTCTGGAAACCAAAACGTCGACGTTACAGAAGCAAGCTCTATCTCGGAATCAAAACCCTCAAATAATTGTGTTTGCTTCTTCTTTTCACCACCTCCTCCCTCTCTCCCGCACTATTTTCCTGTCTTGACTTGCCCTCTTGGGGTCGGACAAACTATGTTATAGACAGAAGTTGATACTATCCAAACAATCTCCCATGACGTAGAGGATCAAACGTGTCTGGTTTGCTTCCTTTTTTGATGCTGTTTGCGCTTCCCCTCGTATACGATCCTGGTGTCTTCGATGTCCTTGACACCAAACAAGACTTCTTTGCGCTGGGCGTCTTCTTTTGGGCGCTGTGGCGACTCTTTCAAGGCGATCTCCCCAAGTATACCCTTCACTTTAGTCTATGGTTGTGTCTGCTCTTTGTCCCGACTTGGTGGCAGGGAACACCACTCGCACTGTGGTTCCCCCACTGGATGCTTTATCTGGGGCTCGGTTGGTGGCTCTTTCTGTTGCTACATGTCCCCCCGAAGTCCCCCACCCACCACCCAGAGAACACATGGATACGAGGCGTCTTGGTCGGCAGCACGTTGACCGCGCTGCTTGGAATCCTCGAATACTTTTATCCATCACTGACTCCGTGGCATGGTGGGTTTCGCGATCTCATTTCGAGCACAATGGGTAACCCTAACCACTTGGCGGCCTATCTCACATTGGCCCTCCCTTTCTTCTTCCTCGCGGGTCGTTGGTGGTTACTCGCGCTCATCCCCTGTATCTTCGCGCTCCTCCTCACAGGCTCTCGAATGGGCATTTTGGTCGCGACATTTGTTCTTCTTTACAGCGGTATCAGGCTTTGGAGGCTCAGGGGGATCTCTTCCTCCTCGGATCGAATGAGTCGGTTGGTGCTGTTGTGTGGATTGGGGATCTTTGTGGGTTCGTTCTTCCTGACACCAGGGAAGAATTTGCAGAACGTGACGACGACACGGGGAGGACTTGGAGGACGTCTACACCTGCTCTCTTGTGCGATGCCGATGATGAAGGATGCTTTCCCATTTGGACTCGGTATCGGCGAATTTTCCAGACAATTTCCATACGCACGAGGGAAATGCTTACAGCGTGTCAAACGCAAAGCAGAGCGACAGCACACCTTTGTCTTTCACCTACACAATGACTGGCTGGAGCTGCTTCTTGAAGGTGGATTGTACTTCTTGTTTTGCTTTGGCCTCGCGTTTTTTTGGTGGTATCAGCATAAGAAGCCATCGTCACGACGTATACCCAAGCGAACAAACCCAAAAGGCCAAAAAGAGCCCTTGGATGAACATCTCAAATCCTTCACAACATCTCGCCTCGTTGCGTTATCGCCGTCCTATGCGCAACGTATTTGGCTAGACGCAGTGTTGATCGGCTTTGGCTTGCATATGTTCGCGAGCTTCCCTCTTTATATTGCGCCGGTCTCAGCGCTCGCTGTGCTCGCGCTCGCCTTGCGCATCAGAGCGTTCTCCGCCACTCCACCAAAACCATCAAAGACAACGAGCAAGTGGCTTCTTTGGGCGGTAACGTTGTTCTTGCTACTCAACGTCTACGCAGGTGCGAGACGTCATCTCTCCCAAAGGAGCTTCATCCACGGCCTTCACGCCGCAAATGTACGTACAGACTATGCGCTGTCGATGTATCGTCGCAGCCGACTGCTGTTCCCAAATGTACGCTCCCTCTATCAAGAAGGCCAAATTCTCCTCTCTATCGGCAAAACCAGACAGGCACTCGCGGCATTTCATCAAGCGTTGCGGTTGCTCCCCGATCCAGACATTGCGCTTATGACAGCAAGAGCTTACGCACAACAAGGACGCTCCAAACGTTCGTGTGATATGCTGTGGTTTGCGCTCGCGCTCAAGCCCAACCATAAAGAAGCACGAGCGCTCTCGGAAGCATGCCTCACAACAGCTTCTCAGCTCAGTCCCAAACGACCAGCCCGACACATCGTTGCCCCTCAAATACCGACCACCCGCCCAACCTCTTCACCGACATCATGGCCCACAAGCGGCCCGATGAAAAAAAGCACAACGAAACCAACGACACAGCCGAAACGTGAAGAATGACTTTTGTAACAGCTACGATCATGCTGGCCCCACACAAAATGCCATGAAGACTTGTGTGGTTCATTTTGTGCAAGTGTGGGTGAGTTTGGGAGCTGTGTGGGTGAGTTTGGGAGCTGTGTGGGTGGCCAAATAACCTATGCGGACGGAGAGACTCTTTATGCGCGTCATTTTCACATATACTTTAAGTACTTACAAGACAGGTAAAAAAGCTATGTGGATGAGTGTGTATCTGAAGAGCAAGGATGGTTATCGCGAACGAAACAATGTCCTCCGGAAACTCGATGACGTGGGCGTCCGCATTACTACACAAGTCACCCACACAGCCAATGAAGCCACCAACATAACCTGTTAAGCCGTCAACATAGCTTATTTCGCCATCCACATTGTTTATTTTGCGGAACACATCACCTGCTCTCTCAGGTCTTTTGTTTGTGGAACCAAACACTTTGTTACGCAGAAGATGAACACAGTCTTCCACACCACACTGCTTATGTGTTGGTTTGCCCACATGTACAGAAAAGTCACCTTTGCTGTCAGTTGCCCCATCCCCAAGCTCGCCCAATCCACCAACCCCTTTTGTGTGATGTTCAGGCGATATGTTGGGCAACCATCTTGTAAAACGCTCTCGCGACTGGATCAAAAGGCGTGAAGAAAAAGTAATCATGTACTCTATCTGGCTCGATATGTAACAGCACCTCAACCCCCTGCTTCTGGGCTCTCTCCGCAAAGTCTTTCGCCTCATCGACGAGCAGCTCAGCCCCCCCCGCAAGCACAACACAACGTGGAAATCCCGAGACATCAGCGAAAAGCGGAGAGAGCAATGGATCTTCTCTATCGTGCTCTCCTACATACCAATCTCCCCAGCGCTTGATGTTCTCCTCGAAGATATGATCATACGGGCGGTTTCTCTTGATCGAATCTGTACCAAACGTCAAATCCAACAAGGGCGAAAACAACATCAACAAACCAGGCAATGGAAGCGCACGTTGTCGTAGCGAGAGACACAACGCAGCCGATAAACCACCGCCAGCCGAATCTCCCATCAAGACGACATCTTCAGGAGAGTGTCCCTGTGCCAACAACCACTCGTACACATCCACTGCGTCGTCCAACGCTGCGGGGAATGGATGCTCCGGCGCCAACCGATACTCAGGAAACAAGACCTGCGCCCCTGTAGCGTCGATGAGTCCCTGGATCACAGAACGGTATCCCTTTGCAGAGCCGAGGACATATCCACCCCCATGTAAATAGAGGATGATCTTATTTGAGGTAGACTCGGCAGGTCGAAACCAATACCCACGACAAGAAGACCACACGACCTCTTCTTGGGTCATATCCGCCCTCTTCTTTGCAAGCTTCTCAAGGCGATCAAAGTCCTCTCGCTCTTTCGCGAGGGAGGGTTTGTGAAGATGTGCTGAGGTGCTCCTCGCCACCTCAATCGCGACTTCGTACATCAAAGGCCATGAAGGCAGCTTCGCCCCATGAAAGAGCCGACGCACACATACTTTCGAAAATTGACGTGTGATATTCCATAATTCTGCCAACATGTCTTTGTCCCCTTCTTATGCAGCCTCTTTTTTGGCTTTGGCTTCTGCGCGCACCTCGTCAGCTCGTTGTCCGAGCGTCTTGTCCATAAAGAACGTCCCCAATGGGATCACGGCGGAGGCGAAGACCTTCGCGGCAAAGGAAAACTTCCAGCGCGCGGAGAGAAATGCTTGCAATAACAACAAACAAAACAACACAAACAGCGCACCATGTACGCTCCCTGTCATACGTACAGCTTGAGGCATCCCAGCCGCATACTTTAACGGCATCGCGATCGCCAACAAGACGACGTAAGAAATCCCCTCAATGAAGGCAACGATACGAAGAACATCAACGATATTTTTGTCTTTCATACTCTCTCTCTCAGGCTTGTGCGCCGCTCTTGGCGCAAGACATTCGTTTTGCAACTGCGAATGAGATAGTAGAGCCAACACTCATCGTCAAGTCGTAGGATGACATTGTTCGAGCGCTTTGACCAAACGCTCAACATCTCCTTCGTCATTGTAAAACCCGAAGGAAGCGCGTGCATAGGATGCACCATTTGGGAGCGGAACATAGCGAATCTCGACTTGATGTTTTTCCACCATCGCGCTGATCTCTTTGCCATCTAATCCATCGATCGAGAAGGTCAACAAACTTCCAAAGAGATCTTGTTCTGTGTGGAGACGAACGTGGGAGATATTTGAGATCGCGTCGTAAGCACGCTGCGCCAGCGTCTTGATTCGCGAAAAGATCCATGAACGTCCAAGCTCATCGAGATAGGAAAGTGAGGTGCTGAAGCCTTCGACAATTGGGCGAAAGTAACCACCATGTTGATAGCGACGAGCACCGATCGCCGGCACGATATAGGGAGAGGTTTGATCGAACCACGCCACATCCCGGATCGAGAAGATCCCCGAGAATGTGGGTTGGACGCGAGAGATCCAGTCAGCGTCCACGTACAACCCTCCAGTTCCTTCGGGTCCACACAGCCATTTTTGGCCAGGAAACGCGTAAAATGGGACACCAAGCGCTTTGACATCGACATCAAAGACACCGACAGACTGTGCTCCATCGATCAACATAGGGATATCTTGTTGATTTGCGACTTCAGCGAGCGCTTCAAGTGGGAAGATCGTGCCGTACATGTAATCGACGTGGGACATCGCGATCAGACGCGTCCGTTTGTTGATCGCAGCAGACAGGGCTCTCGTGTCATGCTCGACGTCACCGTTTATTTCGATGTAGCGGACCTGGACACCAAACTGTTGATGCAACATGGCCAGTGGCGCGAGGAGTCCCTGGTGTTCGTGGGTTGTGGTGATGATCTCGTCGCCTTGTTGCCAGTCGAGTCCCCACAGTACGATATTCATCCCCTCCGTGGTGTGGTGTGTCATCAACACTTCATCGGGTGTAGCGCCCACCCAAGAGGCGAGCTGTGCACGAAAATCCTCCATCCGGTCAAAAAATGAGATGTAGCCAGGAATCGACGCTCGCCCACCGTGCAGCTCCTTTTGAAGTGCTTGCTGCATGGCCTCGACAGTTCGAACAGGGAGCGGACCACAAGTTCCTGTGTTGAGATAGGACATAGATTGTACGGCTGGAAATTCGGCACGAATCGACTGGATCTTTTCAAGCTCAGACATGGAAACCTCTTGATGGGGGAGTAACTTTGTGAGACGCCCAAACGAGCGCAGATAAAAGTCAATGATATTACGAAGACTCGCTGCTTCTGATTTTTTGGAGTTTTCTGTAGAGGGTTGGGCGGGAGATACCGAGGGCTTTTGCTGCACGCACAGTGTCTTGTTCGTAATGGTCCAGGACACGTAGGATATGACCCGCTTCGATGTCTTCGAGGCGCCAGCTCTCTCCCTCGATCAGCGTCGGTTTTTGAGGTCCATTTTCCTCTCCAAGTCCAGGAAAGTGAGCGGGCTTGAGAGGTTCACGTCCAGAGAGGATCAGGGCCCGTTCGAGTACATTGCGTAGCTCGCGAATATTACCAGGCCATGAGTATTGCTTCAAAAATGTCAGCACATTGTCCCCGATCTCGACATCATCGTGTCCTGAGGTCATCAGGATGTACTCGATCAACCCACGGAGGTCTTTGATTCGCTCTCGCAAAGGTGGGATCTTGATCGGAAAGATGTTGATACGAAACAGCAGATCCCAACGAAAATGGCCCTTCAAGGCAGCCTTCTCGAGATCGATGTTGCTCGCACAGATCAGACGAAAGGAGCTACTTCTGGAGAAATCTTCCCCAAGACGCCTGTACTCGCGCTCCTCGATCACTTTCAAAAAGTGCGCCTGGATCTCGATGTCCATGTCACCAATCTCGTCGAGAAACAACGTCCCACCATTGGCGATGCTCAACAACCCCTCTCGCTCCTCGACAGCCCCAGTAAATGCACCCACAACATGCCCAAACAACTCACTCGACAACATATCTTTGTTGAGCCCTGAACAATTGACCTCGACAAAAGGCCGATTGGCACGAGAGCTGTGTTCATGGATATAACGTGCGAGGACTCCCTTGCCCACGCCGGTTTCACCCTGCAACAAGATCGGCGCGTCGTTGTTTGCGGTGAGCTGTACGTTGTGCATCACCTCCATCATCGCGGGACTTTTTCCCGTGTAGGGCTGAATATGACGTGACATCACCTGGTATGAGCGGTGATTTTGCCGCAACGTGCTCACCTCGATGCTCTTTTGCAAAAAGAGCGTCAATGTGTCCATTTTTACGGGCTTAGAGAGAAAGTTATCGGCCCCAAGCCTCATCGCTTCGACGGCGGTCTCAATCCCAGCAACGCCAGTGATCACGACGATGGCCATACCTGGATATCGCTTCCGCACTTCGGGAATCCAATCGATCCCGTTGCCGTCAGGTAAGCGAAGATCCAAAAGTAGACCGTCAAATGGTTCCCGAGGGAGTAAATCCCGCGCTTCCCCAAGACAAGAAGCACACCTCACCTCATACCCGGCACGCACCAAGGTCCGCTCAAACCGTGTACGAATGTGAGGCTCATCATCAACGACCAACAACTTCGGCGGAATAGCGTTCCTCGCAGAGTGGAGCAAATCAGTATGTTCATTGACTGTATCGGTTTGTTCGAACATCTCGACAATCCTCATCCAAACAAAGATGATACGAAAGATACTTGCAGACCCGTCGAATCATACACAAAACACGGTCAAAAAGAAACCGCCGTGCTGTAACCACCGGCAGAAAAAGATGTCAGGTTGTGTCGACACCTCGATTCCGTTACACTTCACACTTACAATGACGAAGCAGAGCTGCTTTTTTGAAATACATTTTTGGACTCTTTTTTCACAAAGAGGATAGACACCATGTCGCGACCCTACACAGCCGGCACTTTTCCCCTCAAGTGGTATACTTTCAGCTTCTTGGGGACCACTTGCCTGCTCGCCCTCTTGTTTGCGTGTAACACACCACTGCACACCCACAAAGAATCCCTCCGCCGCCACACACAGCTGCTTTTTTCGTATCCAAAAGACGGCACATTCACAACAAAGAACTTCTACGACTTCCCCTATCCACACGTCTTACGCCTCGACAAAGACGGCTCCGCCGCGCTCGCGAACATGCCAGCCCCCGAACGAACGGAAGACTGTGAAATCCCCGCGAGCAGCAACTCACTCGTCACGAGTCTACTCAAGAGCATTGATCCCGATGAATATATCACGGACCTCGTGAAGTTCGCCGATCAAGATGCCAAGGGCGCGAGCGTCAATCCAACTATCTACATGCGCTTTACACGTCCTCTTAGTGAAAAATCCCTGCCACCTCCTGCCGCGACCTTGACCCAATCGTCGCCCATCTTTTTGATCGACATCGACCCTCAATCACCGAGACAAGGTCAGCGATATCCCCTCGTGTTCAAAGCCAATCTGGAGAGCCGCTTTTTGCCGGGTCCGACGTTGGCGATCAGACCTTCCGATGGATTTCCTCTGCGACCTAACACCACGTATGCGCTCGTTGTGTTAACAGAGCTCCGCGACAACGAAGACTGGCCCCTACAAGCACATCCAGAGCTGACAAAGCTCGCAAGCCAGGACAAGCTCAGTGATCCAACACAAGAATCACTCCGCGCCGTCTACGCGCCGATGTTCTCCTACCTCAAGACCAAACAGGACATCGAACCAAACCGCGTGGCAGCTGCGACAGTGTTCAAAACAGACACCCCAACCCAAGAGCTCAAGACACTCTACACATTCATCAAAAAAGAGATGCCTGCGCCGACACCAGCCACGGACATAGAGTGTAAGAGCAATGCCTCCTCAACACCCTATATCACCTGTACAGGACGCTTTGACTCGCCACTGTTCCAAAATGGCTCTGCGCCCTTCTTGACCAAAGGCGAAGGGATCTTTACTTACGACGCCAATGGCAAACCCAAGTACACGATGAAGCAGCTCCCCTTCGCCTTCACCATCCCCAAACGTTATCTCGACGCAGGCGCTCTCAAGCAACGCAATCTGCCTGTCGTGATGTACGCTCACGGGACAGGTGGAAGCTACAGAACCTTCATCAACAACGGGACCGCACGGGCTCTCGCAGAGCGTGGGATTGCGGCCTTTGGTATCGACCAAGCGGTACACGGAGAGCGCGGCAGCAAGCTCGGCGGCGTAAGCCTGGACTTCCTGTTCTTTAACGCTCTCAATCTCGCAGCAGCACGTGATAACGTCCGTCAATCCGCAATTGACTACTACTGGCAGGTGCGCTTTCTCAAGATCTTTTCCGTCTCTTACGCCGAACAAACTTTCAAGATGGACCCCAAACGAATCTGGTTTATGGGGCACAGTCAAGGAGGGCTGACAGGCCCTCCTTTTCTGGCTTTCGAAGAAGATGTCCGGGCCGCCTTCCTCTCCGCTCCAGGGGGATATCTGATCGGGACGTTGTTGTACAAGACCAAGCCCAAGACCCCCATCCAAATCAAGTCCGTTGTCGATTACTTGCTGTGTGATAAAAAAGCAGCCGCGTCTCCCTTTCACCCGGTCCTTGGTGTTGCCCAACATGCGTATGATCCAGGTGATCCCCTCAACTACGCGCCGGCCATTCTCAAACCACAACACGCGCCGCTCAATTTGCTGATGACAGAAGGTCTCACCGATGAATATGCGCCCCCTGCAGTCTTTGAGGCGCTCGCCATCGCGATGGGACTCCCTCACCTCGGCCCCATCTACAAACCCCTTAATGGATTAGGTTTCCAATCCATCCCTCACTTCTCTCTGCCTGTAAGAGGAAACTTCCTCCACACCTCAGGCGTCAGGACGACTGTCGGCTTCACCCAACATAAAGAGTGCAAATACGCCTCAGGCAATACATGTGATGGCCACTTTGTCGCGTTTTACAACCCCAACGCCAATCAAAACTGGAAGACCTTTTTCCAGTCAATGCTCTACGACTCTGCCGCCAACATCCACTGAGCCATCGAGAACACGCACGTCATCATCGCAGTGTGCAAATGAGCCTAAAGGGGAGAGGTTTTGTGTGTGGTGTGTATTATGTGGGAGCGATGAAGGGAGCTGTTGAGGTGGGTGCAGAGTGTCTTATTCTTCAGTCGTGGTCTCTTTGCCTTTGTCGAACTTGTAGATCTTCAGTCCACCTTCTTGGGCAGCGTAGATGTAGTTCTTGCTGTTGACCATAGCGCGGATACGTGGTGTCGCCTTCAGCGACAGCTCAGCAACTTGTGAAGCTGCAGTTGGTTTCTCTGGGAAGGTCCAGATCTGCAGCTCATTGTTGAAGAGCAAACGTGAAGAGCCGATCACGAGTGAAGGTACACCCATCTTGGCAGTGAAGGCTGATTTAGGCTCAGAAGCGTCAGCGAAGTTTCGTCCCAGATCGAGCAGCTCAAGATCCACATCACCAGAAGCATCTCCTCCAACGACCAGCCATCCCTGGATGGCTCCGGCTGATGCCTTGTAGGAGCGAAGTGATGTAATGTTGGTCACACCAGTCACGTTGAATGTATTGGAGGGCTTGGCTTCGCCGCCACCTTCGAGATCAGGCAACAACCACGCATCGATTTTGCCGCCAGTTGCGTGTGCGACGTACATCCGGACAGGTGTATTGTTGTCATCGAACATGACGGTCACGCCACCGCCGCCACCTGTTCCCTCAAAGGTCTTCGTCAGATCAGCGGGTGTGATGGTGGAGGGATCACTGACGTCAAGGGCGTTGAGATCGTATCGATAGAGGGTCTTGCCACCGGGTGTCATGTACAGCGCGTTGGTGCTCTCGTAGATGAAGTATGGACCTGTCTTGTCCATCAACTTCACTGTTTTTCCACCCCCCCAAATGGTTGAGGGTTTTTTGGGGTCACTCAGATCGAACAGCGCGACTTTTCCGTCTTCGCCGATCAAGAGCAAACGTCGATCACCGTATGCAACGCGCAGATCAAGGTGAGGCCCTTTGAACGCGTCGAGCTGTTGTGTTTTCTTGGGGTCTTCGGGGTCGCTGATATCGTATGTCACGAGCTTGGCGTTCTCATCGACGATGTACAACGCATCGTTGAGAACAGCGATAGCAGTAAGGGGTGTGGTGATCGAAGTGTCGATCAACTCAATCGTCCCTGGAAGGTTGGGACCGCCACCACATGCGGTCAATGTGCTCATCACAAAAACACTTAAAGACAATATACTTACACTCAAAAAGCCTCGAAAGAGTGTGCTTTTTTTCAAAAGAAATGTACGAAGCATTTCGACTCCTTTCACATACATCAAATGAGATAGAATTCATCACCACGACACATCATAGGGGCAAATCCACAAAAAGCAAGAATCTGCCATATGTTATGCGACTCATCGGCGATTTGTTGATTTTTTTTGAGACCAAAAGGGGGGGTTGTGTGTCTCAAGAATAGATGATCGGACAAGGGCCAATCTTCATTTTCAAGGATCTTTGTCTTCAAAATGTGCGGAACGCGAGAACAAAGCCCCAAACATCTGAGCACGTACACCAAAGTGGGCCGATTCAACATCCATCAACAACAACAGCTTACACAAAAAGATACAACAACCGCTTTCTCTCGTAAGCTCCAAACATTTTATCGAGGCTGCTGGGTTCACTGGACATTTCATTTGTCCGGACATATTCAACAGTCTTCTTGTTCGGGCTGAATCAGATATCTCATCTGCGCTGGCCCCTTCAACTCTGATCGCACACCATAAAGGACCTCCGCCTTCACGGGCAGGGGTCTTTTTGTTTTAGGTTGTTGGGTGCAAAAAAGGAGTCAAAAGAGGGATGGTGGGATGGGGGCGAGGATGTATGGAAGGTCCTACTTTTTGGGCCAGTATTTCGCGATCGCGTCGACAGCTTTTTGCAGCGCGTTGACGTTCGCGAGGCTGACAGTCTGCTTAGTCTTCATCGCGGCTTTCATGACCGCGTGGTGTGCCGCCAACTTCGCGTAGTATTTGCTCTTATCTTTCCCTTTGGGGGCCTTGATCTTTTGGGTCAAAAAGTAATCGGAGACCACACGAATGATCTTCTCTGCGTGTGCTTCTTTGGTGTTGATCCAGCGAACGAGTTGGTTGGTATCCGTGGGGGTCTTCTTGGCTTTCTTGTGGAGCTTCGCGATCAGACGAGTTGCCTTACGGATCGTCATGATATCTTCATTGATCTGGTGAATGCGATTGTGATCGTCGTAAATACCACAGGGGACCTGGCAGTGTGCGTCTGCCTGACGTACGTTCCAACTGCTCAAACAAACCACTGCCGCTAACGTCATCAATACGAACTTTTTCATCAACTTGCTCTCCTTTATGATTACACAGTAGACCTCTCCTCTTGCCACATCGCGAAAAGGAAAGGTGGAAATTCTCATGTGCATACGAGTATCAATCATCCCCCCGAAGATCAAGGACAGCCGCGCAAAAACCTCGAAATTCCATACACAAAAAACATCCCATCGCGTACATTTTACAACCCCAGATGAAACAACAACAGCTCAAATCGCTGACGAAGTGCCTCTCTCTGTTCACTTGGCACACCACGCTCTTTCAAAGCCTGCGCGAGCACTTCACGACCACGAATACTCGCCTGGACACGCTCAAATGAGTTCCCTTTGACTTCGCGATAGGCGCGATACGCCCGCGGACGATGGAGCGCTGTTTGATCGGGCTCTGGAGGCAGCGCTTCGAGCTGTTCGGCGAGCGTTGGGGCGACTTTTTGCGTCTTGGTTTCGACAGTCTCCTCAGAAGTGGAGACCTGAGAGTCCCCTCGTATCGACTTCAAAAACTCCGAATAATCGACGAGTTGTGTAGGCTCATCAAAACGACTACGGGGAGCAGGACGGGCGCTGGTGTGGTTGTTTGATTTGGTCATCGTTTTCGTTCCTTTCTGTGAGTCGGTTGATTGTTATGCGATGTCAAATGTGTCTGGTGATTGGGAAGCAGCACGCGCACAATCCAATCTCTGGGGTAAGGTCTCTTGGAGGTAGTGGTCATGATCCGCCAAAGAGTCTGCGGCTTCGAGAGCGTCGACTGCGTGTGTCGGGTGACGGAAGATCATGTACAGCTCGGAGAGATAGTAAAAAGCGTCTGGGATCTCAGGTGCGAGTTGTGTTGTCTCATAGTAATGGTAGGCGGCTTCCAGATATCGTCTGGCCATGCACAGTGCGTCTGCGTATGCTGCGTGATAGGCTGCCTCATAGGGGAAAAACAAGAGCAAAAAACCAAAGATCCGAATCGCCACTCGATCTTGACTCAGCTCCAACGCTTTGTATCCCTTCTCGGCAAGCTCCCCCCACACCTCAGGATAACACTCTGCGTACAACATCATTGTTTGTGCATCCTCCCCCAACTCATCGAGCAGCTCAGTGAGTGGATTGTTTAACTTCTGTACAAAGAGTTTGTGCGTTGTTGAATGAACCATTCTTGCGTTCATGACTGTCTCCTTTTTGTCTGTGTATTGCGTTCACACACACTCCCCTAGCATCCCCTATGCCCTCCACTCTCCAACAACAAAAAAGGAACAAAACCAAACACTTTTACAAAAAGGACATCATCCTCTCTCTCACAAGTGTCCACATCTAGACGATCTGTGTGTCTCGTATCTGGACACTGGACAGCACAAGACACCTTCCGGCACACCACACAAAACCAAATAACACATGCAAAACAAACAACTACACTTTCAACATATCATCTCGCACACCTGGAATATGTCTTGCTTAAGGGGTGAGCACAAACGTCAGCGACATTCGCAAACGTCAACGACATCCGCAAACGTCAACAGTGCTCACAAAGGAGAATGATATGAACGTGATGCCCTCTATTACAGATAACCCCATCGGATTTCTCAACTACATCGAAGGTGGTTCATTTGGTATCCACTCAGAAAACAAAACAAGCAGCCAACGCAGCACAAGCAGCACATCCTATCAATCAGATGGATACAGCAGCCAAGGCTCCTCCCCCTCTTCTTCTTCAACGAACAAACAACGCTCCGCAGGCAGTTACCGCTCAGGAAACTCGCAACCCAACCTGATCAACATGGGATTGAACATTCTCGACTCACTCGGCGCCAAAGGTCATACAAGCACAGGAACCTCGGTCAGCACAAAAGGTACCTCAGGCAAAGGTCAATTTAATGTCGACACCCCCTTTGGTAGCGTGTCAGGCAAGGGTTCCTATGTCGCAGGGCGAGCATCAGCTTACGCCAAAGCGAACGCAGGTATCGATAAAAATGGCGCATACGCAAACGCAGGCGTCGGATTTGATCTGCTCGCGTTCGAAGGAAAAGGCGAGGTCAAGGGCAAATTGTTCGGGACGGAATTTAGCGCCAAAGGTAGCGTACGTGTCGGGATCAACGGACACGCTCAGGCCGGCGTCAGACTCAACAGTGATGGCTTATATGCCCAAGCCTCCGCAGGTGTGACCGCCTATGCCGCAGCAGACGGCGAAGTCAAAATTGGAGACAACTTCCACGCGGTCGGAACCGCATACGCAAAAGCCGGTGCCGAAGCGAGCGCAAGCGCTGGTCTCTCCTTCAAGAACGGTCTCAACGCAGAATTGAACGCTCGCGCTTTTGCTGGCGTCGAAGCCTCCGCCAAAGGAAGCGTCGAGATCAACGGCGTCAAGCTCAGAGGTCAAATCGGTGTCAAACTCGGTGTCGGCGCAGAGGTCAACCTCAAAGCTGGCTTCAAGGATGGCAAGCTCAACGTCAAATTCAACCTCGGTGTCGCGCTGGGGATCGGTATCAACATCGGTTTCGACATCAGCATCGATGTCAACAAGATCGGAAAGGCGATTGGTGACTTCTTTGGGGGCCTCTTTGGCGGAGGCAAAAAAGGCGGCGACACCATCCAAAAAGGCATGGCTGGATTGGGCGCCCTGTCCAAAATGTTCTCACAACCAAGCTCATCCCCCTTCGGCACAAAGACAGACAACACCAACCAAACAGATGACAAAAAAGTCGACGACAAAGACGACAAAAAAGTCGACGACAAAGAGATAACTCCGCCCCCTATCGACGATAAAGATGTCGAGCAACTCAAGACTTCAGCGAACGAAAACAGCGACAAACTGCAATTCGCATTTTAAGAACAACTGACAAACACCATACACCAATACACACGATAAACAGGAGATAAGACGATGAACCAAACAACACAAACATTGCTCGAAACAGGCACACAAGCTCTCACAAACTTCGAACTCGGCATCGCAGAGAAGAGTTTCAAAGACGCACTCAAACAATCCCCCAGTGAGCCCAAAGCGTTGATCGCGATGACACGCCTGCAGCTCGTCAAGAGCGAACCCAAGAGCGCGATGATGTTTGCCAAACGCGCCGAGAAACAAGACAAAACAGGTGATGCGCTTGGCCTCCTTGGTTCTTGTCTCCTGCAAATGGGTGAGGTCAACAAGGCTGTCAGCAGCCTCCAGACCGCACACAAACGTTTCCCTCAACACATCTTGATCATGGACAACTTGGCCAAAGCGCTCTTCCAACAAGGAGACTTTGCCGCCTCAACCTCCATCTCCCAAAAAGCCCTCGCGATGGAAAAAGACAACGCGGACATCCACTTCAACCTTGGACTCGCGGCGACGGGCCTGCACAAATTTGACGAAGCCATCGAACACTACGTCAGCGCATTGACCATCCGCCCAACCTTCTTGGGTGCATACCTCCAACTCACACAGCTCGCGACGATGACTGGCAAGATCGACATCGCCATCAAGCTCCTCGCACAAGGGACCAAAGCACTCCCCGATGTCATCGAGCTGAGAGAGGAACTCCATACACTCTACATCGCCAAAGGTCAGTACAAATACGCGCTCGGTGAAGCCTTGATGATGGCGTCCCAGTACAGCCGTCCAGAGGACTTCATCCGCATCGGTAACACATACCTGCTCCTCGGCGATGGCGACGCAGCGCTCGAAGCCTACGAAGCAGCACTTGAAGCTGACCCCAACGACCCTGCCGCGCACATGAACATCGCTCACCTCTACAGACTCGGTGGCAAGCGCAAAGAAGCTTACACACACTACACATTCGTCATCGAGCACGCACCACAGAGCTACCAACCCTATCTCGGAATTGGTCTGCTCTACCTCGAATTGGACCTGAATCCAGAGAAAGCCCGCCTTGTCCTGCTCCGCGCCGCAGAGCTTGCCCCTGCAGTCTTCGACGTGCTGTACCCTCTCGCACAAGCATGCTACGCGATGGGGCATATCGAAGAGGCAGGAGAAGTCCTCAAGGACGCCTTGCCACTGTGTCATGACGCCTCACAAGAGCAAAACGTCCTCGCCTTTCTCGCGGAAATCAACGCACAACAACAAAACTAAGTCGGTCTCAGAGAGCAGAAAGTTCTTTGGTCAAAGCTTCCTTGCTCTTCTTTGTATAGGAGGGAAGTTTGTATTGTTTGGCCAGTTGCACCAAATTCTCTTTGGTCAACATCTGCAGAAACTCCAGCCTCAACGACTGCTCCACATACGGAGACATCCCCAGTGCCATACATCTCTCCTTCGAATCTCCGTAATCTTGGCCAGAGATGTCGCGAGCATCAAACCGAGCGAGTGCCGGCGTTTCTGCCAGACGTGTGTAACCTTCCTCACTAAAGAGCACCTCACGGCATATCAGCTTTCGCAAAGAAGGAAACAGTTCACTCTCCAATATCGCAAAAACCCCCTCATCATGCATCGATGTGCTGGAGAGATTGAGCGTCTGAAGTGAGGAAAGAGAAGCTGCCTTTGAGAGGGCGATCACACCTTTATCTGTCAGTTTGTTGTAATGAAGGAAGAGCGTCTGCAGCGCAGACAACGCAGAAGATGTCGCGAGCAGCTCCGCAGCCCCAGGGTCCAGCTCACACGCGCTGAGGGTCAGTCGACGTAGATGATGAAAGTGACCAGCATCTAACCAAGCCTCCAGTCCAAAACGCCGAATTGAATTGCCATCCAAAGACAAGCTCTCCAATGATGGAAAAGAAGCCCCTTCAGCGATCGCAATGGCCGCCTCTTGATCCAATTGATTAAACGACAAATCGAGCACTTTCAGTGAGGAGAACGTGCGATTTCCGAAAGCCTCCACTGCCCCATCTCCCAAAAAGTTACTCATCACCCTCAACTCTTCAAGTTTCTCGGAATCAAGCGCGTTGAGCAAGCGCACTAGACCATCCCCACCAAGCTCATTGCGGTACAAAAAGATCTTCCTGAGGCGGCGGAACCATATGGACTTTGCGAGTCGAACAATGTCCTTCTTTTTAAGCGCACACTCGATCAACGCGAATGACTCCAGTGATCGACATTCGTCAAGCGCGTCGAAGATCTCTGTACGCTGTTTCCCTAGCGGCAGCTCCGTGATCCGCAACTGACGTAATTGCTTGATATGCGGTGAGGAGAGGAATGATTCGATGGTATGTGCGCGCTCTTTTTTTGGACAATGTGCCCGTCCAAAATGGAAGAACTCGATCTGTCGCAAGTGAGCTAACCCCTCAAAAGCACCGGGGGCGACCTTCTCGATGGGCCAACGAACAGAACGCACAAGTTGGAAACAGTGCAGCGGTTTTCCTTTGGGAAAAGACGGCCAGACGTCCCTCATCTCGGCATGTCGAAGCGCTGGGTCCCAGCTCTGAAGATGTGCGTCAGCGTAAGCCAGACCTTCTTCTCTGATATCGAGCATGTCCCACGTGTTGGCCAACTGCAAGATCGTCGCAAAGATTTTGGCGCTCGGTGTCTTCGACAACAGCTCACGTAGCTCTGCGAAGGCCTCTTGTGCAGGTGCATGGCGCGTGTGTTCCCTTCCAAGAGCATCTTCATCGATAGATCTAGGCTGTGCGTCATGTGCTGCGAGAAGAGCTTCGATCAGCTCGGACTTTTTTGTCTTGCTGTTGTACGACACATCGAGAGAGTCAGCCAGCTCCTTTAACTCCGAGACGTTGGACTTTCGAAGAAAAGATGCTCTCTCAACAGGAAGAATCTTATCTCCCAACGCAAAGGACCTCGCCATCGCAGCGTCCAGTATTTGCAGATCCACGCGAAGCTCCCGCAATGCAGGAAATGCTTTCGTCTCAAGGAAAGTTCTTGCCCCCTGTTTGCCGATTGGGTTCACTGAGATATCGAGCCCTTCTAATCGGGGAAAGTGAGGAGATTGTGCGAGAGTGACAGCACCTTCAGAGCTGATATCGTTGCCATGTAAGGAGAGCGTTTTGAGCTTTGGAAAGTGAGGAGAGCGGGCCAACGCGACGACACCACTGTCACCGATGTCAGCTCTGTTCAAGAGAAGACATTCGAGGTTGGGTAGAGAGCGGGCCGACGCCAACGTGATCAACCCATCGTTCTCGATAGGATTACAAACCAGATTGAGTGTCTTGAGCGCAAGCGAGTGAGCACAATCGACGAAGAATCGGAGCACCTCAACATCGCTCCCAGACCACCCCATCCTCAAGTGCGTCAACGAAGCCAACGCTTTGTGGGTCAAACACGCTTCGAGGAGCTGCGATGTCACCCCTGCTCGTTCGAGATCAAGACAACGCACAAGTAAGGCTTCTGTTCGCGGCGCTTCCTTTGGGTACGTGGGCCAAATCTCCTCAAGTCTGACGACACGATCTTTGTCTTCCCACCTTGAGAGAATGTGCAAGGTGTCCTCGAAACTTGCCACTTTGTCTTCCTCGGAGAGGTCGGAGAACCATCTTAACAACGCCGCAAAGTTCTTTGGAGTTGCTTTGACTTTCTCAAGTTCACCTAATGTGATCCTATCCATACATTCCTCTCGGTCTGACATGCTCCCATAGCTCCTACAAAAACAAAGTGTTGCCCTGATACTTGTATATGCCCACAAATGTGGCGTGGGCATATACAAGTATCATCCAAATACGCACACAGTTGCGCATTTTGATCATCTTACAGGAGTGGATGTGAGAGCAAAGGGGGGTTGGGGAGTGTGGCAAGATGGGGGTCGTGTTCAGGCCCATTCGATCTCATAATCAAGAGAGTGCCCAATACGCGAGGAGAAGGACTGAATCGACTTAGCAGCCATCTTTTCAACGACGGAGACTGGGATACGAGTGATCAGCCAGCTCCCGAAGGAGTGATGTTCACCGTCCAATGTAGGTCTGCCATCTGCCGGTGTGTAATTGACGTGTGCTTCGAGCTTACCAGCCTTATCGAGGATATCGTATAGATCTCGGAAGATGATAAAGGACGTGTCGCTCTTATGTGCGATCCAGTTAGCGGCCGGCAAAAAGTCGATGATGTGGATGAGTTGGTAGTTGAGTTGAATCCAAAGGTCCTCACCACTCATCACGACAGGTTCGTTGTCGATGACGCGACGGAATCGAATCTCTTTGAGGTCATCCACACGGTGCAGATTCTCGCGAAGCTCGCGGCGCAAAGCCCCAACGTACAACAAACGCAGGATACTCGGGAAGGATTCTGTCTGGTGCCACTCAAAATCATTCATCAAAGAACGCAGATCGGGGATCTTATCGGCCTTCATCGCGAAGGTGTTGGTTCCCGTCCCCAAGATCGAATGGAGCAACATCACGAGTGGTGATTGCTTCGAGTAATACTGTGTCGCGTACTCAAACCCAAAATACAGGTGATCGAGGAAAGAACCGTCTGCGTGTTCAACGTCAAAGTCACACTCTTCGACAAGGAAGGTCATCAAGTCAGAGCTGACCTCTGGTAGCTCGACCTGCTCCCGGACATCGTCATATGCGTGCTGGATGTTTGCAGCGGCCATGTCGCTCCAATACACCTCTTTGGCGACACGTGTCTTCATGACGTAGCGCGGAATGGCACCGCTGAGTGTCTGAAAAATCGTCCTGTTCAAGTCAAAGTTCGGGATAGGCTCAACGACCACTTTCCCGACATGATCTCGAACACCACCATTGATAATGGCAGCCTTCCTTAAAAACGTAGGCTCCGGACGAACAGCAGCAGATTGCTTCATATCAATCACTCCTCAAAACAAAGTCGTAGGATCTCTTCTCCGGTGAATTCTCCCCTCCCGTCGGCTTAGCCTTTGGAAGGAGCTTCTTGAGAACCGAGTTCGATACAAAGACATCGAGTCCTCAGAAGTCGCTTATCACAAAGTTGATTTGTTTTAGCATATTTTTTGTGAAGATTCTTCACTTTTGTTGTCTGAGTTGAGAGGAAGGAAGACATCCAGCCTCAAAGATCAAAGGCTTTTTTGAGCGAGAGCGCCCACTCAATGTTCCCCTGTAGTTTGAGTTTACCCTGTAAGAATGCACTTTGGGCTGTCGACTTGCCCTTTAAAATGGCCGCCCACATCCCCGCATCTACGATCATATGAAGCCCTGCATTCGCATCAAGACCACGTTTAACATCGAGCACGCCGTTCTGGATCGTATAGGTCCACTCTCCTCCGTACTCACCATCAATCTCTACAGAGATCTTGGCCTCCCATCCAGGAACCTTCTCTGGATCAAAGCGGCGTGGAAATGCCTCCATCAAACCGGGACACTCTTTGGCTAGGCTGTCGTGATTGCCAAAGAAGTTATCCCACCAGCTCCTCTTCGGACCACGAAGCTTTTCGATGTCTCGCTTCTTTCGCTGTTTGTAGACGCGTTCGGCGTTGGTATCGAGCATCTCCTCGATGTACACAGGACGCTCGTACTTATGGGACTTTTGCCCAGCCAACGCGTAGGAGAGGATCGAGAGACCTTGTTCGCCGCTGAGTTTTGGCGCATCGCGTCCTTCTATCGCGTCCACAAAGTTTTGAAGCGCGCCATCAAATCCAGCCTGCCAGTCGATCTCTTGCGAAGAGAGCGGCACAGTCTCAGTCTTTCCTTGATGATAGATCGAGAGCGCAGGAAGCTCACCACGGATAGAAGCTGTACACTGGTTGATCCAGATGATCCCACGACTCCCTACGATCTCAAACCATTCATCGTTGCTGTAGTATTTGGAAGGGATCTCCAACTCTGGCGCGTGGATGAATTGGACGCTCCCTTGCGCCTTGTTGTGTTTGTAGTTCCAATGGAAAGTCGCAGGGGCGTCGACGATACCATCATGAGACTGAATCCATCCGTGGATCTTATCGATCTCACCGAGCAGAAAATGAGCGCTCGCGAACATATGGTGTCCATGATCGAAGGTCTGTAGACCCCCTGCGATCTTGGCCTCTTCGAGACGCCACTTCCAGGCATCAGGAGGGATGTGCCACCCTCCTTGATTTGCCCCAATCATGCGGATGTTCACGTTCAGTGGAATACCAATCTTCCCCTCCTCAATCCAATGCTTGGCTCTCACGAGAGGGGGATAGAAGACGTAATTCTCGCAGATCTTCAGGACTACATTGGCCTCTGCACATGCCTTGATCATCGCCTGCGCATCTGGAAGATTGAGCGCCATAGGCTTCTGGACACTGACATGTTTTCCGGCCTTTGCCGCCTTGATCGTCATCTGCGCGTGGAGTCTCGTCGGTGTTAACAACTCCACCGCGTCGACCTCTGGATCGTCCAGGAGTTGATCATAATCCGTGTATACCTTGTGTATCCCCCACTCATCAGCCCGGCCTTGTGCAAGCGCCCCATCTGTATCACACACAGCGTAGACCTCAGCGCGAGGTTCGTGTTGATACGCTCGCACGTGCAGATCGGAGATCCGACCACAACCTACAATGGCGATACGAACGGGTAATTGACCTGTCTCTCTCATGTACCTTCCCTCCATGTCCACGTACATTTACATCGTGAAGCCATTCCAAAGAAGAAGTGAATGTTCCACCTACACAAAAGGTACGTGGATATTTTCCCGCGTCAATACATGACTACACAGTCACAAAAACGTAAAAAATTCATTAAATGAAGGTGATACCGAACAGATCACATGCAGGATCATTTTTCTTCGTGACAAAATGATGACAATGAGGAGGGGTGTTGATTGGGCAGTGTCCAGGATAGACACAGATCTGTGCGATGTGTCTGTCCAATGATTGGACACTTCCACACACCTCACGACACACAATATCCATAAGAGATTGTTTTTAAGTCACTCTTCTAAAATACAAAAGTTGGAATTCTCCTTGCTCTAGTGTCAGGGCGAACACGGCAAACAAGGCCGAAGACGAAAAGAAAAAACACAGTCGGTTCGATGAAGAACCAACCCTCAAAAGGAGAAAAACAATGTCTAAAGTTGAAATGAACTTCTCAAAAGCACTCGACGTCCTCAACAACAACTACACAGCATTTGACAATGCAGGAGACCTACTCAAAAGAACAGACAGACGTATCGAGGTCGGAGATTTGGAAGCAGTCATCAAGAATGATGAAGGAAAATACAGTGATGAGATGATCGCAGCTGCAAAACTCATCCTCAACAACGCAACAGCGTTTCACAAGCTGGACAACGCTGACGGCAAAATTGACAATGGAATCACAAAACAAGGCTTTGTCAGCTTCTTCGAAACGCACAAAAAAGAACAAACACAACCGCCAGCACAAACCCCAAACAAACCAAACAGTTCGAGTTCCTACAACACGAACCAAACAAGTACACCTCAATCCCCCATCAACCCAGGGATGCAAACATCACCAGGCCACAAACCAGCCAGCGCCAATGTGCCCGGCGTAAAAGACACGCAAAACCAAACCATCGACCCAAACCTCACGACCTTGAGCAACGAACTGTCGAAGGTCTCCAAAGAACTCGACCAACTCTGGCAAAAGTTCAAGACAGCTTCCCCTGCTGACAAGCAAGCGCTGATGCCAATCCTCATGGAAAAAACACAGTGGAAGTCAACCTTGCTGCAAAGACAAAGCGAAACCAAAGGCACAAGCTCAAACACACAGTCCTCCAGCAGCACAAACAACCAGAGCTCCACAAGCGGGACGAACAAAGCAGAACCAACAACCCCTGCAGCAGTAAACTCCAGCAATCCCAAGGACATCATGGAGGGTGAGATTTCGAACGTAAACGATGAACTCAAAGCAGCTTGGGACAGATTCAAAGATCCCAAATTATCAAAAAACGACAAAGAAGCTGAGTTGAGAAACATCCAAGAATTGCAACAGTGGAAAACCTTGCTGACCAACTTCCTCACCAACATCATGAAGATGCAACACGAAAACATGATGGCCGTCGTCCGCAACATCCGATAAGCCATCAACGGCTCAAATCTGACGGTCTTCCCAACGTCTCCACATCACTTCAGCGAACGACCTGCGCTCCTCCTCCCTCTCCAACCACCCACGTACATCAAAACAATCATCGTGCTTCTTCCCCACAACAAACCGCTGCTTCGCTCGCATCAAGCGAGAGTACGAACGTTCGATACGTCCTCTCGTGATCACCCCGTCCTTATATGCCTCCACCAAAGCAGCATGTGCGCGAGGCAATAACGCCGGTGTATGGCAGAGCAAAAACAAATCCACCCCCGCCAGATATCCAAGCACCACACGTTCCTCAATGGAATACGCATCCAACCCCTTCATCTCGAGATCATCTGAACAAACAATCCCGTCAAATCCCCACTCACCACGAAGCATCCCACCAACGATCACTTCGGATAATGTCGCTGGTTTTGTATCAAGCGCTGTGAAGACCACGTGAGCCGTCATCAGCGCTGGAACACCAAAGTCGACAGCCTCGCGAAAAGGAACCCACTCCGTCTCTTTGAGCCGAGTGATTGGATGTGAAACGTAAGGCAACGCGAGATGAGAGTCGAGCACTGTATCACCATGACCAGGAAAGTGTTTTCCACAAGGCATGACACCTTCGGAGAGCATCCCCTCACACATAGCACGAGCCAAGACAGCAACATCCTTCGCCGAATGAGAGAGCGCACGATCCCCAATCACAGGGTTCTCAGGATTTGTATGGACGTCCATGACTGGCGCAAACAACAACTGAAAACCGACGTGAGAGGCCTCTTGGGCAAGATATTTCCCCCAAAGAAAGGCATCCTCAGGCTCCCCTATAAGTCCTAGAGTCGCAGCCGGAGGAAAGGTAGTAAAGGGAGCTTTAAGACGGGTAACCCGTCCTCCTTCTTGATCGATGGCAAGCCAGGGGGCGTGTGGTGAAGGGACAGCGCGAATCTCCGACAGAAGCCTACACAGGGCTTCGGGATGGTGTTGAGCGTTGATATTTCGAGGAAAGAGAATGACACCACCACAAAAACCTTCAGAGAGGTATTCTTGCACGTCGGCACAAAGGTGTTCGCCGCCAAAGCCACACAAAAATGACTGGCCAAGCATTTGCTCGACAGAGACCATCTGCGTTCCCCACTCTCGCTACATTGGATTGTTTTTTAAAAGAGGACTTCGATACCGACGAGGACGTTCGCACCGACCTGGATACCTGGATAAAAATTGAATGGAATTTGGGCGTAGGCAAAGAGTTGATAGCGTGACAAAAATGGGAAGGCGAGTCCAAACCCAAACAAGAACCCACCAAATTCAGCGCGTAAATTCCCTCGATTGAGAAACTGCAGTAACACCTGCGCTTCGGCAAAGATGTACCGAAGAAAGTACTTCCTCGCGCCGATTCCAAGGCTCACAGTTGGAAACACCCCAACGTTGGGATTGACCTCCATCGCGACAGGTAACACAGCAAGTAAGACCGTACTGTCATTGAGAAAATACCCATACTCAGGTGTCATCAAGAGGCCCACAGCGCCTCTGTCCCCGATACGTGTTGTGGTCAGCTCACCAACGACGTTGGAGAACATGATCGTCTCTACGCCAAGACTCACTCGCAACGAAACATCACCGAGTCGGCTGGAGCCGCGTTTCATTTTTTTGACGGGGCGCTTGCTCGTTTTTGTCTTGGCTTGGACATGCCCAACCAGCAACACACTCAGCAAACCAACCAGCCAGCACCTGAAGACGAGCTTCATCAAAAAAACCTTTCATTCCATCGATCAATATACCTTCCATAACGGAAAGTCGATACTGTGAAGACGTCGGAAGTGTAGCCACCTACACGTATCTCTGTCAACAACACGATGCAAGCTCCCCACCCAACACAACCACATACCCAAGATAAAACAACCGTTTGATTCACGGAGAGCTAGGGATAAACTTTGCTCGATCATACAGAAGATATCGCATTAACTTGTATTCTTCCTCTGTGTACCGAGGTGTATACAACCTGTTCTCCAAGTCGAAATATGTGGTGGAAGCATCCATCTCTTGTGGGAAACCGGCACCAAAGGCAACAAATGAAGCATCATTGCCCTCTTCACGAAACTCATCGAGGTACGTCTGAAAAACTTCTTCTTTCCGCTCGTAAGGGACCTCCGTTTCAAACTGAGTTCCAAACTTGTCTGTCATATCTTTTGCTGGCGTGCCTGCATAAATATGATTGGCTTTCATATCTTTTGTCACAACAGAGCCAACCATTGCCATTGCTCGCTCCTCCGCCTGAACAGGTGAAACAATACAATGCCCCACAAACCAGACATCATCACCTACGACAAGCTCGGACTTTGCGTGCCAGCGACACCCCGCGAGCCTGTCACCAAACTTCATGTGAGACCAAAGCTGACTATGTGCACCAACCCCCACGTTGTTTCCAAGCTTTAACAATCCCCCCAAGGCATCGAGAATTGTGTAATGACCAATCCAATTGTTGTGTCCAATGATACACCGTATGCCGTGGATCACCGATCCATGATGGAGTGTGAAGTAGTCGCCAATCACTAATTCTTTAACATCGATATAAACATCATTGCCAATAAACGCACCATACCCAATGGAGATCGATTCACAATTTGGCCCAAACACGACATTGCGCCCCCACCTAACTTTATTGGAGATGTGTAAATCAGCACCTGTGCAGAGGAATTCCGGCTCATTCATCGTCTTTTTCTTTCTTGTATGTTGGTTCTCCTGCGCACTTTGGTCGGCTCAGAGATCTTCCACTGTGTTCGTTCTAGGGTAGCGCGTCCTTGTTTTGATGGGCTTTCTGAAGCTGTTCGCAAAATGCTTCATTCCAACGCTCGTCCTGTGTGGGGTCTGTGAAGAGTTCTCTCAAAGCAACAATCACGTCACTCATCGTGCGACTCCTTACGTATCTTTGTGCCCAATCAATCGCAGATATCGTTCGCGTGGTTCGGCTGTTCTCCAGTGTACACCATGTTTGTAGTGGAACCAATACCCATGTAAGATCCCAATCCCAAGGGTCATCACCCCTAACAAACTGTAGAATCCCCAGCGACCAACAAACCAACGAATGCAGACGAAAAGAACGAGCAATATGATACATTTGGCGATTCGTTTGTGCAAAGAGACATGGGCTTCGTAGGCACGGAAGATCAACTGCCCCAAACACCATCCCCCGATGAACATCACACAATCGAACCCAAAAAGCATCCCCCAACCCCCCCAAACACTATAGCCAACGACGCCATCCAGCGATCAAGAAAACCAGCAACAACAACACCCAACCAGCCCAACCAAGTATCGTCTTGGTCAGTCCAGCACGAGACACATGCAAAGAGAGCGTCGGGCGCCCTCCTCCAGTCGCGTAGGTCGAGCGTTTTCCTGTCCGCAAAAAGGACAACGTTGCCAGCATGGTTTTCCGCTGACCAACAGCCTTATCGGCACTTTGAAGTGATACACCAAACTTTCTCTGCCACACAGTGAGCGCGTGTGTTGATTGGCGACTTTGACGGAGATATCGGTTGGCTTTGGCAGAGTCAGCACGAATCGCGCCTGACAGTCGATAGAACTGGGTACGCGATTGACGATAGCTCTTTTTCACAGCGTTGTTTTTCTTGCGATACCGCAGCGTGTTCATCTGCTGACGTGCGCGCTTGAGTGTATTCTGCACCTCACTCCATTGGCGCTTGATGTTCGCTTTGGCGCGCGCCTTTTCGACAGCATCGCCAGTATGTGCGAGTTTTTGCAGTTTGTGGAAGAAGTCAAATGAACGCTTCAATTGTGCGACCTCCATCTGCATCAACGTCGCTCTGTCCATGTTTCCAGAATGAGAACGAACACGCCACGACTTCGGTGCATATACGGTCCAGTAGGTTTGTGAAACCTCGACAGGTGCGATATGCGGCGGTTGCAATGTAACACTCCCAAAGACTGATGGTAGCTGCACTTTATGAGCGTACAAACATTCGATATCATACGCGAGATCACTCGATTGGCGGGGAGGCAATGGGATCATATAGACCCCTGCGTTCTTGGTTGGGTAAACGACCTTCCCCCGCACACGGACAGACCATAAAGATCCACCACGAGGCAGCGAAAAGGTCAAAAACTGCAAGCCTGCAGAGCGCAATGTATACGTCGCGCGCGTCCACGCCTGCCCTTGCTCCGTAAAAGTTGTCTCCAAATGCCCCAACTCTACCAGCGGACGAAAACTCACCTCTGTCTTCAACACCTCACGGCGCACCGACAATGTCCAACCACCACGCTTGATCTCAAAGGCACTTACGACATCCTTACCCATCGACTTACGATTCATCGACGCAGGCAACAGAGGACGAATCCCCGCACCTTTAGGCTTCTCGACAAAGAGTCGAACCTGTGGCGTTTTACGCAAGAACAACCAGCTCACATGACTGATCGTCCCTTCTGGCTGGATAGAGGGAATGGACACAACCCCTTTCCTGGAGACATCAAGACGAAGACGCAGTGATTGCAAAAAGGACGTCCGAAGCAGCGCATGTCGCAAGGTAAAAAGCGTTCGTCCCTTTGAGGCTTTACGCGTCAACTTCACCCCTGGCGCGGTCTTGATCTCGATCCTCTTCGCGAGCGCAGTTGGTACCGAAAAAGACCACTGACGGACACCGACACCTGAAGCTCGAAAGTGCAGTTTACCCGTAAGTAACGCTGTACTCTCGTAGATATCGACATGAAATGTCCCCTTGCAACGACTCGTCTCCTGCTTCTTCTCCCAACGCAATTGACCGCTGTATCGACGCTGAAAGGTATACCCAAGCTGGATCTTTGTCTGCTCAGGAAGTCGGAGTCCAACAGGACGCAGACCATAGCGCTCTCGCGTTTTAAGACTCTTGAGCGCTTCTGTTTGTAACTCGTAATCAACAGGCGCTGCGATCGCGAGCGTCCCACGTAACTCGTGCACTCTCGAAGGAACCAATGTCGGAAACACACGCAATGTTTGATCAGACCACCGTTCCGCTTGAATCAAGAGTTTTTGACCGCGCATCACAGGTCGCTTGAACTCCACAAACAGGATCTGGTGTGTCTTCGTCGCCTGTCCCATCCACGTTTGACGCACAGGAACACCACGAAGAGAACGAACTTCCCGAATCGTCCAACCTTTAGAGAGCAAAAAGGATAAGGTAAATTGTTCGGAGACATCGCCACGAATGGTCATCTCACTAGAGAGTTGATCACGCTGCGCGCCGATGACCATCATCTGTGAGGCACGGACTCGAAGCTTCGAGACTTTTGGACGCAGTACGATCTGAAGAGAAGGCAACTGACGAAATGCAAAGGCTTCTGTCACAGCTCCTCCCCAGGCGGAAGTTGAGCTACGGTACTCTGCGGCCGACTGCTTCTCCATCCCAGCCGTCCCAAGCAATGTGGATTGGACGCCGTCGGCGCGAAATCCCAGGAATCCTCGATGACGCGCGATCTGGTTTGGTCGCAGGAAAGGTAACGCCCACTTCTCCTTCAGCTTTTTCCGTAGCAGCACATATCGTACGACAATATCAGCTGTTTTGACTGGTTTTTCGAGCACCACGACGAGTTGCTTGTTCCCTTTTTGGGTTTGATATCGCCAGCTACGCAGATCTTTACTGCGGACCGCTTCGAGAGAGGCCTTAGCGGGCATATCAAAAATGAATCGCGTCGTTTTTTGATACCGTCGACGAAATAAATAACGAGAGCGAAAGCGCAACAGGTGTTGCCGCAAAGTGACGTGGTGATAGCTCAGCACATTGGCATTCTCGATCTCCGTCTGCCCCTTCAAAGAAGACGGCCTCCACGAGACCTGAAGCTTCTTCTCGCCACCAAGAAGGATATGCACAAAGGTCTTGTTCTTTGTAGATGCTACGTGCATGCCTTCGGCAGCTTGGGGTGATCGAAAGGACCACTTTGTCCCGTCCAGCTCCAAGCGCATCCCAGCCACAGCGTGCTTCGCCAATGACAAAGACAATTGGCGCTTTGTATGCAGCGGTACTGTAAATGACAGTGGGATCACGAAACGCCCTGGTCCAGATAAAACAACTTCATACCCACGCTTTCCATATCCAAGCGCGAGTGGAAACGAGGTCTTTAGGAGTTTTGCGCTGACACCAGACAACCCAAGAGGAATACGGTAGGTTCCCTTTTTGAGAATGCGAACATCAAAAGAAGCGATCCCTTCAACACTTCGTTTTGCAGAGAGGATCTTCGCTTTGTAAGCTGTTTGCACCCAGTATGCAGCCGCTTTTGGGACACGAAAACACCGAGGTTCAGGTGCTCTTCCAAGCATCGCCCACCAAGTGTAAGGGACAAAGACAGGTGTCTTTCCACGCAGAGAAGGTGTTTTTCCCTTTTGATACGCAGCGTACAACGACACCTTGGAGGGATATTTGACGGCGTTTTGTGTGATCGTAAACCACTGACAATCAGGTGACGCTGCGTGGGCTTGTGGCGTGGCACCAGAGAGAAGACCGAAGAGCACGATCGCCGCGACAGCACCAGACACCTGCTTGCGAAGTACGAGCAACAACCCAGCAGCGAGAATCCCAGCCGTCAACGCGTTGGCAAACAACACCCACACACCCTGTACAAGAAAACCAGCCGCGGCTGTGAGTAACACACCACCAACGACCAATAAAGCTCGCCTTGACGCCATCAACGTCCCCAATACGAACCACAACAAGAACGCAAAGAGAAACACGATGATCAGCGATGTACGCAGCCATTCTTCGCGCCAAAGGGTGACTTGGACTTCTTCAAGCGCACCCAAACCAGCCGTACGGATCCACCATCCCATAGGAGCTTCTTTCACTTCCAGAGAGCGGATCCCTCGCATCAAGCGTGCGTCAAAATTCCCATCGAGCACGCGCTTGGTGTTTGCGAGTCGTTGTGCTTTTTCTTTGTCCACGAGTGTGAGCGTTGACTTCGACCCATCAGGTCGCTTGAAGCGATGTTTTGCTTGTTGCCTAAGAGCATCGTGGCGGCCTTTTCCGTCTTCTTTCTTCTCCACCTTGCCTTTTTTCCCCAAGAGGCCTTCAGAGCGAATCAAATCTCTCACCTTTTCGCCCATTTTCTGCGCATTCTTGCTTTTTTGATCCTCTATACGATCGAGTTCACCACTTTTGGGTTTGCTGTCCTTTCCAGGAGGCAAAAACGCCTGCTTCTTGGGTGTTGTCACGATCGGCTGGCCATCTTGTGCTGGAGGAGGTGGTGGCGCCTTTACGATAGACTCAGGGATCGGCTTCGGCTTCGCGACGATCTTTGGCAGCTCGGTAGGCTGATTCAAACGAGACGTCACCCGACGCGGTGCGCTGCGAGGAGCAGCAGGACGACGCCTTCGATAACGCCGCGCTTTTCGCGGAGGAGACTTTAACGCAAAGTTGCCCTGAGGACGCCCTCCTCCCCGTCCAGATCGACGAAGAGAACCAGAGACCGTATCATCGTCAAAGTCATATGTTTTCTTTTTTCGATAGTGACGTGCTTCCTTTTTCTTCTTTGTCGCCTTTGTGCGCCACCTCGACTTCCCTCCGGACTTACTCTCTTCCCTCAAGTTGTTTGTGGGTGGCATCTCATACCTTTTTGCTAACCTCCGGGGACTCATATCTTTGCTGATGAGAACACCTGTGCTAAGCACACCTATCACGAGCAATGCGCTCAAGGCTGTTCCCCAACGCCAAGGAGACACAAAGAGTTCACGTACAAGCCACACAAACGTGTGGAACATCCAGGAAAGAAGCGCCAGCAGGTGTACCCGCAAGATCAACCCAAGCAAAAAGAGCACCAGGATAAAGACCTCGTTAGGATATCGCTTCACAACTTTCACGATGGTCTCGACGAGAGCGCGTGGTTTGAGCACACCACTCACAGGGAAAGGAGAACGCATCCCAACAGGTCTATACCTGTGAGGTGCGTACACCATCCACGCGCTCTGGATGATTGGGTAGGAAACCTTTGGAGCGAAGATCTTAATCGCTCCGCTGCGCGCAGGCAGACTGTCAGCCAGTTTGATCGAGTAGTGCAACCTCACAGTTACAAGCCCTCGCCCTTGCTGCGGCAACGCGATCCTGACGTGTTGTCCTTTGGCCATGGGCTTGACCCCACGCCCTTGCACATCCACACCCCATAATTCGGCCTTCGCAGGGAGCGTCGCCTGAAAGACAGACAAGCCCTGGTTATCGAGTTGATAGGTCGCCTTCACCTTCATCACATCGCCACCTTCACACAACCCATGTAACGAGAAGTGTCGAATAACCGGATGTCTCTTCAGTGATTGACCAAGCGCCTTGCGCTGCAATGTCAGCTGTCGCTTGGGTTGGCTGTAGCGGTAGGCAAACAGCGCGCTGCCTGTCATTCCAGATTGAAGAGGACTTGGGACAGCGAGTGGGTCGACCTCCTGAGCAAACAAAGGGGTGACTTTAATCTTGGAAGATGACTCCGAGTAGACCGCAAGGTATCCACGTTCAACAATCCCACGACCGGACAACATCGGCAGCGCAAGTGTCGAAGGCGTCTTCTCGAAGCGCTTCTTGAAACGTAGCGTCATCGCGAGGCGACCAAAGTGCTCACGAGAGAGTGTCAGATCGAGCAACAACGTCCCATCTTTGAGAACGCGCTTATGTTTCTCGACGATACGAGCCCGACGAGGCATCCATTGGAGATTCAGCCCCTGACCATGACGTAACGCCAATGACAGCTTCTTTGTCCCGGCACCAGTAATATGGAAGTACACATCAAGATCCCCCTCCAGAGCATCTTGCTTGAGGACATAGCGGCTGACCGTCAAGAGTTGGACACGAGACGCACGCCTTGAGAGGACAAGACGCCCCTTGTACGGTACACCAAGGATCTTCCAACGCTCGATGTGCGTTGTACCACCTTTTTTTGGATTGTACAGAGGAAGTCGACGCAGACGCGCCGCTGCATGCATACGACCATCGTAGAACGAGGGGTAGGAGAAGGTCAGTTCACCCTCTTGCCGCTTGGCACCTTCGACATCAAAGGACGGAACCTCCAAGCCAACCTTACCTTTCTCCGGCAAGGTCAAACTCTTAAGAAGTGACAACCGCAGGATATGCTTACGCCCACGCTGGAGAGGCTTGGACCACTCAACGTGCCAAAATCCATCTTTCTTCCAGTGATGAATGGCCCGACCATGCCGGTCAAGTAACTCGGACAATTGCCAACCAGGTTGATGCTTCCAACGGATCTTATGCAAACGACCGGAACGGACCTGCACAGTCAACATCGCAGTCAAGCGGGCTTGCCGCTCTGTACACGCGACGTGAAGGGATTGTTCAACCTCAAAGTGAAGAGGTGTTGGCTTGACTGATAATTGGACGAGCGCGTCCTGCCGCCATGTAGAGAACGCCATCACTTCACGGCGAAGTGTTCCGAAGTGTTGGCCTCTTCGACCAACCTCGACACGACGTGCGTGTCGCAATGTCCCCAAACGAACGTCTAACAAAGCTGCCACGCCAAGGACGAGTAGACCTGTCTGTTCATAAGTTGAGAGGACACGAAGTGGACGCAGCGCGAGCTGTTTCGCCGCTTGCTTGCGCACCCAGCGAAGACGAAAAGAGGAACGTCCACGACGTGCACGTTCGCGAAGGCTGATCGTCAAAAGTCCCTTCTTTTTATCGACAGCAAAGTGGGACAATGACTGCCCCTTAATATCGACAAGATTGAACCCTTTGGGGATCGCAAGCTTCACGACCTGACGCTCTCCCAAAGAGACACGTAGCTGGACGATCGTATCGAGCCATTGCAAACCAGCGCGGATGTCGTAGAAGGAGTCGACCTTCGCCGAGAGCATACCATCTTGTCTCGCCTGCCCTTCAACGGCCCGAAAGGTCAACGTCAGATTTGAGCCCTTTTGCAAGCCGCCCCACACCAACGTCTCCTTCTGCCCTGTGGAGACCTGAAATCCGCTCTGATTGAGTCGGACTTCCTGGCCTGCAGGCAGATGAAAACGAAGCATCGAGCGCGCAGTTGAAGGAAAAGAGAGCGCGAAGACACGACCAGATGGAGTTTTTTTGATCTTACTCACACCTGTGAGCGCAATGGTACCGAGTCCCTGCCCCAACACATGAAGGCGATAGGCTTGCCCGACTCTACGCAAGGAGCCCTTCAACCCCTTCAATTCAACGGAGGCCACGCGCATCCCACGAAGTGGCAGTGAGAGCGTATGCCAGCCGATCTTCAACAACTGCACACGTAGCTTCATATTCCAATGGAGTTGTTGTCCTTTGACCTCACCCTCAAAACGCAGCGCCTGAAACGCAGATGCTGCCTGCTTGGGGGTTTGCTGTGCACGCAATCGACGATGGAATTGGTGCCATTTCTTGCGCCACTCATCGTATGTCATCACGACACCAGGGCGCTGACGACGTGTCATCTCCCCCCAGACTTTCGAGGGCACCCAGCGCACACCAAAGGCCGGCTTACCTGTCTGTTTTGGCGTCACCGTTGTCAGCGTAGGACGCATCACACGTAGAGCTGGCTTTGCCTTCTTCCACGCCGAGATATGGAGAGTTGAGCGAGGAGGCTTGCGCGCGTCACTGTGTCCAACACCGAACACAGCCCACACCGCGAGACAGATCGCCCAACACCATGTTTTGCGATAAGCAACCATTATTCCGCCTCCTTATCACCTTTTGTCTCTTGCTCTTCAGGTTTCTCTTCGGGTGTCTTGGATGTCTCTTCCTCTGTTGCTCCAACAGTCGTTTCAGTCTCAACAGGAGCATCCTGTGATGATGAGACTTCGGGTGAATCGTCGTCATCACTCTCAGACAAGAAGCCAAAAGGTGGTGTATCATCGTCACCTGCGACCTTTGTCTCCAGGAAGTGATAGAAACCAAAGCCCATCCAGTACGTCGCCGCAGTCAAGACACCGAGGAACGCTGCGTAAGTAAATTGAATCGTATCTCCAGGCAGAAAAGCACCAAGCACGACGAGCAACACAATACTGCCGAAGACCCACTGTATCGCACTCACGGCGACAGACTGGCGACGTTCTACACCGATCATGACGAAGAACACGAGCAAGAAGATCGCAAACTCAAAGATCCCCTGCCAGATCGAACGTCTGTAAGAGATGGTCAAGTGGATCTGCTGCTTTTGCCCATAAAATCGGAATGTGCGTCCCCGACGTGGCATTTTTCGTGAGATCGAAGGCGCGCCGCTGATCAAGGAATACTCATCAGATGGGTAGCTCGACAACCGACGCAATTCACGCCCCCAAAATGTGTCCCGCAACAACGACCACAGCCCTAACGTATTGTAGCGATGCCACATACTTGTCGCGAAGTGTGTGTAACTGTAACGAGGTGGAAGATACGTTCTCATCGTGGATTGCAACACAGGCGTGTCGAGCACAAGGGGACCATTGATCTTGAAGTGTCCAGCGCTGTGTTTGGGTTTGTACTGGTAACGGACAGCGATGATAAACGGTTTACCGCTTGTTTGTTGGGCGAGATCGATGAGCAGCTCGCCTTTTTTGTCCAACTCAAAACGATAACGATCTTTATGGGCCACTCTCATCCCGAGGACTTTCGCCCCTTTAGGTAGCTTCAATTTGAGGAACTGTCGACCACGGTTTTGTACACGAAGCAACGCGAGTACGTCGAGGTCACCATCCGAATTCAAGACGGCGTCCAGATGCAGGCGAGGCACAACGGCGCTCAACACCTCGGCATACTGATGTTTCCGGATCGCAATCTGAACAGGCGACAACGTCTTGTCCCGAGAAGAGAGGTAATGAGACATGTCTTTTTTGCTGACAAACCCAGGCAGGTCTGAGGCATCGACGCGCTGAAACCCTTTCTTTTTGATGACCGCGAGGGAGAGCGACTCGTCCTTTTTCAAGCCCCAATAGACAGTCTGCCGAAAGGCTTTGGGGGTCGAGATCGCGGTCAATGTCAGCTGCTTGGCTTCACCGATCTTCATGGTCTTTTTAAAGCGCTCTTGCACGACAAACGTCAGGTCATAGTATCCATCGCGGGGGACTTTTCGTTCGAGGACGAGTTCGTACTCGACGCGGTCTTTGACGACTTTTTTGTGAACTTCTCGTTTGTTGGACGTGATCTGAAGCTGCTTCATCCAGGCTTTGGGAGCGGTAAAGTGGAGCGTCTTTGTCCCAGCAAAACGGACCCTAAAACGGATTCGACCTTCGAGGCGGAAACCATCTTCGCGCATGGTGACAGGCAACCAGATCTTGGTCTCAATGGCCGTCGCTTTTTTGCGCAGGATCACCTCGCCAGAGGCAGGACGCACAGCGTATCGAAACGCCTGACGTGTCGCAAAACGAAGACCAGAGAGACGTGGTAATTGATCGAGCTGATCAATCGTCATCAGACTTTTGAGTTTGGAGGAACGAAGTTCAAGGTGAGAAGGCACAGACAAGGAGATCACACCCTTCTCATTTTCCAGCCCCAATGGTCGTGGAAGTGGCAACGCGAGCGCCTTACCAATCCCCAACGCGCGGCGCATCTTCAAACGACAAACCACCGCACCACTCGCTTGTGTACGGTGTTTGACAAACAACTGTTCCAGTTGCGCGACGGCGTTCTTGCTGCGCAGTCGTTTGCGCAAGACGACGACATTTTTGGGGCCCATCTGTGACATCGCATGCCAACCGATAACACGACGAATCCGCGTCCACAAACGAGAGGGAGAGATGTGGCTTGTCGTCTTGGGTCCACCTACTTTTTGCTTAAACACGACGACGAGGTGCTTGGGGGCTTTCTCTTCGATGAAGTAGTCTTGCATCATCGGACATTTTACATCGCGCAATTCCCAGCCCTGAGGCAACTGGAAACGAAAGCGAAACACACCCGCGCGCTCGATCTTAAAGGTCGCTTTGGTGTGGAGTGTCGCTTGTTCACCATCGAGCTCGACGAAGTGTGCAAGCTCTGCACGAACACGTGGTTTGATCTTTTGCAAAGCGACACGTAGCGAGAAGCCTGGCTTGATGAACGTATAGGCTTTCTCTGGCACGGAGGTACGGTACTGTGTCGCGTACTCCGAAGCATCCATTTGCATCAGGCCTTTGTCACCTGTCACTTTCAACTGTAAGCCTGCACCTGCATAGAGTCCGACGCCACCATGCTGCCACTGTGCACCGAGGACGCTGACCATTGGGACCTCAAGCGCGCGCTCTTTTTTGGGGAGGATGCGCTCACATTCGAGACGGATCAATTGTCGGCCCTTCCAGGCTTTGTGAAATCGCAGACGCAAGATACGCGTCCCCTTGACCTTAGAAGGCAACACAAACCACTGCTTGAGACGGCGCCCACCTTCAACTGCGATCAATTTGTGGGCTTTGGGAATGGAGAGCTTGAGTTCTTGTGTTTTGCCACGAAGGACGTGGACATTGACCTGGAAGATCGAACGATTGAGTCCATCTTCGATGGTCGATTCGACCTGGATTTTTGCGGAGTAGAGCGTCTTTTTAACGTTCCCTAAATCTTGCTTGGGGAACCAGTTGAGCTGCAAGTTTCGCTGTGGGCCGAGCTGTGCATCGAGCAGCATGGACTTCTTATCATCGCGAAGCTTCAGAGGTGTTTTTTGGCCGTTCATGACGAGCTGCCAGCCACTCCCCGCGAAGCTGATCCGCACGTGCGTCTGGGGTGTCGATGGGATCTGAAAGTGGATGGCTCTGGAAGCAGAGCGTCGCAATACAGGACCGGCAAAGGAGAGCTGAAGGGAGTGTGAGCCCTTTCCACGTGCGAGCAAAAAGAGTCGTTTGGGGTGACCAGAGGTAAAGAGATAAGCGGGCTTGTTGTCGAGTTTTGCCGACAACAAGGGCAAACCAGAGAAAGGAATGGGGACAATGGCCCAACGATCTTTCTCCATCAACTGCAGCGTCAACGTCGCGTGAAGACGAACACCGTTGTCGTTGACCGTGCCTTCATAACGCGCGCTTTGTAAGAAGGACGCAATCGGCGCGCGCTGCTTGGTCTTTGCACGTAATTGTGCGAGCTCATTTTTGAGCGTGTGGTACTGCAGCTTGGTCAGAAAGATGCCCTCTTTTTGCAGCAACTTTCCGATCTTCTGGTAGGGGACATACACTGTCACCTGTTCGGGTTTGACGTCAGGTCGTGTAGGTGCTGGGTCTGCTCCAGTTTGGGCCCACGTCAGGGCCGGAACACACAGACACATGATACACCAGATCCACATTCTCACCATTCTAACCTCCCTCGTCATTGTCGTTTGGGATGTTTTTCGTTTATTCGTAGGCTGATCAAAGCACAGAGTTTTTTACTTTGCACTGAAACGCATCAACACTCGCGGCGATCTATTCGTATGAAGATTTTTTGGTATACGTGCTCAAGGCCCTCTCCGTCAAGCCGAATCAGCCATTGGACAAAGACACAGTGTCTTTGCTACGCTGTGACGTATCCGCTTTGCACAGAGGAGAAAAAAACGTGCGTACGCTGATCCTTGTAGGACTCTTTGCGGGGTGCCTTTTACAACATGTGTGGGCAGCGCCTAAGTCCCAACCAAAGCCACAACTCGAAGGGTATTGGACAAGCCAGAAGGGTACGCGCTTGATCCACATCGCGCAAAAAGCCAACAACCGCTACCTGCTCAAAGATGTCTATCCACCCCACACACAACACATTCAGGGAGATCGTATCGCGGAGGTGTACCCAACACAAAGCACCACACCCCACTACATCGGAAGAACATTCCACTCAACACGCTACAAAAAAAGACATTACTGGCGCTCCTTTGGTGGATTTCGCATACAAATGCTCAGCGCAGATCTCTTTCGGGCCAAGCGGTCGTATGGCAAACCGACGCTATATAGACGATACATTCCTCCCAAAAAGGGGACACAATTCCCGCTCATCGGACTTTGGAGGGAGAAAAAGAACGGCTGGCTCATCTGGATTAAACGACATGATCAAGTCAGCTATGTCACATTGCAGGGCGCTGTCAAACACAAATTCTCTAAGCATCTCGAAGTGATCGCTCAGTTCCACGCACGCCCTTCACTGCCAAATACATACATCGGACGTCACAAGTGGGGCAGTAGCAAGATCGGAAAACGCACCTTCTGGGGGCGTTTTGGTGGCTATCAGCTCCGTAGCTGGGGTGCCAATCGCCTGAGTATCCGCTATCTCGATTCCTCTCACACACCGACATGGCAATATGTCCGCGTCGACACCAAAACCAAATGAAATATTACGCCCCTCTCCTCGTTATCCTGTCCCTCTCCCTCGTGGGTTGCATCCCAACACAGACCAGACGAGTCAGCAAACAGCCACTCACCACACAAAGTCAACTCCGTCGACAACTCGCTTCAGCTGACCCCTGGCAACGAGCGCTTGCTCTTGAACACGTCAAAACGTTCCCTTTCCTTTCGAAGGGATTGCTCGCACTTGCCCTCGGACAATTATGTGCAGAGCGTCCCTGGCTGCGCGCGCTTGCTGGTCAGTGGGCAAAACACTACCCCCGACAAAGTCGCCCGATACTGGAAGGTCTACTCTCTTCACCACAGCCTCGATGTCGACGCAATGCACTCCGACACTGGCGACCTCATCGACGTCAGCGAAGTATCCATCCGGCTCTTCTTCGCGCACTCCAACAACACGGAGAAGAACGCTCACTCGCGCTTATCGCTTTGTTACGTAACGCTCCACAATCGACATCTTTCGCCAAACGGCTTCAAACGATCGCGCGCGCCCCCCACTCCCTCTCCCTACAGAGCCTCGACGCGCTCGTTACATACGCTTATGAACAGCAACAAACAGATATCGCAGAGGCATTGATCACCTCCGCGAACGATCGACAATTCCGTCATATACAGACACAGGTGTCTCTGCGAGGAGAGGCCATACAGAAGTGGTATACCTACTTGTACGCAAGACTTTTCGATAGAAAGCGAACATCCAAGCGGCTGCTTCGCGCCAAAAGCAAGCGCGTCCGGTTGCGCACACTTCGCCTTATCGCGGCGCTCCCTCCCATCTACATCCAAAGTCTCCTCATGCAAGGAGGTTGGAGACATCTGTTACGAGATCCCTCCGCACGTATCAGAGATGAGTTCATTTACTTACTGAGAAGACAAACCAACATCCCTCTCCCTCGGGTCCAACTCAAAACATTGATCGAACAATGTGTACGAGATACATCATCCACAGTCCGTAAGCAGCTCATGTATCTCATCCAATATCTCCCTCTGCAGGAGACAGAGAAGCTCTCCTACTTGCAAAAAGGTCTGCTCGACAAGAACATGCGCGTACAAAGAGCCGCGCTTTTTACATGGTCCAAGCTCGACAACCAACCACACACCAAGAAGATTATCCGTTCGATACCACAAACACTTCAAACAGGAAGCTGGTCCTCAAAGGCGCTGGCGCTCTATCACATCTCATGGCGTCAATCGACACTTCACAAGCAGCTCCCTTGGGTGCTCGCGCTGACGGGACATCAACGCTGGCAGATCCGGGCGCTCGTCGCGTATGTCCTGAGGCGCCTGGAGCGCACAAAGAGCGTGATCAACGTTTTCGAGACGTTACTGCAAGACCCTCATCCACAAGTCCTCATACAATCCTTACGCAGCTTGATCTACATCGGTCCAGACGCGAGTCGCTTCGCCAAACAGCTACAACAGCTTCAAAGGCATCGCTCTCCAAAGGTCCGAAGATTAGCCACAATGGCCCTTCGATGGCCCGTCTATTTCAAGCGCCTGCCTTCGTCTGTATTGTTTTCAGAGACAGCCCCCAAAGACCGGGCAGTCAGGATGACAACGCTGTCATTTTTGCATACCTTCATGCACCATCCAGACTTTGCGAGACAGGCCTTTCAGCAATTTGCCACAGAGATCAACCGCGATGACAGTGGCCTTCGCTATGCAGCGTTACGTGCGCTTCGGAGATGGCATAAGCAGTCGTCGAAGGAGCAAACAGCCCAACAAAAAGCCCTGATCCAATCACTCGCCCCATCGCTCTATTCGATGGTGCAGATCATGTTAACGCAACCTCAGTCGGAACAATTACTCGCCAGCGCGTTATTGCTCTCCCACCTCGGGACACTCGCACAATCCCTCATCCCCTCCATTGAGAAAGCGCTGCCTGCCAGCCATCCGGCGATCAGAAGGCAACTGTACAAAGCACTCTATACGCTCCAACCTTCCGCCAAGAAGAGGACACAGTGGTTGCGGTCATTGCTCGTCAAGAAAGGAAAAGATGGGCTTCTTGGGCTCGCGCTCTTTGCCAAAGAACACCACAAAATGCCTTCACTCATCCCTTTGATAGCTCCCCATATTGTCGATGTGACAGACCAAAAGCGTCCCATCATCCAGAAACATCTCGTGCAGATCTTCAAGAGACAACAAACCATCTCGGCGCCATTGCTCTCTCAGTTCTTGATGATGCTTTACGATCGGCGATGGCGAGCGACTGTCACAGAGCTGCTGACCCACGTGACCTTCCCGAAGCGCGCTGCGATGCCTATTTTGATGAGCGCGCTACGTGTCCAAGAGCCCTCTATCAGACAAGAAGGGCTCAAAATGCTAGGACGAGCTGGACCTTCGACCCTCCCTACACTTAGAGCATTCCTGCGTTCATCCAAGAGCGGGATATCGAGAATTTCAGCGATCTACACGTTGATGCAGTGGGGACCGCGTTCACTCCCAGCGCTCCCCGAGTGTATGATGTTGTTACGTGAAGGTTCACCACGATTACAGCGTATCGCAGCAGAGGCTATCGGTCGAATGGGTGCAAAGGCGCTCGATGCCATCTCCTTACTGACAAAAGCCCTTGGGAGCCCTTACCCGGCGATACGAGCAGAAGCTGCGAGGGCGTTGGGAAGTTTTCCCAAGTACAGCAAAGCACTCAGCCAACGCCTTCTCCCTCTACTGGACGATAAGGACCCATCAGTCCGCGAATATACAGCTGACTCTCTTGGATTGTTGCGTCCGATGAACAGAGAGAGTATACGAGCGCTCTTCTCCGTCGCACGACACGATCTGTACCCGGTCCGCATCGCAGCTCTTCAAGCCCTCGTGCAGATCGGCCGCCCCAAGCGAATGATTCTACGGTTTATCAGAATGTTTAGGAGAGATGCAGATATACGGATTCGTCGACAGGTCCCCTCGCTCATCGCCCAGCTCAAATCTACTTAGAGTGCCCCGTTTTGTGCAGGTGGACGATCAACTCATCAGCGACAGCCTGTGCAGAAGAGATCGCCCCCTCCATTGTACCGAGATGATCTTCATCTCTGGTCAGATATTCCCCTGTGAAAAAGTAGTTATCTTGTGACGCACAAAGCGCCTCATGGACTTCTCGTTCACCTTCGATGGGGTAGTAAGCCCATGCACCTTCAGCGAATGGATCGGCATCCCAGTCGATCGAAAGCGCCTCACGATGTTCATTCATTCCTTCGGGGAAGAGAGGACCAACATCGATAAGGAGTTGTGAGATACGCTCTTCTTCATCCAGCTCTTGGTAAGCTCTCGCGACATCTGCGGTCATGTAGGCGTTGAGGATGCCAGCCTGTCCATCCTGTAGCTCTGTTGCGTGGTTGAGATTGATCGGTTTGTCCGTCAAGGCGTTGGCGTTCCAGCCATCCTCTTGCCAAAAACGCTTCTCGTATTGGAGCTGGATTTTCATGGCAGAAGCTGGTTTGAGGAGCGCGAGCGCCTCTTGTTTTTCCTCGGACAGCGGAGGTGTCATCTCGATCTTGGACAACAACTGCGCAGGTGTCGCAAAGAGCACATTCAAGGCTCTCTGCACGACAGGCTGCCCATCATGTTCTGCGTGCACTTCGAGAAAACCGTCACATTGCTTCACTTGTTTGACGAAGTGGTTGAGTTGAACGCGCTGACCAAGCGCGTCGGCGAATGCTTTTGGGAGCAGATCATTTCCGCCATCGATCTTACAAAACTGCCTGTTGTAATTGGATGGCCACGGTCCTTCAGCGAGGGCGCTTGTGGAGATTTGATCGAGATCAACGCCCTCAGTGGGGCACAAACGCATACGAAGATAGCGCCGATCCGCATCACTCGCGCCGATCACATCAAGAGCCTCTGCAATACTCATCCCCGCGAGGTCTTCGCTGATCAAACCATCAACAGTCCAACGAGAAGCCCCCTCGTGTTTATCGCGAAAGTGCTCACGTAGTGGCTGCTCATAACACGCCTCAAGGTCAGCACCATAAAAGTGCTCTTCGAGTTTTCCACGTAGAGACTCATCGATCTGATCGACCTCTTCAAACGAGAACATCTCACCACCAAACGCCACACGTTGGTGTCGTTGAAAACGTCGCGCTTTTTTGAGACCAAAGTCCTTCATATAGGACAATACACGCTCTTCATCCGTCCCGATGTATTCGGCTCCCCCTTCAGCGTACTGTCCCTCGATCCAGGGTTCACGGACGGTCAGGATACGTCCTCCCACACGATCGCGGGCCTCGAAGACCTGCACAGAGACACCCTCCATCATGAGCTCATAGGCTGCGCACAGGCCAGCAATCCCGGCGCCAACAACAAGTACATCGATCAACTCTGGTTGGTTTGTGTCCATCTGTCATGATCCTCTATCTGTATTCAGCTTTGTGCTCGCTGATCCCAAAAATATCACGGTGTTTGACACCGAAAGGTCGTTACATTAGCATAGCGTTTGGATATCGTGACAATATTTTGCGCTACCCAATGCGTATCTTGTAACCGAACCCACCCCCATACACAACGGCCTGCTGTTGGGTAGTGGGTCCAACATGGTCAAATAAATGATGCAAACCATACGTGGACTGGCTCTACTTCTATCATGTACGTTGGGCGTACTTTTGCTTACACAATCAATGGGATGTGAGTGGATCACGACGTGCCGTAGTCCAGCCGATTGTCCGTCGGACAAACGTGTTTGCTCACTCGGAAGATGCACGCAATGTGTACTCGACAGCGATTGCCCCTACGACAACATGAGCTGCGTACAAGAAACATGCATCAACAAACAAACCGAACCCAGCGTCAACAAAGAACCCCTCCCCAAAACAGAAGACGCATCTGAAAACACGAAAGAGCCAACCATACCAGAAGTTACACAAACAGAATGCACAGACGATAAATGCAAATCCTCATGCAGCGGCGACGACGAGTGCCCAGATGGACAAACCTGTACCAACGGAAGCTGTGAAGCCGGATGCAAAGACACAAAAGACTGCCCAGAGGGAGCTGTCTGCAGGCGCAATCAATGTGTCCCCAACTGCATCGATGACTCAGAATGTTTGGCAGGATTTCTTTGCATCCGTAGCAACTGCACACGTGCCGAGTGCCGCGAGCTCAGAGACTGCTCGGATGGCAAAGTCTGCTTGCAAAACAAGTGTGTCTTTTGTCAGCAGGACACAGATTGTCCCAACACACTCAAATGTATCAACAAAGCATGTTTGGGTAATACCTGTGAAAAACAAGAAGATTGCAAAGATGGACTCATCTGCAAAGAAAACCAATGCAAAGCTTGCACAGACGACAAAGAATGTACCACCTCCGGGACTTTATGTCTCAATGGTAGCTGTAAGGCCGGCAATTGTCGCACACAAACAGACTGCACAGGAGGTCTGATTTGCAGTGGCAACCAGTGCAAACCCTGTACAACCGATGCCAGTTGCGGCGCAGGTAAAATTTGCGCTTCAGGAAAATGTGTCGCAGTTGAATGTAAAGCCCATACAGACTGCAAAGACGACAAGATCTGCAAAAACAACAAGTGCACCCCCTGCGCCAGCAACCAAGAATGTGGGACGTATGGAATCTGTACAAGTGGTGCGTGTGTCAAAACACCTTGCAAAGACAACGCAGACTGCCATCGCGCATGGTGCAACAATGGACAGTGTGCCTACTGCACAAAAAGCAGCCAATGTGGTGCTGGATACACCTGCCTGAATGAAAAATGCTATCTTGATGTCGCCTTATACCAGGGCGCATACCGCTGGTCCAACGGGACATACGCCGCCAACTGCACACGCTATCGATATCCAAAAGCAGGATACCGCGCGATTGGTACGGATGGTCTCTACTGGATTCAACCGACAACTGCGGCGCCACCGTTCCAAGTGCGTTGTGATATGCGCTCGGAAGGTGGTGGATGGACGCTCGTGATGAAAGTCAACGGTACAAAGAAAACCTTTGAGTACGATGGTGATCTTTGGACCAACACCAAAACTTACCAGCCGACGGAGCTCGGACTTGATACAGACGAAGCAAAATTCGCAGCCTACAACACAGTCCCCTTTCGCAGCCTAAAGGTCGAATTCAAACCACTGACAGGAACGACACCAAGCAAGAGTCAGATCGTCTACCACACGGCGACCTCCTTGTACGATGTGATCAAGACCGGACAAACGACACCTTTTCAAATCAACGCGGGCCGCGCCAGATGGAAGGCACTCATCCCCAACAGCTCCATGCAGTTTTACTGTCACCAAGAAGGATTCAATGTCATGGGGACAAAGAATCCATCAACACAAGCACGCGCGCGTATCGGACTTATTAACAATGAACAGCTCGTCTGTGACACCCCCGACTCCGTGATCGGTGTTGGGACCTCTTACAACATCAAGTCAGCGCAACAAAATCCAAGCTCAACCACCGCAGGAAACATCACAGGTCCGTGGGAAGCCGATAACGGTGCCACAGATATCCCCATGATGGCGTATGTTTGGATCAGAGAATTCGGACGAGATTACACCGTCGCCAAATCAAGCGGCGCGTACAAACACACGAATGGAAAAGTCGCGCAAAGTTGTATGGATTATATCGATCCAACCTTCCACAAAACCCCTCCCCCAAGTGATCTCTATTGGATTCAGCCCGCCAGTGTATCCGCCCCCTTCCAGACGTATTGTGACATGAAGACAGAAGGCGGAGGTTGGACCCTTGTGATGAAAACCGATGGAACCAAAAAAACATTTTCATACGACGCAGCACAGTGGACTTCCAAAACACCGCTCAACCCAACAAGTCCAGGGTACGACGCAACGGAAGCCAAACTACAAAGCTATACAAGCCTTCCCTTCGGTCAGATGATGTTGCAACTCAAGACCACACAAACGCGCTCTCTCGTCGTCCCCATCCTCGCGCCCACCTCTTTGTACGACTTAATTTCGCCAGGCACATTCGTACCTTTTAGTGGACTTCGCCCCCACGCCGATTGGGAAGCACTCTTGGGCAATGGATCGCTTCAAAAAGCTTGCACCCGACAAGGACTGAACACAACCAATCCCAATCCCCCAAACCCGGAATCTGCACGTGTTCGCATCGGTGTGATCGCGGATAACTCGAATGATGGGGGACGTTTGTGTTTGAGAAACAGTGAGTCACGTATCGGTATCGGGGGAGCAGGAACACGCTGCAGAATGGATGACTTATCAGTCGGAAATGCGACCTACACGCAAGTCACTTCCGCTTGCACAGGTGCCCGCAATGGACCCGTCAGCATCAAAGCGTTTGGATACGTATTCGTCAGGTAGGTGGCAAGCTCCCTCTTTCACGCGGGATCTTGCCTTGTCAAAAACTTCCGGTTACAATCACCAACGAACAGGCGATACGACAAGCATCCGCCTCTCTACTTTGTTGTTGAAAACGATTACATCCTGAGATATCAAAAAGGTAACAGGATCAAGCATGCCAGAACTTACAGTGTTTTTGAAAGAGAGAATGCTCGGGAAATTCCCGATCACCAAGACAGAGATGTTGATCGGCAGGGACGCGACAAATGACATCCCCATCGACAATACAGGGGTGTCGAGATACCACGCACGTGTTATCTACCAAGATCAGCGCTACTACTGCATGGACGAATTTAGTAGCAATGGAACATACGTCAACGGGATGCAGATCAAAGAGCACCCCCTTGAAGATGGCGATGTGATACAAATCGCCAAATACCACATAGCCTTCTCGTTAGCGGACACAACGCCCCACGCTGTTGGCAATATGGCCCCACAGCTCTCAAGCGCTACGGAGAGCACAACGCTCTTTTCGCTCAACGAGATGAACCAACTCCTCACAGAGGAGAAACAGGCTGAAGCCACAGGGCTTCACAGCAGAATGGCTGGCTTTGAGCACGAACAATCGGAGTTGGAGAAGCAACAAAAACAAAAAGGCGGCTCCAAAGGTAAGACGTTCCTGATCACGTTCATCGCGTTTATCGTCTTTGTCGCGGCCTTTCTGTTTATCTTCCAATATCTCACCCCCAAGTAATCCCCTACCTCTTGTCGTAACAATCAAAAAACGACATGTACGACCAAAATCCCCTTCAAATTTGTCCCCTCCAAACCCCCTCTCCCGGCAATGGACGACATCACGAGTTGCGTTGTTTATTTTGCTTCGCAACAACCGATGTAATCGCCGTCATATTGACGATCGTGTTGATATCACATCCACGTGGTAAGGCATTCACGGGCTGATTGAGGCCGATCAAGATGGGCCCAATGACTTCCATTCCACCGAGGAATTGCATCAGCTGATAGCTGATATTTCCGGCATTCAGTTCGGGAAAAATGAAGACGTTGGCCTCCTCTGTCAGCTCACAGAATGGATAATCTGCGAGGTACTGTGCCGGATTGACGGCGACATCGATCCTCATCTCGCCGTCGATCATCAGCTCAGGTCGCATCTCTTTGGCGAGCTTTGTTGCACGTTGGACCTTCTCGGACTCCTCATTCCTTGCGGAGCCAAAGTTGGAGAATGACAACATCGCAACGCGGGGCGTGATCCCAAGCTGTGAGACAGCGTCAGCTGTGTAAGCTGCGATCTTCGCGAGTTCTTCGGAGGTGGGGCGCACATTCACTGTTGTATCCGCGAAGAATCGAGGGTTCCCCTGTCGATCGATCACCATGTACATCCCACAGACGAGATCGCGTTCAGGTGCGAGTCCTACGACTTGCAACGCTGGCCGGATGGTGGCCGAATACACTTTATCGACACCAGAGACACAGCCGTCAGCGTCTCCCATTTTCACCATCATCATCGCATAATTGACACGATGCTTGATCTGCTGCTTGGCATTTTCGAGGTTGATCCCTTTGCGTTGTCGGAGCTTCATGTACTCTTGCGCGTAGCGCTCTCTTTGTTCGGATGGGCTCCAGACATCGATAATCTCGTAGGAGTTCTCAGGAAACTCCAGCCCTAGCTCTTTGATCTTACGTTGGATCTCATCGGAAGATCCGAGAAGAATGGGAAAGGCAAGCCCTTCATCAGCGGCGATTCGACAAGCTCGCAAAACACTCTCATGACTGCCTTCAGGGAAGACGATGCGTTGACGTGCGCCTTTGCGGATCTGGTTGAAAAATCGCTGTAATACTTCTCTTGTAGGATGAAGGAGTCTTTCAAGCTGCTCGACATAGAGGCCAAAGTCCTCGATCGGCTTGCGTGCAACGCCTGAGTCCATTGCAGCTTTGGCAACAGCCGGTGCGACGCGGTAGAGCACTCTCGCGTCAAAAGGCGTGGGGATGATGTAGTCAGGACCAAATTCGAGCTTTCGTCCGTCATAGGCAGCCCTAACATCATCTGGGACTTCTTCTTTCGCGAGCGCCGCGAGAGCGTGCGTCGCAGCGACCTTCATCTCTTCGTTGATGGTCGTCGCGCGGACATCAAGTGCCCCTCGGAAGATGAATGGGAACCCAAGAACGTTGTTGACTTGGTTGGGATAGTCACTTCGTCCAGTCGCCATAATCACATCATCACGAACCTCCGCAACAGCCTCTGGGGTGATCTCTGGATCGGGGTTGGCCATCGCAAAGATCAATGGCTTGTCAGCCATCGACTTGGCCATCTCTTTGGTCACGATGTCACGGACAGAGACACCGATAAACACGTCAGCACCGACCATCGCATCGGCGAGAGTCCTCATCTCCGTCTCTTGCGCAAACTGTTCTTTGTAGTCGTTCATACGCTCGGTGCGACCTTTGTAGATGACCCCGCGGCTGTCTGTCATGATCAGGTTTTCGCGTTTGGCACCGAGATCGAGGAACAGCTTGGCACACGCGATAGAGGCGGCTCCAGCTCCGGAGAACACGACTTTGACGTCTTCGATCTTCTTGTTGACGAGCTCAAGTCCGTTGATCAATGCGGCACCACAGATGATCGCGGTCCCGTGTTGATCGTCATGGAAGATGGGGATGTTCATCTTTTCACGGAGTTGTTCTTCGATATAAAAGCACTCAGGAGCCTTGATATCTTCGAGGTTGACCCCGCCGAAAGTCGGCTCCATCAGCGCGATGGTTTGGATCAGCAGATCGGGATCTTGGGTGGCGAGCTCAATGTCAAAGACATCGATGTCTGCAAAGCGCTTGAACAAAACCCCCTTACCTTCCATGACAGGTTTACCGGCAAGAGGTCCGATATTACCGAGTCCAAGGACAGCACTACCATCCGTGATCACGGCGACGAGATTGCCTTTGATCGTGTAATCATAGGCAGCATCGGGATTGTTCTCGATCTCCTTACAAGGGACCGCGACGCCGGGGGTGTACGCGAGCGAGAGGTCGAGCTGGGTCGCAGTCGGTTTGCTCGGGATAACTTCGAGTTTTCCAGGTCGTCCAGTTGAGTGATATGCGAGGGCTTCTTTGGGCGTAAAGCTCATAAATCGTCTCCTGATGTGCTGGTGGTATGAAAAGCAGCAACGTTTCGAAACAAATGATTGATGCCTTTATATGTGGTCAGGAGGTTTTTTTTGCAAGAATTGGATAAATTTGTCTTTGGAGAGACACTAAAAAGGTGAGGTTGCTCTTTTAGATGGGAAACCCTATCTTGACGAAGCTTTCTTTCAATCACGATGAGTCCCACACATAGACCCAAGTGCAGACTCCTCTCCGCCGCAGTGGCAGCGGCCCAACAGTATCAAAGCCATCACCAAAAGACATTCAGCCCCTTTGGAGGTGTCGCGTGGCCAAAAGGCATATCGTATTTTGTAGTTTGTTTTTGTTGTTGACTCTTGCGTTCTCATCGGGAGGATGTACCTGTATGTACGTCCTCACAATCGGACCGGGCGAAGAGCTTCCTCCAGACAGTGGCCAACTCGTCGATGCCGAGACGTGGGATGAGCCTGTCACAGAAGAACCTGTTGTCGAAGAGCCCTTCGAAGAAGAACCAGCGTGTGAAGAAGGCCAGCGTCGCAGCTGTAACACAGACAAGCCTGGCGTCTGTCGTCCAGGAGAAGAGATCTGTACTGACGGGAAATGGGGGGCTTGCCAACCATTCGAACAGCCAAGTACAGAGATTTGTGATGGTCTCGACAACGATTGCGATGGTGTCGTCGACGAAAGTCTCGTACGAAAATGTCCATACAGCGGACCTCAAGGGACCGAAGGCGTCAGTCACTGTCGCGCCGGAACCCAGACCTGTCAGGACGCGCAGTGGGCAGAATGTAAGGGTGAGTCTTTGCCACAAGAAGAGGTCTGCAACGGGAAAGATGACGACTGTGATGGCGCAATCGATGAATGGCTCCCCATCCAAACCATCGGAACTGTCCGTGTGTATTCGGACAAGGGTGATCCAAGTCACTTGCATATGACCGCTTCACCGTCGATTGGTTACGCCTTTGGGTGGTCCGAGACAGGCACACAAAAAGTCTACGTGACGCGAGTGCGTCCCGATGGCTCGCGGCTGGGGACAAACTGGCTGGTCACTCCAGGCAATGAGCTCGGCAACATCCACGGGATGTCCTTCACAGGTAAGCACTACGCGGTCGGCTACGACACGGACAACACAGGTGGTGGCACCAACACAGGAGACGCGATTGTCTCACTTATCGACGCCACAGGGAAACGCATCGCAGGACCACAACTGCTCGCCAAAGGTGGTCGGATGGTCAACACACAGATCTCCTCTGGCCCTGGCATCCTGGGCGTCGTCTGGTCGGACTTTCTCAAGCTGCGTATCTACACACAAATCCTCGACATGAATCTCAAACCCATCTCGGCGCCGTTATCCTTCCCTATCTCCACACAAGTCTCGCCTTACCCAGGCTCGGCTTTCAGTGGCGACCGTATGGGTGTCATCTGGATCGACCGCAACAACCGACTACAGTTTGCCGTGATGGATCGTAAAGGAAAACAACTCGGTCAAACCCAACCCATTACTTACAACGGCAGCAGCCCAAAAGACCCCAGCGTGACAGGAGACGCCAACGGTTATCTCACAGTCTGGTCGGACTCCCGAACAGGCAAACTTTGGGGACTCCGACTCGATCGAAACGGAAAAGCTGTCGGACAACCCAACGAGTTCGCCTCTGGAAATGCAGAGACCCCTCTGCTGAAAGCCACATCGTTTGGTGGTGTCGTCGCCTGGATCGAACAACGTCCACAACAAGGCCTGTTTAGACGTGGTATCGCGATCGGACGTATCGACAAAAATGGCAAGCTGTTGGGCACGCCTTCTTGGGCAGCCTTGCCAACGGTCGAGCCCTACCTCGCGCTCGCCTGGACTGACCTGGGCCAAGGAACGGGTCGCGGCGCAATCGCCTGGATCGAACGAAATTCTATCATCAAGGTCGCTCCACTCGGCTGTCGATAAGTACCTCTCTCCCAACGCCCCTCCCCTCCAAGCGTCCCCTTTATGTCACTAGATGTACCCATCGTGCGGCTTTTTCCTGCGAAATGCGCTGACTCTTTCTGTGAAAAATCGCGCTCGCTTCTTGCACTTCGGCCCCTTCCCCCGTAAGATTCTCCCGACATATGAGCTTTGAGGATGCAGGAGAATCCCTATCTCCACTCCAGATGTTGTGAATCTTTGATGTTGCGTGAGGATCCGGTACCAATCACCATGAACAAAATCTCTTACCAACTCACCCAAAAAATCCACGAATGTGAATCCCACAGCACCTACACAGGTACAGCACATCTCCCTGAAGGGAACAAACGTCAGGTCTTGATCAAGCTGTTGCAACCAACACTTACACAAGATCCTCTCATCGCTTCTCATCTCTCCGGCTTTTTGGATGTCGTACGGGGGGCTGTACATAATGGTCTTGCGCCACTTTGGGACTTTGGTCGTGCTGGGGACTACTACTTCATTATTCGCGAATACATTCCTGGTATCCCGCTGTCCAATATCCTCAACAACGCGTCACTCAAACGACCACTCATCTCCCCTGCGCTCGCCGTCTATATCACCATAGAGATGCTGCAAACGCTGCAAGCTCTCCACCGATTTCGCGTGACAGGCGAACACCCCATCTTTCTGTTTCATGGGGGCTTGAGTCCAGAAAATATCATCATCACCCGCGTCGGCAATGTCGTCCTCACAGACATGGGGCTCGACGTGATCTTTTGGCGTAATCGCAAAGTCGTCGAAAAAATCATCCAACACAAACACCATTACCATCCCCCCGAGTATAAAAAAGGGAACCGCCCAATGCGACGGGGAGATACCTATGGACTCGCCTCCCTTCTTTACCAAATGACCACAGGGGCACCGCTCGGTGATGTCCTCACAGCAGAGGAACACACAACACCAATCCCTCCAGCGAGCGCTTACTCCCCACACGTCACAGAAGACTTTGATCAGCTCATGCTCGCCTGTCTCCACCCGGACCCAGAAAAACGCGAGACCAAACTCGACAACCTCCTTGAAGGACTTCGTGCCCCTGCGCTGCTCAAACAAGCGCAATTCAAAGAGCGCAAAGCCATGGAGTTTCTGGAATCACTCACACAAGAAGAGCGATACCAGCTCGATCGAAACGTGGGGGAGCTGCTCTTCGACTACCCCTTCCAAATCGAAAGTCTTCTGCCTGAAAGACCGGAGCTGGACCCTCCTTACAAACGATACCGTCTGCCACTGCACGAGAGCACCGGCCCATTCCACCCATCAGGGAAGAGCGGCGGGAACCAGTCGATCATCATCCAAGAAAACGATATGCGGACGTTTGTCGGCAAAGATCACCCCTTTACAGTCGCAAATGCCCCGATGCCGACGCCTCCCTCCAGTGAGGACCTTCCCAGCGTCGATGAGCACCTCTTTAATACGGACAGCGTGAACATCCCTCCCTCCAAAAATACGGCTCTTACAGACGAGCTGGAGGAAGATGAGGTCCACGCCCCAGAGGCCACTCAATTGGTCTCACGTCACGACCTGATTCCCACTCCCACACACGAGGATACAACAACCCTCGCGCCTGCTCCGACGGCGCCGCCTGAACCAGAAACGGGTAGGCTCACACTTGAGGATTTACACGAAGAACCCGAAGATTTTGATGAAGTGACTGCTCCGGGAAAATTACTTGAAGACATCAAGCCCCCAGCACAGCAAGAGCTCCCCCCACTCGATGACATGATCAACGCACCGACAGTTCTGCGCCCAAGTGAGCTGCTCGATCTTAGCGACCCCAACGGTCCATCATTCAGACAGGAAGAGTCGACCTCACCACAAAGCATCTCCCACGATGACATCCCCTCTGCCAACACTCCACAAAGCAGTGATTCGACAAATCCACACCAAACACCGCTCCCGCCCACACAACCTCCTGCCTCAGAAGAGCCCATTGAAACACTTTCACCACTCGATGAAATTGAATCTTCGGCACCTCATACATTCACCCCGACCATGGACACTCCACCACAAGCGCCAGCCAACACGTCTGCACCTGTAACGGGACGACTCACGATCGAAGACATCCACAATGCGGATAACGATCCGATGGAGCACACCCTCGATCCCAAACAACATATGGCCGCGCCAGAAGCCCCTCCTTCCCCCCCACCTCCCCCAACACCTCCGGCTGAGGGCACAAACGCTCAACTGCCTCCACAAGCGCAACCCAACCAAGACGATGAGTTTGAGCGCTTTGGTAAGTTTGTCCTGCTCAATCGTGTCGCGCTTGGGGGGATGGCAGAAGTATTCCGAGCCAAGTCCGAAGGGATTGATGGATTCCAACGACTCATCGCGATCAAGAGGATCTTGCCCGAGTACTCACAAGATCACAACTTCATCGAGATGTTTAAGGATGAAGCGCGTATCGCAGGCTCGCTTTTGCACCCACACATCGTCCAAATCCATGAGCTAGGTGAGATCGATGGGACGTACTTCATCTCGATGGAGTTTATCGATGGTATCGATATGGCACGTGTCATCAAGCTACAGCGCGCGCTCAACGGCACCATCCCGCAAGAGCTCGCTGTCACGATCTGTATCGCGGTCTGTCGCGCCCTTCATTACGCCCACGAGGCGAAGGATCTCAACGGCAACCCCTTGTCGATGATCCACAGAGATGTCACCCCCCATAACGTCTTATTGTCGAGAAAAGGTGAGATCAAACTCACGGACTTTGGAATCGCCAAGGCCTCACAAAATGTTTCTAAGACAGCCGTTGGAGAGCTCAAAGGCAAGCTCTCGTATATGTCACCAGAGCAATCTATCGGAGCCAAAATCGACAGGAGAACAGATGTCTTTCAGGTGGGGATTTTGCTCTTCGAGATGCTGACCCTCCAGAAGATGTTCGAAGGCACCTCTGATCACACGATCCTCACCAAGATCCAGACGGGACAATTTCCAAGCCTGCGAAAGCTCGCTCCGGGGACACCACAAGAGCTCGAAGATATTGTGATGAAGGCGCTCGCAAGCGCACCTGAAGATCGATACCAGACTGCAGAAGAGATGGAGAAAGCCTTTGTGCGCTTTCGCGATCAACTCCGTGTCCCACCAGAACGCTTCGAAGTTGCTCCTTTTGTCGCACATATTCTCAAGCAACGTGACATCTTGATGAAGCAGTATCAGGCTGCACGACAACAGCGTCAAAAACACACATTCTCGATCTGGGATGCACAATCCTCCCCTCAAACCAACCCTGGACAGTCTATGGCAGATCTGTCTTTGCTCGACGAGCTTCCCGACGCGCTGCCACCAAAACCACCCTCCAAACCTCTCCCCTGGAAAATCATCGGACTCACAACGACCCTCCTTCTGCTCCTTGGACTCGGGGGCATTGTCGGGTACATGTTGTTGTTTTCCAAGCAAGAACCTCCCAAAGTCTTGCTCAGCGTCAGCTCAAACCCAATCGGTGCGATCGTCAAACTGGACGGTGTTGTGATCGGCAAAACACCTATCTTCGAGAAAGAGCTCGCGTTTAACCTCGATCAACATGTGATTCAGCTCTCGAAGCCAACGTACAAGACAGTGACACGTTCATTCCGCTTCCAAAAACAAAGTGGGGACGTCAACATCGCGGTGATGCTTCCCCGACAAAAAGCAAGAGCATCACGCCAAGTGCTTCAACCTCGCAAACAAGCACCTCCGAAAACACAACCAAGAAAACACCCACGACCACGCGCAAGAAAAAAGTAAGGTTCTCACCAGAAGAGCGTTGATGGACTCCAAAAAAGAATTCGATCACGTACATCCGATCCTTGGCTGAGAAACGTACAAGAAGAAGCACAAGAAATGGAAAGTTTTTTTCTTTTGTGTTTCATTGACTTACATTTTTTCTCAGATATCAGTGTGATACTTTTTCTCGCCAGCGGTACTATACTTGTAGAAGGAATTCTGACGAAGAACAGATCTTTGACTGTGTCTGACTTTGGCACGCTTTGCCTAGGAGCTTTTTGATGGATCGTCAAACAGAAAGAAAACTCATCGAACAGATCAAAAATAACGGCTGCGTCGCATCCTTTTCACAGTTGATCAAAGAGTTGCATCTCTACCGCGATGTGTTTCACTTTGTGAAGCGCTATCTTAACAATCCATCAGATACAGAAGAAGTCACACAAGAATCGATGTTTCGAGCCTTTCACAATGTGCACGGCTTCGACCCTGATCGTGGACGTTTTCGTTCTTGGGTGTTTGGCATCGCGGCGCATCAAGCTTACGATCGTCTGAACGAACGCAAATTCAGAAGCCTTCATGAAATCGAAGATCTGCCTCTCCGTCATCGCTCACCAGAAGATATGCTCGCCTTGATCGAAATGGAAGAAGCCCTCGTGCAAGCCATTGAGTCTCTCGGCGAACGATACAGACGCATTCTCGTACTCTACTACGTCGAAGGACTCTCCCACAAAGAGATCGCGACGAGAGAAGGGATCACATCCAACAACGCTGGCACGATCCTCAATCGCGCAAAAGAACGATGTATCCAGTTGTACGAGGAAAATCTGAAGCTCTCCAGAGCACAAGCAAAGCAAGAAGCGACCAAAACACCTTCCCAAGGAACGGTTGCTTTTGCTGACTTGTTCTCTGCCCTTAACCACAAATTCCTACGCTACATCAATAACCACTAAGCACAGACCCTATCGATTCCCAAACGCTGGATGTTCCCATGAATTGTGCGCAACTGGACAAACGACTGTCCGAACCTGGGGCAGTTCCTACAATGGAAGAGATGGAGCACATCCAGGCATGTGCGACGTGTAAAAAACGTCACGGCTTTGGAGCCCTGCTGTCCTTTCACTCTTCAACACAAAACATCAACTCCGCTCCTGGCGAGGATCTCTTCTTCGCAAGACTCGAACATCTCAGCCAACAACAAGACAACACATTCCAACGTGCACAGACACTTCATGAGAAAGTGCAGGATGGAGATCGCCTCTTTTGGAAAGGCGACTACGACGCATGTATCGAGGTTTATCAGGACGCGCTGATGCTCGTCCGTGATAGCCAAGGACGCGTCGCACTGCTCAATAAACTTGGGCGCGCGCAGATGCATCGCTACCACTACAAAGACGCGATCACCATGCTCAACGACGCGCTCGAAGAGCTCGAAGAGCCTATCCCCCCACAGGAAGACGACCTCTCTTGGGCGCTCTTCACTGAACGTCTTCAGCTTTGGTGGTTGCAGATCGCGACAACGCTTCGCCAGCAAGCCCCCAAACTCCTTCCACAAACAACGATATACGGCGATCGCAGTCGCACCGCACAGCACATTTACCGAGAGCTCTCCATCCTCTCACAGGGACACGATGAGAAACTCAGCGAATGGGCACAACTGCGCGAGCTGCAATGGGCCCTCAAATTAGAGCAGCCCCTTGAAAAAATCGTCGCGTGGGGTCGTCTCGCAGTCAGACACGCGAGCAAACAACAAACGCAACAAACCAAACAATGTATCCGTCGTATTGAAGAGCTCACAACGCAACTTGACGAGCCGATCTGTCAAGCAGCTGCAGCCTTTTACACAGGGCGTAGCGCTTACCTGCTCGGAGATAGTGATCGCGCAAGGATCCAGCTCGAACAGACCGTAGCACAGTGTGAACAAAGCAAAGATGAATGCCTGCGCGAAGCAGCACTTCAACACCTTATCCGGATCTATCGACATGATGGAAACTACACAGAGGCCCTTCGCATCGCGAATGAATTACTCAAGCTCCATCACAACACAGGTAATCTCCCACGACTCTCTGCTTGTTGTCGGCACTTTGCCATGATCTACGCGTCATACGGCGATCTACGCTACGCTCGTGCCTGGGCTTTGAGAGCCATCCACGTTTTTGAAGACAATGATATTCCACAACAAGACCACAAGCTCTCCTTGCTTCGTTGCAATATTCTCCTCGCAAATATCGAATACCGCGGGGGTCAAAGCGAAGCAGCACGCCGATACATTGGTGAAGCCATTCGAATCCAACGAGAGCACGACCTGCCCGCCCCCTTCATCCAAGATGGCGTCGCATTGCTCCGACAAATTCTGGGCAAAGAAGAGCCACAAAAACATTCTCTCTTCTCGACACTGTGGCGATGGATACGTGGAGAAAACAAACTCGGAGAACAAAACCCAGCGCAGGTTCCTGAAGATATCGCATACATTTACCAAGAAAATACGACAACATCCCGAAGTCATGGTCTTCGAGAGACGATTCCACCCTCTTCTTTTGCGCTCTCCTTTTTGCAGGATACGCTCACACCAGCTCAAACCCCCGACAGCCACTCACAAGATCTCCTTATGCCTGTCGGAGCTGTCTCTTCCAGATGGGGACGTGGCAGCCTCTCCAAAGACCGAACAGGTGTCATCACCACACAATTCTCCAACGCTCCAGAGGCTCCTTGGGGATACTTCTTCGCTGATGACATTGGTTGAGTCGCTTCTCCCCCCACCCCCCAAAAAAAAAGGAGCAACAAATGTTGCTCCTTTTTAATGTATATTTGCATTTTGCCTAACGCAAAAGAACTGAAAGCTTTCAATCTGGGCGTGTACATGACACGAACGAGAATTTCTTCGGCGCAGAAAACTCACCCCTCATTGAAGAAGGCGTACCGACCGGGTGGGGTCACTTCATCAACCTTCCCAGATTGCGAGTTTTCCTCAAGCAATTTTAAGGCCAACACTGACAAAGAGATACAAATGTTGATTATTCATTAACAAACCCAAAAAAACAGCTCTCCCCACTCCCTCTCTTCCATTCTCAAATTTGAGAACCCTCACATAGACGATCATTTTTTCTCTATTATCACAAGCATATAGAGCAGATTCTCAATAATGAGAATCGTTCTCATTATTGAGAATACCCCCTCAACAATTGGAAAACATTCATTTTTCTGCTCCCCAAATGGACTCCTTTAGAGTTCAGGAAAGGGGGTTTCCTCCTACGGCTGACTGTGGCACAGTATAGTGATGGGGAAAGTTCCCATCGAAACAAGTCAAGCATGGAGTTGATATGAGAGCAGCATGGACGATTGGAATCGTATGTTTAGTCATTTTGGGTGTGCTTCAAGGATGCCCGTCAACAGGACCCACAAAAAATGATGGTGGAGGACAGGAGGTCCCTACAGAGACGACCAAACTCCGCTCACTTTCAGAGCCCCTCGAAGCCAAAGAGACCCGCGCCGGCCAAATGACCAAAGCAGAAGACATGATCAAGGGCCCTCTCGCGCTCAATCAAGTTGGCGATTGGAAGCTCTACAATAAATACGTGGCTTTCGCGCTCCACAAGGTCACTCCTTCGCGGACGTGGACAGGGAGTCAAGGTCAACTGATCGATGCCTCACCAGTGGATGACAAAGGCATCGCCTCATCGGATCAACTTGAAGAGTTAACCTCTCTGTTTGTCTACACAGGGCTGCGGGTGATCAAGGCCACCAAGATAGAGGTGATCTCCGCGGGGGGTGTGGACAAAGACGCACACATCCGCGTCACAGCGATCGATGTAGGAGTCCCAATTCTCGATATGGCGATCACCTCCAAAAAAATTGATGTCCCCATCCACATCGATTACATCCTCAAACCTGACGCCAAAAGACTGGAGATTACGACAAAAGTGGGTGACGGCAGGATCAAACCCATTCGTATGTGCGATGGTGTCATGCTGGGTAGCCAAACGCGCTTCTTCTCTCCTATCGCCGGGTGGGATGTCGGCTCTTCTGTCGGAAAACAGGTCCCTTGGATCGCAGGTGTTGGCAAAAACGTCTCCTACCTGCTCACACACAAAGACACCTCTAACTCGCTCTCCATCCTTCTTCAGCAGGACGCAATCATCCCAGTGCTCGGCAAAACTGGCGACGATGCAGATGCAGAAGTCCAATACACACGTTACCTTTACGTCGGCCGTGGGAGTCTCGATGAAGTCCTCACGATGTACAAAGCACAAAAGAACGAAACAGCTCTCAAAACGTGGGCTGGACAGATCACAGGATTACAAGCCAATACAAGAGCTGAGCTCCAGCTACTCGATGATAAAGGAAAAGCCATCAACCACGCATATTCGGATATCAAAGGTGTCTTCTCGCTTCAGGCACCAGCCGGAACATATACGCTCAAGGTACAGGCACCAGGTCACGATGATCTGACTTACAAAGATGGCCCCTCTGATTCGATCAAGTTGGACTTTGCTCCTGCTTCCAGCGTCCAATTCAACATCACGGAGACAGCCGCGGATGGTACAAAAAAGGGATTTGTCCCCGTGAGACTTGAGCTGCAAGGCCCCCAAACGTTGCGCGTCAATGTGATCGAACAGAACCAACTCATCCCACTCAAACCAGGAACGTACAAAGCTACCATTTCCAGGGGATTAGAGTACGAATATGTTCAGGTTGATATCACACTCAAGGCTGGGGACAAAAAAACACAAGATGTCGAACTTGTCCATTCAATCGAACCTATTGGATATGTAGGTGGAGACATGCACCTACACGCGAGCCCAAGCGCGGACAGTGACCTCCCCCTTCAACAAAGGGTTGGGGCGCTCGTCGCAGAAGGCCTCCAATTTGCAGCCTCTAGCGATCACGACACTTCATACGATTACATGCCGTTGGTGCGTTCCCTCAAGCTCACACCCTACATCAAAACAGTCGCAGGCGAAGAGGTCTCTCCTCTCCCCTTCCATACCAACGCATATCCCATCCAAAAACCCACAGACGCGCCACTCTACTTTGCGATCCCATGGGCGACGTACCAGGACAACGAATATACAGGTTCACTCCTCGGCCCCGCGATTTGGAAACTCTTACGTGACAATTACCAAGCACAAATCATCCAACTCAACCACCCAAGAGACAAAGGGCAAGGATATCTCAACCACATCGACTACGACGCGACCAAGGGTGTCAAAGCGCTCAAAGCCAACACCTTTGATGGTAACTGGGATGCGATCGAGCTTTACAACGGCTCGGGCAGAGACACCTTCCTCAATACGGTCCTTCAGGACTGGTTTAGCTTGCTCAACCAAGGATACATGAAGACCGCCGTCGGAAACAGCGACTCCCACTCCGACGGGAGCCGCCCTGGTATCCCCCGCACACTTATCGGCTCGAAGGAACGCGCAGGCGATAAACTCTCCACAGAAGAAGTGATCAAACAACTCAAAGCCGGCAACGCGATGGTCTACGCTGGTCCATACATCAAAGTGACCACAAAAAACAACGCCCCACTCGGTGCCACGATCAACGCAAAGAGCTTGGAAGTCACCATCGAACTTCAGGCCCCATCCTGGATCTCCGTCTCCTACCTCAAGATCTATGCAAACGGAAAACTTCTTCAAAAAGTCGATGTCAGCGAAAGCAAAGAACGCTCACGCTTGAAGCAAGCGTTTACCTTTACGCCGACAAAAGACACATGGTATGTGTTCATGGCGGGCGATGACAGTAAGGGAATGGAGCCTGTCTACCCAGGACGCAAGCCGATCTCAATGACCAACCCACTGTATCTCGACATCGATGGAAACGGATTCAAAGCGCCAGGATTGGAGTGACCAGAACAGTCAGGCGCCAAAGAGGGGGAAGTCAGGCGCTTTCGGCACACTCATCACAACGACCGTACAGAATAATCTCATGAAACTCTAAAGAAAATCCCTTAGGAGTCAGATCTGCGATCGAACCTCCAACACATCCTTCTATCTCAAAGACTCTGTCACAAGTTTTGCAGTGAAAGTGATGATGATGTTCCTTCCCAGCGACTTCATAACGACTTGATTCTCCGGGAAGATCAACGACCGTCAACCACTCATGTTCCACGAGCGCTTTGATATTTCTGTAGACGGTTGCGAGACCGATCTTTGGCAGCTCACTTTGCGCCCCTTCAAAAATCTCTTGGACACTGAGAGGACGATCGGCTTCTTTGAGGACTTTCTTCAGGACGGCGCGTTGCTCTGTTTTTCTTTGCATTTTGATTCTATTTACCCTATGAGCGACATTAGCGAGAGAAACGTAGACGAACGCGAAGGGGTCTTGACAGCCCGACACGCTGTAAACGGAAAGGTGTCTTCTCCAGTTGGAAATCGACGCGTGCTTTGGGAACCTTCAATCCAAGCAAAAACTCCACAATACGGGTTGCGTCCTTGCGAGCGATTTGTCGCAGGACGGATTGCTTGGAGCGATATCGTTTGCGATAACGCATCTTGAAACGATGGAAAAAGGATGGATCAGGGTGGTACAGTGTCGACGCAATCCACACACGTAATTTGCCGAGCTGAGGCGCGATACGAACAAGCGCTGCGATCTGCGAGAGCAGCGGCTTGCTCTGTGGCAAGATCGTGTGACTGTGCAGCGCGAAGTGGATTTTCTCTTCCAGTTTCAAGAAGCGATCAAAGACCTCCCGGATCTGTAGGGGCTGCGTGCGGTATGGACACCCTAAACGCTCAGAATGTTCTGAAGAAGAACTCTTTGCCCCTGCACGTAGCGGACACTGATCGAGAAGATCGACAACCCCATCATTGTCAGAGTCCGAAGAGACAAACTGTTCTTGGGTGATCTTGCGTGGACCGATCGCGAGCTGTCGTTGAAAAGAACGACAAAGATATCGCTTACCTGCGATGTTTTTGCCTTTCCCACCGCGACAAAGTCGCGCTCGATTTTGCCGCACACGTAAACGTCCTCCATTGACTCCCCGCTTGATCAGCCACGCACGCAGACGCTCTGCGCGCTGTTTTGCGAGGAAGTTGGCATCGGGCTCCTCGCTTTTATCAGCAGCACCAACAAGCGCAAGCTGTACATCTTTGTTCCCCTTGAGATACTTCAGCAAAAGCGGAAGCATGTGCGTTTCAGCATGTTTTGATAACGACCAATCACATCTCCGGAAGAAAAACAGCGGCCCCTGGTAAGACACTTGGATAGACCAAAGTGTCGAAGGTGCAGCAACACTTGCGGGATGCCGAGTCGAAGATCGTGCGAGACACTTTCTGGCTTTTCCGCCTTGTGACCGCATCCAATGTGCCCAAGCCAACTCATCTTTTCCAGCGGAGAGCTGGCGACGGACATCGCTCTTACTGCTACGTTGCCCTTTTGCGCTCAAGGAACGGTACCACAACACCATCGCCAACCACTTCTCTTTTCTGGACAGTGACGCTCGTGCCTCTTTCGCAAAGAAAGAAGCGCGCGCAGTGCGTGACTTTCCGCCCAAGAAGGAGGCCCAATGTTTGCTAGCCTTGTCATACTCGTGGTGATGATCGTAGAGCAAACCAAGACGTTTGCGGTAAAATGACTTGCGTCCACCACGTTCGAGCAATTTTGTGTAAAGCTGAATCGCGATCTTGACGAGACCGTGTTGGTAAGATGTCGCTGCGAGTGTCTCGTGGAATGTCTTTGACAGTTTTCCATGACGCATTAAACGTGTGGCCAGCGCACGTTGCTGATACGAACTCAAGCGAGACACGATACGTTGGAAAATTTTCCCCATAGACTGGCTACCGTGTTTACGAAAACCCATCCACAACAACCGCCCTGCCATCTGGCGTTCGTTGTTTTCCTGGCAACATGAGCGCGAAAATGTTCTGAGTTGGGAGAGAGAATACTGCTCGGGGTGCTCTTTTAGCCAGCGAAACCAGAGAGCGTCGGCTTTCTTTTGCTGCCCAGGAAGCTGATCGAGGATCACCGCGAGGCGCTTGATCGTTGCTTGCTCGGGTTTGCGCTTTAACAAACGCTCAAGTGCCACTCTCTCATTCTGAATGTACCCACGCTTGTGTGCAAAATCAGCCATCCATTGGAGCTCTTTGGGACGACGAAGCTTCTTCGTGACTTTCGCCAACCAGCGCTCGTGAACGAGCTGTGCGTCAGAAGGTAACCAATCGAGCAATTGGAGATCAGCGAGCGCGCGACGCTTCATCAACCAAGAACGCAACAGACGGACACCTCTTTGTTGAAAGCGATCAACTTGTAAATATTGTTTGAGTACAATGCGATAGACATTGGGGAGACGTCTCTTCGCCTGCTCAAGTCCCGTTAAAAAGCGCTTCTGTTCAGATGAATCGTTCTCTGCGAGCTCGCGCAGATGAAACGCAATGGAAGCGTCCCACATTTTCGCATGTTTGGGCTCCTTCCTTCGTTTTTTGATCGCCAAGACCAGCAAGCTGCGGTGATACGACTGCAACTTTTGGGCAATATTCAAGGGCAATGTGGGATCCAAAAAGACCTTGTTTTTCGCGATCAATTCGAGCAAGGCGTCTGGTTTTCGCTTGTATCTCGCCCCTAATGTTTTGACCCATCGGATGCGCTGTTTGGCAAACAAATGATGTGTGGAGATGGCGTGCATTGCACGAAGCAGGGGTCCATGAGGCGCCCGGCGATTACGTACCAGACGAGCCAAAGTGCGCTCGACGTCGAGGCAGCTACCTCGCTGTCGACAGAGGATCTCAATCGCCTTAGAAGCAACCTTCGCTTGCTCCTTGGAGCGTGTCCGCAACAACCCCATCACGATCTTCGTGTGCGCAAAAAAGCCATCATCCATTTGAAACTTCAGGTAGGACAACAGGATATCCATCTTTCGTCGCTGTTCGAGGCGACGGAAGATTCGTTTGAGTCCCATCTTAAAGCGATATCTCATAGACACTTCGAGGAGTCGTTCGAGGCCTTCATTCGAAGGGGAGATCTTTTTCACTGCTTGGAGAAAATACCGCTTCGTTTTGCTGGATCGACCACGACAGGTCAAGAACATCGCCCCTAGCTTAGCCACCATAAATGGGCGCTTTTGAAGATCCCGGGAGCGCAGAGAGCGCACAACACCACGTAAAAATCCTTTGATCATTTTGCAGGCTTTTCGTCGCTTACGTGTTCGACTCTTTGGAGAGTCAAAGCCGGAATCTTGGTGGTAACTGCTCTGGTTCATCGTGCGGTATATGAAGTCCGCGAGCAGCTCAGCTCGCTTGGGTGCAATCCGACGAGGTCGCATCACCCGACGAAACAGGAGCATGAGTTCACCATCACGCCCCCGCCGACGCAACAGCTCCAGGACCTTGATCAGTTGGCGCGTTTCATCATCCGTCGCGCGGATCAAACGCTTGCAAGCGATGTCGGACTCTTTGCGAAACCCATAGCGATCGAGTAGTTCTTCGATTTGTTGGAGTGCATCCCAGTGTTTGGGGAAACGTTTCATACATGTGGTGAGAAGTTGTTTGGCTTCCTTGACCATCTGCCAGCGTTGTTTGTTGGCCTCGTACTTCTCCCAAAATCGCCACTTCTTTTCTCTACAATCGTCCCAATTATCGCGCTTTCCACGACAAAAAACGTTGGCTTGGACTTTGGGGTTTTCGCTGTTTTGGGCGTGCTGCCGAACGTAGGTACCATCAGGCGCATAAATCCGAGCCCAAGAAGGTTTCCAGCGAATGAGGGAGGGACGCAAAGAGCTCTTGAATAAAAATCGTGCGAGTTGGATATAGTGGCGAGGTTCTGCATTCTTGAAGCGAATCAGCATTTTGATGTGTTTGCGGGCCTTCGCGTCCTGGCGCTTTTGGAAGTACCACGCGATCAAGCGAAGTCGAGGCTCTCTCGCGGAAGGTTTCATTTTGAGCGCCCGTTCGTACATGCTCTTTGCTTTGGAGAACTGTTTCAACTCATGGTGCAATTGTCCAAGTAAAAAGACCTGTTGGTACGTAGAAGAGCGCTTCCACTTTCGCTTCAACCGTTTGAGTAGCTGTGGGAGTTTCTTTAACGATCGATGGACCTCGATCAATTGTGAGAAGACCTCACGGCGCAACCATTTTTTGCGAACATTTTCTTTGTAGGCCCGCTCACTCCAGCGTAACGCCTGCTTTTTATTTCCAGCACGTAGCTCAGCCCGGCTCAATGTCAACAGAAGATTAACCCGCTTTTTTTGTCCAACTCGTCTAAACAAGCTGCGAAAAAGGGGTCTCGCCTCTTCGACAAACTGTCGGTGTAACAGCATTTTTCCCATCGCGACCTTCGCGCTTGTCGAAAATCCTCCCTTGCGTATCTTCTTGAGGACTTTTTTCATCTCAGCGGTGTTTCCGTCGAGGAGATATGCCTGAAAAGAGAGTCGCAGAACCTGCCGTCGTCGTTTCCCTTTCAAGGAAGGTAACAAACGACCATATATTTTACCTGCCTCATCGTACTTTTTAAGGCCTCTCCAGCACTTTGCTTCCCCCAACAACGCAGGAAGCCAACCTGTGCGTTTTTTATTGACCTCTTGAAACAAACGCAGCGCTCCAGACCACTTTCGTTCTCGCGATAAGATACGCGCGAGCACAACCTTGGCCCCCAACCGACCGGGATGGCGCTGAATCGTTTTTCGGTATGTCCGGATGATATAAGCTCGATTTGCTCTAGCCTTGTGCAGTTTCAATAGTTTTTGCAAGGCATATTCAGAGAAGGGCTTGCTTTTGAGCATCTTCATCAAGCGTGTCGTGACGATCTGATTCCGATCAGTGCGTTTTAACTGCCAGTCCTCCGCAGCGCTCCGATGAACAGGAAGAACCAAGACACATAACAGCACAGCCATCAACAAGCATTGCGGGCTTATTTTACTCACCAAAGTAAACCTCCTTCGGGCAGCCTGACCAGGCGACTACCATCATCCGCACATATCCCATGCACGCATACAGCGCCTCTTTCTTCCCATCAGCAAAACATCTTTGTCACTTTTCTGTCAACTGCTCATTGCATATAGACTGTATGTGTCTTTGCGAAATTCACGACACATCTCACAAAGAGCAAGGAAAAACACAGAAGATTTCTACTTTTTAAAGACGATCTGCAATTTCTCGGGTGACATAAACGTCAGATAGATTGACAACTTTATCTCAATTGCTATACATCTTGTGCAGTTTGCCATCCACAGCAAAACACAACATTGTCATCAACAGAGGTCATGTCCTCCAGGTCATACGGAGCTAAAATGCCAGCACTCTTCCACGACATCTCCAACATCCATACAAGCCCCCGCCGCCTGCCCCATCAAATGTTGCGCTGTTGCTTTGTGTTCATCGTTCTCATCGCGCTACTCATTCCCCAAAGTGGCTTCGCACAACAACAGTGGCAAACGAGTAAATACCTCGAAATGGCCCGAGAAGCCCTCGCCCTTGGTGAAATGGTCAAGTGGGAGAAAGCACTCAAAATGGCTGACAAAGCCTTTGAGTCCGAAAAA
>PCBK01000050.1 GCA_002731275.1 Deltaproteobacteria bacterium | reverse complement strand
GAGTTTGTTGAGGCGTATGTTGCAAAGCGTACGGAGCAAACGTCCTCATAGGACAGCTTTGCTTTGGACGCAAGTGCAACGTCCGCCGGATCAGCATTCTAGTATACCCCGTATATGTCGGGCAAATGGCCCCTCCTCTCGAAAGGCTTGAGAGGAGGGAAGAGCCGGAGGCTCAGGATGGAGAGTTTTTCGAGGCGTATGTTGCAAAGCGCACGAAGCAAATAAGCCCGAACAGGACACTGACACAACGTCCACCGGAACAGATCTCAGGGACTAGAAACGAGCCTGAAGCATCATGTTAAAACCAAAACGGATAGGCTGCGTAAATTCGCGGAAGGCAATCCCGGTGATCTGATCTCTTGTCAAACGAGTGTCGTTGTTATCAAGGGTAAACAAGATCTCACCAACAAGTGACAAAAACTCACTGAATTGCAATTTGAAGTTGGCTTTTGCACTGACAATCGGCAAAACAGTGATCGCATTTCCATTCTGATCGACCAAAGGAATCAAGACAAAGTCACCTTCATCACGGACCATAACGATCTGCTCGCCTTTGAGACTCGCAGGAATGCTCCCCTGGTTCCCTGTGACTTCTTCGGGGATGTTGCCTTGGAAGGTCGCAGGGACTTGCACACCACCCTTAAGACCGATGGTCAGGTGAGCACCCTTGATGTAGTAGTCGACGCCCACTGCCGCAAAGAATTCGGGCGAAATCTTCTGCTTCTCGGAAAACGCCTGGAAAGGAACAAAGCCTGGTACATCGCGCAAGATGAAGCCAAGGTCACGGAAGACGATATCCGCGTGCATACGGAAGTAACCGTACTTCATACGGAAGTTGATGTCAGCCGCGATCCCTGGTGAAGGCACAATCCCACCGAATGTGTCGGGATCCTCAAGAAGGTTGACGAGGTAAGACGCTTCAGCTGCAACGTTGAAGCTGAATTTTCCAGGCTCGTACTTCTCTGGCTTGAAGAATTTTGCAGGCATTTGGGGATCGTTTTTGTACAAACGAAAGTCAATTGAGACACCAATCGGCATTCCGTAACTGTAGGACATCTGCCCGGAGAAACCATAAAAGTAGACTGGCTCCCCCTGGACATTGGGGTTTGAGAAGGTCCCTTTATCGAAGAACGCCCCACCACCTTCGATGCGGAAGTCACCAACGCGAAGGCCAAAACCACCGAGCACACCGTAGGCTGTCTCTTCCTCAATGCGTTCGACAAACTCACTGTTTTCTTTGTCGTTGGGATCGTCATACTCGCGAATACGCTTTTGAAGCAAAACAGTCTTCGCACCGGCAAAAAGATAGATGCCTGTTTTGGAGTTGAAGTCGTGATTCAGTTGGAACTTCACGCCAGGTGCTGGACTGACAACACTTCGTCTTGGGTAGGTTGAGTCTCCACCCCAAGAGATACGGAAACTGTATCCCAAACGAAAGCGCGTTGAGCTCAAAGGGAACGCCGTTACCTGGAAGTTACGCTTGATGTTCTTGGATGAACCAAGATCGTAATCCATAAAGATGTAACTACCCGCATCTGTCAATTCAAACGCCCGACTGCTGCGGTCGGCAGCATAGTTCATACGCACGACAAGCGCAGCGGCTGTGGTCAGGTTTTTGAAGAATGAGGGCATTTTTTTGTACAACACAGCGTGAGAGAGGGTCTCAAAACCACTAAAGCGAGTGTTGTAGTTATCGAAGAACAGGGTATTTCGTCGACCGGCGTTAAAGCCAGTACTTGGGCTGTTAGGGTTGGTCTCCCCAGGACCAGCCAGGAGGTTGTTGTCAGCAATTGCAAACGTCAAACGGGTATCCATGAAATCGCCCGCATAAGACCATTGGGGAAAAAGAAGGAGCGCTAACAAAGCGCTCGCCAACCATCGACAGCTTCTCATCGGTTTTCTACCTCTACACATACACGACAGGTAAATGGGCTCAGTTTTGTCTTTACGATCCAGCACCAAAGTAAAACGCTACTGTTTCACAACCAGGTCAGCGGGATTTCGGACAATAATGACATATCCGTTGTTTGAAATTTCATCGGGGTAATGGCCTTCGGAGATCGCGGCGAACGCAGTCGCACGCACCTCTTGCAGATTGCCCCGGACAAGAGAGAATGTATTCTTGAGATGTTCAGGGGAGGTCGGATCGTAGGCTGGAACTGTTGCCGAAGAGATCACCATCACGATGGCGTGGCTACATCCCATATCCTCAATACGTTTAAAGAGTCCGTCATTTCGACGTCCTCGACAAGCATTATCTCCAGTATAAAAACAAGAGAACCACTCATCGCGGTTTTTATCGATACAAGCAGTACGCGCCTCACCTTCATCAGCGGGGCACTTGGCATCGGCTGCCTGGCGTGCTTGCGCACACTTGTCCATACAAGCCCGAAACACCCCTCCATTGTTTTTGGAAGGATCAGGGTGAACACGCAGCTCTGTTCGCACAAAATCAATGCACTTTTGTTTGTCAGCTTCGTTGTTTGAGCGGACGATCAAGAGCGGCCATTGTCGGTACTGCAACCAACCTTCTTGCTCAGTTAACACAGGAATAGGAAGGGCATCTTTGACTTCGACAAGTGCAGCCTCAAACTTCTCCATCGACGCCCGACTCCAAATAAAATCAGGGGTCAACTCGATGGGTTTGGGCATCTCGCTCTCAGAGAGGCTGACAACATCACTATCTTTGACACCGTCAACCCACACAGGCTCAAAGCTCGGAAACGTCAACTGTGTCTGCCCACTGAACTCATCAACACCACCCTTAACGTGATCGATCAGATCACCCACCTGGACCAGCCGAGGTGCTGCTCCCTCTTCAAAGGAGAGCGAAGGTGCTGAGAAGGTAAAGACAAACAACGAGTGGTAGGATTCTTTGCTCTTGTTGTAAGCCTCCAGATCAGTCATGTAAAAACCGTTGCTCGTGACACCTGTCACGACCATCTTCCCACGACCGATCTCCGCGTACTGCTTGAACAATGCAGACCGATAGGGACTTTGTGTCGCTTTTTGCAACTCGGAGATGCTCAGGAGATCGTAATACAAATGGGGTGCGGAGCCAGAGCGTCCGACGTGAGGCAAGAGCTTATCGTCAGGGTCTGTTGCATTTTTGCACTTGTCCATGCCTTTTGCCTCACTGACCCAAAGTGAGGTTTTACCAAACGCAAGTCTGACCCGTACTTGTGCACGTTCCAAGACACCATTTTTGACTTCATATCCAAACACACCTCCAACGAGGAGCCCCTTCGAGACATACATACAAACCAAACCGTTGTATGATGTATCGACCTTCCCTTCGGCATCAAGGGCTGTTATCTTGAGATAAAAAGTCTCAGGGTTATCAGCCACAGCTCGTGGCTTATCAGGAGTTCCGAGCCCTCCTGTAGGCTGCTCCGCAAACTCAACCTTAAACGAACCTGAAAGTTCGATCTTGGGAGCAGGCCCATAACAAGCGGCCATGCTCAAACAAAACATCAAACATATCAGGGCAAACCATGCTCGTGACATACGTTTATCCTCGTTCTGCACAATCAGAAACATTCGATTTATGAGTCAACCTTACATCTGCATGGATGAAGGCAAAGGAACCAAAGCACAAGCGGACTACACTTGTTGTAGCCCGTGCGTGAACTACCAAAAAAACCCCCTCACGAAAAGAGTAAAGTGTAACAAATATGCAAACTCTTCCAGCAAAGACCGTCCATAAACACGATACACCCGAAAGAACCGTACACTTCCAAAAAATTCGAGAGAGAGACCCACTCAGTGGGACAAAGGCCACCTACTTCTTTTTCATATCGGTAGGGATACGTGGCAGCAGCTTGTGGTGACTGTTCGCAAACCGCAACACGCCGATGATGTATTCAAACTCATCACCCACTTTGCGCACGTCAGATTGGGGGCTACCAGTGTAGCAACGTCCATCGCTTCCCTGACATTGGCAGGTATCGCCAGGAAGGCAATAACTCTGATCCGGATTGCCACTGTTACAACCGCTACAGAACTTTGAGCCGGTGTAGGTAATGGTGTTGATCATGTCATCAACACGAACAGTTGCGAGATTCCCAGCATCAGTGATCTCAAACTCGCTGTAGTCTTTGGGCGCATCAGGATTTGCGCTGGAGACCTTTACATTTTCAACCTTTACAAGAACACCTCGGTAGGACTGTGCTGCAGCCTGGAGTGTGAATGGGCTGAGCACTTCAGGTGTCGGGGTGGGGCTACTTCCCAGCGACTTGGGAAGCTCGACGAGCTCAATTTGCGGCATCGCTTTCCCTTCAGCGCAGTGCTTTTCGAGCTGGGATGTTTGGGTGTTGTAGACATCAAGACATTGGTTGCGGACTGTTTGTCCCAAGCAATCCAGACCAGTCGTACATGTACTGTTCCAATCGACGTAGCGATAGTCGTAGAATTTCCCCTTCACGGAAACGATCGTCCCGATGGCCAAAGAGACAGGCAACACCGAGCGGTCATGAACGACCATGACGCCACCGTATTTGAAGGAACCATTTCTTTGGGTCAATTCTTGGACAAAGAACGCATTCAATTTGGAAGAGAGACGCACTGAAGGCGTGGTGATCACGACATTCTTCACTTCGATCACGCTGTACTGTGCGGGTCGGTTGGGTGCGCTTGGATCAGTCACATCATAGAGTCTCAGACCCGAGGGAGCTTGATCGGGTTGTTGAGGCTCAGTGTTCGTATTTTCGGGCTGCTTTTCCACTTGTGGTTCAGGTTGTGTTTCCACTTGAGTGTTGTCGGGAATAGCAGGCTCTTGCTGTGTGTTGTCTGGAGTATCATCAGGTGCAGGTTCAGCTGACGCGTCCGGCTGCTTTTCTTCACCAGGAGCTTCTGTTTTGGGCTCCGTTTCAGCTTTTTCCTCGGTGGGTTCGGTGGTACTCTCATATGTTTTTCGTTTACGACACAAATCATTCGAACAGTACAGCCCTTCCTCACAATCAGCACTCGTCGCACACTTCTCCCCCTCTTTACCGGGGGTCGAAGAACACGCAGGCTGGATCAAAAGCAGGCCCATAAACATCAAAAAACAACCAAATAATACATTGCGATTCATGCGTTTGCTCCAGATGAAAGAGTTCAAAAGAATGAAAACCTGTCCACCTCATACTCCGAAATGAGTGAAGAGGCAAGGACCGCTTACCGCTATCACCAAACAGCTTCCCTTAAATAGGACAGCTACACACAACAGAGCGAGAAGTCGTTTGACAAAAAGGACAGAATGAATCTGAAACCAACAGAGTTGAGCTTTTTGAATGGCGATTCAAGAAGCGCAGGGAGGGACGGGAAAGACCCTCCAGGTAAACCTGTTTGTACAAATCGATCAACTCCGTCCTGGATAGGGAATATTTGTCTCCATTAGGATGTTTTTGCTTGACGAGTTGATTCAGATCAACTATGAAGTTTTGCGCTACAAGCGGAAAAAACAAAGGACTATGTGTTACTCACAGGGAGCAAAGTATGAGTGAACACGAGAATTCTTCTGCGAAGATCTCATTGCTGTACATGGGCTGGATCGTTGCAGCCTTCTCATTGGGTACGTGGTTTGGCCACTTTGGTCTTCCTCTCCCCTTCAATAAGATACCATCTCAGCGGGCAAAAGAAGTCGAGACTGTCCGACCAATCGAGTCTATCCGACAAAAAAAGACGCCCAAAAAAGTAGAAAAAGCCCAGGTCTCACTCCCCCCTCAGCGGCCCAAGGCGAAGACTCCCGAGCCCAAAGTGCAAGCTCGGCAAAAGACACCGCCCCCAGCGAGGAGAGCCACACAATCCAGCCCCAAGTCGATCTCAATCGCCGAGTTACCAAGCATCGCGTTTGATCGTTTGAGCAAGGACAAACGTGCCCTCGCGATCAAACTCATGAACAAACTCAAAGCTCCATGTGGTTGTGGTCAGAGCATTGCACAGTGCGCAAAAGCCAACCTCGCATGTCCATCAACACAGAAGATCGTCGAAGCCTTTATGGAGTCTGTGTTTAAAAACCTCTCCAAGGACAAGATCAAAGCCGCCGTCCTCAAAGCTCTCGAAAAGAGCGAATTGGGCGTTGATGATGATAAACAACAACCCACACAAAGTGGACCAAAGTCCGGCGTTGTCTATCATATCCCCATCAAAGGCTCCCCCGCAAAAGGTCCGAAAACAGCAAAAATCACAGTGGTCTTGTTTTCTGACTTTGAATGTCCATACTGCTCCCATGCAGAAAAGCAAGTCAAACACCTACAGAGCAAATTCGGAGCCAACAACATTCGCGTCGTGTACCGCCACCTCCCCTTACCTTTCCATACAAAAGCCAAGCTCGCAGCAGAAGCATCGATGGCTGCGCATGCACAAGGTAAATTCTGGCCATACCACGACAAACTGTTTGCGAACCAAGAAAAGCTCGACAAAGCCGACCTCCTCCGCTATGCCAAAGAGCTCGGACTTGATATGAAAAAATTTCAACAGGCACTTGAAAAGGGTACGTATAAAGCTATCGTCAACAAAGACCTCTCATTTGCCTCGAAATTAAATGTTCCCGGGACACCATTTTTCTTTATCAATGGTCGACCCGTTGGGGAAAATGACACCTCAGAAGGCGTCGCTAGGGCCTCACTTGTCGAGGTCGAAGCGCTCCTCAAAAAAGGCGTAAAGCCTGAAGATGTATATAAAACTCTTATCCAGGGACGAAAACAAACACCGTAAAACCCTCGACAATGGGTAGGTCAATGGATTCCCCCTACTGTTCCGGTATCTCCATGTAGGAGATACTTTCGTCACTTTTGTTCCCATCCAAATCCACGATTTATAATCACGAGGGAGAATAATCACTCATGAATGGGATGAAGCAAGGTTTAATTATCGGAGCCATTGCCGGGCTCTTCTTTGGTTTTATGCTGGGCCGATATGGCGCAGACAAAAACACAAATAAAGCCTGGCAACAAAGAACCACAGCACTCAAAAAAGGCGGCAAGCGAAACGAAAAGAATCGCGTCGTCAAAACAGGATTCAGAGGCGGCAACAAAGCCCCCTCTCGCGTCGCAAAAGTCAAAGGCGTTGGAAACTTCAAACGCACCTTTGTCAACATCGGAAAAGCCCCCGTCACTGGTCCAAGCACTGCGCTCGTGACCATCGTCGAGTTCTCCGACTTTGAATGCCCCTTCTGTACACGTGGTGCAAACACCATCAAGCAGGTCATCAAGGAATACGGCAACAAAGTCCGAGTGGCTTTCAAACACCAACCCTTGAGCTTCCACAAAAATGCACACCTGGCAGCACAGGCAGCAATGGCAGCACACGAGCAAGGCAAATTCTGGGACTACCACGACCTTCTGTTCAAAAACAGACGTCGCCTCCAGAAAAGCAACCTGATCAGCTACGCAAAAGTTCTCGGACTGAACCTCGCGAAGTTCAAAGCTGCACTTGACAGTGGCAAATACAAAGCCTACGTCACCAGAGACAGCCGCGCAGGTAGCTCCATCGGTGCAAACGGAACGCCCACGTTCTTCATCAACGGACGCAAACTCGTGGGTGCACAACCCATCAGCCGCTTCCGTTCCATCATCAACCAAGAGATCGCAATCGCGAGCAAATTGGTGAGCGCTGGTGTCAAACCCGCCCAAGTCTACGCAAAAATCGTAGCATCTGCGCCCAAAGCACCCAAAACTCGCCCCATCCCCCGCTTTGTCGGTTCACGTGCGAAGTTTAACTTCACAGGCAAAGAGCCAAGTTGGGGACCCAAAAACGCAAAAGTGACCATCGTCGAGTTCTCCGACTTCCAATGTCCCTTCTGCAACCGTGGCGCACAACGTATCGACCAGATCAAGAAAAACTACGCAGGCAAAGTCCGCGTGGTCTTCAGACACTTGCCTTTGAGCTTCCACAAGCAAGCGCACCTCGCAGCGCAAGCATCGATGGCAGCGCACGCGCAAGGTAAATTCTGGCCATACCACGACAAATTGTTCGCGAACTACCGNAANTTGANCAAAGCCAACTTCNTCAAGTGGGCCAAAGAGCTCGGACTCAACGTCGCGAANTTCAAAGCTGNNCTNGACANCGGTANNTACAANNCNTATGTCGATGCTGATCTTGCTTCTGCTCGTACAGCAGGCGCAAACGGAACACCAACCTTCTTGATCAATGGTCAAAAAGTTGTCGGTGCACAACCATTTGCTCGCTTTAAGCAAGTGATCGACGCTGCACTTAGTGGAAAGAAAGCCCCCGCTCCAACACGTGCCCGTCGCCCACGTCCCAAAGCTCCCACTGGACCCGTCAAAATCATCGTTGGCGCGGCTCCCACCTGGGGACCCAAGACTGCAAAAGTGACACTCGTCGAGTTCTCCGACTTCCAATGTCCCTTCTGTACTCGTGGCGCAAAAACTGTCTCGCAGCTCAAAAAGATGTATGGAAACAAACTCCGCGTTGTTTTCAAACACCAACCTTTGAGCTTCCACAAGCAAGCGCACATCGCAGCGCAAGCATCGATGGCAGCACACGAGCAAGGCAAATTCTGGCAGTTCCACGACAAATTGTTCGCAAACAACCGCAATCTGAGCAAAGCCAACTTCCTCAAGTGGGCCAAAGAGCTCGGACTCGACGTCGCGAAATTCAAAGCTGCGCTTGATAGTGGTAAGTACAAAACATACGTCGACAAAGACAAAGCATTCGCAAGCAGCGTCGGCGCGAATGGTACGCCCACCTTCTTCATCAACGGTCAGAAGCTCGTTGGTGCGCAACCATTGCCACGCTTCAAAGCGATGATCGACGCTGCGCTTAGCGGAAAGAAAGTGGCTGCTCCCACAGCACCACGTCGCCCCGCTCCTGGCGCTCGTGTCAAAATCGCGATTGGCAAATCCCCCGTCCTCGGTTCCAAGCTCGCCAAAGTCACAATTGTCGAGTTCTCCGACTTTGAATGTCCCTTCTGTACACGTGGTGCAAACACCATCAAGAAGATCGTCAAAGAGTACGGCAGCCAAGTAAGAGTTGTCTTCAAGCACTTGCCCTTGAGCTTCCACAGAAATGCTCACATGGCAGCGCAAGCTTCCATGGCAGCACACGCGCAAGGCAAATTCTGGGAATTCCACGACAAGTTGTTCGCAAACAGCCGTAACCTGAGCAAAGCCAACTACCTCAAGTGGGCCAAAGAGCTCGGACTCGACGTCGCGAAGTTCAAAGCTGCGCTTGACAGCGGTAAATACAAAGCATTTGTCGATGCAAACGCAGCGAAAGCAAGCAGCGTCGGTGCAAATGGAACGCCCACCTTCTTCATCAACGGCAAAAAACTCGTTGGCGCGCAACCATTCGCTCGCTTCAAGCAAGTGATCGACGCTGAATTGAAGAAGTAATCCTCTCCAAGCTCCTCTCCCCTCTCCCCACGCTTCTTTCTCCCCCCGATCATCAAAAATTCGTCACATCAACGGATAAGATGACCACATCTTTCTCCAGGAATGTCACATCTGCGTCCATGATACTCACATTTTTCTTCGTGATACCTTCGTCAACGAGAAAGAATGTCACATCAACGCCAAAGTCGCTATCGTACGCGCTTTTGGGACATACATCATCGCGTACAAAACCAAACATGGCGCTGACGAAACTAAAAATCGAGCAAAATTAAGTCACTAGAGCGCTGACGAAACATTCATTTGCGTTGACGAAGGTCATTTTCGCGCTGATGTGACATCTTTCTTCGGTGATGTGGTCGTTTTCGTGTTGATGATACTCTTTGGCAGGACAAATCCACCTTCGTAGAAAAAGGTCGAAAATGCTCAGGGAGTTGTAAGTGGTGTTGGAGTTTGAAAAGAGGACGAGCGTTACAGGAGGCGTTCTTGGATGACTTTGGCGGCGAGATCAGTAAAGGCAAGCCCTGCTCCAGTAGCTTGATCGAGATTGACGGCGGTTTGGAGAAGCCAACCTGTCACTTCGTCTTCGGGGAGGGACTCGCCACCGTGCGCTGCGAGCCAAAACTTCGCGGTCCCAACGAGGAAGACGCCAAGTTGTTGCGTCATCTGCGCCAGCTTGACAGTTGCGGAGGGTCCGTCACTCTCGTCTTGAATCTTCTCGCCAAGTTGGTCGAGTGATTCACCGAGGAAGATCAAATCCTCCATTTTACGCTCGGCAAAGAGAACACCGGCCATTTGGCGAACGCGACTCCAACCTTCTTGGATAAATGAAGTACCAAGACCAAAAGCCATATCGAGAGCCTGTTGGATGGTTTGGATACCATCACGAGGTTCGTCTAGCTTGAGGGAAAGGATGGCTTGGAAGAAAAGTGAAAAGAGACAGTTTTGAAAATCTTCGTCTGCTTCGAAGAGATGAAACGATTTTCTGTAACAATCAAGGGCCTCAGCAAACTCGCCTTTTGCTTCAAGGAGCGTGCCCATATAATGAAGAGCTGCGGCTTCACCATTTCGGTTACCGATGGCCTTCATCATAACATGACAGCGTCGATAGCAATCCTCAGCTTTGGGATAATCCCCAAGGGATTGTGCTTTGACACCTTGTTGGTATAACGCTAAAGCTTCTTCTCTCGCTTGCTCAATGCGATCTTGTGGCATGGGGTCGTCCATTCGTCCTCATCTCACATCTATCCGAACTGATCGGGATATCCTGTAAGGAAAATCAAACACTCACATCTGTACACTATCCAACAATGAACGGTGTTTGTAGTGGAGTACAACCATTAAGAAATCCCCATACTACAAAAACACACGAAAGAACACAAGACAAGAACATGGTATCTCGATATTTTTTCTTTTTTCCCCGCACAACGTGGCTCACACACACCGAGAAACCTTCTCCTTTTCCCTTGTGCGAGAAAAAATTTGAAAAATTTGAACTCCCCCACAACAAAGAGTATGTTGAACACAATCATGTGGTCTTCACCTCCAAAAGGTGAGAAATCACGGAGACAACCCCTGTCACAGATGTCAGATCTGTGTTGTGTGTTCACAAACACTCTGCCACCAAGCCAATGGATGCTTGAGACAGATTGACAGGAAACGTCTCTACCATTGTGGAGTGTCAAGACTCCACAAAACGCTCCTGCTGACATGTTTGTGTTGGCAGGTGCATGAGTGCTGGAAAGTCATCTACACGGAACTGTTTAGTTGCCTTTTCAACATTTCGCCTTATCTTCAACGATGTTGTTTGTCAGCGTATACCAAACCATGACAAACAGTATCAGTAAGGGTAAAGAATTCAAGTTGGTACTCTTTTTGCTAGAGTGAAAGCCGACAAGTTCTATTCCACCTTGAGAATTTGCACCAGATGAATGTTGTACGAATGGTTCATTTTTCGAAAGTCAAGTATTCCGTCGATAGGAGGTTTTGACATGTTAAGGAAAGCAAGATTTTGGATTGGATGTGTCTTTTTGGTGAGCGCATCTTTCACAATGCTCGGCCCCGTGGGTTGTGCAGACAACAACAACAATAACAACAACAATAACAACAATCAACAAGAAGATTGTACAGATCCAGCCTTTGCAGGTTGTGATCCAGGCAACACTTGTAACCAAACAAGCAAAAAGTGTGAGTGTGACAAGACCGAGTGTGAAAAACTCGACAACTCCGCTTGTAACCCACAAACAAGCACGTGTGACACCAACTGTACCGACGATACACAGTGTACAGAAGCTCCACGCACAAGCTGTAAAGAGATCGGCGAAAAGAAATTCTGTGTCGATTCAACAGCTGACCTCTGCTCCGCAGATGCTGATTGTGGCGATGGATTCAAGTGTGACACAGCCGCTTCTCCCAAAGCTTGTGTCAAAGCTGGTTGTTCCACAGACACTGAATGTGAAACAGCTGACGCAAGCAAGCCTGCTTGTGACACAACTGACGGACAGTGCTATGAGTGTCTCCAAGACACACACTGCCTCGACGGCGAAACATGTAACACTGAAACCAAAACTTGTGAGTCCGCAGGTTGTACTGACACCAAAACTTGTTACGAAGGTGACAAGACCACTTACTGTGATGACGCTGACAAAGCAGCTGGTTGTAAAACACTTACAGCTTCCTGCGACGCAGACAACAAAGTCACCAAAGTGGACAACAGTGGTTGGGATGGTTCCGCTGGTATCATCTGGAACGCTGTCGCAGCCCGCGTCACTGCTGATGCTTGCTGGAGCAAAAAGAAAGACAACGGCGCAGATGTACCTTGTACAGATGACGTTGACTGTGACTCCCTCGGTTCTGGCGTCAAATGCTTTGAGCTCGCAGGAAACAAATACTGTGGTACTGCCAACAACAACGGTCTTGCAGAAGTCAAGTTTAACTTCTACATGCCTGGTGGCTTGAAAACAGGCTTCACCGAAGGCGTTGTCACTCACGCTTCCAGTGGTATCCCCTCCGATCCCACATCGATTGACAGTGGTGACAAAAACGCTGGTGTTGGCCGCTTCGGTGTCTGTCTTGACAACGGCGGTAGCTACCAATTCGTCGCTCGCGATGAAAGCGGTGGCGCAACCAACGCACTCTGTTACACAGTTGCAGCTCGCTAAGCCAAGACTGCGTTTCAAAATGCCCTAAGAAAGGGGAAGGTTGACAACAGCCTTCCCCTTTTTTATTTTTTGGATGGGTCATGTACACGGCATGAGCAAAACATGACCCGCTTTGGTAACGCAAAAGACTACGAATGGCCCTATATCTTCGAGGACTTTGAGAGAGATGAATGCTACCGTGATCACTTGGTTGATCTTTTTGGGAATCATCGTGCTGATCTTGCTCGTCAATGTGCGAGCTTTTTTTCATTGGCTGGGCGGAAGCTGGTACGAGAAAAAAGACGCAGACTCCCCAAGGCAAGAGATCAAACTCATGCAACTGGGTCCCATCGTGTGGGGACACGCCAAAGTGAAGGGAGGCACCCTCAACTACAGAGGGTGGTTCAATGGCAAAGTGCTCAAGATGAAGCGCCGGGATTACGGACAGGCCTACCTCGCAGGGCTTGGTTTCCCTCAGGAAGTCTTGATGGAACTAGAGGGTTCGGAGATGGCCAGATTGGAATTCGAATACGATCCTGTCAAAAGACAACTTGTTGGCGCACATTACCCCCAAAAGATCGACATCAGTCACACCCGCCCCCCCAAAGTCATTGGACGTGTCTACCTATCCCCACAAAAACGCACCTGGAAAAGATAAGCGCGATCACATACTCGAAAAAAAGCGACCGGAGACAAATGGAACTGTCCACATCGGAACCTCGACATGATAGCTTCCTTGTGATCGCGTTGTCCCCATATACGTCTCACCATCCAAACTAAAATCGCCCGATAGCTCAATAGATTTGACCCCTTCGAGATCGACAATCCCCTGCGCCTCACGACCCAACACAAGCTCAGGCAATCTACGAATGACCTCAGACACCTTCACATCTTCGACAAGGCGCAAACGCATCGTGCCTGGTATAGGCTTCTCGACGATCAAGCCCTTGATCAGACCTCGAAGGATCTTGATATCGATCGTTGAAGCGACCGCCGCGATGTAGGAAAATGGATGTTCATCGGCCGTGAGCGTGGAGTGAGGCGGCAACAAGTACGGCTCGACTTCCTTCCAGAGTGAGGTTTTGCAGGCAAAGCCTCTGATCGCCTCAAACAAGAAACGCCCAAGCCCAACATATCCCCCTCCCCACTTATCGTCGTAAAGTTCGAGACAACGAGCAGTCAAAGAGCTCCCAAAGACAAAACCAAACCGCACGCCCCATCGCTCTGACTCCAAACGCAGGATGCGCTGTTGGTGCAAAAGGAGTTCGCCCACTCGCATGCGATGGCTGGTCTCAAGGAATTGTTTGAGCAAAGCAAAGGGAGTTCCGTGAATCGATAGCGAGTGGGCGACGAGATTGAGCGTCCCACCACAAAGCAACAAAATGGGCGGCAGTGTGAGGGTCTCTTTCGTCTCTTGTTGTTGGCGACGCCAGATCGTAAGCAGGGCATTCAGGACGTGGTGGACAGTGCCGTCTCCTCCCGAGATCGCGAGGAGTGTGACAGCTTCACGATCGAGCAGTTGTGCGAGCGCATCAGGGATCTCATCGACACTTCGCGTACAACAAACTCGCTCCTTGCCCAAGAGAACCTTCGCCTCTTGCTCCCAAACATGCCCCTTGTTGATCCGAGAATGTGGGTTCAGGATCAATCCAATCCTAACAGGGGCCCAAGTGTCCCCTCCTGAGAATGATGACCAACTCATCGTGTTCCTCTTCTTCTGCATCTATCCAAAGACCGTCATTATAGTGTTGGCAGAAGGGTATCACCTTGCCTTATTTTCGAGAAAATAACAATCACCTTGTAATCTTATCGGAAAGACATTACAATCTGCCCCCCAAAAGTCTGGAAATGCCGCAGAGAGTAACGGATAAGGGAGAAGATGTCTATATTTGAAGCAAGTATTCTGATCAGCTATTTTGTTGTACTTACGCTGTTGACGTTGTACGGTGCACACAGATTCACAATTGCCTACTTGTACTATCGTTTCCGCAAGGCTATCCCACAAACCAAGATCCTTGCAGACGAAGAGCAACCTCATGTCACAGTCCAACTGCCCGTATTTAACGAGAGATACGTGCTCAAACGACTCGTCGAGTCGGTCGTCGAATTTGACTACCCAAAAGATCGTTTGGAGATTCAAATCCTCGACGACTCAACCGACGAAACGCAAGAGCTAGGCAAGGAACTCGCTGAAACATACAAAGCCCAAGGGTTCGACATTGTCCACCTCCACCGCGTGGATCGAACGGGTTACAAAGCTGGTGCACTCGCCGAAGGAATGAAAGTCGCAAAGGGAGATCTCATCGCTGTCTTCGATGCAGATTTTGTCCCTCCTCCTGACTTTCTGAAGAAAACAACCCATCCCTTCGAGAATGAAGAAGTAGGTATGGTGCAGGTCCGATGGGGTCACATCAACCGCTCCTATTCCTTTTTGACCCGAGCGCAAGCGCTCTTCCTCGATGGACACTTTGTGCTCGAACACGTCGGTCGATGTTACAGCGGTCGCTTCTTCAACTTCAATGGAACTGCCGGGATATGGCGGAAACAGTGCATCGAAGAGGCTGGTGGTTGGCAACACGATACCATCACGGAAGATCTCGATCTATCCTATCGCGCTCAACTTGCCGGGTGGAAGTTTATCTACCTTCCAGACATCGTCGCCCCGGCTGAGTTGCCTGTTGAGATGAACGCCTTCCGCACCCAACAACATCGATGGGCAAAAGGTTCGATTGAGACCGCGAGAAAAGTCCTCTTGAGGGTGTTGCAAAGTGATCTCCCCCGCGATGTCAAAACGGAGGCGATCTTCCACCTCACAGGAAACCTCTCCTACCCGCTGATGGTCCTGCTTGCGATCTTGATGCCTATCTCGATCATGATCAGGATCCAGCACAACTGGCACTACACATTGGTCGCGGATATTCCTTTCCTTGTAGGTGGTACACTTCCGCTCTTGCTCTTCTACACTTGGTCACAAAAAGAGATCGGCGCGCCATGGATCAGAAGAGGACTCCTCGTCCCCTTTGCGCTCTCTCTCGGAGTCGGGATCAGCCTCAACAACTGCAAAGCAGTCCTCGAAGCGCTGATCGGACACAAGAGTGAATTTACACGCACACCAAAGTACAATGTCACATCCAAAAAGAGTAATTGGAAAGCCAAACTGTACAAAGGACACAAAACGTGGCTCCCCTATCTAGAGCTGTTGCTCGGCATCTACTTCAGCGTTGCCGTTGTGATTGTCCTTCAAATGGGGATCTTTAGCACCCTCCCCTTCCTCTTGATGTTCCAAGGAGGCTTTTTGTACGTCTCGCTCTCCTCCATCCTCCAACGAAGAGCATAACTCACTCCCCCAACTTTCCTCCCCAAGAAATCTCTCGAAAAAATCGTGTCCAACGCCCCCATCGTCCTTTTTGCTCAAGCTGTTCCATATACCACATCAACAACCGCTCTTGTACAGGCAAGGACAACACGTTCTCTTCAGGTCTGATCCTCCCCTTGCGATAGATCATTCGAAGTGATGTCGTCGGCTTGATCGGCATAATCCCCGCTGACATCGCTCCCTCCAGCCCCAAAACGCCATGATCTCTTCGAGCAAATAAGTGTTCCTCTTGGAGCGCCACGATCTGCTCCCATGCCTCCTCTCCCTCTTCGTGGAGTCTGGCAAAACAGAGTTTGTAGAATGCTTCTTCGCGACCAAGCCAATCCTGCCAGAGTTCATTGTAGACTTCGGCTCTCTGTCCAACCCCATCCCAGATCGCAAGCTCATCCTCGAAGTGTTCCCAAATCGCAGACATCCGCCTGAACGAAAACCCTGCCCTCTGCACCAGATATCGAGAAGCTGCGTCCTCTGCAGCGCAAAGCAAAGATGTCAAACACGACCACATCTCCACCCACATCACATCGGGATAGTAACAGTGGTAACCCACACACAGCCCCGGTCGAAAAGCGTACACAGAGCACCGCCCAGTCTCCACATGAAGCAGTGGACATGCCATACCATACAGACCATCCACGCGGGCATCGAGATGCGCTTTTGCAACGACAGGTGGGACAAGAAGACTGTACGGATCACCTCTTCGTTGCGTTATCCACGAAGAGATCACCTCGTGCTCTTGTGATTGAAGCAACTCACCCACAAGAAAATTGGGAAACTGAGGTGTCACATCACAACAACGGACATTTTCACGTGTTCTTCCTTCATCGACACAACGACAATGCTCACAGTCGACTGTAGGAACCATTCGTGGCATGTATGTCCTCATCCTTTCGGACAAAAGAAACCGATAGGACAAACCGAGCTGAATGTCACCCCAACACCACAAAAGAAACTCCTTCACGCAACTTGCCGACCTCTCGACAGGGCTTGTACGACCATCATAACTTTGCTACATTTGTGATTCAGTGTGTGATGTGGAGTGTTTGTCATCCACCACACATCTGCCTCATGTATTTTCAGTGATCATAACAAAGGCAAAGAGCATTATGAAGATTGTAGTGTACCGTTCTGTGATTGTGTGTGTAAGTTTCTGTCTCATGATGATTTGGAGTGTCGGCTGTTCAGATACAACTTCGAACAGTGATGGTGGGAGCAAAGACACAATCATCAAAGATCAATCTGACCCCCAATGTAAATATGCATCAGATTGCAAGACTTGCTCAGAGACATGCACGAGCGAAGGGGTTTGTGAAGAGATCAAATGCTCTTCGAGTGACGACTGTCGGTGCGATTGGAAGTGCGTAAGCGGTACTTGCTACGATCCAGAAGAAGCCCCCTGCGAAAAAAATACGGATTGCACCTCCGATCCCAAGCTGTGGAAATGTGACAACGGCAAATGTATCGACGGTGGCTGTCGCACAAACAACGATTGTACAGCCGACCCACTCAAACCTGTGTGTGATACAACAACAAACACCTGCAAAAAAAGACCATGTGCGGGCAATTCCGATTGCACCGCCGATCCCAACAAGCCCGTCTGTCAGGCTGGTGATTGTGTCGTGGACAATGGGGCAGAAGCCAATCAAGCTTGCGGAGCAACCCAAGCTTGCAAGCTCACTTTGCAGTGTTTTGAAGATGATGGAAAAAAACTCTGCAGAACCCCTTGTGATCCTGTTGGTTCTTCCTCACAGTGCGCGAAAGACGAAGTCTGTGTCATCGAATCCAGCAGCAGCAAAGGTGGTTTGTGCCTACCTCCAGGTACAGGCGCCAAACAAGGAGAAGATTGTAGTGGTGGCAAGACATGCCAACGACACTTGACGTGTGCTTTCGCTGAAGACGGAGAGAAGTGCCGACTCAAATGCACCACTGACGACTTTTGCGAGCTGAACAAAGAGACGTGTCAGGCATACCAAAAAGAAAAACTTTGCCTTCCCAAACCGAGTCCTTGTGGTCCAGGACGCTCATGTCCCGGAGAAGATGATGGCTACCAGATCTGCAATGGTGGAACCTGCCAACTCGCCTTGTGCCCAACGCAGAGAACATGTTCAGGCGCGGAGAAGTGCCAGACAAATGGTCGATGTGTCCCCCGTAACTGCCCCACCGAAGCATGTGATCCATTGTACGAATGCAAAGAGAACAAGTGTGTCCGCACCAACGAAGGAGAGCGCTGTGGTCAAAACCAGGCAATCAAAGAAGATGCTTGTGGTGCAGGGCTGATCTGTACAAACGTCGGCTATCTGACAGCCTGCGCGAAAACATGCGACACAGGACAATGCTCAACAGGTTTCAATTGCGTACAAAACAAAGACGGTAAAAAGATCTGTATGCAAGCATGTCCTGCAAATGGAAAGTGCAAGTACCAAGGCTACTTTTGTATGGATATCAAGCGCACCCCCAAAGGTCGTTTCTGTGTCCCCGTTGGACAGCCCACAGGGAAAGACCTGCTTGAGACATGTGATCAACAAAACCCATGTCTGCCCGACCTCTCCTGCTACCGAGGCATTGGCATTAGTGGAAAAGGTTATTGTACCCTCGACTGTACAACACAGGCGGATTGTGGCGGTGTCGCGAATGCCTTGTGTGAAGATTACTACGATGGGAAGAAGTGCTACTACGCCTGCCCCAACAACAGCAGCGGTACGTGTACAGTGAACAACACGATCACAGGCTACTGTTCACGCAAATCTCCAGGCAAATACGTGTGTAGACCAAGATGAACACCCTGTATACTCCCAGCCTTTCAGACAAAATGCCTTCCTTGGAGAGGCTATGCAAAGAATGCGTATCTTTTCTTGAGAGACTATGCATTTTTTTCACACTCGCCCCAATCGACAAGACAACACCCTTAAAACAAAAGAACTTTATTCAACCAATAAAAGGTATGAAATTTGCTCTTTACAATAAAGAATGAAGCATTTCATTTGAATGAAAAGGAAAAAGCATGACCGCAAAACGCTCGAACAGACAGATGGGATTTTCGCTTATAGAGCTGATGATTGGACTCGTGGCGATCTCCATTATGGGTGCATTTTTGGTGTGGGGAGCGCGAAGCTTTTCGCAGTCGTATCGCGTACGACTCGCGGTGAGAGAGATTGTCGGACTGCTCAATTATGCCCGAGGTCAGGCCCTCGTGACACAAAAAGCCTACCGCGTTCAATTTATCCCAGGGGGTGCTCCCTTCAAAGATCTGAAACCCCTCGGCGCAGGTTCATCCGCCGAACGAGGCGTGATGTTTGTCGCACAGGGCGCATCGAGTATTGTCTCACGTGGATTCAAGCTGTTTAACGCAACCACAGACGAGGCAGGTCTGGAGAGAAAAACGCTGGAATTTCGGCGACGCTACTCCGATGTCAGCATTTACCGTGTGAACATGGACAGCACAAAAACACAAGAGCTCAATCTCTACTTCATGCCAGACGGTACCATCGCAAACTGTCGAAAAAGTGGTGTCACAGCCATCTGCAACCCTTACGCGACATACGACATTTGTATCAAAGTCAACGATCAAACCACCGGCCCCAACTCCATCCCAAGACGTATCTCCGTTTCATTTAACGGCCAAATCAAAGTCAAACCAAGTGGAAATGCAACCCTTTGCAAGTGATCGTCAGGCTGACAAGCACACAGAAAAAAGCGTTGGAGAATAGAATGAAACAAACAAAATGGACCTGCCAAAAAAAGCAAAGAAAAGGCTCGCAATCGGGTTTTACAATGCTTGAGTTGATGGTCTCGATGATGGTACTTGCGGTTATGGCTGTCTCGATGATCCAGATGATGAGCACCTCCTTTGAACAAACAGCACAGAGTCAGGATAAGCTCATCGCAAACAGTCTCGCGGATCAAGTGCTTGAGTTGCTTCAAATTGACGCGCTACGTTGGGGAAGTGGCAAACAACTCTCAGCGACGTGGTATATGAGCGGTACAGGGAAAAAAGGTATGAGCAATACCGCAGGCAACCCTAACTCGACCGTATGGATTCCTTTCTCAAAGGCACCCGTCAACTACCAAATGAAAATCACAGCAGACAAAGGAGGCGCAACAGGCGCAGTGCCAGGAAGAGGCGCGCGTTTTTGTGTCTTTTATTCCTTTCGTAGGGGAGGCGTAGACTCAACCAACCAAGTCACAGACTTGGTGGAAGCCAATGTTATCGTGATCTGGCCCCGTGGTCTCCAAGGTATCACCACTGAAAAGATCAACGGCGTCAATCCCAGAACATTCTTCGCAAACTGTGGAATGAGTAACCCTGCAAATATTCGTAGTCTGTTGAGCACGACAACTAAATCACACCTGATGGCCTTCCAAAGGTACTTTTCACAGGTAAGACGCGTTACATACATCCGCCAGGGTGCCACCCAATAACCACACATAAGGAGTTTGGATATGAGAAAACCCTCAGCCAAACGAGGGCAGCAAGGTTTCACCCTCACGGAGTTGATGGCTGTTGTCGCGCTCTCCGCATTATCATTGACGTTTGTGTACTACCTCTTTGTACAAAACAGTCGCCTCTTCATCGTCCAAGAAGAACTCGCAGCCGTCCAATCAGGCTTGCGCTTTGCCTCTTCTCGACTCGAATCAGATCTCCAGCGCGCTGGATTTATGACCCTCATTAACTCAAATGATCCCCGACGCTGTGGTCTTCAAAACTTGCAAACCACTGGCGGCTCCAATGGCCAATTTCAAGCCGTTGAGTACTACACAAGCGCGAGCGTTGGTCAGGCATCAACTTGCGCAACCATCGCTCCAGGCGCCACACCGCCAACCGATCCAGGGTGCGTCTTCCTTCAAGCGAATGGTAACCGTGTACGAACGGATCGTATCGAGCTCATGGGTAACTTTATGACATCCACTGAATACCAGGCTGATGTCATCCATGGTTCAACTCCTTCGATCCGTTTCTCGGCCTCTGCACTGCAGGGGATGGATAAGACAACATATGATCGCATCTTCGCAAACAGAATGTTGTTGACCATCGGTGGACAAAGTGGCCGTTTGCAAATCGTACAGGTCGCTGGTAACCCGAACTTCACAACACGAACCGTCAAACTCGCGAGCGCCGCAACAGGGCTCAACCTTCGAACTGTCGCGACGTGTGGAGTCGCAGGGACTGTTATGGTGTCCCCACTGATGCGTTTGCGTTACCGCATCGACGCCTCCAACAAAGATGAGTGGAATCTCATACGCGAGACTCTTGTCCCTAATTGCCGGGTCGCAGGCGCGCTCCTCAACTGTAGTTGGACGGCGATGACAAACACCGATCCTCACCCACCGCTCATCATCGCGAGTAACGTTGTGGACCTACAATTCTGGTTCAGCAGCGTGAATCCCCTAACAGGCGCAATCAACAACCTCGATCCCCGTATGGGCGATCACGGTGGGAATGTCGCAAACGCAACACCTCTTGACAACGACCTGCGTCACGACTTTCCAAGCGATGTGAGAAACCTCAGAGGTGTTTACTTTCGCCTGACATTCCGCTCGGAAACAGAGGACAGAGAGTTTCGGTACCAAGCCGCATACCAGAGAGCGTCCCTCTCCCACCCACACATTGCGTGGGAGCTCGACACCAAAAACCCCGGCGCTGCTCGCGTTAGAAGCCTCGTAAAATCCGTCCAACTCGTTAACTTTTTGCTTCAATAGGAGATGTGCTGATGCATCCAAAACAACACACAAAGCGCCGCAGCCCAAGAGAACGAGGCGCCGCACTTATTGTCGTCATGGCCATCCTGTTGGTGCTGACTTTGATGGGAATGGGTTCTCTTAACACCTCCACACAGCAATTTACGCTGTCTTCCTATCAAACTTATGCATACCAAGCATCACAGCTCGCTAAAGCCGGTGTCCACCGCATCGCTCGCGAGTTCAAACGCCAGGATATGAACCTCTTGTGGCACTTGCTCTGTAAAAAACCTGCCGCAACCGTCGCGGACAGTTGTGATGAGGCGCAATCTTTGTGCTTCTCCGCCAACAGTCTGTTCCCTCTAAAGAACGCCGCGTCAAAGGTTGACCATGGCGGTATGCGCTGGAACTCACTCGCCGGAACAAGAGGTAAAAAAGGTATCCCATCAGTTTGGGGAGATTACCGTATTCGCATTCACAACCCCCGGCTCGCGACACACGGTCGTCCTATCTCAGGAAACGACGTCAAGCGAACCTGCACATACATCGTAACAGTCACCGCAACTGGCCGGGTATACAACGCAAACGTCGACGTCAAAACAGGGCAAAAAAACAGCTCTCGACGTGACCTTTCTGCACGAACATTCCGTGCATATCTCCAAGTCATTGGACGTGGTGATACTTGTAACGGTTGTCCCTCATAATTTGATGAGGAAACATAGTTTCTGACCTGCTCTTTCTACTCGTTCCTTCCGTGCATACCACCGCGCCCATGAGGCGCGGTGGTATTTGCAAGGGCTTCCTTCGTAACCTTATGATTGAGGAAAAAGCCATGCACCCCACACCAAACAGAAGCGCCATCGCGAAGTGGCTCTCCCTATGTGGAGCACTCTTCGTGATAGGTATATTCTTTGTTCCCCAGATCGCCGACGCGTACACACTGACACGTACGATCAGACTGAACAACATATCCTACAACAATATCAACACAACCTTCAGCCTGCCAAATGCATTAGGCCCTGTAACGGTCAAGGTTGATGTTTATGGCGTTCGTTACCTTTACAATTCTTTTACAAGGCTTGACGGACGGTCAGTTGGCAGTCACGGTAGAGTCTACAGTACAGGCTGTAGCTCCAGCACCACAGCAACAGGCGCGTACACACGCACCTTCACAGCCCAAAACTATATGCTTGTGGATAAACAACTGACTGTACAGCAAGGCATTTACCAATATTTTACTTGGTATGGTGCTTGTTCAAACAGTCGAATTGTCATCACAGTCAAAGGTCCAGGTGGCTCCAACAGCTGTGTATCCTACTCAAGCAGCAAACAAACCAAATACATCAATAGCTCTGGCCAAAACAATAACTTCTACTTCTCAGGACTTCCCGCGACATCAGGTCGTATCCCTGTTGCCATTGTTGACCTTTACGGCGACTTTAACGCAAGCAGCGAGTACGCAGATATCTTTGTGAATGGTAAGTCCGTTGGTAGGCACAACCCAACAGGTGGACAGTGCAACTCCACACTCACATACGGATACAATCTGTCGAGGAGTTATGTACTGCCAAACTTTACGGGAGGAAATGTCACCGTTCGAGTGGACGCCAGCAGCGCTGTAGGTACATTCTGTAGCAGCAGCAGTGATAAAATGGTCGTAAGGATCGTGTATGTGAAAGCAAGTTGTACAGGCGTTTGTTACAGCGGCTCCCCATACACGAGGAGTACCTCGCCCAACCCACTCTGTCTCGCTAATCGACCTGACAAACCTTACTGTGCAGGTAGTACATGTCGTGAGTGTCCATACTCTCGTGCGCTCAATAACTCAACATGTAAGGACGTTAACCCCAACACCCCCCACTGTATCAACTACAAGTGTGTACAATGCCAACAAAACTCGGACTGCCCGAGTCCATACACTTGTAACACGACAAGCGGCAAATGTGTCTGTCCAAGTGGTAACTGCCCCACAATGTGTTTTGACAACAACAGTTACTCACAGAATTCTTTCTGTCGCTCTGCCGACCCATCCAAACCCTACTGTTGGGACAAACTTTGTCGACAGTGTCCATTTAGTGGGACGTACAGAAGCGCGACGAGTTATGGTTGCCCAAGCAACAAACGCTCTTGTGTCAACTACACCTGTCGCGAATGTGCATACACAAACTCCCAATACGACTCCTACTGCTACAGCTACGTCGATCGAAACAGAAGGCACTGTAAAGACTACAACTGTGTCCAATGTCTCAGCAACAGCCACTGCAGCGGTGGTCGAAAGTGTATTAACAACAAATGTCAGTTCCAAGAGAGCTGTTCGGCTTGTGTGACCAACGCATGGTGTGCAGCCAACCAAACAACAGGCTCACGATGTGGAACGGGCCGTGCGATCTGTCGTGCAGATGGTCTGTGTGTCGAATGTACGACCAACGCACACTGCAAAAACGGACAGATCTGTAACTCGATCAACAGATGTGCGAATAGCTCGTCTTGTCCGAGTACATGTTCTTCGGATGCAGATTGTCTCAAAGGAAACTGTGGTACAAAAACACGTTGTTTGAGCGGAAAATGCTCTGACGTCTCGACCGCAGCGCAATGTCAGCCACCCAACCTGCTCGTCATCCTCGACAAATCCTGTAGTATGGGACCTGGCTGGGGGTTGGTCGACTCTTTTGCTGCCTGTTCAGGAGTTGGCAACTGCGCCAAAGGGACAAGATACTCTGTTGGATGTACGTACAACAGCAGCCTCGGCTTCAAGACCTGTCGATACTCTCGCTGGGATACAGCGGTTCTCGCCCTGAAAGATGTCTTCAAAGACTTTGGTGGGACCAAAGATCTCAACTACCTCGACAGGAAAGTCCGCTTTGGTCTTGAGATGTTCGACAGCAGCGCATCGATCAAGGCTCCAATCTTCAAAGATCCATGGGAGCTCAACGCAAAACTCGATGCATTTGGCCCTGGTGGTGGTACCAACTATGAACGCGCTTTCTCAACGGCCCGTTCGCACATCAACACAACATACACAAACGATCCCATCAAGCGCCGAAAAACGGCCGTTCTGTTTATCACGGATGGTGCACCAGGTGAAGGTTGTTCATGGAGTCGCTCACCAAGCCAAGTCGACCAACTTTATAACTACAAAGTACCTGGAACCACTGAGATTCGGAAGATCAAGAGTTACATCGTTGGTTTTGGTAACAGCTTACGTGCGACAGAGAAAGCCTGTCTCGACACTCTCGCAAAAGCCGGACGTACTGAGATTAAACTCTGTAAAACGGGCTCTTGCCTTAAGCACTATGCAGCCAACAACGCAGCAGGTCTTCGTGACGCGTTTATCGACATCATCAACAACGCAACTGCGGAAGAATGTGATGGTCTTGATAACGATTGTAACGGCCAAATCGACGAAGGAAACCCTGGTGGTACATGTAACTGTGTCAAATCCTTCACCAAACCAAACCACAGTCGCTCTGTCCACTCAGGAACAGCAGACTACGGAACAGGTGTCCGGCTGTACACATACCTGACCTCATTTAGCAACCAGGGAACGTGTCCGGCACACAACGACCCCACACAACCTTCCCACGCGACGAAGTGGTTGACCGTCTGTCGCAACGACTCAAGCAAGGCGTTGTCTTGTAACAATAACGCCAAACCAGCAGGAACCGCTGCCGGATTTTACTGTGGTCGTTGTTGTAACGATAACATCTGTACATGGTCCTCGACACACTTGTGTACCGATTATCCATGGGTCCAGAGCGCGACGACACCTGTTGGTCAGTGTATCAACAACTGTAAAACATGGTGTGCTGCCAACCAGAAAAAAGCACTTCAGTGTTTGATGCCTGTTGGTTACGTCACACGTATCGGTACCGGTTATCTCAACGGTAGCACCGAGTTGAAATTCCAGACAGAGAAAGAAGCTGTCGAATTCGGCGCTCTGCTTGGTAAGCAAAAGAACAAACGAAACCTCTTCGTCTATCTCCCAGGAGACGACAACCGAAACAGCGGTCCGTTGAACCTGATGAGTGTATCTTCCTCAGGGTTGGTGTCACTTCCAACATCTGCATCTGCCAGTATTCCTGGTAGATACAACTTTGTCCCCTCAAACAACCAACTGAAAACTTCTTCCATGAAGACGTTGTTGGGCATCACAAACTGCACCGCAAGTGAATGCGACAAAGAAGTCGAGTTCATGGTCAACATGATTCGCGGCCATGATGGCTCTAGCGTTCTTCGAGACCACCCATTGGGACCGATTTACAACTCGAACCCCGTAACGGTACCTCCTCCGACAAACAACATCAGCGATGAGACATTCCAACAATGGTTGAATGAGCCCATCGCAGGTGGACGAGGAAAAGTCGTCGAAAGACCAACTGTTGTATACGTTGGTTCGAACGATGGTATCATCCACGCATTCCTCGGAAATGCGCAGAAAACTTCGAGCTTTGTTGAGCTGTGGGGATACATTCCCAAAACTGTCGTCCACAAACTCCGCCATGCAGTCAACGGTTCGATGCCCGAAGGTGGAAAAGTCTACACAGCAGACGGTACACCTGTCGTAAAAAACATTCAGATGTATCGTTATGATTACAAAGGAACCACGACCGTGAAGTGGCGTACGGTTATGGTCACAAACCTCCGCGCAGGTGGACGTGGTTACGTCGCGATGGATGTAACAGACCCATACCGTCCCAAGTTGCTCTGGGAGATCAACAGTAACAGTTACTTCAACCCCAAAACTGGTGGTAAGAAGTTCGATAAGATGGGATACACCTTCGCACAACCCTTTATCGCGAAGGTCCTCGTCAACTGGCCCAACGATAAAGACGGTACAAGAGTGGTTCAAGAACGTGCAGTCGCGATCCTTGCCGGTGGTTCGGACATCAAGATGACAGGTGCCCTTACAGATCTCAACGTCAGCAGCCCCGTTGGTGGTGTTGTCTACGTCGTCGACCTCGAAACAGGTATCCTGATGCAAGAGCTCGTTCCCGATACACAACTCTTAAAAGCCGCTGGTGAGAAAGCCATCTTGCGTGGCTTCACAGGCACACCCACAGGATTTGGTGCACCTCCTGCCATCACGTCTCGTGCATTTGTTGGTGACGCAATTGGACGCTTGTTCCGCGTCGACCTCCAATCCACGAATCCCAACGAGTGGGAGATTCACTTCTTCTACAACTTGTTTAAAGATGAAAACTACACCAAGCCCATCATGGTCGCACCAGCCCTCGCGCTGAACCCCAACGGTGAGCTCGTTATCTTCGGTGGTACAGGGAACCTGTTCCAGCTCGACTCTGTCTTGCCAGGACACAACAAGATCTTCTCCGTCCGCGAGTACATCGACCCATCGAAGGCGATTGACTTTGCAACAGGAAGAATCAAACCCAGCGCAGTTGAAGCGATTCACAACTACCGTGCATCCCTCAACAAGATCCTGGTCTTTGCCAAGAAAGACTCCGACACACACAGCAAAATCGACAAGACGCCTGCTGTGAGTCCGACCGGCGAGAAAGTCACAGGTGACCCCATTGTGTACAACAACACAGCGTACTTTACGACATACACGCCCTCTTCGGACCTGCCCATCTGTGGTGTCTCCGGTATGGCTAGAATGTATGCGATTGGCTTTGGTGAGCCTTGTAAATCCAACCGATGTTCACCACTCGTGGGCAACCTCTTCCCAGATACACAGCTCAAATGTTGTGAAGATGGTGGTGGTAACAACTGTACGACCGCAGGGAAGGTTGTGACAGATGCAGCGCTGCTCGCGAACCGAAATCTCTGCGCAAGTATGGATTACGTAGAGCCTCGTTACTTCGACGAGAGTACGACACCTTCACAGGTGATGCGTCAAATCCTTCTTGGACGAAACGCACTCGCCATGGGTGTCAACCTGACCTTCCAGCCTGGTGAGATCGCTTACTCTCGCGATGACAACAATCCACGCGGTGAAGTCGTTCACAAGCTCTCCGTCCAAAAACGTGGTAACCACATGGTCTCCGCGTGGCCTGCTGGTCGTAACCGTGCGGCTGATTCCAACTTCCTCAGCTCCGCTCGCGTGATCAAAGCGAGTGGTGATGATAAGACCAACTTCTACGCACTCAAGACCGCCAAGCAACCACCCCGCGTAATCGTAAGTGGTTGGGGCTCCCTCTTCGACCAAGACTCCCTCTAATCCTCCCCAAAACTCTGCTCCAAGGGCAGTTGTATTTGTCTCTCCGCAACCTCCTCCTTCAACAAACCTCTCTATCCCCCTAAGCCTTCATGACATCCCCCTTTCCTCTTCCAGAGAATGGAAGGGGGAGCATTTATACCGTATTCACGGGGGAAACTCGAATGCTGATCCAGGGGCAGTTGCATTTGTGTCTTCCCAAAGTGCACCCGAATATACGGCGCAATCCCTCATGATCATACGTATGTCGCAAGCGACATTCTCCTAATGCTCGACTGCTCGGACAACATATGCGGTTGTCATTTGCGACGCCACTTTGCAACCACCCCTTCTACAAACCTCTCCATCCCCCTGTC